>CBDUEV010000006.1:0-87730 GCA_965366365.1 uncultured Acidimicrobiia bacterium | reverse complement strand
TGGTGGGCGAGGGGGGACTTGAACCCCCACGAGCCTGAGCTCACAGGCACCTGAAGCCTGCGCGTCTGCCAATTCCGCCACTCGCCCGGGCGCATACGTTGCTGAATGGGCGGGGAATCGTACCACGAGGAAGAACCTGTTGGCCCGCCGCAGGGAATACACTCACCTTCGTGAAACTCGCACGCCACATCGAACGCCGCCTGGAAGGGATCGTCGAAGGGCTCGCCGGAAAGGTCTTCCGCGGGCCTCTCCATCCCATCGAGCTCGCCTCACGCCTGCTGCGGGAGGCGGATCTCACCGTGCGGACCACGGAGATCGGGGCGTCTGCCGACAACGCCTTCGAAGTGCGAATCGCACCGGGCGACCTGGTCGAC
The DNA here is from genome assembly GCA_965366365.1 of uncultured Acidimicrobiia bacterium. Taxonomy (GTDB): domain Bacteria; phylum Actinomycetota; class Acidimicrobiia; order Spongiisociales; family JAENVV01; genus CBDUEV01. Next base: position 87,356 of record CBDUEV010000006.1, on the reverse strand, counting down.
ACGCTGCCGGAGGGCCTTCTCAACGAACTGGCCGCCGCCGTCGAGGACTCAGCCGTCGAACGGGGATGGCGCCTCGAGGGTCCGGTGCGCATCACCCTTCTCGAGGATCCTTCGATTTCTCCCGGCAGTCTGACCGTCTCCAGCTCCGTGATACCCGGCCCGCTCCCCGCCTGGGGATCGTTGGAGGGCCGGTACGGAACCTTCGACCTGTGCCACAACCGGGAGCTGGTGGGCCGGAGCGACCACACCGACATCCACGTCGCCCAGCCCCACGTGAGTCGCCAGCACGCCGTCGTGTGGCGCGACGCCAACGGCGTCCATGTGCAGGACTTCCGTTCGGCGAACGGCACCCGCGTCGACGGTGAGAAGATCGAAGGTTCCGTCGACGTGTCGGCCGGCAGCGTCATCACCTTTGGGAACGCTTCGTTCACGCTCAGACTGGTGGGCGGTTCCCGGAATGCATAGCCCCCCCGGGGCTGGCCGGTCCGTCGCTCGACACGATGAACCCGCCTCGCCGGGAGCCGACCTCGAGGAACAATCGTGACGGCACTGATTCTCTCACTGCTCAAGCTCATCTTCGTGGCGGCGCTGTTCGGCTACGTGTGGCAGATCACCAAAGCCATCGCCGGTCACCTGGGCGGATTCGAGACACGGACGAAACGGGGCCCCGCCTCGGAGATCGTGTTCGTCAGATCCGACTCCCAGGCCGGTCAGGATTTCACGGTGTCGGATGTCGTGGTTGTGGGTCGCAGCGAACAGGCTGATATCTTGATCGACGACGCCTACGCCTCGGAGTTCCACATGCGATTCACGAACGAAGGCGGCTCCGTGCGCCTGCACGATCTCGGCAGCACCAACGGGACCTATGTGAACGGGCGCCGCGTGAGCGGTACGGTGACGCTCAACAAAGGCGACGCGGTCCAGGTAGGTAAAACCGTCATGGAGGTCCGATGACCCTGATCTGGGCGACCGGTACGCACCAGGGGCGCATCCGCGACAACAACCAGGACCACGTGTACCCCGCTAGCGACGGGCGCACCGACGGGCCGTTGCTCATCGGCGTGGCGGACGGCATGGGCGGGCACGTGGCGGGCGAAGTGGCCAGCCGCACCGCCCTCCAAGCCGCCGTCGCCCTGGAGGGCGCTACTCCAGCCGAGCGGATCCTGGCCGGGAATGCGGCCGTCGTGGCCGCCACCGACGAGGACCCCCGCCTGCGCGGCATGGGCACCACAGTGACCCTGGCCGAAATCCAGCCGGACGGCGGGGTGGTTCTGGGCCATGTCGGCGATTCCCGTGCCTACCTGCTCCACGCCGGAGAAATGCGGCGGATCACCAGCGATCACACCGTGGTCGCCGACTACGTGGCCACAGGAAAGATCTCCGAGGCCGACGCCGCCAGCCATCCCCAACGATCCATCCTCACCCGCGCCGTGGGCGTCACCCGGGACCTCTCGGTGGACGAGATCCCGGAACGAATGCAGCCGGGTGATCGTTTGATGCTCTGTTCCGATGGTCTCACGTCGATGGTGCCCGAAGATGAAATCCGCCGCTCTCTCTCGGAAGGGTCCCCCGAGGAGGCCGTGTGGACCCTGATCGAGCAGGCCAACCACGCCGGCGGGCACGACAACATCACCGTGGCGATCATCCAGCTGGAGCCGTGACCCGCCAGGCGGAGGCCGCTCTCCTTCTGGTTGCTTCGGTTCTGGCCGCCTTCGGAGTCGCCCTCGTCAACCTGAGCCGCGGCGAGGGCCTCGATGCTCTCGTCGCGCTCACCTTCCTCGTTTTCGTGATCGCCTTCGGCAGCGTCCATCTCGCCATGCGAGCGTGGACCCCCCAGGGCTCGACGCTCCTCATGCCGCTGGTGGCGATACTGACGGCGGTAGGTGTCGTGGAGATCTACCGGCTCGACACGAGGCTCGCCTCACTCCAACGGTGGTGGCTGCTGATTGCCGCCGGTCTGGCCGTCTCGATGTTGTTCGGCCTGCGCAACGTCGGCACGGAGGTGATCCGTCGGTACCGTTACCTTCTTCTCGCCGTGGCCCTGGTGGCGCTGATGTTGCCTCTCCTCCCGGCCACCGGTCCGTTCCCGCTCAAGGGCCGGTTGGTGAACGGGTCGCGCCTGTGGGTCGTCTTCGATCCGGGATTCTTCAGTATCCAGTTTCAGCCCGGCGAAGTGGTCAAGCTGATCATGGTGGGGTTCCTGGCTTCGTTCCTGGCGGAGCGGCGCGCCGCCCTGACCGCCATGACACGGAAGATCGGGGCGTGGAAGGTGCCCGAGCCGCGCCAGTTGGTCCCGGTCCTCGTGGCATGGGTGGCGAGCTTCGCCGTGCTCATCTACCAGCGAGACCTGGGCGCGTCCATGCTGCTCTTTGCGGCATTCATCGCCATGCTCTACGCAGCCACGGGGCGGTCCACCTACCTGGTGGCGGGAGCGGGAATGTTCTCGCTCGGCGGTGTGGCTGCCTGGCGCCTGTTCTCTCACGTTCAGTCGCGGATCGAGGCATGGCTCACCCCCTTCGACCATTTCGACACCACCGGATACCAGATCGTCCAGGGGGTCTTTGCGATGGGGTCCGGCAGTCTCTCCGGCTCTGGGCTCGGTCTGGGCCGGCCGGACGTGATCCCTTTCGCCAGCACCGACTTCATATTCGCGGCGGTCGGCGAAGAGCTCGGCCTGGCGGGTTCGGTCCTGATCATCACCGCCTTTGCGCTCCTCGTGGCGGTCGGATTCGGCATTGCAATCAGGAGCCGCGACCTGTTCCGAAAGCTGCTGGCGGCCGGACTCATCTTCGTGCTGGGTCTCCAAGCCTTTCTGATCATCGGCGGCATAGTCCGTCTGTTGCCGCTCACCGGCATCACCCTGCCGTTCATGTCGTACGGTGGTTCGTCTCTGGTCGCCAACTTCGTCCTCGTGGCGCTCTTGGCGAGAATCTCCCATGAGGCCCGCACGTGAACGCCCCCATTCGCCGCCTCGCCGTTGCGCTGTTGGCCGGCCTCGCCCTGCTGCTCGTGAACACCACCTATATCCAGGTGGTTCGTGGTCCCAGCTATCGGGACGATGCTCGCAACCCGCGGGTGCTCCTGGCTCAGTCGGAAAAGGAACGCGGCACCATCGTCGATCGCAATGGTGAGATCCTGGCGAGATCGGTGGCGGACCAGTTCGACGGCCGGGCGTACTCCCGCGTCTACCCGTACGGAGCCGCTTTCGTCCACTCGATTGGCTTCTCCTCTTTCCTGTTCGGGGACCGCGGCCTCGAGGACGCCTATGCAGCCGAGTTGCGCTCAAAAGAAGACCTGACCATCAGCGATCTCGTGGCGGCGTTGCTCGGTCGCGACCTGCGGCCCCAGAGTCTCGTCACCACGCTCGACCTGGACCTCCAGCAGGTGGCGACCGAAGCCCTGGGCGGCCAACGAGGAGCCGTGGTGGCGTTGGAGCCGTCCACCGGGGCAGTCCTGGCCTACGTGTCCTCGCCCGGGTACGACCCGGCTCCGCTCCTCGGCGCCGACGCCGGCCCCCTGGGGGACGCCCTCAGCGCGGCCGACGACGAACCGCTTCTCAATCGTGCCGACTCGAACACCTATCCGCCGGGCTCGGTCTTCAAGATCGTCACGGCCGCAGCCGCCTTGGACGCGTCGCTCGCCACGCCGGCCACGGAGTTCCCCAACCCGACCGAGCTGGCCCTGCCAGGATCGACGGCGGTCATCAGGAATTTCGGTGGCGGCACCTGCGGCTCGGGCGACGCTGTGTCGTTGGCGGAGGCCTTCCGGAGATCGTGCAACACCGTGTTCGGCGAACTGGGTCTGCTCCTGGGAGCCGGAGAGCTGGTGGCGACCGCCGAGAGTTTCGGATTCAACCGCGACATCCCGTTCGAGTGGGACGTTCTGGATTCGGCGATTCCGGCGGCTTCCACCTTCCGGGACGATCAGCCAGGGTTGGCTCAGACGGCCATCGGCCAGCGCGACGTTCAGGCGACACCCCTCCAGATGGCCCTTGTCGGCGCGGCCATCGCCAATGACGGGTTGATCATGGAACCGCACCTGGTCATGTCGGTGGTCGACGTCGAGGGGGCGACCACTCAGCGGACCGAGCCTGCCGAGTTCTCTCGAGCCACCACCCCTGCCACCGCCGCAGAAATCTCGGCCATGATGGAGGCGGTCGTGGAGTCGGGCACGGGGACCGGCGCCGCCATTTCCGGAGTGCGGGTGGCCGGCAAGACCGGCACTGCCGAGACCGAACTCGGGGCCCCCCACGCCTGGTTCGTCGGCTTCGCTCCGGTAGACGATCCACAAATCGTGGTGGCGGTGCTGGTGGAGGCGGGCGGGGATGTCGGCGACGAAGCCACCGGCGGCTCCCTGGCAGCCCCGGTGGCACGACGCGTGATCGCCACTTGGATGGGGTTGAGCACGTGAACGGCCCTACAATCGCCCGGATGGAACCAGGTCGTCTACTCGCCGAACGCTACGAACTCATCGGACACATCGCCCGTGGCGGCATGGCCGACGTCTGGGAAGCTCGCGACACCCTGCTTGGCAGGAAGGTCGCCGTCAAGGTCCTGCACAGTCAGTTCAGCGGCGACGCCTCGTTCGTGACCCGATTCCGACGTGAGGCGCAAGCAGCCGCCAACCTCTCTCACCCCAACATCGTGTCCATCTTCGACTGGGGCGAAGAAGAGTCCCTCTACTTCATCGTCATGGAACTCATCGAGGGCACCTCTCTCCGAGACGTGATCCGCTCGGGAGACAAGATGCTGCCGCGCCGCGCCGGGGAGATCGCGGCCGAGGTGGCGGCTGCCCTCGCCGTGTCGCACCGGGCAGGATTGATCCACCGGGACATCAAGCCCGGCAACGTTCTCCTGACCCACGACGGCACCGTGAAAGTCACCGATTTCGGTATCGCCCGCGCCTGGGACGATTCCGAGGAGTTGACCCGGACAGGCGCCGTGATCGGAACGGCGACCTATTTCAGTCCGGAACAGGCGCAGGGCGAACCGGCGGACGAACGATCCGATATCTATTCCCTGGGAGTGGTCCTCTACGAGATGCTGGTGGGTCGACCGCCGTTCAAGGGCGACAGCCCGGTGTCGGTTGCCTACCAACACGTACAGGAACCGGCCCTCCTGCCTTCCGCCGACAATCCCGACGTCCCGGCCAACCTGGAGCGCATCGTCATGCGGGCCATGGACAAGGTTCCCGAACTGCGTTACCAGTCCGCCATGGAACTACGCGGCGATCTTCTGCGCACCCTGCGAGGAGACGAGCCGGTGGCCGCCGCAGCCGTTCCCGTCTCCGACGCTCCCACCCAGATTCTCCAAGAGATGCCGGCCCCGACGGTTCCACCGGAGGAGACGTACCGGCAGGTGGCCGCCGAGCGCGAGCCCTCGCAGCTTCCGTTCTTCATCACCGCGGTGGTTCTCATCGCCACGCTGGCTGCCTTGCTCTTCGTGATCCTCGGACCCAACCTCGGCGGTTCCGGCGACGACGCCACCTCGGTGACCGTGCCGGCGGTGGTGGGAATGGAACGCGAAGAGGCCCTGCTGGCGCTGCAGAACGTCGGCTTGAAGGTCAATCTCACCAACACCTCCGATCCGGAGGTGCCGGCCGGAATCGTCATCTCGACCAATCCGGTGGCGGGCACAGAGCTGTCGGAGGGAGACTTCGTGAGCGTGTTCGTGTCGGCCGGACCCGAAGAGGTGACCGTGCCGTCGGTGGTGGGAAAGACAGTGGAGGAGGCCACGAAGCAGCTGGAGGATGGGGGCCTCAAGCTCGGCGAGATCGTCGAGGAACCCAGCGACGAGGTCGAGCCCGGCATCGTGATCAGTCAGGCCCCCGCCGCCGGCACCTCGCAGCCGCCCGACACCGAGGTCAGCCTGACCGTGTCCACCGGTCCCGACAGTGTGCTGCTCGAGGACTTGACCGGCCGCTCTGCCCGGGACGCTGCGTCGACCCTCGAGAGCCTGGGTTTGACCGTTCAATCCGTCGACGAGTTCCATCCCACGATCGAGGTCGGCTCAGTGATCCGGACCGAACCCGGTCCCGGACCGGTGCCGATCGAGTCCACCGTCCTCCTGGTCATCTCGAAGGGCCCTGAACCGGTTGCCGTCCCGAACCTCATCGGAAGGACGGAAGCCGAGGCAAAGGCTCTCCTCGACGAAATAGGCTTGATCCTGCGGGTCAGCTCGACCTTGGTCAACGCCGGACCCGACTTGGCGGGGCTGGTCGCCGAGCAGTCGCCAGGACGGGATGTTCTCCTCCTTCCCGGCGAAGTCGTATCCGTGAATCTCGGCGCAGAAGTGGCGCCGACCACAACCACCACGAGCACCACCACCACCGTTCCGGCCCCGACCGAGACGACTCTGCCGCCTTCGTGACCGCCCGGAATCGGGCGCTTCTCGCCTGGTACGCGCAGTCGAGTCGAGACCTTCCCTGGCGTACGACCCAGGATCCGTGGGCCATTCTCGTCAGCGAGGTGATGGCACAACAGACCACGGTGGATCGCGTCGTTCCACGCTATCTGCAGTTCATGGAGCGCTACCCCACCCCGGCCGCGCTGGCCGTCGCTTCGGTGGCGGACGTGATGCGGATCTGGTCGGGCCTCGGCTACAACCGCCGCGGCCTGCGGCTCCGCGAAGCGGCCGCCCTCATCGCAGCCCACGGCTGGCCGAAGACACCCGAATCGCTCCGCAGCCTGCCCGGGGTCGGCGACTACACGGCGGCGGCCGTCGCTTGCTTCGCCTTCGGCGAGCAGGTGCCGACAGTCGACACCAACCTGCGCCGGGTGCTCACCCGCTGGCGCGGCGCCGTCGTCCCGGAGCGAGACCTGGTGGCGTACGCCGCCGAAAACGTCGCACCCGGCCGGGCCGCCGACTGGAACCAAGCGGTCATGGACCTCGGCGCCACGGTGTGCAGGCCCAAGCTCCCCGACTGCGCAAGCTGCCCGGTGGTGGTCTGGTGCGAGGATCCCGACGCCTATCGGCCGCCTCGCCCCCAAGGCCGCTTCGAGGGATCCTCGCGCCAAGCCCGAGGCGCGGTGATCAAGGGTCTCCTGAACGGACCGGCCACCACAGACCTCCTGGCGGACCGCGCCGGCCTCCCCGTGTCTCGCATCGAGGAGGCCGCCCGGCAGTTGGCCTGGGAAGGAATCGTCAATGAAGCAGCCGAGTCGGGTTGGGCTCTGTCCGACTCTCCGGCACCGAATCCGGCAGGCCCGAGGTCCAGCTGAGACCAACCGATCGGCGGGTTTCGGCCCGGTCTATCCTGAGCGGGCCATGCGCGTCCTCGTCCTCGACAACTACGACTCGTTCACCTTCAACCTGGTGCAGTACCTGGGCGAATTGGGAGCGACCCCGCTGGTGTACCGCAACGACGAGGTGACCGTCGCAGAGGCCCGCGGGCTTCAACCCGACCGGCTGCTGATCTCTCCGGGTCCAGGACGACCTGAACAAGCGGGCCGGTCCATCGAGTTCGTCCGCACGATCGGCATGGAGGTCCCCACCCTCGGCGTCTGCCTGGGACATCAGGCCATCGTGGTGGCCTTCGGCGGCCAGGTGGATCTCGCCCCCGAACCGAAGCACGGAAAGACCTCGGAGGTGCGCCACGACGACCGCGGCGTGTTCGCCGGCCTCTCGAATCCCTTCACGGCAACTCGGTACCACTCCCTTGCTGCCTGTGTTCTCCCGGATTCGTTGGAGGCGTGCGCGTGGAGCACGGAGGACGACGTGGTCCAAGGCATCAGGCACAGGGAACTCCCGGTGGCCGGTGTGCAGTTCCATCCCGAGTCGGTCCTGACCACCGAAGGCAAAGCGCTTCTGGCCAATTTCCTGAGCGACTGACGACGCCGCCCGCGCGGCGTTCACTGCGCGGCCTTCACTGCGCGGCGTAGGCGAGGAGGACCTCGAACAGGTCCTTGATCTCGTCGGTTCCGAACTCCAGCGAGGCGTCTCCCAGAGACAGCTCAAACCGATGCACATCGGACAGGATCGTCTCGGTCAAGCCCCTGAACAACTCGACGTCATGATCTATGGCAACCCGACGCTTGGCGGCCAGGAGGCGTTCTCGCTCACCCGTCAGGAACACATGCATCATGTTGGTGTGGGGAGGGTCGGGCACCACCCGCACACCGGGTAGAGAAGTGAGCGCGCTCGCCACCTCGACGGCCTTCCGGTGGTAATCGGCGACCTTGCCCAGTCGGAGATCGAGACCGTGTTCGGCAGACAGCGTCATCGGGTAGACGTGGATGAGGTTGCCGCCGTGGCGCCGTTGCCAGACCCTGGCTTCTTTGATCAGGCCGGCCGGCCCGGCCAGGGCGGCCCCGGCCACGCCGCCCAGGATCTTGTAGAAGGACACGTAGACCGAGTCGAACAGGGCGGCGATCTCGGCATATTCACGACCGAAGAACGGCTTGGTCTCCCACAGTCGAGCGCCGTCCATGTGGGTGGCAACACCTCGGCGGCGAGCCCACCCCACCATTTCCACGAGGTCCTCCCAGGCGGGCAGCTGGCCCCCGATTTCTCGCTGCGGCAACTCGAAGAGGATGGCTCCCACCGGCTCGACCAGACCTTCGAGATCCTCCCGCGTGAAGAGCCGATCGGTCGTGCCCAACAAGGTGGCGTTGAGCCCGTGCAGGCGGCGGTAGCCCTGCTGTTCGTGGATCTCGAGGTGACTGAGTGGGTGGAAGGCCACGTGATTGGTCCCTGCCCGGTCGCACCAGATGCGAAGGGCGATTTGCTGGGCCATGGTGCCGCTGGGCATGAATACGGCGGCTTCCTTGCCGAGCAGCGCGGCGATGCGCTTCTCCAGTCGCTCGACCACTTCGCCTTCTCCGTAGCGACCGGGTTGCAGGTTCGGCTCTGTGGCCTCGGCCAGTTCGGTCAGGATCTGGCGAATCGGACGTTGTCGACCGTGATGGGCGAGCTGTCGAGAAGCCGCGACGTCTTCCTCGGCTTCGGGCGGATTCGTCTCGGGGCGGGCTTCATTCATGGACCGATCTTACGTCGCACCGGCCGGCGGCTAGCATCGCTTTCCGCAAGGGGTGAGGAAGCCGAACGACCAGTGCCCCGCTGCCCTGGGGCGCCCAGAGGGTGGTCCAGCAAACGAGGAGCACTGTCTATGTCCATCAGAAAACGGTTCACGATTCTCTTGTGCGTCTCGGCTCTGTCCCTTGCCGCGTGTGGCAGCGACGAAGGAGACGGGTCGGCAACGACGGCCTCCACGACATCCGAAGGTGTGGTCGCAACGACATCATCCACCACCGGCAACGAACCCCCCATCCAGACCACGACGACCGCACTGGCCGTCGATCCGGCGACGGGCGGCCGAGAGATCGAGGTGGTGTTCGACGACGGGCGGTCGTGGACCTTCGTCGGAGAGTGTGTCTACACGCCCGACAACTCCGGGCCTGCCTCTGCTCTGTGGAGCATCGACGGCGAGGCGGCTGACGGTGCCACGTTCACAGCCATCATGGCCTTCCCGTTCGATGCCGCCGAGACGACTCCGGTTCTCATCGGGGCCATGGTCGACGCCGACGAAGACCTCTATATCCTGATCGAGTCAGAAGACGTTTCGGACGGATCGAACCTGATCCTCAACCTGGGTCTCCACGACGGAGCGTTCAAGTCGATCGACGACCCGGTCGACATCACGGCGGTCGCCACCTGCCAACCCTGATCAGGGCACAGGAGAACGAAACGACAGGGACTGGGACAGTCGATTCGTCCGCCAAGGTCGCTTGTGATCGGGCAGAATACGTCCATGAGCGTTGTGGCGATCGGAACCGAGAAGGGCGGGTACCTCCTGCGAGGTGAGGGATCCGAATTCGCGGTCACCGGACCGCTCTTTCCCGGATGGAAGGTGACGGCTTTCCATTCCACCCCCACCGGGCACTTCCTGGCCGGAGTCGCCTCCAACTGGTTCGGCGCCGCAATCCATCGTTCCTCGGACCTCGAGAGTTGGGATCAGGTCACCCCCGGTCCCGAGCATCACGAAGGGCGCACCCTGGAGCAGATATGGACTCTGGCCTCGGCCGGCCCCCGGATCTACGCGGGTGTAGCCGAGGCAGGCTTGTTCTCCTCGGACGACGACGGAAGGTCCTGGGCTCCCGTCGATGCCCTCAACCGCTTCCCGAGCTGGGAAGGCTGGTCGCCGGGCTTGGGTGGGCTGGCCGCTCATCACGTACTCACCTCCGATGACCGGATCTGGGTGGGCATCTCGGCCGTTGGGGTGTTCCGTAGCGACGATGCCGGCCATTCCTTCATACGGTGTGACTCCGGCGTCACCGCGGCCATCGACGAGGCGGCCATCCCCGGAGGGGGCTACTGCGTGCACGGCCTCGCTCAGGATCCCGACGATCCGAACCGGATCTGGCGACAGGACCACACCGGGGTGTACCGAACCGCCGATGGCGGTGACACCTGGGAGCGCATCGAGAACGGACTTCCGGCATCGTTTGGTTTCGTCGTCCGACGCCACGCCCCCTCGGGTCGGGTCTTCGTCGTGCCCCTCGCCTCTGATGAGAACCGGGTCCCGGTCGACGGAGAATTCACCGCGTATCGAAGCGACGACGACGGCTCGACGTGGGTGCGGTCAGGGGAAGGTTGGCCGACGGGAGCCACCTTCGACACGGTGTTGCGCCGATCCGTGGCCATCGACGGTGACACCGTGGTCATCGGGTCGACCGGTGGCCGGGTGTGGGTCTCCGACGACATCGGAGACACCTGGGCGGCCCTTCCCCACTCCTTCCCGCGCATTCTCACCGTCGACGTGCTGGGCTGACCGTGCCGGCGGTGCGCCTGCCCCGAATTCTCGAGACCGCCACCCGGCGACTCTCCCTGGATGTGGGCGGAACCACGATGGGTGATGCTCTCGACGATCTGCTCGACCAGGAGCCGGCGCTGCGGGTGCACCTCTTCAACGAGGCCGGGGCCCTGCGACCACACGTGATGTGCTTCGTGGATGGGGCACCGACCCGCTTGGAAGACCCGCGCCAGAGCGTCGCCCCCACGTCGACGATCGTGTTCGTTCAAGCGGTGAGCGGCGGCTAGACGACTCTTGATCGGCTCCGGCAATGCTCGGCGTCACACCGAAATGGGCCCTGCTTGGGAACGAACGGAGGAAACAGGGTATCCTGCCCTCCATGCCCGTTTCCAAAGGTCGCAAGAAGGCCAAAGGTCCAACACCGTCGCGGACTCCGAAGAAGGAAGTCCATCCTGAGTCACCAACATGGTACGTCTACACCATGTTCGGGCTCATGGGGGGCGGCGTCGTGGCCGTTGTGTCAAGCTACATCTTCAGTCTCGGCAACCTGTGGCTGCTGGCGGGAATCGTCGCCATCGGCGCCGGCTTCCTGATGACCACCAACTATCACTGAGCAGCCTCCCGGATCGCTGCCACCAGGGCAGGCTCCACTCCGCTGAGCAACACGCCTCGAGACCCCGCGCCGTTCGCTGGAAGGGATCTCCCGTTGCCGCCCTACAATCAGCGCCGTGCGCTACCTGATTGCCATCGCCGTGGGTCTCGCCATCTGGTGGCTCGCCACCTCGATCATCAAGATGCTCGCCACGGACCCCGACGAACCGGATCCATCCGACGTGGTCCCGTCCAGCCAACAGTTCCGCTGCTCCGTCTGTGGAACCGAGGTCACGATGACCTTTCAATCGGCCACCGAGACCAACGCCCCCCGGCATTGTCGAGAGCCGATGAACCCTGTGTGGGTGGCCGAATAACCACACGTGTGTAATTCTCCACCGACTGTGGAGATCCCTGTGGAAAACCTCGTCGTCCCGCCAGGGAAGCTAGATCCGTTCGATGATGGTCGCGTTCGCCATGCCGCCGCCTTCACACATCGTCTGCAGGCCGTATCGCCCACCGCTCCGGCGGAGCTCGTGCACGAGCGTCGTGAACAATCGGGCACCGGAGGCGCCGAGAGGATGACCGAGCGCCATGGCGCCCCCGTTGACGTTGGTGCGATCCCACAGGCCCGCTGGGTCGCCGCCACCGTGCTCGATTCTCCACGCTCCCGTGACCGAGGCAAAAGCTTCGTTGACCTCGAAGAGATCGATTTCGTCGATGCCCAAGCCGGCCCTGTCGAGCACCTTCGTGGTGGCTGGGATCGGGCCGGTGAGCATGGTGACCGGATCGACGCCGGCCAGGGAGAAGGCCACGAACCGCGCCATCGGGGTGAGGCCGAGTTCCTCCGCCTTCTCCTCGCTCATGATGAGCACCGCTCCCGCTCCGTCCGATATCTGAGACGAGTTGCCGGCCGTGACGACTCCGTCTTCCTTGAACACCGGCTTGAGGGAAGCCAGCTTCTCTGGAGTGGTCTCCCACCGGATCCCCTCGTCGGTCGTCATCATTTCCGTGGTGCCGTCGTCGAGGGTGACTTCCACCGGAACTATCTGAGTCTCGAAACGCCCCTCCTCGGTGGCGCGAGCCGCTCGCATATGCGAGTCGAGTGCCATGCCGTCGAGGGTCTCCCGACTCAGGCTCCACTTCTCGGCGATCATCTCCGCCGAGAGACCCTGAGGGACGAGCCGGTGGTCGTACCGCTCCGACATGGCCGGACCGAAAGGAACACCGGGGCCTTGTTGGGCCGTGATACCCATCGGCACTCTCGTCATCGATTCCACGCCGGCTGCGATCACCACGTCGTAGGCGCCTGCCATCACGCCCTGCGCAGCGAAATGGGCGGACTGTTGTGAGGAGCCACACTGTCGGTCGATGGTGGTTCCCACCACCGACTCGGGAAACCCCGCAGCCAGAGCAGCATTGCGTCCGACGTTGAGGCCTTGCTCCCCCGTCTGCATCACACATCCCATGATGACGTCCTCCACCAAACCGGCGTCGAGCTGATTCCGCTCGACGATCGCCTTGAGCGGTATGGCGGCGAGGTCGACCGGGTGGATGTCCTTGAGCTTTCCGCCCCGCCGTCCGGTGGGGGTGCGAACGGCATCGACGACTACGGCGTTGGGCACGAAGAGACCTCCTGAGGTGCGCTCAGACCATGTTAACCCCAGTGCACCTACTGCGGATTCGAAGATTCCAGGCTCGCCGCCCCCGTGCGCGGTAGGGTGATCAACAACCAGAGGAGGGATCATGGAAGAGAACGACCCGTTCGCCACAAACCAGCCACCCGAGGTGCCTGCTCCGCCTGCTCACGACGAGCTGCCGCCCTCCCCGCTCGGAGACGCTCCATCAGCAGCACCGGTGGCGCGACCGGCAGAGCTCGCCACGCCCGGGAAGCGGCTGTTGGCGCGCATCGTCGACGTGCTCGTCTTGATCATCCCGCTCGTCATCCTCTCCTTCGTCACCGGCGGCGGATACATCTACACCGTGGTGGCTCTCATCGCCGTCGGTGCCTACGAGATCTTGATGATCTCCAGTCGCGGCCAAACCATCGGCAAGATGGCGCTGAGCATCAAGGTGGTGGACGAGACCACAGGCGAAATCCCCGACATCCAAGCCTCGGGAATGAGGTACGGAGTGGCCCAGATCTGGGGACTCATCCCTGTGATCGGAGCGATCATCACGTTGGTGGTCTACCTGTCGCTCTTGTGGCGAGAACGGCGCCAAGGATTCCACGACATGGTGGCGAAGACCATCGTTGTCGAAGCCTGATCAGATTTCCGCCTTGACGAATCGGCTCCCGGACCTTCCGGGAGCCGATTCGCGTGGCAGTCGCCCACCCGGCCGGTAGCCTTCGCATCACCATGAAGAACCGCATCCGGTCGCTCTTGAATCCGAGAAGAACGGCCGTCTTCATCGCCCTGGCGCTGGCCGTGGGGGTGCTGGCCGGCTTGGCCGGAGCGGCGCTCATTTCGTCGATCGGATTCGTCAGCGATTCGATCGCCGCCCTGGAGGAGCAACTGAGCTGGGGCCGGTGGCTCCCGCTCCTCACCGTGCCCCTTGGTCTGGGAATCGCCTGGCGCATCGGCCAGCGCTTTCCGGAAGTCAAGGGCAGCGGTGTGCCAGAAACCACCGCCGGGCTGGCCATTCATGCCGGGTACATCCCCACCCGGTCGATCTTCTGGAAGCTGGTCGCCACCACCGCAACCCTGGGAGGGGGAGGTTCGGCAGGGCGCGAAGGTCCCACGGTCATGTTGGGCGCCGCCATCGGCTCGTCGATCGGGCGCCATGTCGGGCTCGGCGAAGATCAGGTGCGTTCGCTCGTGGCTGCCGGGGCAGGGGCCGGCATCGGCGCCACCTTCAACGCTCCCATCGCCGGAATGCTCTTTGCCATGGAGGTCATCCTCGGGAACTTCGCCATTCGCCACCTCAACGCAGTGGTGATCGCCTCGGTGACGGCGGCGGTCACCACCCGATCGCTCGTTGGGCAGGAGCGCATCCTCTCGGCGGCGTCGCACGACCTGGGTGACTCCGCCGAACTGCTCCTCTACGCCGCCCTGGGAATCCTGGCGGCCCTGGTCGGCTTCCTCTTTCTCAAGGCCTTCGACACCGTCCACTCGAGGATCAAGCCGTTCGACCAGCGACCTTGGCTCCGCCCCGTCGCCCTCGGGGTGCCGGTGGCGGCACTGATCGCCATCGAGCCCCGCCTCTTCGGAACCGGGCAGCAGTACATCCAGAGCCTCGTCGACGGAAGCCTCTTGGAGACGGCGTGGTGGGTGTTGCTCCTGCTGGCGGGCCTGAAGATCCTCGCCACCGCCGGAACGCTTGGCTCCAACGGCTCCGGAGGGCATTTCATGCCGGCCCTGTTCATGGGTTCGTCCCTCGGAGCCGGGGTGGCGGCGCTCCTCGCTCCGGTGTGGTCTCTTTCGGAGTTGGACACCGGCGCCTTCGCCGTGGTGGGCATGGCCGCCATGTTCGCCGCCGTGGCCCGGGCGCCGCTCACGTCGATCTTGATCGTGTTCGAGTTGACGGGAGACTATGGGCTGGTCCTTCCCCTGATGTTGGCGACCTCGTTGGCGACGCTCATCGCCGATCGCATCCACCGCGAGAGCGTCTATACGATTCCGTTGGTCAGCCGGGGAATCCGGCTCATGCGAACCAGCGACGTGGACCTGCTGGACACGGTGAGCGTCGGCGACGTCATGACGCCCAGGAGCGAGGTGATCCGACCCGAGATGACGACAGGTCAAGTGCAGGCGCAGCTCGGCCGAGAACGACACCACGGTCTCCCCGTGGTCGACGACGAGGATCGCCTCCTCGGGATCATCACGATCACCGACATCGTCAGAAGTGGCGGGCCCTCCGACCAGGTCACCGCCGCTGACGCGATGACGGCTCGGCCGGTCACTGTCACCCCCTCTACACCGGTCAGCCGCGCCCTGGAGCGGATGGCCAGCCTCGGGGTGGGCCGACTACCGGTGGTGGCCGACGAGGAGCCGACTCGCCTGGTGGGAATGTTCCGTCGCGAGACGGCGGTCAAGGCCTACCACTTCGCGCTCACCGAGGCTACCGAGACCGAACTCCAGCGAAGGCGACAGCGGCTCTGGGCTCGGCCCGACGCCGAGTTCTTCGAGTTCCACATCCCGGGCGGATCGCTGGCCGACGGCAAGACGCTCGGGGAGGTTCACTGGCCGGCCGGCTGCACCCTGGTGGCGATCCGCCGCGGACCTGCCGTCCTCGTGCCCGACGGCAACACCGTGTTGGCCGGGGGCGACATCGTGACCGGGTTTGGAGCCCCGGGGGCCCGGTCGCAGGTCATCGAGCGACTCACGGCGACGTCCAACGTGCCGCCGGAGCTCACCTCCCTCCCCGATTCTGGCGCATCCACCGATTCTGCAGGGGACTGATCTCCACCCGTAGCCGCCGCCGAACGCACAGACCGGTAGCCTGGTCCCGTCTCACAGAGGAGCCGACTTGACTGCCGTCGCACCGTACGGGGAATGGGAATCGCCGATCGCACCATCCGACCTGACCCGGGCCGGCATCGCCTTGGACGGGGTGGCGACCGACGGCGACACGCTCTACTGGGTCGAGTCCCGGCCCACCGAGGGTGGGCGATCGGTGGTCGTCCGGCGCACCGCCGACGGACGGACGACCGACGTGTCTCCTCCGGGGTTCAACTCCCGCACGAAGGCCCACGAGTACGGCGGAGGCGCCTTTGCGGTGCGGGGCGGAATCGTCGTGTCCTCCCAATTCACCGATCAACGGGTCTACCGTCTCGACGGCCCTCAGCCCGTGCCGATCACCCCGGAACCCGACCTCGACGGAGGCGACCGCTTCGCCGATTTCGAGTTCTTTGGGTCGTTGCTTATCGCCGTTCGCGAACGCCACCACGAGGATCGCGAACCAGACAACCAGCTGGTGGTCTTCCCGACGGACGGTTCGGCAGCTCCCCGGGAAATCACCAGTGGCAACGACTTCTCCTCGTCGCCGCGTGTATCGCCCGATGGCAGCCGTCTCGCCTGGCTCACGTGGGACCATCCACGGATGCCCTGGGAGGGCACCCAGCTGTGGATGGCGGATCTGTCGGCCGACGGAAGCCTGAGCAACGTCGAGCAGGTAGCGGGCGGAGCCAGGGAATCCGTCTTCCAGCCCGAGTGGTCGCCGGATGGGATCCTCCATTTCGTTTCCGACCGATCCGGCTGGTGGAACCTGTATCGCCGGGAAGCCGACGGCAGCCACACTCACCTCGTCGACGAAGCCGCCGAGTGGGGCCGACCGCAGTGGGTATTCGGGATGTCCACCTACCGGTTCCTCGAGGATGGCCGGATCGCCGCCGTGGTGACCGAAGATGGGCGTTCGAGGATCGTCACGGTGACCGACGGTGCGGTCGCCCCGTGCCTCGCCGAGCGGGATGCCATCGGGTCGAGCCTCGCCGTTGGAGGCGGACGCGTCTGGGTGGTGGCGGGCTCCGATAGCGAGGCTTCGGCCGTAATCGGGGTGGACCCAGCCACGGGCAGCTACCTCGAGGTCCGGTCCTCCATCAACCTCGAGATCGATCCTGCCTACTACAGCCAGGCCCGCTCGATCGTCTTCCCCACCACCAGCGACGCCGTCGCCCACGCCTTCTACTACCCGCCGTCCAACCCCGACTTCGAGGCGCCGGAAGGCGAACTCCCTCCTCTGGTGGTGTGGACCCACGGTGGCCCAACCGGAGCATCGTCGCCGGGCCTGTCGCTGGGCCGCCAGTTCTGGACCAGCCGCGGTTTCGCCCTGGTGGACGTGAACTACCGGGGCTCGGTCGGCTACGGCCGGGAATACCGACGTGCCCTGGAGGGGCTCTGGGGAATCCTCGACAGCGAGGACTGCATCGCAGCCGCCCGCTACCTGGTTGCCGAAGGTCTCGCCGATCCCGAGCGGCTCGCCATCCGGGGAGGCAGCGCGGGCGGCTACACGACCCTGGCCGCCTTGACCTTTCACGACGTTTTCGCCACCGGCGCCTCCTATTTCGGCGTGGCTGATCTGGGAGCCCTCGCCGAGGAGACGCACAAGTTCGAATCCCGCTATCTGGATTCGATGATCGGGCCCTATCCGGGGGCGATCGAGCTCTACCGGGCTCGGTCCCCGATCCACCATGTGGACCTGCTGAACAAGCCGATGCTGCTTCTCCAAGGCCTCGAAGACAAGGTGGTGCCACCGGAGCAGGCCGAGGTGATGGTCGAGGCGCTGTCGGCCAAGGGAATCCCGCACGCCTACCTGGCCTTTGCAGGAGAAGGCCACGGATTCCGGTCGGCCGACGCCATCGAGCGGGCGGCCGAAGCCGAGTTGGCGTGGTACGGCTGGGTCTTCGGGTTCCAGCCGGCGGGCGATATTCGCGCTCTGGAGATCCGTAGCGCCTAGAGGATCGACGCTCCTCCCCTGGCTGCCACCCCGGCGGCGGTGAGCCCGGGTCGGCCAACCGCGCGAAGGACCATCGCCGTGGCCCGTTGGGCGCCTCCGAAGGGCCCGTGGTGGTACCGTGAGCGGATGACTAGACCCTCGCTCCGTCACGTGATCGGCAACTTCATGCGATCAGAGCTCGCTCTGGCCGAACGCATCGCCCTCACCGTCAAGAACAACGCCATCAAGGCGAAGAACCGCTCAGACTGTTGTGGCAACCACGGCGAACCTGGCTGTTGAGTGGGCCTTCCGTCATCCGGTCCGGATGACACGGCCGGCCACGAACATCACCACGGCGAAACCGACCACGAGCACTGAATCGGGCGGGTAGGTTCGTCCCATGACCGATCAACCACCCTCGACCGTGTTCGCTGATCTGGCGGCTGAGGTCGAGATCCCCGTCGACGGCACCTTGAGCCGAGTGATCTACAAGGACGACCGCATCCGCCTCGTTGTGTTCGCCTTCGATCGCCACCAGGAACTCACCGAGCACACCGCCTCGGTGCCGGCCGTGGTCCAAGTCGTCTCGGGACGGCTCCTCCTCGGGCTCGGCGACGAGTCCGTCGAGGTGGGGCCAGGCGCCTGGATCCACATGGCCGCCAACCTGTCGCACAGCGTGCGGGCCTTGGAGCCCTCGGTGATGCTCCTCACCATGTTGCGGAACCCTTGACCTCCCCGCCCGATTGAACTCCCCGGTACTACCCGGAGTAGCGGGCGGCGATGGCGTGCGACATGTACTGCGCCAAACCCGATCCGGCCTTGTCGATGTTGGCTGTGAAGCGTGAGTCTGCCACGTACATCTGACCGAGCCCCTGGTGGATCTGCTCCGAGCATTCGTAGAACCACTTGGTGATATGGGCGCGGTGGCGATCGACCACGGCACCGGCTGTCTCGCTGCTCGGGGAGGTCTCGGCCCGCATCAGTTCGAGGAAGGCGGCATCGATGGCGGACGCTTCGGCCTTGATCTGAGTCCAATCGTCCTTGGTGTAGCGGGCGGTCCGGCGGGCCGACTCCTGGTAGGCGTCGGTGTCGCCCCAGCGTTCCTTGGCCTCGTCTTCGTATTCCGTGGGGTCGAAGCCATCGAACACCTCGAGCATTTCTTCGTTGGTCATGGTGAGTCCCTTTCGTTCTGCCGCAGCCGCCCGGTCGATCGCTTCGATCATCAGGAAGAGGCGCTCTGCCCGCTTTTCCAGCAGGTCTCTCTGTCGTCCGAGAGCCACTTCTCTTTCATACGTGGGCTGGTTGACTATTCGTTTGATCTCGTCGAGACCGAATCCCAATTCCCGGAAGAACAACACCTCCTGGAGTCGTTGCACTTCCGCCCCGCCATACAGCCGGTACCCGGCCTCGGTTCGTTCCTGAGGAACGACCAGTCCGATCTCGTCGTAGTGGTGAAGGGTTCTGACGGTGACGCCGGCCATGTGGGCGACGGACCCGATCGTCAGAGCGGTCTCGGTCTGCATGCGGCCCAACCTACACCCTCACGTTACGTGAGGGTCAAGAGGAAATCGGAGGGGTCGGCGCAGGCGCCCGGATCAGTTGGCCGCTTTCATCGCGGCGACGGCCCGATACAGGTCTTCGGTGATGGTGTCCAGCCGGTTGCCATAGACAGGGGCGAGCCTAACCCGCACCTTCTGACCAGAATCATCCATGAGGTAGAGAGCGCGCCCCCCGGCAGAGGCACCCGTCGGGAACCCGACGCTGGTCGTGTTCGGCTCGCCAACGTCGTTCTTCGGCCAGGCCATCTGGTCTTTCTCGTCGACGATCCGGACGGAATCGAGCTCGAGTTCGTGGCGCCACAAGTTCACGACGACCACCGACATACGATTCACCGACAGCTTCATCTGCCTCATGCGATAGACCACCGCGATTCCCATCGCGATGAGGGCGAGGCGCACCTGCCAGTTGGTGTTCACTCCCGCCGCCACCACCAGGAACGTCGTCGCCGCTGCGGCGGCCACGATCGTCGGTCTGTCCGGCTCCACCACGATGATCTCGTCCATCGAATCAGTATGGTACGAGCGGCGCGCAACCGAGATCCTGGTTCAGGCCTGGGTGTCGCCGGGTACGATTGTTCAGCCGGTGCCTGGTGCCGCGTCGCGGGCGGCGAGGATCTGCTTGCGGAGCTCCCAAGCCAGGCGCTCGTGGTGGGTCGGCGTTCGGCCCATGAGGGCGTCGATTTGGTAGCGGTCGTCACCGTGCACCAACTCGTACCACTTGGCGGCTTGCGGGGTGTTGTCGTCCGCCGCGGCCGGGATCCCCGGGTGTCCGGCAGAATCACCCGAGCTGTAGTACTCGACGCGAGGGTCGACCACGCGAGCTCGGATGTCGACGCCGGTCACGGGGAAACGATAGGTCCGCAGGGTGTTGCGGACCACCAGTTCGCTTCCATCGAAGTAGACGGCCAAACGGAACAGGCGCCACACCACGAGGGCCGCCAGAGCAGCGAAAGCGATCGACGCCGGACCCGGGTAGGCCACCAATCCAGCCGTGGCTGCGACGAGCACCGTACTGGAGAACACCATGGCCATCAACGGAGGCCCGATAAACCGGCTGGGGTCCATGGACAAACTCTACCTCTCGACACCGGCCGGGCTGAGCGCCGTTCGGACGTGATTCGGCAGGTGGCCGACGAGTCGATGGGGGTTGGCGCAGACCGCCGTGGTACTCAACTGGACGGTTCCTGAACCGCCTGGCGACGTTGACACGAGAGAGTTTCCTCAGAAACTCCGTGAGGTCGCGAATCGACCGGAGTGGGCCCACCTGGACTTGAACCAGGGACCTCATCCTTATCAGGGATGCGCTCTAACCGGGCTGAGCTATGGGCCCTTTCGGGACGGCGAGTGTATCAGCCCCCGCCGGAGTCCACCAGGCGAGACGGCGCGGCTTCGCCTCCACCGGTCGGTCTGCGATGCTGGACCACCAAGCGAGCTCGAAGGAACCCCCGTGGACGCCACCAATTGGGACCAGCGATACCGGACCAAGGAACTCATTTGGAATGCAGGACCCAACCAGTTCTTGCCCGGCCTGGTGGACGGCCTGGCGACGGGCCGGGCGCTCGACGTGGCCACCGGCGAAGGAAGAAACGCGGTCTGGCTGGCCCAGCAGGGTTGGGAAGTGACCGGCGTGGATTTCAGTGCGGCCGGAATCGACAAGGCCAGAGCGGTCGCCCGACAGCACGACGTCGCGGTCCAGTGGACCGTCGCCAACCTCACCTCGTGGTCTCCCCCGCTGGATCACTTCGATCTCATCATCGAGTTCTATCTCCACGTCCCCGCACCCGCCCGGTCCTTGATCCATCGCAACCTCGTAAAGGGGCTGGCGCCGGGCGGGAGATATGTGATCGTGGGGCACGACATCAGCAACCTCACCGAAGGGGTGGGCGGACCGCCCAACCCCGATCTGCTCTTCACGCCCGCCGACCTCGCGGCCGACCTCCCCTCCCTCCAGATCGAAAGAGCCGAGATCGTCCGCCGCCCGGTCGACGACGCCGTAGCCCTCGACGCGTTGCTGATCGCCACCAGGCTGGACTGATTTCGATCTGACACAACAGGGAACCGACGTACAATGGCCGCAAGCGCGGGGATGTAGCTCAGTTGGAAGAGCACCTGCTTTGCAAGCAGGGGGTCACGGGTTCGAGTCCCGTCATCTCCACCGTTGTTCGCCGACGCATGTGACAGACCGACGCTCCTGCCGCTCCCTAACCCGTCTCCTTGCGGTGGTGAGGGGCTCGAGCGCCGAACCGGCCCGTCGAATCCGACCTCGGGGGATCGCCGCTCGGGCGTGACCCTGGAGTCCGAAGGTGACAATGGGCCCATCGAAAGAATGGCGGGCAGATGGCGTGGACGACGGCCCGCGCGGTGATACACCCGCGGCATCTACCTTTGAATGATCCCCCGGTGGGTAGACCGGGGGATCATTCAGTCGTACTGATTCGGCAGCTTGGGCGCTCTTGACGAGTGCCCAAGCGCCCAATCAGCAAACCCCCCCTTGGGTCTTCGAGATGAGGGCCCCAGTCGTTGGGGGGGAGCCCGTGGACCGGGACCCTCGTATCTCGAATGCGAGCGCCATACTCGTGCTACACAGCGTAACCTCACGCTGAGTAGTCGTCTATGGGTCTAGCGACCTATTCGCCGGCCCATTCCCTGGGCCTCGTGGCCTACTGTGCGGTCCTTCCGATCCCCAATTCCCATCGGGACGACGACGCTCCGTGAGATCGCAAACGGCCTACAATGAACCTCATGAAGTTCCGCAAATGGTTACTCGTGGCTGCTGCCGCCGGAGGCGTCGCAGCCTATCTCCAGAAACAGAAACAGCAGCAGTTGGCGTCCGAACAAGAGATCTGGAAGCCGGTCGACCCCCTCCGCCCCTTTGGACCCAGGTCCGAGGAAGGCGCAGGTGAGGACGCCGCTTCCGACGACTCCGAGTGAAGATCGCCCTGGCGCCGGGCGGGGATCTCCTCCGGCGCACCGGACGGGTTCTCCTGGCAGACGATCGGGTCGACCTGATCGGCGTTGGTCATCCACTGGGCAGCGATCCACGAATCGTGTCCCTCGAGGATCTCGGCCGCTTCGATGTAGTCGTGGCGGAGGACCTCGAGTCGACGGAGGCGCAGCGGGCACAGGATCGACAGATCCCCATCGTGATCGCCGCCGCTGCTCCCGGTCCTGACGCGCTGGTGACCGACGGCGCCAACCTGGGAGGACTAGCCCATGCTCTCGGAGATCTGGCCATGCAGAGAGCCGGGGCGTCCGCCTCTACCGTCGCTCGCACGAAACCCGGGAAACCGCTCCGATCAGGAAGCCCGGTGAGCTTTCCTCTACCCGTCGGGCGGCTGTACAGCTCTCGGGAGGGCGATACCAGCGTGGCGCCTCACGAGGGAGCCCTGGCGGCGATTCTGGTGTCGGCTACCGGTCCCCACGGCACCGTCACGCACGGGGTCGTCGATCGACGATCCTACCTGGAGGCTATCTGCCTGGCGGCGGCCGTGTTGGCTCGAGACCACGGATTCGGAGGATCCGCTTTTCGGCTGGGACCTCGCTTCGTGGAGGAGGCAATCGCCGCCGGAGTGAGCGTGGCGAGCAAAAAGCCGTAGCCGTCAAGGCGGCGCCGCGCCACAAACCTGGTCTCTCCAAGATGTGGGGATTCCTCCAAGAGGCGCTATCGTAACGGCGAGGCCGCGCTGGGAGCGTGTACGGTCCTTGGGGCCGAGAAAGGGCATAGTCCCAATGTCAGCGCGTAGCGCTTCACGGCACGAACGATTCCTCCGCCTCCTCCAAAGAAACGCCGACTGTATCGTCGATGCCGGGTTAGCGCGCGTTCGGATCGAGGACGAATACCTCTCCGGCGAATCGATCATCCTGGACGGAAAGCGGCTCCTCAACTTCGGGTCCTGTGCCTACCTCGGCGTCAACCTCGACCCTCGCCTCAAGCAAGGAGCGATTCGGGCGATCGAACGGTTCGGACCGTCCTTCTCGTCCTCGACCGCCTACGCCTCCGTCAGCCTCTACGACGAACTCGAAGAACGCCTTCAACGCGTCTTCGAGAGTCCGGTGGTCGTTTTTCCTACCACCACCCTCGGGCATCTGTCGGCCCTCCCCGTCCTGCTGGGCGAGGGGGATGTCGCCCTCGTCGACGCCCAGGCGCATTCCTCGGTTCACCTGGCCACGGACGTCCTCCAGTCGAAGGGGATCGAAGTGCGCCTGCTCCCCCACAACGATATGGCCGCCCTCGATAGGGCTCTCGACGAACTCGCCCCTCGTCATCGCTCCGTTTGGTATCTGGCCGACGGCGTCTACTCGATGCTCGGTGACGTGGCTCCGGTCAGGGACATCGTGGCCCGATTGGACAACCACCCGAACCTCCACCTCTACTTCGACGACGCTCACGGGTTCGGCTGGCAAGGCCTCCACGGTTGCGGGTACGTCCTCGATCAGGTGCCCATGCGTGAGCGTATGGTCGTGGCCGGCTCTCTCTCGAAATCCTTCGGCTCCGGCGGCGCAGCCATCGCGCTACCCGACAAGGAAACGGCCCGCCGGGTGCAGATGCTCAGTGGCCCGCTCATCTTTGGCGGTCCTGTGCACCCGGCCGAGCTCGGGGCGGCCGTCGCCTCGGCGGATCTCCACCTCTCGGCCGAGCACGCCGAACTCAGGGCAAGGATGGGCGAACAGATCCAAGAAGTTCGGTCGGCGGCTTTGGAACTGGAACTTCCCATGGCTGCGCACGAATTGACCCCCATCTGGTTCGCCAAGATCGGACAAACCGAGCGCGCCGTGGAGGTCGCCAAGCGCCTCATGAACGATGGATTTTACGTGAATATTGCCACCTTTCCGGCCGTTGCATTGGGTCAGAGTGGGATTCGTTTCACGCACACTCTCTACCACGACTCTGCTCAGGTGATAGCCATGATGGAATCCTTGGCGGGCCACATCGCAGACGTGGTGGGTTTCGTCGAACCCCCTGCCCAAGCGGAGATCCTCATCGACCTGACCGACTCTGCGATGAACGACTCCCTGGCGGCACGATCTGACTAATCATTCAGCTCGACGCCCAGCCGGCCGATACCTATGAGGTGCACAGCGAGACGCCGACTCGTGGAGTCAAAGCCGTAAGCCGACGCCGCCTCATGGTGAGCACCGGTGCCGGCCTTTTCGTCGCGGGCTGCCTGATAGCCGTTGTGGCCGATCCGAACGTCTCCGAGGTCGCCGGGCCGGTCGGCATCATGGTCGGATTCCTAGCCGCCGGCCTGTTGTTTTTCGCTGGAGCCCGCGACCTGCCTCGTGACGAGCGACCAACCTGGATCCTGCTCGGATTGGGTGTCTCGGCCGGCGGCGTTGGCGTCCTCGTGGTCGCGGCTGCCGACGCCTTGGGGTATCAACCCCCGGCCTACGGCCCGTTCGATGCGTTCTTCGCAGGCGGATATCTGTTCGTTGCGGCCGGCCTCGCCAAGCTCCCACAGATCTCGGGCAACAACCGTCAACGCCTCCGGCTGCTCCTCGACGGCCTGGTCGGCGCCGTGTCGGCCGCCGCGCTCTTCTGGGTTCTGGCCCTCGACAAGATGTGGCAGGCCACCGAGGGAGCCCCCTTCTTCGATAGGTTCTTCGGTTCCCTATACCTCGCCCTCGATGCAGTCCTGTTGATCGTGCTCATGCTGGTGGTGGTCCGACGAGGGAGCCACCACTTCGACGTGCGGCTGATTCTGTTGAGCGCCAGCTATGTGGCCCTCACTTTCGGCGACCTCGGGTTTCTCCTGTCGGGAGCCGGCAAGTTGTTCGAGGAAGCTGCCCCGAATTTTGGTCCTTACCTGACAGCCGTCCTGTTCGTGCTGGCGTCCGGCGCCTTGGTCGGCCAGGCACCCCCGCCGCGCGAATACGTGGACGGGAAGATGCCATGGTGGTCGATGGCCCTTCCCTACAGCGTCGCCTTGAGCATGGTCGGATTCCTCTCCTACCGCGTGTTCCACACCGCGGTGGACGGTCCGGATCTGGTTCTCTTCCTGGCCACGCTGGCCGTGGCCACGCTGGTCATAGTCCGCCAGGGTTTGGCGATCCAAGAGAACCGGAGCTTGGTGGAGAGGGAAAGGTCGGCTCTCGTGTCTTCCATCTCACACGAGCTCCGCACTCCCCTCACGTCGATGATCGGCTTCCTCGAGCTGCTCGATGCGGACCAAGGCGAACTGGGACCCGAGGAGCGGGCGGAGTTCTCAGGGATCATCCGCGACCAGGCGCAGTACATGGGTCGCATCGTCATGGACCTCGTGCTGCTCTCGCGAGAGAAGAACGCTCAGATCACCTTGCGAGAGGAACTCGTCGAAGCGTCCTCCGTCGTCAACGCCGCTCTTCAGGCTGTCGGCTCGGCCGCCGCCACGGTGGCGGTGGATCTCGACGCAGGCGTCACGCTGCGAGTCGACGGTGACCGGATCATCCAGGTCGTCGCCAATCTGCTCACCAACGCCAACAGGTACGGCGGGGGCAAGACCCTCCTGCGGGTCGCGCGCGATGGCTCGGATTTGGTCGTCGAGGTCCACGACAACGGACCAGGCGTGGCAAAGAAGTATCAGGCGGTCATCTGGGATCGTTTCGAGCGGGGCTCAAACCGCTTCAGCAGCACGGTGCAGGGCTCGGGCATCGGTCTGGCCATCGTGGCCGCCATCGTCGGCGCCCACAAGGGTCGCACCGGCTATCGCACCTCCGAATACCTCGGTGGTGCCTGCTTCTGGGCGATCTTCCCCGACCGCATCGTGTCGTCTCGGCCCCATGAGGCCCACGGCGTGACATGGCGGGTGGACCAGGACCGCCCCGGGCGGAACCTCACCCCCCGCCAGCCTCAGCCCGGAAGGGTCACAGCGGAGAGCTGACCGATGAACCTTCCGGCGCTTCTTTGGCGCCAGGCTGGCTTGCCTTGGCCGGCGGCGGGTTGGTCTGCCAGGACTGGACCTGCCGCACCGGGAGAGACGAAGGTTCGACCGGCGTCGAGCCGGCGAGGCTCTCTTCCAACACGACGAATTCGATGCCTCCCACCATGTCCGAGATGAGGTTGTACATGACGGCCGAGAGGGTGGTGAGCCCGGTCATCATGACCGCCCAGGCCACGCCGAGGAAGGCGATGGCGCGGAAGAGATAGTCGCCCTCCGGCACGGTCGGCGATTCACCGGCGTCCCACAGGCCGAGATCGGCGAGCAGGCTTTCGACGGTATCGGGGTACCCAGCCTGATTGACGAATGCCCAGAAGATCACAAGGCCGAGTACCAAGCCCAACGCCATGACCGCGTAGAAGACAAAGGAGACCTTGAGTACGGTCCACGGATCGATCTTGCGAACGATCCTTCGAACGCGACGTACTGAAGCCATCTGCGTCAACTCCCTTGACGTTGGGTTGAACCTACCGGAGTGTAACGGCCGATGCCTGCTACACCCGCTTTCTCGTCGTTCGAGACCGGCCCGTGGGGACCGTTCCCGGCGACGCTTCTACAACGGCCTGGAGGGCCGATCGGTTCCCGTCTCACCCGTCGACCTCCTCCGCTACCACCTTGGCGAAGGCAGCCACCGAGGCATCTGCGGACATGTCGATGACCTTGACGCCCGACGCCTCCCGTTTCTGCCGGCTCACGGAGTCCGCATTCGTCCTGATGGCCACGCCATCGGATGCGATCACGAAGATCTGATCGCCAGGGTTGACGGCTCGGGCACCCACGAGTGAGCCGCGGGTCCGGGTCAGTTTCATGGCTTTGAGACCGAGCCCGCCCCTCTTTTGCGGTCGGAACTCATTGATCTTCGTTCGTTTCCCGTACCCGCCCGAGGTGAGGATCAGGATCTCCTCGCCCTCGACGTTCGACGCGGCCCCAATAACCGCGTCTCCTTCGCGCAGCTTGATCCCACGCACACCCTGTGTGGCGCGGCCCATGGGTCGAAGGTCGGATTCGGCGAAGCGAATGCCCATGCCGTCACGGGTGAACAACAGGACGTCGTTCTCGCCGTTGGTCGTCCGGACCTCCACCACTTCGTCCCCTTCTTGGAGGTTGATGGCGATCAGCGTGCTCTGACGGGAGTCGTAGTCCTGGAACGGCGTCTTCTTCACGACACCCTTCCTGGTGACCATCACGAGGTATCGGGAGGTTTCGTAATCACGCGTGTCGACGATGGCCTCGATCCGTTCGTCGGGTTCGAGCGGCAGAACGGCCTGGGCCATGACGCCTTTCGAGGTGCGGCTCTGGCGAGGGATCTCGTGCGCCTTGACGCGGTGCACCTTGCCGCGGTTCGTGAAAAAGAGAAGGTAGGCGTGGGCCGTCGTGTGGAGTAGGTGGGTCACCACATCGTCTTCGTGGATCTCGGCGGCCTTCACTCCCCTGCCGCCCCGCCCCTGAGATCGGTACACATTGGCGGGGACCGATTTGATGTAGCCCGACTCGGTCACCGACACGATCAGCTCGTCGTCGGCGATGAGGTCTTCGAGGGAGAGGTTGCCTTCGTCGGGGATGATCCGGCTCCGGCGCGGCTCGGCGTACTTGTTGCGGATATCCGACAATTCGTCCTTGATGATGTCGCGCTGTCGTTGCGGATCAGCCAGGATCGCCCGGTATTCGGCGATGGCCTCCTGCAGTTCGCCGTACTCCGAGCGGAGCTCGTCGACGGCCAGACCCGTGAGTCGCCGCAGCTGCATTTCGAGAATGGCGCGGGCCTGGATCTCGGAGAGTTCGAAGCGCTCGATCAACGCCAAGCGGGCCGATTCGGTATCCGAGGCGCCGCGGATGATGGAGATCACCTCGTCGATGTTGTCAACCGCGATGATCAGGCCTTCGAGGATGTGGGCCCGCTTCTCGGCCTCGCTGAGGCGATGCTCAGTCCGCCTGCGGATCACTTCCATCTGGTGATCGACGTAGTAGCCGATCTGGTCGGCGAGGCTGAGGGTGCGAGGCACACCATCGACGAGCGCCACATTGTTCACGCCGAACGAGTCCTGGAGCTGGGTGAGCTTGAACAGCTGGTTGACCACCACCTGAGGCACGGCGTCGCGCTTGAGCTCGATGACGATCCGGGTCCCTACCCGGGAGCTGGACTCGTTCCGAATGTCGCTGATCCCGTCGAGCTTCTTGTCGTTGACGAGATCCGCCGTCTTCTTGATGATTCGATCTGCCGACGTCTGGTACGGCAGCTCGGTCACCACGATGGCGGTCTTGCCCTTCCGGACCTCCTGCACGTCCGTCACGGCGCGAATCTTGATCGAGCCCCGGCCGGTGAGAAGCGCCTCGCGGATGCCGGAGTTGCCGAGAATGTAACCGCCGGTCGGGAAGTCCGGTCCCTTCACATAATCGAGGTAGGCCTCGGGCGGAGCGTCGGGGTTGTCGATGGAGTACAGGACCGCGTCGACGACCTCGCCGAGGTTGTGGGGCGCCATGTTCGTCGCCATTCCGACGGCGATCCCCGTCGAGCCGTTGACGAGGAGGTTCGGGAACCGGGCGGGCAGCACGGTCGGCTCGCTCTTCTCGCCCGAGTAGTTCAAGTCGAAATCGACCGTATTTTCCTTGATGTTCTCGAGGAGATGGTCGGCAAGCGGCTGGAGGCGACACTCGGTGTATCGCATGGCTCCGGGCGGGTCATCGGGCGTGCCGAAGTTGCCCTGGGGATGGATAAGGGGGTTTCGCAGTGAGAAGTCCTGGCCCATGCGCACCAGGGCGTCATAGATGGCGTCGTTCGAGTGGGGGTGGTAGTCACCCATCACCGAGCCGACGACCGTGGCCGACTTCCGGTGCTGCGACGAGGCGGTCAGCCCGTTCTCGAACATCGAGTAGATGATTCTCCGCTGGACCGGCTTGAGCCCGTCGCGAACATCGGGGAGGGCCCGTGACACGATGACCGACATGGCGTACTCGAGGAACGAGGACGACATCTCCTGATTGATGTCGATATCGGGCGTTTCG
This sequence comes from uncultured Acidimicrobiia bacterium, assembly GCA_965366365.1. Classification (GTDB taxonomy): domain Bacteria; phylum Actinomycetota; class Acidimicrobiia; order Spongiisociales; family JAENVV01; genus CBDUEV01. Next base: position 58,165 of record CBDUEV010000006.1, on the reverse strand, counting down.
ATCTGGTCTTCGTTGATTGACATTCGAATCTGGTCCTATGCGTCGAGGAAGCGGACGTCGCGAGCGTTCTGCTGAATGAAGGACTTGCGGGCCGCCACGTCGTCGCCCATCAGTGTGGAAAAGGTGTCGTCGGCGATGGCGGCGTCCTCGAGGTCGACCCGCAGCAGGGTACGGGTCTCCGGGTTCATGGAGGTCGCCCACAATTCGTCGGGGTTCATCTCGCCGAGTCCCTTGAACCGGCTCACCAGGATCTTGCGTCCCTCGTTCTCGGCCTTGAAGGCCTCGAGCGCTTCCTCGTCCTTCAGGTAGAGGATCTCTTTGCCCATCTTCACCCGGTAGAGCGGCGGTTGGGCGACATAGACGAATCCTGCCTCCACCAGACCGCGCAGGTGACGAAACAACAGGGTCATGAGCAGCGTCCGAATGTGGGCACCGTCAACATCGGCATCGGTGAGGAGGACGATCTTGTGGTAGCGCGCCTTCTCGATGTCGAACTCGTCCCCGATGCCTGTTCCGCTGGCGGTGATGATGCCCTGCACCTCGTTGTTCTGAAGGGCCCTCGCCAGCCGCGCCTTCTCCACATTGAGGATCTTCCCTCTGATCGGAAGGATCGCCTGGTATTGGGAGTCGCGAGCCTGCTTGGCCGGCCCGGCCGCTGAGTCGCCCTCCACGATGAACAGCTCCGAAAGCGAGGCGTCACGCGAGGAGCAATCGGCCAGTTTCCCCGGCAGGCTGGCCGATTCCAGGGCGGTCTTGCGGCGGGTGACGTCGCGAGCCTTGCGGGCCGCCAGCCGGGCGTCCTGGGCAGACTTGCACTTCTCGACGATGGTGCGCCCCTCGCCGGGATTTCGCTCCAACCATTCAGGGAACGCACGATTCAGGGTGCGCTGGACGTAACCCTTGATCTCGGTGTTGCCCAGCTTCGTCTTGGTCTGGCCCTCGAACTGGGGCTCGCGCACCTTGACCGAGACAACCGCCGTCAGGCCTTCGCGAACGTCCTCACCGGTGAGGTTCTCGTCTTTCTCCTTGAGAATGCCCTTCGAGCGGGCAAACTCATTCACGGCGCGGGTCAACGCCGTTCGAAACCCTTCTTCGTGGGTGCCGCCTTCGTGAGTGTTGATGTTGTTGGCGAACGTGTGGACCGCCTCGGTGTAGGCGTTGGTCCACTGCATGGCGATGTCCAGTTCGTGTTCGTCCGAGGCGTCCTCGAACTGGAGGATATGGGGGTGGATCGGTTCGCCGCGCTTGCCGTTCAGGTGCTGAACGAAATCGACGAGGCCTTTCTTGTACAGGAAGCGAACCTGGCGCACCCCGTCGACGATGTACGGCAGCCCGATTGCCGCCTCTTCGGTTGGGGTCTCCTCTTCGGCCGTCTCTGACGCCACGATCTCCCGACGCTCGTCGACGAGCCGGATCTCGAGGCCCTTGTTGAGAAAAGCCATCTCGCGCAGGCGGTGGACCACGGTTGCGAAGTTGAACTCGGTGGTTTCCACGAAGGTCTTCGGGGAGGGCCAGAAGGTGATGCTGGTCCCCGTCCGTTTGACAGGCTTGCCCTTCTTGACGACGCCCTGCGGGTTCCCGTCCACGAAGCTCTGTGTCCACGCAAACCCGTCGCGGCGAATCTCGGCGTCGAGACGCTCCGACAAGGCATTCACGACGGAGACGCCGACGCCGTGCAGGCCGCCGGACACCTGATAGGCACCGGTCTCGAACTTGCCTCCGGCGTGCAGTGTGGTGAGCACGGTGGTGAGGGCGGATTGCTTGGTGGTCTTGTGCTTGTCTACCGGGATGCCGCGGCCGTTGTCGACCACGCGGACCCCGCCCCCATCGAGCAACGTCACCTCGATCCGGTCGCACATCCCGGCCATGGCCTCGTCGACCGCGTTGTCGACCACTTCCCAGACGAGGTGATGGAGCCCGCGCGGGCCGGTCGACCCGATGTACATGCCAGGCCGCTTCCGGACCGGTTCGAGGCCTTCGAGAACCGTGATGTCCGACGCTTTATACGAGCCGTCATTTCGTGTAGCCACAGGGCTCCTTCTTGATCGCAAAAGCTCAACAGCAGGCGGACTCGGGGGGGCCTGCCGGAGCTGTATTTACACACGTGTAACTCTAGTAGAAAAACCCCCGAAACCCAAGGTCTGTCGGCGCATTCGGGACGGTCCCGCCGGCCCGGATTCTGCGTCCCCGCATCGTGCCCGCGCGCTAGCCGGGGCCCACCACCCGAATCGTCTGGACCACCCCTGGACCACAGAACTCGTCGAGCTTCTCCATGAGGTCTCCGGTGGCGTATCTCAACACTCTGACTGCTCCCAGGGCGGCGGCCTCGACGGTCAACTCCCCCGCCCGCAGAAAGACAGGGGACGAGGCCCCGGCCCACGGGGGTCCTGCCAGTTCGTCCCAGTCGGCCATGATGCGCAACAGGACATCCATGTCGGCCAGCCCCAGACGTCGAAGCGCCTCGCGAAGCGGACCGGACAAGCTCGTCAAGCCGGGCCGGTCGTCGCCGGGACGGCTCACGCCACCCTCCCCAACTCGACGGACCACCGGCGGCCGGCCACCGGCACCTCCTCGTCGCGGGCAGTGGTGATGAACGTCTGGGCGATGGGAAGCGCGTCCGCCAAGGCCTGGGCTCGAGCCATGTCGAGTTCGGAGAAGACATCATCGAGAACCAAGAGCGGTGGCAAGCCTGTCAGAGCCGCAACGGCGTGATGGGTGGCCAGCCGAAGCGAGAGCACCAGCGTTCTCTGTTCGCCTTGGGAGGCATGCGTTCGCGAAGGCCTCCCCGCCAAGAAGAACTGGGGCTCGTCGCGGTGCAGGCCGACCGTCGTCGTGCGTCGGTCCTTGTCGGTCGGCTCAGCGGTCTCCAGAGCAGCCCACAGCCTCGCCTGATGCTCTGAGGCCGAGATCCCTACGTCCAGGCTCCCACCCCAGTCCGAGTCGTAGGAGAACGACACAGGGGTGCCTTCGCCGGCGAGCGCACGGTAGGCGTCGTCGACCCGTTCCGAGAGGCGGTCCAAAGCCTGGGCTCTCCGTGCCATGACCTTCGCCCCCGCCTGTGAGAGACGCTCGTTCCAGACAGCAAGGGTCGGAGCGTCGGCGGAGCGGCCCATCTGCCGAAGGAGGGTATTTCGTTGGCGCAGGGCCCGGTCGTATTCCGCCTGGTCGAGATGCGCTCCGGGCCAGAGTTGTACGGCCACCTGGTCGATGAAGTCCCGCCGGTAGGAGGGCGACCTCTTGATGACATCCAGATCGTCGGGAAGGAACACCACGATGCGGAGATGTCCCAACAAGTCCGACGAGCGTGCCAGACGCTGCCGATTCACCTGCACCCGGCGCCGTCCTGCTGCCGGCAGCTCGATCTCCACCAGCGAAGACGAATCTCCATGGATGACCTCGCCCCGAATGACCGCCGCCTGAGCCTCGAGCTGCACGAGAGCCGCCTCCGGAGCTCCTCGGAAACTCCGGAGCGAGCCGAGATAGGCGATCGCTTCCAGCAGGTTCGTCTTCCCCGTTGCGTTGTTCCCCACCAGGACGTTGACCGAGGGATCGGGGTCGAATCGCAGTTGGCGATAGGAGCGGAAGTCGGTCAGCTCGATCCAGCCGAGCCTCACGCCACGCGAACCGGCATCAACAGGTAGAGAAACTCATCCTTGCCCACTCCGCGGATCACGCTGGGCTTGAGGCCATCGATCACCTGAATTTCGATCTCTTCGGCGTCGATCACTCCCACCCCGTCGGCGAGGTATTTGGGGTTGAAAGCGATGAGCACCTCGTCGGCCTCCCCCGAGTATTCACCGGGAATGTGTTCGGCCTCGGCTCCGACGTCCTGCCGGGTCACAGTCACCTCGACGCCCCCCTCGGACAATCTCAACCGAACGGGGATGTGATCTTCGGCCACCAGCGAGGCGCGGCCCAGGGCCTCCAGGAGAGCCTCCTTCTTCACGATCATGCGATTCGGGTAGCTCTCGGGAAGGAGTTGGCGGTAGTTCGGGAAATTGCCCTCGATGAGCCGCAGGGTGAGCACGCCGCGATCAGAGGCGAAGACCGCTTCACGCGACGGGATCGCCACTTGGACCTTGGCCGAGCCGATGGTCTTGCCGAGCTCTCGCAGGCCCCGCGCCGGCACCAGCCCCGTCGTTGGCACCGAAACGCCTGCCAGGGTGCGAACCGCCAGCCGGTAGCTGTCTGTGGCCACGAGACGCAGCCCCTGGTCGTCGTTTTCGATGAGCACCCCGGTGAGGATGGGACGGGCGGCGTCGCCGGAGGCGGCGATCGTCACCTGGGCGATCGCCTCTGTGAGGTCCTGGCCGTTGATGTCCACGGATCCATCGAGATCCACGGCGGGCACCTGAGGGAAGTCATCCACGGGGAGTTCCCGCACGGTGAACTTCGGTCCTCCCCCGAGGATCTGGAACTCCCCCTCGCTGGATTCCAGGGTGACCGCCCCAACCGGCATCTTCCTGATGGCGCTGGCTGTCAGCTTGGCGGGGATGACGACCCTCCCCTCGTCCAGCACATCGACCTCGGTCGTGGTGCGGACGGTGATCTCGAGGTCTGTCCCGGTGACCCGAAGGGTGTTACCCGTCACCTCGCACAGCACTCCCGTCAGAATCGGTAGCGCTGACCGGAGACCCACGCCACGGTTGGCGCGGTCGAACACGTCCGCCAGATCATCTCGTTCGGCTCGGATCTTCACAGGTTGGCCAGCCCTTCTTCTCTTTCTGTTCTTCTGTTTAAACCGGTAGTAACAGTATTAGGGGTTGTGGAAAGTGGAAAACTCAACGAAGTGCCTGGTCAGCGTACTTTCTCTCTCAACAGGGGGTGGGGAGAATCGCCCAGTTCTTCGCGCCACCCAGAATCTGGATGGGGATGGATGGGGATAAGCGTCATGTTCTCCTCAGCTCCTGGGACAACTTGTTCACACTCTCGAAGACGTCCGGATCGGTCTCCATGCGTGACTTGACCTTGCCGATGGCGTACATGACGGTCGTGTGATCACGCCCTCCGAACAGGGCTCCGATTCGAGGCAGAGACAAGCTGGTCAGTTCCCGGCATTGGTACATGGCGATCTGCCGGGCCAGGACCAGGGGTGCTCGACGGCTCGGCCCGGTGACGTCCTCTACCGCAAAGCCGAATTTGGCGGCCGTCGTTCTCAGGATGTCTTCCGGGGTGAGGGGACGCGACGCAGAATTGGGTACCAGGTCAGCCAGCACTTGCTGGGCCATGGCGAGGTCGATGGCGCTGGCGGTGAGGGTCGAATAGGCCGTCACGCGGGTGAGGGCGCCCTCGAGTTCGCGGATGTTGTCGTGGACGTTCTCGGCGATGAACCGGAGCACATCCTCGGGAAACTGCTGTCGGACCCTGTCGGTGTTCTTCCTGAGGATGGCCAGGCGAGTCTCCACATCCGGCGGTTGGATGTCAGTGAGAAGACCCCATTCGAAGCGGCTCCTGAGGCGGTCCTCGAGTGAGGCGAGGTTGCGGGGGTGACGGTCCGAACTGATCACCATCTGTTTGCCCGACTCGTACAGGCTGTTGAAGGTATGGAAGAACTCCTCGAGGATCTGCTCCTTCCCTTCGAAAAACTGAACATCGTCGAGCAGGAGCACATCGGTGGTTCGATAGCGGGTCTTGAACTCGTCCATCTTCTTCCGGCGGATGCCGTTGATGAATTGATTGAAGAAATTCTCCGAGCTGACGTAGCGCACGACACAGCGGGGGTTCAGCTCGATGGAGTGATGCCCGACAGCGTGCAGCAGGTGGGTCTTCCCCAATCCGGCGGCGCCGTAGATGAACAGGGGGTTGTAGTGGCGGCCCGGCTGTTCCGCTACGGCCATTGCGGCCGCGTGGGCAAACTGGTTGGAGGAACCAACGACGAAATGGTCGAAGGTGTACCGGGCCAGGAGCCGGCTGGCTTCCGGCTGATCATCCAACTCGCGGGGAGGCAGCTGATGTAGCCGCGGAGGTTCGCCAACCGGTTGCCGGCCGGCCGGTTGCCCAGCGGTTGGTTCCAGGTCGGCCGCCGGAGTTGCGGGGATCTCGTGGTCCGGGTTCATGGACAGATCGATGACGATGTCGGAGCCGTACACCGAGCGAGCCGACGCTTCGAGCACCTCGAGGTGTTTGTCGAACACCCACCGAAGATGGAAGTCGCTCGGGGCCGTGAGGTGGAGTACGTTGTCCTCGGTGCCCTCTGTTTGGAGGGCTGCCAGCCAGTTCTGCCAGGTGACGTCCGTGACTTTGGATCGAACCGTGTCACGGAAGAGTTCCCACTCGGTTGCAGTCACTTGCGTCACAGGGCCCTCCTAGACCTCTTTCTTGTTTTCCACAGGTATATCCACATCATGTGGAAAGCTCCCAGCTCCATAGCCGGGTGCACGCGTCCAGGTCGTCAGGGGGAAGCGAGAGAGCCGACTCACCTGGTGCGGCGTTGGGAGTGTAGGTCGAGGAAGCTGGCGGCTTCAAGAACGAGAAAAAGGCACTCTGCCGAGCCCGACGGTACCGGTCGAGACCGCGAAAGGCCACGTCGGGACTGGTTTTTCTAGGGTAGGTTTTCGCGTCCCGGCTCGGGAAGGACCCGTCAGGCGCCTAGGCCACTTTTCGCGGGATAGAGCTTTTCTTCGCGGCCTAGCTGTCTTCACTTGCCGTGACTCTATAAATACCCCAGGTGACGGGAGCCAGCAGCCTGGAGCCCGCGACACCGGTTCGACCGGCGAATTACACGATGGGGATTTGGCTTTTCGTCCTCGACGGCTTTGACATTGCCCACCCCCATTCGTAATCTTCTGCCCACCTCGTTCCTCCTAGGAGTTCCGATGAAGCGGACCTATCAACCAAACACGCGCCGTCGCAAGCGTAAGCACGGCTTTCGTTCGAAAATGCGGACCCGAGCCGGTCGGGCCACCCTCAAGCGCCGTCGTGACAAAGGTCGGCAGCGCCTCGCCGCGTAGCGACGTCGGATTTCTTCGTGCCAACAGCGACTTTCAGCGGGTTTTCAAGATGGGAGCCCGTCGTAGGTCAGGGGGCCTCTTGGTGATCGAGGCACCTGCAGATTCCGAGACCGGCCGCGTGGGAATCGTCACCACCAAGAAGGTGGGCAATGCGGTGGCTCGCAACCGGGCCAAGCGAAGACTGCGTGAGGCCGTTCGAGAAGTGGGCCTGCCTCGAGGCAAGGATTACGTAATGATTGCGTCGAAGAGTGTGGTCACCGCACCCTTTCCCGCCCTTCTGAGGTGGGTTGAACAGGGCCTGGGCGGAAACACCGATATGGAAGAAGCTGGAAATGCCTGAAACGAGAGTTGCTCCGCCGGCACGACTGGCCCGCGGCTTGATCAAGGCCTACCAGAATCTGGTATCGCCGTCGTTGGGTAAGAACTGCCGATACGAACCCACGTGCTCCCGATACACGTACGAAGCGATCGGGAGATTCGGTGTGATCAGGGGCGTATTCATGGGAAGCCGGCGCTTGGCACGGTGCCATCCCTGGCATGAAGGTGGGTACGACCCGGTCCCGACCGGTGACGCTCCGGTGACGGAACTCGACGGAGCCGTCGGCTGATGGACGGCATTCTCAAGACCATCGCCGATCCCCTCGGCTTGATCCTCGCCTTTCTCTACGACCTTGTTCCGGACTTCGGGTGGTCCATTATCGGCCTCACTCTTCTGATCAACCTCGTCCTCTTTCCGTTGACGCTGAAGCAGACCCGCGCCACCCGGGCGTTCAGTCAGATGCAGCCTGAAGTCCGAAAGGTCCAGGCGGAGCACAAGGAAGACCCGAAGAAACTCCAGGAGGAGATGATCAAGCTCCAACGAGAGCACGGAGCGAGCCCGACCGGGTGCCTGGGGCCGATGCTGGTTCAGATGCCGATTTGGTTCGCCCTGTTCCGGCTCCTCAGGACGCCTCTCGAGTTCATACCGGCCAGTTCTGCCCTTCACGACACGATCGAAGCCGGTAACACCGTCTGGCTCGGTATGGATCTCACCCAGACACCAAGCGCCGCCTTTGGTGCGGGCCTGCTCACGACGCTGCCGTATATTCTCGCCATCCTGGTCATGGTGGGTGGCCAATTCCTCCAGCAAGCCTATACCCAGGCGGCCACCCCTCAAGACGCCTCGAACCCGCAGGTCCAGATGACCCAGAACATCACCAAGTTCCTGCCCTTCATGTTTGGTATCTTTGCCTGGAACTTCCAGGCAGGGTTGATCGTGTACTGGGCCACATCAAACGTTTTCCGGCTCGGCCAACAGGCCGTCATCTACAAGATCGACGGCCGGCCCACTCCCCCCGAAACGGGAACCGAGGAGGCAAAGGCCGAGCCGAAGGAAGGGCCCCAGACACCCAAGAAGGTGCAAGGGTCCGCCAAAAAGCGCCAGCGGCGGAGGAGGAATTAGATATCGTGGAGTGGGTAGAAGTACGAGGAAAGACGGTCGAGATCGCTGTCCAGGCAGCAATCGAAGAACTCGGGCTGGAGTCGGAGAAGCAGGCTGACGTCAAAGTGATCCAGGAGCCCGAACGGGGCTTCCTCGGGATGGGCGCCAAGCAAGCCGTGGTTCAGGTGAAGGCAAAGCCCAAGCGCCGGCGCCGAAACCGAGGCAAAGGTCGCGACGACTCCAACCGCGAAAGCCCCAAAACCTCAGAAAGAGGGCAAAACCAAGGAAGAGACCGCAGCGGCGGCAAACAAGGTAGGCCCGAACGGAAACAACAGGGCAGCTCGCAGGGCCGTGACCAAAGAAGCAACCGGCCTGCACAGGCGAACAAGGACTCGGGTTCATCGAACGCCGGGGCGTCGACCAAGAACGAGGAGCCATCCGTGACGCGCGAAGAACAAGCAGAGGTCGTCAGGGAGTTTCTCGTTGGATTGCTCGATGCGTTTGGCTTGGAAGGCACGGTGACCGCCTCCGCCGACGAGGACGATATCATCCACGCCAACGTGAGCGGCGAGCAAACGGAGGCGCTTGTGGGGCCAAAAGGCTCGATCATGCAATCGGTCCACGAGCTGGCGCGGACGGTTGTCCAGCGGCAGACGCACGAAAACGTGCGACTCCGGCTGGATATTGCCGGCTACGGCGAGCGACGTCGGGAGGCTCTCGCCATCTATGCCGGTCGCCTGGCCGAACAAGTGCGGGAGGATGGGGCGGAAGTGATGCTGGAGCCCATGAATCCGGCCGACCGCAAGGTGATCCACGACGCCGTACAGGCGCTCGACGGGGTGCGCTCGTATTCGGAGGGCGAAGAGCCGCGCCGCAGCGTGGTTATCAGCCCGGAGTGATCGCCATCGCTCAGGAGACCGAAGAAGGGGGCCGATCGGCCCCCTTCTCGCGTTTCACGTGAAACGCTGGCTAGACGCTCGGTTGAGGTTTCACGTGAAACGAAACACATGGCGGACACCGGATTTCGGCTCCGGCTGGCTATCATCGCCCGATGGAAAGAGCACCGATCGAAGCCGCCCTGGCAGACGCCGGACTCACGCTGGACGACCGGCAGTGGAGTTCCATGGAGAAGCTTCAGCATTGGCTGGCAACCGAGGCGGTGGAAGCAGGCGGCGTCGGACCCAGCGAGGTTGACTTGCTCGAGGAGCGCCACCTGGCAGATTCCGTGTTGTTTGCCCGTCCGTGGCGGGGTACCGCCCCGGCCACGGTGCTGGACATCGGCTCGGGTGTCGGGCTCCCTGGGTTGGTCCTGGGAATCGTGTGGCCCGAGGCACAGGTGGTGCTCCTGGACCGGTCCGGCCGGCGATATGACCTGGCCCGACGGGCGATCCGGGTCCTCGGACTCGCCAACGTCTCCGCTTTGCAGGCCGATGTGCACTCCCACCGGGATCAGTATGAAGCGGTGGTGATGAGGGCAGTGCTCCCCCCCGTCGAGGCACCTTCTGTCGTTGCACCGCTTCTGCACCCCGGAGGGAGAAGCGTGGTTGGTCTGAGCCGGACACAGGCCCCCACCAATGCGGCCGAACTCCTCTTGGCCACTGAGGCGGCAGGCCTGACCGGGACGGTCGAGGAGGTAAAGGTCCTTGACCTTCGCGCGTGGTTGCTTATCATGGCGCGATCGTGAGCGAACGCCAGACTCGTATCGTCGCACTCGCCAACCAGAAGGGCGGCGTCGGCAAATCAACGACCTCCATCAACCTTGCCGCTGCTTTGGCCTTTCAGGGTGAACGGATCCTCCTCGTGGATCTCGACCCGCAGGGAAACGCCACTTCGGGCCTTGGGGTGGACCGTTCCACAATCGAATTGTCGATCTATGACGTGTTGCTGCAGGAACAGCCTATCGAGGACGCCGTCGAGCCGACCAGCGTTCGGAACCTCTATGTCGTACCGGCGACCATCGACCTCGCCGGCGCCGAGATCGAGCTGGTCTCGGTCTTCTCGCGGGAACAACGGCTCCGCAATGCCCTGAAGGGAGTGATGGGAGAGTACGACTTCGTGCTCATCGATTGCCCGCCCTCACTGGGCCTCCTGACGATCAATGCCTTTGCCGCTGCAGACGAGGTCTTGATTCCCATCCAGAGCGAGTACTACGCACTGGAGGGACTCAGCCAACTCCTTCGGAATGTTGAACTGGTGCAGGGAAACCTCAATCCGGACCTCGAGATCGGTGGCGCCGTCCTGACGATGTATGACGCTAGGACCAAGCTCTCCGCAGATGTCGCCGCCCAGGTACGAGCCTTTTTCGGGGAGCAGGCGTATCGCACGGTGATTCCGAGGTCAGTTCGACTCAGCGAGGCACCCTCATATGGTGAACCCATCGAGGCCTTCGACCCGATGAGTCGGGGAGCGATCGCATACCGGGAGCTCGGTCGAGAGTTCCGACGCCGCCACGGGCGAGAGTAGGGAGAACACGATGGGAGCAACTCGGAGAAGCGGCTTGGGGCGAGGCCTCGAAGCCCTCATCCCCCAGGGAGAGCCCGAGCTGGGGGAGTACGCCAAAGTTGCGACCGACCTGATCGCTCCCAACCCCCAACAACCGCGCACAACATTTGATCAAGATGCTCTGGATTCGTTAACAGCCTCTGTGAAGGAGGTTGGCATCCTCCAGCCGCTGGTCGTTCGCAGGGCCGAGCAAGAAGGCTCCTATCAACTGATCGCCGGCGAGAGACGCCTTCGCGCCGCCAAGGAGGCCGGCCTGGCGGAGGTTCCGGTGGTCGTGAGAACGGGCGACGACCGGTCCTCCTTGACGGAAGCCCTCATCGAGAACGTCCAGCGGCAAGACCTGAGCCCACTCGAAGAAGCCGCCGCCTACGAGCAACTCCTGGAAGATTTTGGGTTAACCCACCAGGAGGTCGGCGACAGAGTGGGCAAGAGCCGGTCTGCCGTGACCAACACCCTGCGATTGCTGACTCTTCCCGCCTCCATTCAAGGTCTGCTCGAACGCGGCGAGCTGTCTGCCGGCGCGGCGCGCGCCCTGGTGGGTATGGAGGACCGCAAATACGCCGAGCACGTCGCGCAGAGGGCAGCCGAGGAAGGCTGGTCGGTACGGCAAGTCGAAGAGGCCGTGAGAGACCGAGAGTCGCACGCGGAGGTGCCGGGGCAGGTGCCGCCGTCAACCTCGCGAGAGTTGCGGCCGGCTGCCATCTCGGAACTCGAACAACGACTCGCCGAGCAGCTGGAAACCAAAGTGAGCATCAAGTACCGCAACAGCAAGGGAAGTGTCGTGATCCGTTACAACTCCCTCGAGGACCTCGAACGGATCTACCGGGCTTTCTACTGATCGGGGCCTTCTAGGGTTCGAGCGTGGCCGCGACTGCGGCGTTCTTCGGGTCGGGGGTCTTCATCTCCTCGGCCGCCCTTCGGAAGAAATCGCACACCCCGGCCAATACGGCGTCGGCGATCTTCGGTGTCGGTTCGATGGCGATCAGGACGGCGGGGGCGCGGGTGTTCTTGAGCATCGGCGTGGTGCGACCGCTGATCGATACACCGAGCGCGTCGGCCAACACCGACGCCAGGAGGAATCCCGCCTCGCTTCTACTGTGCGGACTCTGAAAAAAGTAGATGCCGGTTCCCTCCGGCCCGGGAGCTCGAAACGAGAGCGTCAGGTCCGCCCCGAGGCGATTGGCGCGACGAGCCCGCACCGTGGCAGGCGGGGACACGTCCACGCTGTGAGAAAGGACCGGAACGCCGCCTAAATTCTGGAAACCGACGAAGATTTCCGTCGTCAGGTCCCAGAGGGCGGCGCCGAGGGCGTCTTCCGACCCGGCTGGATCGAGGTAGATCCTGGTCCCCACCACCGTGCGGGGGAGCCCGCGCAGCCACTCCCTCTCGCGTACCCGTTCTCGACCGGCTTGTGGGGGCGTTCGTTGCAGCGCCTTCAACTCTTCGATCACCCGTGGGCCGACCACGCCGTCTTCTGCCATGCTCCGGTTGGCTTCGAAGTCGAGAACCGCCCGATGGGTGAGCGGACCGAAGACCCCGTCGACCTTGTCGGCGTCGAATCCGAATTCGTTGAGTCGCCGTTGAAGGTCGGCGACGTCGTCGCCGCGCAGCATGGGGGAGCGATAGAAGAGGAGGCGGTCACCGAGGGCGTAGCCCGCTTCGTACAGCGCTCGCCACGTATCGGGGCCGACGATACCGTCCCGCGCCAGGCCGCGTTCCTCCTGAAACGCCAGCACGGCCGACTCGGTTCCCTGCCCGAACTCTCCAGGAGGATCGGGCCGGCTCGAGTGACCCACCGCCGCAAGCCGTCGCTGAATATCGCGGACCGGCCCCCCGGAGTCCCCGGTTCGATACAGCCGCATTCAGTGTTTCCCCCCAGGCCCTAAGATCCCACGGCCTGGAAATAAGTACCAATTCCGACGAAGTGGTTCTCGTGAACAGTCGCCGTCGCGACAGTCCATCAGGCGCAACCGGAGGCCGGTATGGTGGCCCGACTCCACTAGGCGAGGATGTCGGAGAGTTCTTTCACCATGTCCGCCTTGGACCGGGCGCCGACGATCTTCTTCACCGCCACGCCTTCCTTGTACACGATCATGGTGGGAATGCTCATCACTCCGTTGTCGGCGGCCGGCTGCGGGAAGTCATCGATATTGAGTTTGGCAATCGAGATCTTGCCCGGGTACTCCGCCGCGATGGCGTCGAGCACCGGCGCGACAGCCCGGCACGGTCCGCACCATTCGGCCCAGAAATCGACCAGGACCGGGGTGGCCGACGAAATGGCGTCCTTGAATGTCGCGTCCGTGAGGTTCTGTGTGTTGTCTCCCATGTCAACTCCTTGATCTGGTGGGGTTCTACTCGTGGTCGGCGAGCCATCGTTCGGCATCGATGGCGGCCCGACACCCGGTGCCTGCCGCCGTGACGGCTTGACGATACACATGATCGGCCACGTCACCCGCCGCGAAGACGCCCGCCACGTTGGTGGCAGTCGAAGGGCCCTCGAGGTCGATATAGCCGGTGTCGGTCAGCTTCAACTGACCATCGAACAGTTCCGTCGTGGGCTTGTGGCCGATGGCCACGAACACACCGTCGATCTTCATCTGCCGTGTTTCGTTGGTCACGGTGTCCCGAAGGACGGCGCCCGTCACCTCGTCCTCGCCGAGGATTTCCTCGACGACGGCGTTCCAGACGACTTCGACCTTCGGATGCTCGAGGACGCGCTGAGCCATGATCTTGGAAGCGCGGAACTCGTCGCGGCGATGGACGACGAAGACCTTGGAGGCGAACTTGGTCAGGAAGAGGGCCTCCTCCATGGCGGTGTCACCTCCGCCAACAACGATCAACTGGCGATCTCGAAAGAAGAACCCATCACACGTGGCGCAAGCACTCACGCCGCGTCCGGTGAGACGCTCCTCGCCGGGAACGCCCAGCCAGCGTGCGTTGGCTCCGGTTGAGATGATGACCGTGTGCGCCTCGTATTCGTCGGCGCCCACCCAAACCTTGAAGGGACGCTCGGTGAGGTCGACTTTGGTCACGTCCTCCGTCTTGAGTCGCGCCCCAAAACGTTCCGCCTGCTTGCGGAAGTGCTCCATGAGCTCCGGCCCCATGATGCCGTCGGGGAACCCGGGGTAGTTCTCCACATCGGTGGTGATCATGAGCTGACCGCCTCGTTGGCTTCCCTCGAAGACGAGTGGGTCGAGGCTGGCACGGGCGGCGTAGAGTGCGGCGGTGTAGCCGGCGGGGCCGGAGCCGATGATGATGACGTTCTCGGTCATGGTTTCCTCAGGTTGGTTCGGCGTTTCGCTTCCACCACACCAACGCGCCGGCGAGGAGGAATAATCCACCGAATATGGCGTAGGCCCCCTCGACGGTGGTGTAAACCGCCACCAACCGGAAAAGAGCCACGATCACAAACAGGATGGCCACGAAAGCGAGAAAGGCCATGACGAGGCCGAGAGCGGTCATTGTGAGGATCCGGTTGATTCGATCGACCGTGAGAAGGCGTACCTTGCCGGCGTACTCTTCCAGTTTGTCGGCGAACCTTGCTGCGAATTCGTCCATCGTGCCAGCCTAGCCAGCCACCGCCGACAGGCCCACCCGCCGGATCACCCGCTTGGGTCAGCGACCGATGACGTTGCTGTCGACGAGGGTGCAGGTCTTGGGGTCGAGAGCGACGATCTCATCGCTGAAGGCGAGGATCTCCACCACCCTGCCATCCAGAACCGCAACCCCGGCGAAGATCATGTCTTCTTCCTCGCCATAGGTCCCCACCGCGGCTCCCACACAGGCGAACGGAAAGGGCTCCAACGGCACCTGGTCGCCCGTCCGCGCCGGAACTGCCCCCGGTGTAGCCCGCTCGAATGTCAGGGCCTCGAAGCTCTGGCTGCTGATCACGCCAAGGTCGAGCGGCTGGAGCAGGGCGGCAGAGGAGGCCACGGCGCCGGCTCCGTCCTCGAGCGTTTCGTCGAAGGCGAGCGCCTCATCGGTGGGGGCCGCCAGGGCGGATTCCGCCTCCATGGCTCCTTCCTCGCTTGCCATGGCCGTTGATTCGCCTGCCTCTTGCGAAGAGTCTTCTGCGGCGAATCCCGAGGCGGCCTCGTCACTGGCGCCCCGGGTTTGGATGCCGACGCCGACCACGCCGACGAAGGCCACGGCGGCTGCGGCGATCGCCAGCTTGGGGAGCCACACCGAGAAAGCGGAGCGCTGCCGCTCGGGAACGACCGGCGCCAGCGTGGCTTCCGTGACGGTTCTGTGCAGCCGGGCACGCTCCAAGTCGGTCAACCTGGCGGGCGCGACGTCGGAGAGCGCACCCAGAATGAACGACTGGGCCTCGAACTCGAGGCGGCACTCGTCACAGGACTCCACTGCCGCCTCGGCGGCCCGAATGTCGTCACCAAGAAGAGAGCCCTCGGCGAGCTGAGCGATGAGATCGAAATCGTGGCTATGCATCTTCGTCACTCTGACGTTGCGGGTTGGCCTGAAGGTTCCTCAGTTGATCGGCGAGCAGGCGCCGGCCCCGAAAGACCCGGGATTTCACGGTCCCGACCGGTACGCCCAGTATCTCGCCGACCTCGGAGAGGGGGAGCCCCTCGAGGTCGCTCAGGACGACCGCGTCGCGAAACTCGTCCGAGAGCGTGGCGAGCGCAGCCTGGAGGTCGGGTCGGAGTTCGACGGCGGTGAGTTCGTCCTCGACCGTCGGGTCGGCCGGGTCGCGACCGTCGGGAATCGGTTCCGTGCGCCGGCGTTTCGCCTTTCGCAGCTGGTCGTAGCACGTGTTGACCGCCACGCGGTACAGCCAGGTGGAGAAAGCGGATTGACCGTTGTACATGTGGGCCTTGCGAAAGACCGTGATGAAGGTCTCCTGAACGGCGTCGAGTGCCGCCTCGCGGTCCCGCATGACGCGCAGGCACACGGAGAACACGCGGTCTTCGTGTGCAGCCATGAGCCGATCGAACGCGTCTCTGTCCCCGGAGAGATAGCGATCCACCAAAACGCGATCTTCGGAGGCGCGACTTGCGGTCATGGCCGGAATCGTACTTCTGCCACCGTGGAGTTGTAGGTACCTTCGTTGTCGGCGGGAAGGTCCGTGAACCAGATGAGCCAAACTCCACCGGCCTGCTCAGGGAGGTCGGCGGAGAGCTGGCCATCTCGAACGGTTCCCTCTGCCACACCCGTCCAGTCCGCCAAAGCGGCGGCCGCCGCCGGGCTCCACCGCAGCTCCCACACCGTTCCATTGCGAATCCCCGTGATATCGACGCCGCTCGGCGAGCCGTCGACTTCGACGGCGAGTCCCACGCCCGCCTTCTGAAGAGGAAGGGGATCGAGGTAGCTCTCGGTCTTCCAACTCGTCGCGAAGTCCCCGTCGATCGCAGCCGCGGCCAGTTCCTCGTGCTCCTCCCCATCGCCGGTGGGGTCGAAGGAGAAAGCCCTGACCACCGTGACCGGCGGGCCGTCGGACGTCTGGGGGGGCTCGCTCTCCGAAGGTGGCGAGGACACGGGGGGAGGCGTGGGGGAAGGGCTCGTGGTGGGGGTCGGAACAGCCGCCGCCCTTCCGCCGTCGTCGACCAAGGAAACTCCGATGGCGGTGAGCACGATGGCGACGAGAGCCAGAAACGCCGCGGGCGCCAACCACTTCCAGTTCCAGCCCTCTCCGGCGGGAGCGGCCGCCATGTTGGGGGTGGGAGCCGTGTGGAGAGCGCTGGCGAGAGCGCCGGCATCGAACATGCCGGTGCGGGCTTCGGACAAGGCTCCGTCCACGATCGGGGACAGGCGATCCACCACCTGCGACGGTGGCACGTTCCCGGGCTCGCCACCGGTCAGGGTTCGTTCGAGCGTGGTGGCCAGAGCCTCGACGTCGTTGCTGGCGTATCGAGTCACGGGAGGGCGGCCGAAAGCCGCCAGCTTGGCGGGGTGGGCGGCCGAGAAGAATATGGCCCGGGCGTCGATTGCCCCGTGGATTTGGCCGGCGGCGTGGAGGACGGCCAATGCTTCGGCCAGTCCGGCGGCATTCGGAACGAACTCCTCAGGAGGTATCGGCTCGCGGGCGGCGGTGCGGTCGGCGAGGGTCATGCCTCCCACCCACTCCGAGATCGAGTACGTCGAATCCTCCAAGTGAGCGGCCGTGTAGATGGCGGCCAAGTGGATATGCGAAACCTGAGCGGCGCCCCTGACCGCCTCCAGGAACTGCTCGGAGCGCTCCGGACCGGCTTCCGGTCCGAGAGCCCGGACCAGGACCGGCCTGTCCAGGGCGGTATCCATCGCCAACCATTCCTCGACGTCGCCGTCGCGGCCGAGGCGAACTTCGAGTTGGTAACGGTCGGGTAGAGCTGGCGGCAACGGATCCCTCCCCAGATGAGGACTCACGTTAGTGGCGGATCCCCAAAGCGGAGCACCTCGAGGACCGAGGGCATGCGCTCGAAACCCTCCGACTGATAGAGAACGGCAGCTGCCCAGTTGTCGCGCTGGGTGTTGAGGAGCATCGTCCTTCCGCCGTGGTTGCGCCCCCAGCGCAAGGCGGCGCGAACCAGACTCCGCCCGTATCCGGCTCCTCGATGATCCGGATGAACGGCGACACGCTGGAGGTAGGCAACGGCACTACCGGCGCCCACGACGGCGAAACCGACCATCGTCCCGTCGGGCTGCCTCGAGCAGAGGAAGGCGCTGCGGGGAGTGGCATCCTTGGCTTCGCGAAGGCCGAGACCCCCCAGCCGCCAGATCGGTTCGAAGGAGGCCCGGTCGATGGCAACGGGACCGCTCCAGTCGCCGGGGCTCTCCTTCTCGACCGGATGGGCAGGCTCCTCGAGCGGCTGGAAGAGATCACGGGTGTAGAGGTCGAGAGACAGATACGGGCGAAAACCAGCTCGATTCCAGAGGCCCGTCCCGGTCTCCGCGACCGGGGGAGAGATCACGCCGCCGGCGCCGGCTTCTCTGACAGCCTCGGCGCACGAGCGCACGAAGCTCTCGCTTCCCCTGACGAGCCGGAGGTGGGCGTCGGGTATGTCGTCGTTCCAGGGACGGACGTTGGCCTTCGCCCAGCCCTGTCTGAGGACCATTGGACCCGGCCACGTTCCACGCACAATGAGGTTCACCACGGCTCCGCGTTGAGGTAGCGCCACTTTACGGGCTTTGAGAGGCACACTCGCCGGTGGTCGTGTGCCAGAGTGGAGCCATGCGTGCGTTGCTGATCAGTCACCCGGCCTTTCTCCTCCACATGCACGAGGACTGGCACCCGGAGCGGCCCGAACGAGTGCCCGCGGCCGTCGAAGGAGCCCGCAACGCCAAAGCTCCTCTCATCGAACTCGAGGCGGAAGAGGTCGATCGGGAACTGCTCGCGGCGGTCCACCCGGTCGAGTATCAGACGGCGATCGAGCGATTCTGCGCAGCGGGGGGAGGGCACCTGGATGGCGACACCTACGCCAATGCTCGCTCGTGGGAGGCGGCGATCAGGGCGGCCGGCGCCGGGCCGCAAGCGGTTGCCGCCCTCATGGAGGGGGTCGCCGAGATGGCTTTCCTGGCGGTCCGCCCCCCGGGACATCACGCCCTCGAGAGTCAGGCGATGGGCTTCTGCCTGTTCAACAACGTGGCGGTCACCGCCCAGATGCTGGCAGAGCTGGGCAATCGGGTAGCCATCGTCGATTGGGACGTTCACCACGGGAACGGGACGCAGGATCTCTTCAACGCCGATGGGAGGGTGCTCTACATCTCGACCCATCAATACCCGTTCTACCCCGGGAGCGGCTGGCTGGACGAAACCGGGTACGGCCCCGGCGAGGGAACCACCCTGAACATACCCTTCCCTGCCTACACCGGTGGTGACGCTTACCTGGCTGCCTTCGACCGTGTGGTGGAGCCGGTTCTGCGACAGTTCGAACCCGACTGGATTCTGGTGAGCGCCGGATACGACGCCCGGGAAGAGGACCCTCTGGCCGACGGGATGCTGCGAGCAGGCGACTATCAGTCGATGGCGTACCGACTCAAGGGCTTGGTTCCCGCCAAGCGGACCTTGTTCTTTCTGGAGGGCGGCTATGACCTGGCGGCGATCAGGACGTCGGTGACCGCCACCATCGACGGAGCCATGGGGGAGGCCCCCTCCGATCACCTGCCCGTCCAGTCGCAACCGGGCGCCTGGCGCATCGTCGACCTCGCGGCAAAAAGCGCGGGTCGGTTCTGGGAGATCGGTTAAGTCCGCGCCGAACGCGGCCGATGATGGTGAGATAGGCACTTCCCCGAGGAGGAACGTGTGGCTGCGTCTCTTGATGAGCTACTGAAGAAGATGATCGACGTCGAGGCGTCGGATCTCCATCTCAAGGTGGGCTCCCCACCGGTCATGCGGATCGATGGTGAACTCCATCCGACGAGCCTGCCGATGCTTCTCCCCAATGACACCGAGGAATACGCACAGAGTATCTTCACTCAGCGCGCCGCCGGCGAGTTCCGGGAGATGAACGAGGCCGACTTCGCCTACGGGAAGGCCGAACTCGGACGTTTCCGGGTCAACGTGTTCCGGCAGCGTGGTTCGGTCAGCCTCGTCCTTCGCCGTGTGCTCCCCACCACCCAGGATTTTGCCGAACTCGGCCTTCCTCCCGTGCTCGAGAAGCTCGCCGCAGAAGCGCGCGGCCTCGTGCTGGTGACCGGTCCTACCGGTTCCGGCAAGACGACGACGCTGGCGTCGATCATCGACCACATGAACCAGACCCGCCGCGTGAACATCATCACCATCGAAGACCCGATCGAGGTGCTGCACCGCGACAAGCTCGCCATCATCGCCCAACGCGAAGTGGGCATGGACACGAAGGACTTCACCGAGGCTCTACGACGTGCTCTCCGGCAGGATCCGGACGTGATTCTGATCGGCGAGATGCGTGACGCCGAGACCGTCAAGGCCGCTCTCCAGGCTGCCGAGACCGGACACCTCGTCCTGTCGACGCTGCACACCATCGACGCCACCGAGACGATAAACCGGATCATCGACTTTTTCCCGCCCTACCAGCAGCAACAGATCCGCATTCTCCTGGGCTCCACCCTGAAGGGCGTCGTCAGTCAGCGACTGCTCGAGAAGTCAGACGGAGGTCGGGCGCCGGCCGTGGAGATCATGACCATGAACGGACGTGTCTTCGACCGGATCGTGGACTCAACACAGACCCACAGCCTGGTCGAGGTGATCAGAGAATCCGAGTTCTACGGCATGCAGACTTTCGACCAGTCGATCCTCAACCTCTTCAAGAATGGCGATATCTCGTTCCAGACCGCCATGAGCACTGCCTCGAATCCTCACGACTTCCGAGTCAAGGCCGAGCAAGAGGGCATCATCAAGGTCTAGAGCACGGCGCCGCCGTTCTCCGCGTTGCCGCGGTGACTCAGACCTCGGCCATGTGGCCGGCGTCCTCGAAGTACGTCCAGCCATCCATCTCCGGCGGTTCCACTCCGAGCTGAGTGAGGATGGTGGCTACGTGTGATCGGTGGTCGGTCCCATGATTGACGGCCTGGATCAGGATGAGCGCCGCCGGCATCCTCCATACCCCGGCCGGGTCATCGCCGGACACCTCGACCTGGCGCTCCATGTCTGGATGGGCAGCAGCCTCCAGGAGTTGACGGTTCCCGACCGCGAACTGCGCGTTGAGGCTCTCGAAACCCGGAAACGGGCTCTCCGGCAAGGGCGGATTCCGCTCGAGGCCGAGCAGCCGAGCCGCATACCCAACCTGCGCGTTGGCGATGTGGACGAGGCTGGCTCCGATGTTCCCATACGTTCCGGCCACCTCGACCTCGAGCTGGGAAGGTGTGAGCGGCCGGCAGGCATCGACGAGACGCTCGTTCATCATGCTGTTGTGTCGGAAGAATTCCAGGAGCAGGTTCATCCGGCGAGCCTACTCCGGCGTGGAAGCCCGCTCCCGGCGGAGCGCCGAGGCAGTGTTGCCTGTGTTGCCCGACTGGATTCACCGACTGGGTTCACCGACTGGGTTCACCGACTGGGTTCCAGACTTGGCCTCGAGAAGGCGCCGGCGGGGCGGTGGGCGGCCCCAAGGGGGGCGATCATCCGTCCTTCGGTTCGCGGACGCGTCGGGGGCTTTATCCTGGCGCCATGGTTCCCGAACGTCTCGCCTGGTTGGTCGCGGCCGACGCCCCGCCGGCTCGTCTCGCCGAGCGGTTCGCCGACGCCGGATTCCAGCTCTTTCTGGTTGGTGGATCGGTGCGTGACGCCCTGCTGGGTCGTCCCGCCGACGACCTCGACTTCTCGACCGACGCCCATCCCGCCGACATCAAGCGGGTGATCGCGCCGATCGCCGACGCGGTGTTCACGATGGGGGAGCGGTTCGGGACCATCGGCATGAGGGCAGACGGTCACCTCTACGAGATCACGACGTTCCGAAACGAGATCTACCGCGACCACAGCCGGAAGCCTGAGGTGAGCTTCTCGGACGACATCGAAACCGACCTTTCGCGCCGCGATTTCACGATCAACGCCATGGCGCTGCCGCTCCCCAAGCTCGAACTCGTCGACCCGTTCGGCGGCCTGGAGGACCTCGGTCGACGCGAGCTCCGAACCCCCCTGGCCCCCGAGGTCGCCTTCTCGGACGACCCGTTGCGGATGATGCGACTGTATCGGTTCGTCTCGGCCCTCGACTTCGAACCCGATCCCGCCGCCGTGCAGGCGGTCCGAGACATGGCCGATCGTCTGGAAATCGTCTCGGCCGAACGGACTCGAGACGAGTTGTCCAAGCTCCTCGTCACCGAACACCCCGCCCGCGGCCTACGCGGGATCGTGGACAGCGGGCTCGCCGCCTCGTTCCTGCCGGAGCTGGTCGACCTGCGCGAACAGCGCGATCCGCTCCACCGCCACAAGGACGTGTGGGAGCACACGCTGGCCGTTGTGGAGAAGACCCAGCCGACGTTGCGGCTGCGTTTGGCCGCCCTCCTCCATGACATCGGAAAGCCGGCCACCCGCCATTTCGGCAAGGGAGGGGTGTCATTCCACCACCACGAAGTGGTTGGCGCCCGGATGGCCCGTGAACGACTCAAGGCGCTGCGGTACCCCAAGGAGATGGTGGATGACGTCAGCCGGCTCGTCTTCCTGCATTTGCGCCCGCATACGTTCAAGATGGGCTGGACCGACTCTGCGGTGCGTCGCTATGCCCGCGACGCCGGCCCCCTCCTCGCCGACCTGAACGAGTTGGTTCGATGCGACGTCACCACGGGGAACGCCAAACGGGCCGACGCCATCCAGCGCCGCATCGACGAATTGGAGGATCGCATCGAGGTGCTGTCCCAGCAGGAGGAGATCGCCAAACTTCGGCCTCCCATCGACGGCAACGACGTCATGTCCGAATTCGGTCTGTCGCCCGGACCCATGGTGGGAGAGATCATGAAGATGTTGCTGGAACACCGCATCGACGAAGGCCCCTACTCCACAGAGGAGGCGTTCGAACTCGTTCGGGCGTGGATGAAGGACCACGATGAAGACTGAGCTGCGCCAGAAAGGCGCTCGGCGGCGTCTGCCGGCGCTCGTGCTCGCTCTCGCCCTCGGGGTGACCGCCTGTTCGGGCACTAGCAGCGCCGCGTCGACCACCTCGACCACCGTCCCGAGCAGTCGCGCGATTCCCGCCACGACTGCGCCCATCGTGGCAGGCGGGATCGACGCCGCCGACGGGCTGGGCGACGACTACTACCCCGAACTCGGCAACGCCGGCTATGACGTGCAACACGTCGAACTCGAACTCCGGATCGACCCCGCCCGCCCGCGGATCGACGGAGTGGCCACCCTCCAGGCCGTCGCCACGGACGACCTCGACAGTTGGTCGGTGGACCTCTCCACGATGACCGTCAAGACCGTCATGGTCGACGGTGTTGCTGCGGCCTTCGACCATGTCGAGCCAGAGCTGCGGATCGATCCCCCTGAGCCGGTCGAGGCGGGCGAGACGTTTGAGATGGTGATCGCCTACGGCGGCAAGCCCGTGCCGTTCTTCACGGAGGCGGCTCCGTTCCAGACCGGCTTTTTGCCGTCGGTCGATGGTTATTTCGCCCTCAGCGAACCAGCCGGCGCCTCCTCCTGGTTCCCGGCCAACGACCACCCCTTGGACAAAGCCACCTACGGAGTGTCGGTGACCGTCCCGCGGCCCTTCGTGGTCGCCTCCAGCGGGCTTCTCGCCCAACAGTTGGAGGACGAAGACCTCATCACCTACGTGTGGGAGGCGAATCAGCCGCTCGCTTCGTACCTCCTCACGATGGCTGTGGGCGACTTCGAGCGCTTCGACGAGGTGGGTCCCGCCGGGGTCGTCATCCGCAACTACTTCGACGACGACCTCACCGGAGTCGCCGAGATCTTTGCTCGGCAATCGGAGATGCTCGGGTACCTGTCCGAGATCTTCGGGCCGTACCCCTTCGACTCCTACGGCGCGCTGGTGCTCGAAACCGAGGATCTGGGGGCAGCCCTCGAGACCCAAACGCTGTCCACCTTCGGGAGCCAGGTGCTGAGCCTGGGAGACGCCGTGGTGGTTCACGAACTGGCCCATCAGTGGTTCGGGAACAGCGTGAGCCTGACCGAGTGGAAGGACATCTGGCTCAACGAGGGCTTCGCCACATACGCGGAGTGGCTCTGGCAGGAGCACACCTCCGGCCCTGCAGCTCGCGACGCGGAGATCGCCCGCTGGTACGCGGTGATGAGCGGCCAGGCCTTCACGGATCAGGTCGACACCGATGCGGCGGCTGCCGAGCTGGCCGAGGCGGCCTTCCCGCCGCCCGGAGCCCCGCATCGCGACGATCTCTTCAACGCGTCCGTCTACAAGCGAGGCGGATTGACGCTGCACGCCCTTCGGTTGGAGGTGGGGGACGAGGCCTTCTTCGAGATCCTCCAGACATACGCCAAACGCTTTGCCTACGGCAACACCAGCACCGAGGAGTTCGTCGCGCTGGCCGAAGAGGTGTCGGGTCGATCACTGCAGGACTTCTTCGACGCGTGGCTCTACGAAAACCCGATTCCGGCCATCCCCGAGCTGGGCCTCGCCCCGCTGGCGGGTTCCTGATCGTGGCGATGAGGTCGGTTTGGCACGCTATTCGCATACTCGTATAATGCTCGAATGAAAGCTTCTGTCGCCATCCTCGGTGCATCCGGCTACGCCGGTGGCGAGCTGGTCCGCTTGCTCGACGAACACCCTCACTTCGAGATTCGGATGCTGGGAGCCCACTCCCAAGCCGGCCGACGACTCGGCGAGGTGCATCCCCACCTCGGTGGTGGGGACCGTCTCCTCGAGTTGCACGATGTTGCCGTCGCCGGCGCATGCGACCTCGCCTTCCTGGCGCTGCCGCACGGCGCCTCGGCGCAACTCGCCCATGCCCTCGCCGACGGAGGAGCCAAGGTGGTGGACCTGGGGAGCGACTTCAGGATGGACACCCCTGAGCGCTACCTGAGTGCCTACGGGTCGGATCACCCGCTGCCCGGCGAACTCTCCTCCTGGGTCTATGGACAACCGGAGTTGTTCGCGTCGGAGCTGACCGGGGCGGCCCGCGTCGCCTCGCCGGGGTGTTACCCGACCGCCGCCGTCCTTGGCCTGGCGCCGCTCCTGGCAGCCGGAGCGGTGGAAGCCGACGGAATCGTCGTCAACGCCGTGTCGGGGACGTCCGGGGCGGGGCGGGCAGTGCGCGAAGACCTCCTTTTCGGCGCCGTGGACGAGGGCGTGCGGGCCTACGGTGTCACGAAGCATCGCCACCGGCCGGAGATCGAAATGGTGTTGGAGAGGTATGCGGGCATCGAGCGCGTTCCCGTCACCTTCACGCCACATCTGGTGCCGATGCTCAGGGGGATCGCCGCCACGTCCACGGCGGCGGCCAAGCCCGGCGTCACCCAGGCCGACCTCACCGCCGTGCTGCGCGACGCATACGCAGAGGCGCCCTTTGTCGAGATAGTGGAAGATGCTCCGCAAACCCGGTGGGTGGTGGGCTCCAATCGAGCGCTGGTGTCGGCGTTTCTCGATCCCTCGACCGGCACGGCGGTCGTGCTCTCGGCGATCGACAACCTGATCAAGGGTGCGGCCGGCCAGGCCATCCAGGCAGCCAACCTGATGATGGAGCTTCCCGAAGGCTCTGGCCTTCCCGTCGCCGGGTGGATGCCGTGAGCGTCACCGCCGCCCGGGGATTCCGGGCTGGTGGCATGGCGGCGGGCATCAAGTCCGACGGACAGCTCGATCTCGCCCTGGTGGTGTCGGAGTCCGGGCCGGTCCCGGCTGCGGCGGTTTTCACCCGGTCGGCCACCGAAGCGGCCCCCGTATCGCTCAGCAGGGCCCACGTCGCAGGGGGGAGACTGGCTGCGGTGGTGTTGAACTCCGGCTGCGCCAATGCCGGGACAGGAGAGCAGGGAGCGGCCGCTGCGCGGGCGATGGCCGAGGCCGTGGCCGGCGCCATCGGTCGGCCGGTCTCGGAGGTGGCGGTTTGCTCGACGGGCCCGATCGGCCCACAGCTGCCGGACCGCCTGCCGAGCCGAATTCCGGAGCTGGTTGCCGCACTCGGCTCCGACGGGCATGCGGCCGCCGAAGCGATCTTGACCACTGACTCCGTACCGAAACAGGCGACCGATGCCGGCGATGGATGGGTGATCGGCGGCATGGCCAAAGGCGCAGGCATGATCCGGCCGGACATGGCCACCATGCTGGCGGTACTGACCACCGACGCGCGAGTCGATGCTGAGACGCTCAGCGAGGTGCTCGCCGACGCCGTCGCCCCCACCTTCAACAGTCTCAACATCGACGGATGTCAATCGACCAACGACACGGTGGTGATCATGGCTTCCGGAGCCAGCGAGATCGAACCGGCTCGTGAGGAATTCGCCGGTGCGGTCCTAGCCGTCTGCCGCCGCCTCGCCTCTGCCATGGCGGAAGACGCCGAGGGCGCCTCGCGAGTCGTGACGCTGACCATCAGCGGCGCGGAATCCGATGCCGATGCACGGCGTCTGGGCATGGCGGTGGCCGATTCGGTGTTGGTGCGCGCTTCGTTCTACGGAGGCGACCCCAACTGGGGGAGGATCTACGGGGCACTCGGCGTGGCCGGTGTGAGCATCGACCCTGCCGCGGTGGCGGTGAGCTACCAGGGAGTGCCGGTTGCCTCAGCCGGGTCGGCAGTCCACTTCGACGGCGTCGCGTTGCGGGCCCTCATGAAAGAGGGCCCACTGGATGTCCACATCTCGGTGGGTGATGGCCCCGGACACGGCACGGTTGTGACCACCGACCTCACCCCCTCGTACGTCATCTTCAACGGAGAACCATCATGAGCACCGGCCACACCAGTCCCTCGGCCAGGAAGGGCCGCATTGCCTCAACGATGGGCAAAGCGAAGATCCTCATGGAGGCGATGCCCTACATCCGCTCGTTCAAGGACAAGGTGGTGGTCGTCAAATACGGCGGTTCGGCCATGACCGACGAAGCGCTGCGCAACACCTTTGCCGGCGATGTCGCGCTGCTCAACTTGGTCGGTATTCACCCGGTGGTCGTCCACGGAGGCGGTCCCCACATCACCCGCGCCATGGGTCAAGCCGGCGTCGAGCCGAGCTGGGTCGAAGGCCTGAGAGTCACCGACGCAGAGACGATCCGGGTCGTGCAGTCGGTGCTGGCCGGGGAGATCAACCCCGACATCGTTCGCCTGTTGTCCGGCCACGGCGCCACCGCCGCCGGGGTCACGGGCATCGATGGCGGCCTCTTCACCGCCACCGCCAAGGATGAGCGACTCGGCTTCGTCGGCGAGATCGAGAGAACGGACCCCAACCTGATCCATGGGATGCTGGAAAGGGGGATCGTGCCCGTGGTCGCCCCTCTTGCCAGGGGCCTGGACGGCGAGGTGTACAACGTCAACGCCGATACGGCCGCCGAGGCGCTGGCGACCGCCCTCGGTGCCGCCAAGCTCGTCTATCTGACCGACGTGGAGGGCTTGTACCGGGACCTGGGAGACCAGGACAGTCTCATTGCCCGGGTGACGGCCGGCGACCTCGACGAGATGGTTCGGTCCGGATCGGTCTCGGCCGGAATGCTCCCCAAGCTGGAGTCGTGTGTGCGAGCCTTACGCTCCGGTGTCGGGCAGGTGCACATCCTCGACGGTCGTGTCCAGCATTCTCTCCTTCTGGAGATCTTCACTCCGGAGGGGATCGGCACGATGGTCACCGGCTGAACGGTCTCTCGTCCACCGACCGACCCCGGAACCTCATCTTGCATGATTATGCGGCTATCCGTATAGTCATGCGCTATGAATACCGCGGCACGGCGACGGCTGGTTCGGAGGCTCCTCGAGGAGCAACAGGTGTCCAGCCAAGGCGACCTGGTGGACCTGTTGCGCGCCGCGCACTATGACGTCACCCAGGCAACCGTGTCGCGGGACCTCCATGCCCTGGGAGCGATCAAGTCGCGCATCGACGGGCGATCGCGCTACGTGCTTCCGGACGAGGTCCTTCCCTCCGGGGAAGCGTTCTCCGGCCTGGCCCGGGCGCTGACCGAGTTTGCCGAGTCCATCGTGCCCACCGCCAACCTCGTCGTGATCAAGACCGGCGATGGCGCGGCCCACGTGGTGGCGGCGGCTATCGACTCGGCGCCCCTGGAAGGCGTCTTGGGCACGATCGCCGGAGACAACACGCTCATGGTCATCGCCGCACAGGGCGTCGGTGGCCGAACCGTGGCAGAAACCCTGGAAAGGATCGGAGCAGGATGATGAAGAAGGTGGTACTCGCCTACTCGGGTGGGCTGGACACGTCAGTCATTCTCACCTGGCTCATGGAGGAGTATGACGTCGAAGTCGTGGCGTACACGGCCGACGTCGGGCAAGGGGAGGAAGTCGAGGAGGCCAAGGTGAAGGCCATCGCCACCGGAGCGGTGGAGGCGATCGCCGAGGATCTGACCGAGGAGTTCGTCACCGACTACGTCTTCCCGGCCCTCCGAGCGAACGCCGTCTATGAGGGCTATTACCTCTTGGGCACCTCGTTGGCGCGGCCAGTCATCGCCAAGGGTTTGGTGAGGGCGGCCGAGAGGACCGGTGCCGACGCCATCGCCCATGGGGCCACCGGCAAGGGGAACGACCAAGTCCGTTTCGAGGTGTCCGCCTATGCGCTGAAACCCGATATTCAGGTGATCGCACCGTGGCGGGAGTGGGACCTCAAAGGCAGGGCTGATTGTGTGGCGTACGCCGAGCAGCGAGGCATACCGGTACCGGTGACGAAGGAGAAGCCGTACTCGATGGACGCCAACCTGCTGCATATCAGCTACGAAGGCGGGGTGTTGGAGGACCCGTGGGTGAGCCCTCCCGACGGCATGTTCAAGATGACGGCGGATCCCGAGACGGCGCCTGACCTGGCGGAGATCGTCACGATTCACTACGAGAAGGGCGATCCGATCGCGGTGAACGGGGAAGAGCTCGCCCCCGCCGCTCTCCTGGCCAAGCTGAACACCCTCGGGGGACGTCACGGAGTGGGGCGGATCGATATCGTCGAGAACCGCTTCGTGGGGATGAAGAGCCGGGGTGTCTACGAGACGCCGGGCGGAACCATACTCCACCACGCTCACCGGGCCGTGGAGTCACTGACGCTCGATCGCGAAGTGGCCCACCTACGCGACGAGCTCATCCCGAAGTACGCCGAGATGGTCTACAACGGTTTCTGGTTCTCTCCGGAGCGAGAGGCCCTGCAGGCCTTCATGGATACCACCCAGGACCGGGTGAGCGGCGAAGCGCGACTCAGGCTCTACAAAGGTGGCGTCTACGTCGAGGGGCGCCGATCCGACTACGCGCTGTACGACCACGCCACGGTGACGTTCGAGGCCGACGACGTCTACGACCAGGCTGACGCGGCGGGCTTCATTCGACTCAACGCCCTTCGTCTCCGGCGTACCGCGGAAGCTCGCCTCGGAGAAGGGGAGTGACGCTCTGGTCCGGGGGGTACGACAGCGACCCCGACGAGCTGCTCTGGGCGTATACGGTGGACACCACGGACCGGCGTCTTCTCGAGGACGACGTCCGCGGGTCGATGGCGCACGTCGGGATGCTCGCCGAGCAGGAGCTGCTCGCCGAGAGCGAGGCGGGGTTGCTCCTCGAGGGGCTCGGACAGATCTACGAAGAGGCCCGACGCGGCACGTTCGTCTTCTTGGAGACCGACGAGGACGTCCATACGGCTACCGAGCGCCGATTGGGGGAGATGATCGGTGACCCTGCCAAGAAACTCCACACGGGCCGGTCGCGCAACGATCAGGTCGCCTTGGACCTTCGGCTCTACCTGTCCCGATCGGGTCGAGAGCAGGTCCGCCGCCTGGCCACGATGGCCGCACATCTGGTGGACAAGGCAGAGGAGGTGGGCGACACCGTGGTTCCGTCGTACACCCATCTTCAACAGGCCCAGGCCGTGCCGCTGGCTCACCACCTGCTCGCCTACGGGGAGATGCTGCGACGCGACGCGGAGCGGATGGGGTCGGCGATCGGCCGGATCGAGGTGTCGCCACTCGGGGCCGGAGCCTCGGGAGGAAGCAGCTTGCCTCTCGACCCGGCCGCCACGGCGCATCTGCTCGGGTGGCGATGGCATTTCGTGAACTCGATGGACGCCGTGGCCTCGCGAGATTTTGTCGCCGAGTACGTGTTCGTGTGCGCTCAGGCAATGACGCACCTTTCGCGACTCGCCGAAGAGGTGATCCTCTGGGCTACGTCCGAGTTCGGCTGGGTGTCCTTTCCGGATTCGTTCACGACCGGCTCGTCGGCCATGCCGCAGAAGAAGAATCCGGATGTCGCCGAACTGGTCCGCGGTCGAGCGGCCGGCGTGATCGGTGACGTGGCGGCCGTACTGACCCTGCAGAAGGGCTTGCCCCTGACGTACAACCGCGACCTCCAGGAGGACAAGCGACTGGTGTTCCATGCGGACGACGTCTTGGCGGGGTCGCTCGACACCCTCGGCGCAATGATGGCGTCCGCTTCCTTTCATCCTCCCGCTCCGCGTCCCGAGGTGACGGCCCTGGACCTGGCCGAGGCGCTGGTGAAGCGAGGTGTGGCCTTTCGGGTGGCGCACGAAACGGTCGGTGGTCTGATCAAGACGTTGGCCGAAGAAGGAAAGACCTTCGCAGACGCCACTGGGGAGGATCTCGTCAGCAGTGGTTTCGAGATCGAGGATCTCGCCCTACTCGATCCACGCGAGTCGGTCCACCGGCGAATCACGCCCGGGGGTGGGTCCTTCGCGGAGGTCAGCCGGCAGGTGCGATGGATGAGGGACTCCATCGCCGCCTCCCTCGAGGAGCCGGGCAGCTGACGCCCGAGAACCGCTTGCGCCTCGGAGACCCCTCACTACACTCCCCTTTCTGACTAGTCACTTGGAGTGGTGTTGATTGGTAGAGCAACCTTCGGATTGTTGACCCTTGCCCTGGTTCTGACGGGAGTCACCGCGGCCGGGGCCGCCGCCGACTCTCAGAAACAGACCTATATCGTGGTACTCGACGACGGTTCGGGAGTAGCTGCGTTGGCCGGGGCGCAGTCGGTGGCAGCCGTTGCCGCCGACGCCTCAGAGAGCTTCGACGGTGAAGTCGGCTTCGTCTACCAGCACGCCCTGCGCGGATTCTCGATGGCCTTGTCAGCCACGCAGGCCGCCGCACTCGCCCGCCAGCCGGGTGTGGCGTACGTCCAGGAGGACCGGGTGCACAGCATCTCGGCGCAGGACGAGCCGACAGGAATCAGACGGATCTTCGCCGACACCAACTCCAATATCGATATCGACGGCTTGGACGATTTTCGGGTCGATGTGGACGTGGCTGTGATCGACACCGGAGTCGACCTCGACCACCCTGACCTCAACGTGGCGGGCGGCGTCAGCTGCTTGCGCGGGACATGCTCCACAGGAGGCGATGACGACCACTATCACGGAACGCACGTGGCCGGCACCATCGGAGCCATCGACAACGACGCCTACGTGGTTGGAGTTGCTCCCGGTGCCCGAATCTGGGCCGTCAAAGTCCTCAACCGGCGAGGCTTCGGGACGACGGCCGGGATCGTGGCCGGCATCGATTGGGTAGCCGCCAATGCCGACACGATCGAGGTGGCCAACATGAGCCTGGGTGGCTTCGGCTTCGACCAGGCGGAGTACGACGCGATCCAGGGCGCCGTGGAAGCGGGAGTGGCCTTTGCCGTGGCGGCAGGCAACGACTCCTCGGATGCGGGGTTTTACAGCCCGGCCTCCTTCGACAACACCCTCACGGTGAGCGCCCTCACCGACTTCGACGGTCTGCCAGGCGGAGCCGGTTCGTCGAACTGCTGGACCGGAGCTGACGACACCCTGGCCGATTACTCGAACTACGGCTCCGTGGTTGGCATCGCCGCTCCCGGCACCTGCATCCTCTCCACCTACCCGGTCCAGCTCGGATCGGTGGGAACGATCAGCGGTACCTCGATGGCTTCGCCCCACGTGGCGGGGGCCCTGGCGCTGCTCGCCAGCGCCGACAATCCGAATGATTCCTCCGACGTGTTCCAGCTCTACGACGACGTCGTGAACGCCGGGAATCTGGACTGGACCGACAACTCCGGCGACGGCGTCAAGGAGCGTCTCCTGGATGCCGGTGGCTTCATCCCCACCCTGATTGCCACGGGGGGCGGCTCCGACCTCGATCCCAGCCTCTCCATCTCTGCGCCGGACGATGGGTCCACCTTCCCCTCCGGGGCGTCGGTCTCGTTCACCGGTACGGCCTCCGACCCCGAGGACGGAGACCTGACGGCCGACCTGTCGTGGACGTCCGATCTCGACGGGGCCATCGGCTCCGGGGGGAGCTTCTCGGCGACCTTGAGCGACGGCACCCACGTGATCTCGGCGTCCGTGACCGACTCTGGTGGGAATACCAGCACGGACACCGTCTCGGTGACCGTCGGCGACGGCCCGGCCATCACCCTGAGCGTCGCGGGAACGGCTCTGCGGAATCGGGTCAGGGCAGACCTGACGTGGACGGGTGCCTCGGGGGCGAGGGTCGACGTCTACCGGGACAGCCAACTCGTCTCCACCACTCGCAATGACGGCTCCCACTCGGACCGGATCGACGCCACGAGCGGAACCTTCGAGTACCAGGTTTGCGAACAGAGCACGACAATCTGTTCGAATCTGGCGACCGTTTCGTTCTGACCTCCTGAACATGTGAGACAACGATGCCGGCCAGTCGAGTGGCCGGCATCGTTGCGGGAGGGAAGCAGAACCCGAGCTTGGCTACACGCAGAGACCCTCAGATGTGACGCCTCGCCCACAGAGCTCCGTTTGTTCGACGGCCCCGAGGGAGAAGCTCTTGCCGGTGCCGTCGGGCGTTCCGAAGATGTGCAGTCGGATCCCGCGTACCGAGTCGTCGCCCAGACCGACAACGTCCATGGTGATCTCCCCCAGGTCCCCGACGGTGGGCGCCACGGTCACGGTGATCACCGAGATGGGATCCTCGTCTGAGCTCACCGCCTCGGCGACCAGGGTGCCGAGCGCCAGCATCGAGTCGGCCGTCGGGATTTCCCCTAGGCCGGCCACGATGGCTGACGTCACGTCGTCGACGGTTCCGAGGTAGGCAACGTAGGAACTGTTCACCCACCCGGTGGTGCCGTTGACTGTGACTTGGTACCAGATCGACGACGGGAGTCGCCGCGCCGCACCCATGGCGATGACGTCGTCGGCAGTCGGGGCCAGGGTGGTGAGAATCGGCTGGTCGGTTCCCGGCGCCTTCCTCACGTTGAGGACGTCGTCGTGGGCGACCCCGATCACGCCCAGTTCGTCTCCCGCCGCCGGCCCGATGTCGATCGGCTCGCCAGGCAAGGTAGTGGACGTGACGATGCTCGTGCTCGTGCTCGTGCTCGTGGTCGTTGGGGTGGGAGCGGTGGTGGTGGTCGAGGGAGCGGTAGTGGTCGGCGCCTCCGTGGAAGTCGTCGACGAGGGGAGCGTGGTCGGTGACGTGGTCGACGTCGTCGTGGCGCTGTCGGAACAGCCGACCAGCAACAGGGCGAGGGCCAGCAACGCGGTGGTTGCGTAGCGGGAGGGGGCTGTCATGGGTGTTCTCCTCCAAGTGAGATTTCCTGTCGTTGAGACGTTCTGGAGGAGACGGCGGTTTCCGTGCCGAACTGGAAACCAAGCGGGCGTCAGGCCAGCGTCGTGGCCGGCTCGGAATGGGTCAGCTCAGACCCAGAGCGGCCTGCAGTTCGGCCGCCTTGGTGGGGTCGATCAACCCGGCTGCCGGCAGACGCCGAAGCAGTTCGCCGAGATCGGGATTGCCCTCCACCGCCGAGCGAAGCGACCTCATCCCCGCCGCACTTTCGCCGGACTCGACGAGTCCCAGGCCCTGCCAGAACAGGATCTCCGGGTTCTTCGAGCTTCTGGCGGCGGCCGAATAGGCGCGGCCGGCCCCGGCGAGATCGCCTGCGGCGAGGGCCTCGTCGCCCTCGTTCATGAGATCGTACGCCCTGGCGACGTGGAGCAGACGCGACAGCTCGGCAACGGGGTCGGGATGATCGTCCACCCGCAGATCCAGCCTTGGCTCATCCGTTCCTTCGGCGACGACGAGGAGCGAAGCCGATTGGCTGCCCCGCAGATCTCCGCCGGTTGCCTCGGCGGCCACCAGAGCGGCCAGGAGGCGATCGGCGAAATCGCCTGTCGAGGCACCCATTGCGTCGGCCATCGCCGGAATCACGACGTCGGACCGCATGATGTTGGCTTGCACCGACCAGCCGTCTCCCGACAGGTGACCCGCTTCGGCGATACAGCTCTCACCGGTGTGGACCGCCACCTCACCGGTGGCGTCCACCATCGCCACCTGTCGCAAGGCGCGCCCTTCGTCAGCAGCGAGAAGCGTGGAGAGGGTATGTGAGGCCGAGCTGCCCGCTTCCATCAACGCCAAGCCCTTGGGCCCGTACGACACCTCGACCATGGATTGGGTGGCGACTGCGCCGATTCCTGCGCGGGCCCAGGGCACGATTCTCCCGACGTTGAACCAGTGTGATTGGACGGCCACCCCGAAATCGCCACTGGCCGGGTCGCGGGCGACCACCGAATAGGTATGCGCTCTCAACATGAATGCCTTTCGGTTCGAACGGTCGGCCCGGCCAACGGCAAGGCCCTCTCGTCCCCTATTCGCCGGCCAGCTCCGGAGGGAAGCCGCCTCGAGCTATCGGACCCCATTCCTCGATGTCGATCCGAATGAGGACCTTCCCCTGCTTCACCATGGCATGGCGGTACTCGTCCCAATCGGGATGCTCGCCGGCGATGTTGCGGAAGTATTCGACCAGCGGCTCCAGAGCATCCGGGAGGTCGAGGATCTCCGCCGAACCGTCCACCTGCACCCACGCACCGTCGAAGTCGTCGGACAGTATGCAGACCGAGACCGCCGGGTTGCGGCGAATGTTGAGGACCTTGGCGCGTTGGGGATAGGTCGCCACGACCAGCCTTCCGCCGTCGTCGACTCCGATCGTGACGGGCGACAGCTGGGGGCGGCCTCCTTGCTTGAGGGTGGACAGAATGGCCCGGTGCCGCGGCCGAAGAAACTCCAGCAGAGCTTGGCGCGAGACGTGGGTGGTGGTTGCGATGGTGCGTGCCATGCCTGCAGCCTATTGCGTGTCGGTTCGGCTCGGCCGCCCGTTGGAGACCTCGTTGGTACCGATGGCTGCCGAGGTGAGCCCCGCGGGAGGGGGGCACTTCCACCTGGCGCCGGGTCTCCGGCCCATAGAGCGTCAGTGGGGGTAGGTTCGAGACCATCGCCAGGTTGGAGTCAGCGTGATTCGTAAGAAGTATCAACAGGTTCTCGGCATTCGCATGGCCTACGTCGAATCCGGCCGCGGAGATCCGATCGTGTTCCTGCACGGAAACCCCACCTCGTCATTCCTGTGGCGGGATGTGATGGCCGAACTCGAAGGGCGAGGACGGCTGATCGCTCCGGACCTCCTCGGTATGGGCGACTCGGGGAAACTCGTGCCGAGCGGAGCCAACTCGTATACCTTCGAGGATCACCGTACCTATCTGGATGCTCTGCTCGAGGTACTCGGCGTATCCGAAAAGGTCACCCTCGTCGTCCACGACTGGGGTTCGGCGCTTGGTTTCGACTGGGCGTGCCGTCACCGCGAGGCCGTCAAAGGCATCGCCTACATGGAGGCGATCGTCCAACCGATCGCCAGCTGGGACGATTGGCCCGAGGCGTCGCGCCGGTTTTTCGAGGGCCTGCGCGGGGAGGCAGGCGAGGATCTCATCCTCGGGAAGAACTATTTCGTCGAGCGAGTGCTTCCTGGATCGGTGCTCCGCGAGCTGACCACCGAGGAGATGAACGAATATCGCAGACCGTTCGCCGAAGTCGGGGAGGCGAGGAGGCCGACCCTCACCTGGCCACGTCAGATTCCGATCGAGGGCGAGCCGGCCGATGTCCACGCGGTGGTCGCCGAATACGCCCAATGGCTGTCGACGTCGGAGGTTCCGAAGCTGTTCGTCAACGCCGACCCTGGTTCCGTCCTCGTCGGCCGCCAGCGCCGGTTCTGTCGATCATGGCCGAACCAGACCGAGGTGACGGTGCCGGGAATCCATTTCATCCAGGAGGACTCCGGACCCGAGATCGGACGAGCGATCCGCGATTGGTTGTCAGGGATCTGACCGCTACCGATCGGAGAACGGGTAGCGTTGCGCTCGCATGAGCCGTCCCGCAGGATCCGTCGGCGCCCTGACGTCGGGCGTCCTAGCCTTCGTCTTCGGAGCCGTTGCGCTCGTCTCGCTGGCGTCGTTCGCAGGGCGGTGGGTGTGGCAACTCGATCTCCTGACCCATTTTCGGATGCAGTACGTGGCGTTCTTGGCCCTGGGTTCAGCCGTGCTCGTTTTCACCGAGCGGAGAGCGGCCACTGCGTTCGTGGTCTTGGGGTTGGCGGTCAACTCGATCCTCGTCGTTCCGCTCTTTCTGCCCGGCGGGGGGGAAGACGGGTCCCACGGCACACCGCTGCGGCTTCTCTCCTTCAACGTGAAAGGGTTCGCCACCGACCCGGAACCGGTCCTCGAGTTCCTGCGAGACACGGACGCCGACGTCGTCTTTCTTCACGAGGCCAATGTCGACTGGGAAGACTATCTGGCCGAGGGAGAAGTGCCTTTCGAGCTGAGCTTCCCCCGGCGGGAGGGTTCGATATTCGGCACGGCGGTTCTCACGAGGCAAGCCGACGAGGTCCGAGGGCTGGTGCTGGGCCCCGATCAGCGAGTGGCCGTGGAAGTCACCCTGACGCACGAAGGAACACCGGTGCAGATTCTCGGAATCCATGCCTACGCGCCGGTGTCGAAGTACTACTCGGATATCCGTGACAGGCAGTTCGGCGACGTCGAACGGTGGGCGACCGCTGCGGAAGGCCCGGCGATCGTCATCGGGGACTTCAACGCCACCCGCTGGTCGCACGCCTTCCCGTCCAGTGGAGTCGTGGACACCGCCGAAAGCCGCGGCTTTCAGGCCAGCTGGCCGGCCGGTCTGGAACCGTTCGCCATACCGATCGACCATGCCGTCGTGACCGAGGAGTGGGTCACCGTGCGCCGCTGGCTAGGGCCCGATCTCGGCTCGGACCACTATCCGCTCTTTCTGGATGTGGCTCTGCGAGACGGTTGAACGGGCCGCCGCGGGTATCCGGTAGCCTGGCGCTCATGGATCAGTACCTCGCTCGGAGAACCCGATTTGCCGAAGCCCTCGAAGGGGCCGTGGCCATCATCCCCGGGGCGTGCGAAAGCCCCCGGAACCATGATGTCGACTTCGAGTTTCGCCAGGACTCCGACTTCTTCTTCCTCACCGGCTTCGACGAGCCCGACGCGGTGGCGATCATCGATCCCGCCCACCCCACCGAGCCGTATGTGCTCTTCGTCCGTCCACGAGACCCGGAAATGGAGATCTGGAACGGACACCGCAGTGGGGTCGAAGGAGCG
Source organism: uncultured Acidimicrobiia bacterium (assembly GCA_965366365.1). Classification (GTDB taxonomy): domain Bacteria; phylum Actinomycetota; class Acidimicrobiia; order Spongiisociales; family JAENVV01; genus CBDUEV01. The sequence goes on along the minus strand of CBDUEV010000006.1, from coordinate 21,426 downwards.
GTCACCGACTACGGGGCCGATGCCGCCTATCCCGTTTCCGAGTTGGGTGGCAAGCTCGCCGATCATCTCGTCGGCCGTCAGCGGCTCTACTACCGAGGGGGCGGCAGGCTGGACGACGACGTGCTGGGAAAGGTGAGGGGGCTCTCGGCCCTCGAGGACCGCTTTGGGCGAGTCGTTCCGCATACCGTGGTCGACCCGACCCCGCTCCTTGCCGAATTGCGCCTTCGCAAGTCTGAGGCGGAGGCCGCGCTGCTCCGACGTGCGGCAGAGATCTCGATGGCCGGCCACGCCGCCGCCATGGAGGCTACCCAGGCGGGGATGTGGGAATACCAATCCCAAGCCGCCATGGAGTTCGTGTTCCGGAATGAAGGATCGCCGCGAAACGGCTACCCATCGATCGTCGCTTCGGGGCCCAACGCCTGCGTTCTGCACTACACGGAGAATGATCGGCAGATGATGGACGGCGACCTCCTCCTGATCGACGCGGCTGCGGAATACGGCTACTTCTCGGCCGACATCACCCGGACCTTTCCGGTGAACGGACGCTTCACGGGCCCCCAACGCGCCCTCTATGAGGTCGTTTTGGCTGCCCACCGAGCGGCCATTGGGGAAGCCAGGGTGGGGGCGCCGTACGACCGGATGCACGAAACGGCCAAACGGGTGGTCACCGAGGGCTTGACCGAGCTGGGCCTGCTTCCCCGGAGTGTCGACGAGTCCCTGGCCATGCACCACTACCGCCAGTACTTCATGCACGGCACGGGCCACTGGCTGGGGATGGATGTGCACGACGCGGGCAGTCAACGTGTGGTAGGCGAAGCTCGTCTCCTCGAGCCGGGAATGTCGTTCACGGTTGAGCCGGGCGTCTATGTCGATCCGCACCGAGAGAAGGCGGAGTTCGCTCTGGTCGAATACGACCTCGACGCCGTGATGGAGCGGCGCTACACCCTCGGCTGGGAAGCTGCTCGCAAGCTGGAGGCCGAGGAGAAGGCATCGCAACCCAAGGTCGAGTGGTCGATCCCGGAAGCATTTCGGGGAATCGGAATCCGGATCGAGGACGACCTTCTCATGGGCGATACGGAGGCCGAAAACCTCACCGCCGAACTCCCGACCAGCATCGACGACGTAGAGGCAGCCACCGCCTGAGAGCGATCACTCGGGCGAGTCGGTCGCGGACCCGCTGGCTGCGGGCTGGGCGCCCTGGCCCGCCGCAATGGCCCTCAACGTCTCACGAAGAATGCTTCCCCGGAAGAGCTCGTCGGGAAAGGGGAGGTCCACGGTCAGCTTGAAGTGGCTGTCTTCTCTCTCCAGAATGGCGCCGGTGTTGGTCAGCGCCTCGACCACCGGGCGGTTTTCCGCCGATACGTACCCGGTGAAGCGCTTGATCCCGTTCGCCTGAGCACTCTCGGCCAGCAGTCGGATGAGCAGCGTTCCGATTCCCATGCCTTGGGCCTCGTCGATGACGATGAGGGCGGCCTCGGCGGCGTCGGGATCGTCCTCCTGGCGGACGTAGCGGGCCACCCCGAGCCCGGGCTGGCCGGGCTCGTCGGCGGCGAGCGCCGCCCATGCGAAGTGATCTCGATAGTCGATGTTGACGAGATAGCCCTCCTCCCGTTCGGAGAGTTCCTCGACGGGACGCAGAAACCGCAAATAGCGGCTGTGGGCGCTTGCCTTGGCCAAACCTTCGCGGAGTCGCTGCCGGTCGTCGGGCCCGATCGGCCGAACCACCACCCGCTTGCCGTCGTCGAGGGTGATCTCCGAAGTGTGCGAGGCGAGAAACTCTGCGTTGGACATCCGCCCATTCTGGTCGATCCAACCCCTAGCCTGGTCGCCAGGCCGACAAAGGGAGCCTCCATGGGAGATGTGATCCGGATCGCCAACTGCTCCGGGTTCTACGGCGATCGGGTGACGGCTGCCCGGGAGATGATCGAAGACGGACCGATCGATGTGCTCACCGGGGACTATCTCGCTGAGCTGACCATGGCAATCCTGTGGAGGAACCGGACCAAGGAACCCGGGAGTGGGTACGCCACCACGTTTCTCCGCCAGATGGAAGACGTGATGGGCACGTGCCTGGAGCGGGGGATCAAGGTCGTGACCAACGCCGGGGGCCTCAACCCGCACGGGCTGGCCACGCAGCTGGCCGCCATCGCACAGCGCCTCGGTCTCGAGCCGGCGATCGCCGTCGTCGACGGCGACGACATCCTCGACCGGCTCGACGAGTATCAACGCCAGGGCAACCCCCTCACCCATCTCGACACCGGGGAAACGCTCGCTGATCGGTCGGTCCAGCCGGTCACCGCCAACGCCTATCTCGGATCATGGGGAATCGTCGAGGGATTGACCCGCGGCGCCGACATCGTCGTGACGGGTCGTGTCACCGACGCGGCCGTCGTGATGGGTCCGGCCATCTGGCACCACGGGTGGGGCCGCCGGGATTGGGACGCCCTCGCCGGGGCGCTGGTGGCCGGTCACATCATCGAGTGTGGAACCCAGTGCTGTGGGGGAAACTACGCCTTCTTCGAGGAGGTGCCGGGACTCGAACGTCTTGGCTTCCCGATCGCCGAGATCCGATCCGATGGATCGAGCGTCATCACCAAACATCGCGGCACCGGAGGACTGGTCTCGACGGGAACGGTGACCGCCCAACTGCTCTATGAGATCGGGGACCGTCACTACCTCAACCCCGACGTCACCGCTCGTTTCGACACCATTTCCCTGACCGACGAGGGTGACGATCGGGTGCTCGTGTCCGGGGTGCGCGGCGAGGCACCCCCTTCGACCACCAAGGTGGCGCTCAACTACCTGGGTGGTTTCCGCAACTCGATGGGTCTGTTGGTGCCCGGCCTGGCCACCGAGTCCAAGGCCGCCGCCGCCGAGAAGGCCCTGTGGTTGGCGACCGGCGGCAGAGAGCAATACGCCGAGACGGATGTTCAGCTTCTCGGCAAAGAGCACCCCGACCCTGCGTCCAACGTCGAAGCGATCACCGAGTTGCGCATCACCGTAAAGGACCCCGACCGCGCCAAGGTCGGGCGGGCGTTCTCGTCTGCCGCCGTCGAACTGGTGCTCGCCAATTACCCGGGTTTCGCCTTGACGAGTCCGCCGGGCGAAGCCTCTCCGTATGCGGTGTACTGGCCCACCACGGTGGCTGCGGAAAGCCTCGACCAGAGGGTCACGATCGACGGCGAGGCCGTCTCGGTACCCATGACCGTCGCCGATCCGTTCGAAATCGGCGAGCCCGAGCATCCGCTTCCCGCCCCGGTCGGTGGGCCGGCTTCCATGCGCCCCCTCGGGGACGCTTTCGGCGCAAGGTCGGGAGATAAGGGAGGCAACGCCAACGTGGGGGTCTGGGCTGAGAATGCCGAGGGGTACACCTGGTTGGCGGAGTTCCTCACCGTCGAGCGGTTCCGGGAGCTACTTCCGGAAACCGCCACCCTCGAGGTGATCCGCCATGAGTTCCCCAACGTGTGGGCGCTCAACTTCGTGGTCGTGGGTTTGCTTGGCGAAGGAGTGGCCTCCTCGACACGGCTCGACCCGCAAGCCAAGACCTTGGGGGAGTATCTACGGGCCAAGCACGTCGTGATGCCTGACGCACTGGCGCGCTGAGCGCTCCTTCAGATGACCGTTCCGGGTCGACCCTTGTGATCGACCAAGGCCAGCCCCTGGCGTCTCCACCGGTTCATGCCGCCCGACACGTTGTACGCCGCGATTCCCTGGCTGCGCAGATAGCGCGCCGCTCGGCCACTTCGATTCCCGCTTCGGCAGAGGACATAGACGGTCTGACCCTCCAGGCGGGCAGTGCGATTGGGGAGTGAGTCCAGAGAGATATGGGTGGCGAGCGGCGACCGACCGGCCCGCCATTCATCCTTGCGCCGCACGTCGATGAGTATTCCGGCGTCGGCGACGACAGCCTCATGGGCCTTGGTGGGAGAGACATTCTTGAACATGGGTCCTCGGAATGCGATTGAATACAGGGGGGAGTATACGCCAGGGCGGATCGTCTTCGCACGAACAGGAACGATGACCGACAGATCGACGTTGGGTACGATGGGGATGGAGGGTTTGCATGTCAGTACGATCCAAAATGACAGCACCGCTCTACCGGCTCTACGAACAGCGCCTGGAGAGCGAACTGGCCGATGGCCCCCTCCCGGCTCACATCGGCATCATCCTGGATGGACACCGTCGCTACGCCCGCGCGGCCGGTCTGCCGGACTACAAGGCTTCCTACCGAGCGGGGATGAGGAAGTTCGAGGAGTTCCTCGGTTGGGCGGAAGATCTCGAGATCAGCACCATCACCGGGTGGGTGCTGTCTACCCAGAACCTCACCCGGCCGGCTGAAGAACTCGAGCCCTATTTCGACGTGCTGATCGAGTTGTTCGGCCGGCTACCCGCCCTGGCGGAACGCCACGACATGGCTATTCGGGTGATCGGGAGCCTGGACCTCCTGCCGGCGAAGCTGGTCTCGGCTGCCAAGCAGATGGTGACGGCCCGGCCGGTAGGGAGCCGTCGTCTCAATATCGCCATGGGGTATGGAGGTCGAGAAGAGATCGCCGACGCGGTCAAGGAACTCGTCAGCGGCCTCTCGGCCGCCGGGTTGACAGGTCAGGAACTCGCCAACCGAATCGACCTCGACTCGCTGGCCTCCCACATGTACCTGGCGGACCTCCCCGACGCCGACCTCATCATTCGCACGTCGGGCGAATCGCGCCTGTCCGGCTTCCTTCTCTGGCAATCGGCCTACGCGGAGTTCTCGTTCGTGGACGTGTACTGGCCAGCCTTCCGCCGGGTGGATTTCCTCCGATCACTGCGGGACTTTGCCCGGCGAGAGCGGCGGTTCGGGAAGTAGACCCGCCGGACGGCCCGCCGTCGATGGAGGTCAGAGTTCTTCGCGCTGCCACGCGGTGCTCAGCGCGTCGGCATACTCGTTCCACCGGTTGCCGGCGTGTGCCTGCACCCATTCGAGGGAGAGTTCGGGCCGCGCCTTCACCTTGCCGTAGAGCTCCTTCACGAGTTCCAGGTTCTTGATCGGACCGGTCTTCCTCTTCCAGCCGTTGCGTTCCCAACCCTTCGCCCATTGATTGATGGTCTGGACGGCGAGATTGCTGTCGGTGTAGATCGTTGCGGGCGTGCCGGGAGGGACCAGTTCCACGCCTTTGATGAGAGCAAAGAGCTCCATCCGGTTGTTCGTGGTATCCGGATCGTGCCCATAGTCCTGAGCGACGATCTCCCCGTCGACGGTGTACACCGCTCCCCAGCCACCCGGCCCCGGGTTGGGAACAGAGCTGCCATCCGTGAAGACGCCGGTATCGGGGCCGTCGGTGTAGCGAGCCAGGACCTCGGTGACGGTCAGGTTTTCGGCTGCCGTGGCGGTTCGGGTTCTCTTGGTCTTCTTGCCCGTGGCCGGTTTTGACCCGGAGCCCCCGCCGTCTCGACAGGAGCGACAGTGCTGAGGGGTCCAGCCCGGGTAGCGGTCGAGGACGGCTTCTGGCAGCGAAAAGGAGGTCTGACACTTCTGGCAGGTGAACTCGGGCATCGGCGGCAGAGTAACCGACCTTGCCGCAAGGGACCGCCGTCTAGCGCGTCTCCGACGCCTGGCCGGTTCTGCGGGCGATCACGACGACATCCCGCTCGCCGAAGGGAGCGAGGCTCAGTTCGAGGTGGTCAGTTCGCTCGACTCCGGGCAAGGAAATCGAGAGGCTCCGTTTCGCCCCTTCGCGGACCAGGGCGGCCTCGTCGACGATTCTTTGGGCTGCCTCGGCAGGGAGCATCTCGTCGAGGGTCCGGAACAAGAGCTCCTCTTTGGGCGGTGGTTCGTCCATGAGATGCTGGGCCCCATACAGCTCGAGAAGTCGACCGCCCGGGCCCAGACGGAAGATGATGTCCGGCGTGGCGTTCAGGAAGCCGTGCAACCGTGCCTCGCTGAGGCGGAGAGCGGTCTCAGCCTTGGCACGCAGATGAGTCTGCTCGGCGAGACGTTGGCGTAGGAGGTGAAAGCGGCCGAACAACCAGGCGACACCGAACAGCGAAACCGAGATCAGAGAAGAGGTGACCGTGCCGCTTGCCGTTGCCGCCTCACCAACGATGGCCTCGAGGATGAAAGTATTGAAGGGGAAGGCGATGGCTGAAGCGAGCAGGCCGGCTTTCGTGCCGTAGGTGGCCGCGATGACGGCGATGGGGATGATCGAGACGGAGACGGCCGGTTCTCCGATCGGGTCCCGCAGAACGAGGTAGAGGCCGATGGCGACCACGACGGCGAACACGGCGACAACGTGTTCTATCCGGCGGTGGGGGATGGCCGACATCGCCCGGCATGGTATTCGCCTCGATCAAGCGAAGCGAGAGGAGACAGTCAGGCTGTGACCTCGTCGACACCGAGGTGGGCGGTGTCGGAGAAGCGGCGAAGACTGAAGGTATGGGCGCTGCCGATGGGTGTCGCGGCGATTCGGGTGATGGATGCGTGGGTGAAGAAGAACCTCTCCCACTCCCAGGGGACGGTTTCGAGACCGAGGAGGAGACCGAGGAGTACTGCGTTGGTACCGCCGTGGGCGACCAACACCAATCGATCGGGACCCGACTCGGGAAGCTCCCAAAGCTGTTCGTGGAGGTCGGATCTCGTGAGTCCCACGTGGGCGGCAGCAGCGAGGAAACCGCCGGTGACCCTCTGATGGAAATCTCGAAAGCTCTCGCCGCCGTCGAATCCATCCCACCACTGCTCTGGAGGGCGCGTCAGCGCCCCTGAAAACAGGTCGTCGATGTATTCGGTGGGTTGGCCGTGCCAGTGGTCAGGAGGTCGGATCTCCTCCAGCCAGGGATGGTGGACAACCCGGAGGTTGGCGCCGGCGCCCACCGGAATGGCAGTCTGACGGGATCGTGCCATCGTGGACGCCATGATGAGCGAGTCGCCGCCGCTTCCGTCCTGCCTCCACTCTTGGGCGGGCCCGATGAGGCGGTTCGCCTGCCGCAGCCCGAGGGGCGTCAAGCCCGGGTTCGTCACCGCCAAGCCTTCGTGGGACCAGGCGGGTTGGGCGTGGCGAATGAGGACGATCTCCATGGCGCTCACGCTAGTGGGGGCGGTCGGGTGGCAGCCGTTAAACAAGCAACCGCCCTGGGCGGGGCGGTCGCTATGGTCGGGCTAACACGGGAGGCTAAATCGTGTTACATGCTCTGTATCGGTCGTGGGGTCTGAACACTTGAGTACTTTTTCCGAGAAATCTTTCGAAGCCGTGGGGGCGCTCAAGGAGCACCTCATGGCCCACGCCGTCCGTACCGACGGGCCCTTCACGCTCCGGTCCGGCGCCGTATCGAGCTGGTACATGGATGCCCGCCAGACCACGCTCGACGGCGAGGGAGCGCGTCTGGTCGGCGCGGCGTTCGCCCCCCTGGTGCATCCCGACTCGGTGGCGGTGGGCGGCTTGACGATGGGCGCCGATCCCGTCGCCCTGGCGGCTGCCATCGCCGCCAGTGAGGCGGGCCGGCCCCTCCGTGCCTTTTCGATCCGCAAGACAGCCAAGGCGCACGGTACTGGCGGTCGACTGGCCGGTCCCGTCCGGGCCGGCGAGGTGGTCTCGATCGTGGAGGACACCACGACGACCGGGGGAGCCATCATCGAGGCCCTCGAGGCCGCCGAGGCGGAGGGGTTGGCTGTCCAAGAGGTGATATGTCTGGTCGATCGGAGTGACGGAGTGGTGGGAGCCGAGATGGGAAGGCGCGGCATTCCGTTCCGTGCCGTCTTGACACCGGCGGAAATGGGCCTGGAATGAAAGACAAACGATTCTCCGTCCGTCGACGAGCAATCCAACCCTTCCTCGTCGCCCTCGTCGGGGTTCCTCTGATGGCGGCCATGTACGACTTCCTGACCGGCGCAAACCTCTTCACCGCCTTCGGAGAGCTCATCTACCCGGCGGAGCTGGATCCTTTCGAGCCACGCGACCTCGTGTGGGCTTCGTTCTTCGGGCTCGTCGGGTCGACGGCTCTCGTGTGGGGTCTTCGAGAGCTCCTCTTTCCGCGCCGAATCCTCACGATCGACGAGTCAGGACTCGAAATCGGCCTCGGCGGTCCGTTTCGCGGGTCGGTTCGAGTGCCCTGGCAGGACATCGACGATTTGCGACTCGGGACCCTGGCCGAGCACGGTACGGAGCGGTCGGCCCTTGTGTTGACCATCTTTGATCGTGGCCTGCTGCCCGAACACCCGTGGGCCGCTCGATGGACCGATGACTTCACTCTCGCCATCGACGTCTCGGGCTGGGACAGGACGCCCGCCGAGGTGCTGACCGAGTTCGACTCAGCGCGCCGGGTGGGAATGGTGACGGGCTCCACCTCGCTGCTGGGGGACCAGGCGGCCGAGGAATGATCGGCGCCTAGAGCTCTTCTCGCAGCCAGGCGATATCGGCACTTTGTTCGTCCGCTCCGCCCGGTGTCTCCACGATGACCGGTGCGTCGGCGGCCCGAACGACCTCCAAGAGAGCGTCAGGTGGGATCTGTCCGTGACCGAGGTTCTGGTGTCGGTCCCTCCGGCTGTCGAACGGGTCTTTGGAGTCGTTGCAGTGGACGAGGTCGATGCGCCCTGTGGCCGCCACCACGCGGTCCACCAACCCGTCGAACTCCTGTCCGGCCGCCCAGGCGTGGCAGGTGTCGAGGCAGAAGCCGGGCCCGAGATGTCCGATGGCGTCCCAAAGGCGTCCGATCACTTCCACGTCCCGAGCCATGGCTACGGTGCCTCCGGCTGTGTTCTCGATGAGGATCGGAACATCGGTTTCAACCGCCTCGAGAGCCTTGCGCCAGCGATCGAAGCCCTCTTCCTCGGGATCGGGGTCATCGCCGGTCATGTGGCCGCCGTGAACGATCAGGCCCCGGGCGCCGATGGCCGATGCCGCATCCGCCGAATCCTGGAGGATCTTGCGGCTGGGAATCCTGACCCGGTTGTTACCGGACACCAGATTGATGAGATAGGGCGCATGAACATAGATGCCGACGTCGGCGGCGAGGAGGGCCTCGACGTCGTTCCGCGGTGTGGGTTTCTTCCACGACTGAGGGTTCGAGAGGAAAACTTGGACGAGGTCGGCGTCACGGGCGGCGGCGGAAGCGAGAGGGTCGGAGGTTCCGACGTGGGCACCGATGAGCATCAACCCACGATACCTCGTTGTCGGGGTCAGTCGCCCTCAGGGCGGGCCTCGTCGGGGCGGGCAGCCGGCACCCGGTGTTCCGGCCGGCCCTATGTGGTCAGGGTCACCGGTTCTTTCTGCGGAGAAGGTGGCCCACCGTTTCGGCCTCCGGCGCCGGACCGGCCGGGGGAGCCTGGCTGATTTCGCCGGTAGAAGGGTCCACTTCCGGGAGAGGAGCGGTCGGATGTCTGACGACTGCACGCCAAACCTCGCCGTCTCCGGCGGAAAAGACCAGACGGCGGAGAGCCACGTCGACCAGGAAGAGCACCATGGCCAGCGTGGTCAGCCACGGCCACACCGGGGTCTCTGCTCCTCCCACTTTCGGGGCGGGAGCGAAGGCTTCCGAGGCGGGCGGATCGATTCGGCCCCCGGTGATCTCGGTCAGGTCGCCGGCGAGCGTTTCGTCCGGGTCTCGAAACGCGAATTCCTCTTCGTAGCTCGAGATGGCCCCCGACGAGGCGGACATCAGAGTCCCGCCAGCACCGTCGACCGTCACCGAGACCCAATACGCACCCGGGGACGGAGCGTCGGCGGTCCCGGCGAAGGTGGAAGCACCTGTCCGCTGGAGAGGCACGAGGCTCAATTCGCCGTCGGGGCGTCGCACCCGTGCCACGGCCGATGCGTCCAGAGGAATCTCTCCGGCGTCGAAGCCGATCTCCAGGGTTCCCTCATTGACTCGCACCTCCGGGGGGATGTCGAGCGTGGCGGGGAGGACGTCGCGCAGCACGGCCCCCCAGAACGACACGTATCCATCCCAACCCGTCCAGTCCGCCGACCAGCGGGTGGTGGCATCCGAGGTCCACGCAGTGGCCCTGCCCAGACCCCGCTGCCACGTGGCGAGCAGAGGGTCATCCTGGCCGACCAGCAACGGGAGTGACGCAGTGCCTTTGGGTTTTGTCAGCACATAACCATACAAAGGCGGTGCGGCGGCGAGTTCGGCCGTCACCTGCGAGCGGCTGGCGAGGATCGGCGCGAACACGCCTTCTTCGATCAGGTTTCGGGAAACGGTGAGGGTCTCCTCGACGAAGATCTCGGGGATACTCCCGAGATCCGTCCCGGGGTAGTATCGGCCACCCCCCACGGCAGCCATTCGTTGCAGCGTCGACCCCGGCCCTTCTCCGGTACCCAGGACGGAAAGAGTGATTCCGGCGTCGGCGATCTCCCTGGCTAGGGGAAGTAGCCCGTTTTCGTTCGGGTCCCATCCGTCGGTGAAGAGCACGATGTGCCGCAAGGCATCGTCGACCCCGCTCAGTTCGTCGAGGGCGGCCTGGAGACCGTTGGCGATCTCGGTGTTGCCGTCGGCGAGGAGACCGCCGAGGGCTTCGTTGGTGGCCGCCTCGGATGGTTTTGGCGCCAGCGGGATCACCCAGTCCACGCCCGACGACACAGCCACCACCCCCACCAGATCGGTGTCCTCCAACGCTCCGATGGCCTGTGATGCCCCCGCCCGGCTCAGGTCGGTCTTGTTGACGCCTCCTTCGGCCGACGTTGTTCCGTCGCAGTGGCAGGCGCCCATCGACCCCGATGTGTCGATCACGAGCACCTCCGCAACGGGTTGGCGTCGCACCAGGTCCTCGGGGTTGGAGCGGACCGGAAGCACAGACTCGAGGGGCGAGGTTCCATACCCACCCATCCCGAAGGCTTGATCTCCGCCCACCACCACCAACCCGCGACCGAGATCTTCGACGTAGGAGGCCACCGCCGCTGCGGTGGGATCGTCCGGGGCGGGGACGTTGACCAGGAGGAGGGCGTCATAGCGGAGCAGGGCCCCTTCGTCGGGGATGGCCGTGGAGATCTCGACGTTGACTCCTCCCGCCGCCAGGGCGTCAGCGAGTTGGGCGGCCTCCCCGAGGCGACCCTCGACGAGGAGGACGTTGGCCGGGCCCAGGACCCGGGTGAGACCCTCGGCGGTGTTGTTCTCCGGTCGCGTGTCGTCGTCGGTCGCCACCCGAGCCTCCACCACCAGTACCCCGGATTCCTCCGCCGGGATGGACACCTCCACCTCGTTCCGGCCGGGCACGAGATCGGCGGGGACCTGGATGACCACGCCGGAGCTGCCGGTGACCGTCAAGTCGGCGGATGTGGCTACGTTCGACCGCACACGAATGGTTGCCGTGACCGTATCGCCTTCTCGGACCGAGGGAGGCAAGTCGATCGCCTCGACGAGTACGTCGGCGCCACGTCCGGTTTCGACGCGGACGACATCGACGGCGATATCGCGCTCGGCCAACTCCCCGGCCGCCAAGCGGGCGTCACCCACCGTCGGGACGCTGTCGGTCAGAACGACGACGCGGCGGGATCCCTCGGAGGGGAGCAGTGCCCCGACGGCGCGCAAGGCGGAGGCGAGGTCCGTGGCGGAGGCGTCGACGACGGTGGCGATGGCAGAAGACGCCCGATCGGCTCGCAGAGGCGCATCCACCCGGCTCTCTGCGCCGAAGACCAGGACCCCCGACACCGTGCCCGGGGCGGCCCCGTCCAGTGCTTCGTTCAGGTATTCGTCCTGGGCCAGGCGAGCCTCGCTGGGGATCGATGCGGACCGGTCGACGACGAAGAACACCGCGTTCGTATCGACGGGGCGGACGAGGAGCGGCCCCGAAAGAGCGAGGACGAGCAGACTGACCACCACCAGTCGAACTCCCACGGCCCACCGGTGTTGGCGGACCGGAACGGTGCGTGTCCCGAGACGGGAGACGAGCACCACCACGGCCCACACCAGCGGAATCAGCACCAGCCACCAGAGGTTGACGAATCTCAAGCCGGGACCTCCCGGGTGCGGACGGGGCGGCGGTGGCCGACCCACCATTCGAGGAGGAGGAGCGTCAGCACGCTGGCCAGAAACCACACAGCCCACTCCTGAACGAGGGTGCCCCGATCCGCTTCCACCTCGGCGGACGGAGTAACGGCGATGGTACGGAAATCGCCGGCCGATTCGCTCGGGACGAAAGCCCTGATCGCCACCGGTCCGTCGCTGACGGCGCCCTCGGCGTCGACGTAGTGGATCCGATAGAGACCGGGCTGACCCGTATCCGAGAAGACGGTGGCCCCTGCGGGCACCGGCACCGTTTCGCCGTCCGGGGTGACCACCCGGCTCTCGGATCCTGCCGGAGGAGCGAGGGGAATGGGTTGTCCTGCTGCCTCGACGACGACACTGGCCGCGTTGGCCCCGGCCAGATACTCGAGGATCCGAGAGCCGAGTATCGGAAAGGAGACCAGCACCGGCAGGTTGGACTCGGTGAGATCAAAGGTGAAGTAGATCGTGCGGTGTCCACCCACCTCCCCGAGGAGCACGAGCGGTACGTCGCCTGCCTTGACGAGCGGCAGCCAGCCAAAGGCTTCGACGGTCTGCGCTTCTCCGACCACCAGTTCTGCCATGTCGAGGTCATCCAGCAAGGGCTCGCCCGGCTGCTGGAACGTCACGACGGCATTCTGAACGGCACCCGTGACGACGATGCCCTCGGGCGGATCGTCAGGCGCGATCATCCACATCGGTCGGTCGAAGACACCGCCGGTGGCGCCATCCATGATCATGATGTCTCCGTCGTCGACAGTCGGCACGAAGTCGGGTAGGGAACGGATCAATGCGTCGAGGAACGCCGATCCCTCTCCGGTCAAAGCCACCGTGGTGGCCCGGGGGACGGGCACGGTGAGGACGGCGACATCGTCGAGAGTGTTGCCGTCGGCCGAGTCGACGATGGCCGCCCGGACCACGTCCCCTGGTTCTGCATCGATGGGGATGGTGGCCCTTCCCCTCCCCAGCCGACCCATCGGGACAGGGGTGATCAGGGCAGGGAGGTCGTTGATGGTGATTTCTACCCGAGCGGTGCGTTCCTCCTCGCTCCAGTTGGAGAGTTCCAGGAACAGCCGGAGCTCTCCCTCGCTGGACGGCTCCGTCGAGAACGCCGAAATCCCGACGTTGTCTTCGAGGTCGTCGAAGCGGAGCTGCTGGGCGCCGAGGATGGGCTCCGCAGCGAGCGTCGTGCCTTCGGGTCCGCCGTCGGTGAGGAGAAGAATCGACGTGGGTCGGTCCGGCGTTTCGAGGCCGCGGGCCAGTCGGAGCGCCAGGTCCAGGTTCTCCAGACCGCCGGTGGGGCGTAGCTCGTTGATGGCCGTCGCCACGGCAGCTGGATCTCGAGAGAAGGCCACCACCACCCTGGGCGCCGGACCCGCCTCGACCACCGAGACCAGGTTGGCGTCGCTGACGTCCTCGGCCAGACCCAGGGCTCGGGAGCTGGCGTCCTCCCATCGTGAGCCCATAGCCATCGAGCCAGAGGTGTCGATCACGATGACGGTGTGCGGTCCGAGAAGTGATTCCTGGGTGATGAACGGTCTGGCCAGAGCCACCGCCAGGAGGAGCAGCACAGCGATCTGGAGCCACAACAACGGCGTGGTCTTGAGCCTCTGCCACGGCACGGCCGAAGAGACGGGGACCCCGGCCTGTTCCCACAGCATCGTGGAGGGAACCACGACCCGGCGCCTCCGGCTCCGCAGCATGTAGAGGACCACGAGCGGACCGACCAGCGCGGCCAGGGCAAAGGCGGCGGGGGCGAGGAAGCTCACCGGACGACCTGCTGGGCGGCGAGGGCGTCGAGGGCCCGGGTGACTGCATCCGGCGTGGCCGGGACCAGGACGTGATCGAGACCGTTGCGACGGGCCCGTCCAGCGACGTTGGCGAGGAAGGCGTCAAGCCCGTCCCGGTAGCGCTGCATGGTCTCGGTCGACGTGCTGATGTCGATGGTGGAGCCCGTCTCGGCGTCCACCAGGTGGAGGTCGCCGGCGAGGTCTGGGTCGAGTTCTTCGGGGGCGAGCACCTGGAGGATCAAGCCCCCTCCGGCCGCTCCGAGGGCACCCAGGGCGGACTCCCATTCACGGCTGAGCAGGTCGGAGATCACCACCACCGGGCCCCGCGTGGAGCCTTGCCCGGCAATCTCCAGCGCCGCCGACCCCAACCGGTCCTGGCCTTCTGGCTGGAGCCCTTCCAGCCATCCCTCCAAACGCGGCCAGGCGCCGAGGTGCCGTGCCGGCGGGGCGGGGAGAAGCGGGCGGCCGCCCTCGCCGGGGGTGGTGTACGGGAAGATCCGATCTCCACCGGCCAGGGCCAGATACGACACCATGGCGGCAAGCCGCTTGGCGGAGTCGAGTTTCCCGCCGAACTCCATCGAGGCCGATCGATCGATCACCAATCGCACCGGCAACTCATCCTCCGCCTCGAAGAGCCTCACCAGCACCACGCCGAGGCGCGCCCACAAAGCGTGGTCGATCCGTCGGAAGTCGTCGCCTGGGGTGTACTCGCGGTAGTCGGCGAAGTCCATGGAATCACCGTGCTGGGTGGAGGCGTGGGCGCCGGACCACATGCCCCGTACCCGTCGTCGGGACCGCAGGGAGAGGCGCTCGAGGCGGCCGCGCAGCTCCGGCTCGAGCAGCATCAGGAACTCGACGCCGAGGAGGCCACCTATTCGGCCGCCGGTTGCGGATGCGCTTCGAGCACGCTGTCGACCAGTTGGTCGGGAGTCACCCCGTCGGCGATCGCTTCGTAGCCGATCACGAGCCGATGGCGCAGGGCGTAGTGGGCCACGGAGCGCACATCGGCGGCCGCCAGATTGAGCCTTCGATCCATGAGAGCGTTCGCCTTCCCGCCGAGAACCAGGGCTTGAGCGCCGCGCGGGCTGGCGCCGAAACGGACGTATCGCCGCACCAGGTCGGGGGCGAGGGCCGACGTCGGGTGAGTCGCCTCGACGAGGGTCGCCACGTAGCGCAGCACGTGCTCGGCGGCCGGAAGGCCCCGCACGAGGTCTCCCATCTCGGTGAGGGTGGGAGCATCGACGACTGCCTCGGTGGCGGCATCGTGGCCGGTGGTGGTGCGTTTGACGATCTCGACGAGGTCGTCTCCGGAAGGGAATTCGACGATCACTTTGAAGAGAAAGCGGTCGAGTTGCGCCTCGGGCAGCGGGTAGGTGCCCTCCATCTCGATCGGGTTCTGGGTGGCCATCACGAAGAAGGGACGGGGGAGTTCGTGGGTGACTCCGGCCAGAGTGACCCGGCGTTCCTGCATCGCTTCGAGCAAGGCGGATTGTGTCTTGGGGGTGGCGCGGTTGATTTCATCGGCCAGGACGAGATTGGCGAAGATCGGCCCTCGGTGGAATTCGAATCTGCCTCCCGCCAGCACGTTGGTGCCGAGGATGTCCGCCGGCATGAGGTCGGGCGTGAACTGGACCCGACCAAAAGCCACGTCGAGCACCGACCCGAGGGTCTGCAGGAGGCGGGTCTTGCCCAGCCCCGGGACACCCTCCAGCAGCACATGCCCTTCACACAGGACCGCCATGAGGGATGCCTGCACGAGGTCGGTTTGTCCGACGATCACCTTGCCGACTTCGTTGCTGACCGCCGCGACGCGATCCGAGAATTCTTCTGGTGTCATGGCTCCAACTCCGTGAAATAGTTGCTGACGATCTGGCGGAGGGCAGGAGGTACGGAGAGCGCGTCGAGCGATTCCAATGCCGCCTGCTGGTATTCGGTGAAGAGGTCCTGGTACGGCACGGTGGGTAGGTTGGGCAGCCCTGCCCCCTCGGCCGTTCCGACGGTGTCGCCCAAGAGGTTTCCGTTCACGTCGACCCGCACCTCCTCGGAGGAAGCGACGGCGGACGGGTCGACGATCTCGCCCCTCATCGGGTTCTCCGGGGCGTCGTTGTCACCGAATCCGCCTCGTCCGAGTCCCCCGGTTCCGCTGCCACCGGTGACAGGCCCACCGGCGTTTCCTCCGCCACCGGAGGTGTTGCCGCCCGTCACCTGCCCGCCGGCGCCCTGTCCCTGACCTTGTCCTTGGCCCTGACCTTGTCCTTGGCCCTCACCTTGTCCTTCGCCCTCACCTTGTCCCTGTCCTTGGCCCTGACCTTGTCCCTGGCCTTCGCCTTCCCCCTGGCCTGCTCCTGCGCCCTGCGACTGGGCGGCCTGGGCGTTCGAGAGGGCCCGCTGTGCGTCACGGACACGCGCGGAGGCGTTGGTCCGGGCATCGCCCTCGGCGGCGTCGGCGGCTGCCGCCGCGGCGGCCGCGGCTAGCTGTTCGAGTTGCTGTGCCCCCTCCCCGACACGGATGGTGGCGGCTGCCTGTTCGAGCAGAGTGGCCATCTCCTCGTCGATCCCGGCGAAATCGGAAGCTCGTTCGGCGAGTTCGCGGGCCAGATCGGCCCGCTCCTCCTCGGTGGCGCCGGGAAGGCTGGCCGCCAGTGATGCAATCATCTCGGCCAGGGAAGCGCCCTCGGCCAGCGGGTTCTGTTCGAGTCGACGCTGGAGACCGGCCAGTGCAGTCTTCTTGGGAAGGGCAGTCGGATCGGCCGTCTCGGCGAGTTCTTGGCGCGCCTCGGCCAGTTCGGAGACCGCGGCCTCGAGCGTCTGGGCCTCCCGTAGTCGTTCGGCGATGGCTCGCAACTGCTCGGCGACCTCCTCCGGAAGGGTCTCGGCGGTCTCTTCGAGCGCCGTGGCCTCGGCTTCGATGATGGCCGCAGTGGCTCTTCTCTCCGCGGCGACGGCGTCGGCCGGCGAGGGAAAGAGGGTGAGCACCAGGACCGAGGCGACGGCCAGGATGGTCAACCACGGAAGGGTCCTATGCGGGAACCGCGGTCCGAATCCGTCCAACGATCGCTGGGTGGCCCAGGCGGTTGAGCTCTCCACCTGGCGCGCCTCGAGATCGGTGAGGGGGCCGCCCGAGGCGAGGCGCTCGACGGCGGTGGTCATCCGGTCCTTCGAGTCGAGCCGGTTGTCGAGCTCGATGGATGCCGTCAGCCGTGTGGGTCGCTCCCGCCACACCACGGCGGCGACGCCCACCACCGCCAAACCAAAGGCGATGGCAATCGCCGGGTCCGCCCACGGGATGACGATCCGGCGCGCCAGTGCGGCCAGGATCGAGGCCAGGGCGGCCACCACGCCCACGATCCAGAAGAAGGTGTGACCGGCCAGCATGATCGTGAGACGTCGCTGGGCCGCAGAGATCAGGCGGGCGATCGGTTCAGGTACCGGCATCGGGCACCTGTTCGGGCAACGGTGGCGGCGTCACGACGACCTCGGGTGGTTCGATTCTTCGCCGCGTTCCCTTTCTGATGAGACGTTTGGGCGTGTTGGGCACGCTGACCAGTCGCGTGGCCCGCCAGAGGGCGAGACCGATGATGACGGCGTAGACGATCATGGACCGAACCCACAGCGGTCCTCTGTTCTGGCCGTCGGGCGGCGCCTCCTGGAATGCTGGTTCGCTGAGCGCGCCGTCGGCCCCGACGAGGTCGGCAGCGAAGGGTTCTCCCGCGAAACCCGGCTCGATGAATCGATTCCCGCTCTGGCGAAGGATGAGGAGTTCGGTGACCAGATCGAACGGGGTGGGAGGCAGGAAGAAGCCACCGAACCCGTCGCTGGCCTCGACGGGTTCCTCCACGGCGGAGACGAGGGCCATGTACGGATTCGCCCACAAGCTGACCACCTCCCGGCCGCCGGGCGGGAAGATCTCGCCTTCGTCTTGCTGGAACGGCCTCACCTCGGCGACGGCGAGGATGCCTGTCCCTATCACGAGGACGAAGATCCACAGGTAGGCGCCTCCCACCGCACCTGGCACCGACTGGGCGCGCGCCGAGACCCACAGGCCGATGGCCCCGGCCACCACTGCCACGACCACGGTGACGCCCAAACCGGCGAGAACGTCGACGATGGTGACTCCGCCGATCAGCAGCGGTACGGACAGAATGGGGGCGACCGCCACCAGCAGGAGCAGCATGTAGGCAAGGGCGGAGACGAGCTTTCCTGCGACCAGACGGAAGGGGCCGAGCTGTGAAACCTGCAGGAGTGGCAGCGTCAGTCGCTGCCGTTCACCAACGATGGACACGGCGGCGATGGACGGCACGATCACCAGGACTCCGGTGAGCAGCAGGCCGATCAGGCTCTCGTAGAGCAGTCGACCCATGTAGGCCGAGGCCAGAACCGAGCCCCCTCCACCAAACCCGAATGAGTTCTCGGCGATGTAGCCGGCCAGCGCATAGAGCATGTATCCGATCAGGCCGGCCGAGAGCAGCCAGGTGGACACAAACCAGTTGGAGCGTGTGGTGTGGAACCGGGTCCGGAGCTCCCGAACGGCGAGCGGGTTGAGGAGGCGGTGACGGATCATTCGGTCCCCTTGGTGATTTGGAGGAAGAGCTCTTCGAGGCCGGCCCGCTCCAATCGCCATTCGTAGACCGCCACGCCTGAGTTCAACATGAGGGCGAGGAGCCGGGCCGACTCCTCGTCGTCGCCGTTGAGAGAGAAACGTACGACCCCTCGTTCGGTTCGGACATCCGCAACACCCGGCTCACCGCGGAGCAGGGCGTCGGCCGAATCCACGTCCGAATCGGCCGCCCGGACGGTGACTCGCGACTGGGCGAGGAGTGCTGAGCGGATCTCGTCGATGCTGCCCTGAGCGAGGACCTGGCCCTCGTCGATCACGGCGAGGTGACTGCAGATGTCCTGAAGCTCGGCGAGGATGTGCGACGAGATGACCACGGTCTTGCCGAGGCGGCTCAGCTCGGCGATGAGCTCGCGTAGGTCGAATCTGGCGCGGGGGTCCAGCCCGGAGGCCGGCTCGTCGAGGACCAGCAGTTGGGGGTCATGGACCAACGCCCGGGCCAGCGAAAGCCTCTGCTTCATGCCTCGTGAGAGCGAGTTAACGTCTGCCCCTGCCTTGTGGCTCAGCCCGACCAGGTCCAGGAGCGATGCCACCACCTGGGGACGGGCATTGGGGCGGAGCCCTTGGATCGAACCGAAGAAGTCCAGGTATTCGGCGGCCTCCAAACCCTCGTATACGCCGAAGAAGTCAGGCATGTAACCGAGGATCCGGCGAACCGACGCCGGGTCGGTGGCGGGATCGTGACCGCCCACCGTCACCGACCCACCATCGCGCGCCAAGAGCGACGACATGATCAGCATCGAAGTGGTCTTCCCGGCGCCGTTGGGTCCGATCAACCCCATCACGGAGCCTTCGCGAATGGTGAGGTCGGCGCCGCCGAGCGCCGTGGTCGTGCCGTAGTGCTTTTCCACGCCCCGCATCTCGACGATCACAGAACCGGCTGAAGGCTGAGCTTGGGCGGGGGCGGCCATCATCGGTCCCACCTCATCTGGATGGCATTGGGCACGATCTCGTTGAATTCGTTGGACGTGATCTCAGCCACCACCTCGCCTGTCGGGCCGCGGAACGGTCCCAGGTCGACGGAGGCGGGATTGATCTCGGTGAACTCACCGGCGGTCCAGTCGTACAGCGCGAAGTTCTTCTGAAGCCCGCCGCCCCACATGTCCTGAATCTCGACCTCCTCCACGTCGGGGGGGATCCGGTACGACAGGTAGACGGCCTCCGCCCCTCCCACATAGAGCTGGAACCCGTGTCCGTCGACGAAGTCGGCTCCCTCGATGGCGAGGATCTTGGGCGAGGCAACTCCGAGGTCGAGGTCCAGCGTCGGGAGGTTGATTGGTTGCACGATCAAGGTGGGTCCGCTGGCCACTGTGGGCTTCCCGTCCACGTCGAGGGTCAATTCGTAATCCTTGGTGAAACCGAACACGTAGGCGTCGGTGCTGCCTTGCGCGAAGTCGAGACCTCCGGCCGCGTAGGTGAGCGGCCAGATACTCTGCTCGTCGTTGCCATCGACGAAGCCGCCCTGCGCCCAGAAGGCTTCCAGGATGGGCGACTCGAAGTTCTCCCCGTTGGCACTCAAGGCGAGCCGGGCGACGCCGGTCGGGTTGTTGGCATCGAGACGCCCGGTGCCCTTGGCCCCGTCGGATCCGTAGACGACGCCCCAGTACCAAAACTCCTGGTCGGTTCGGTTGGTGACGGTGAACTCGAGTTCGTCTCGCTCCTGGATCGCCACGTCGACGGCGAAAGCTTCGCCCTCCGGTGTCCAGGTGGCAGTCGCCGACCCGGCACCGAGGTTGGGGAGGTCGAAGGCGATGTCGACTCCGGTCTCGGTGATTGTGGTGATCGCATCCTGCGATCCCCCGCCGCCGCCGCCGAACTGGCCGGCATAGTCGACGGGGAACGCCGACCACCCACTCGGGAAGCTCATGGAGTACTCGCCCTCCTTGCTGGCGACGACCACCACCCCGGATTGGGCGACGGAGGAGGTGCCGTCGTAGACGATCACCGAGCTGGCCAGCACGGCCGTGGCGTCCTCCTGGCGGGGGCCACCCAGCCAGAAGAGACCGACGGTGATCGCCGAGAGAACTGGAATGGTGACCCAGGTGAGGTGGGTCTTGTCGAGCCTGCGCAGGACGAAGAGGTTGACCGGTCCGACCGCCAGCACGTAGGCGATCAAACCCATCAGCAACCAGGACAAATCCGGTAGGGCAGCCCCGGTGTTCGAGCTGGCCGCTTCAACCAGCTGGAAGCTGGCGTCCTGTCCTCTGCCAAAAGAGAGAAACGACGCTTCGGGCCGGGGAACGTCCCGCAGGACGGCGGCCAAGGTGGGGGCGTCCGCTGTTTCGACGCCGTCCAAAACGATCACCTCGCCCTGGCCGAGCACGCCCACGGCTGCCGAACCCAGCAGCTGGGTGGAATCCGTCGGGAACGCGGCGGCGTCTTCTGTGTCGAGGACGATGCGTCCGCCTCCCTCGATCCATTCCGTGACCGCCGCGAGTTGGTCTTCGGTCATTTGGGCGACGGTCCCTGTGGCCGCCACGAGGTAGGGGAGTGCGCTGAGGCGCTGATCGAGGTGGCTGAACGCAACCGTGACCGGTTCGATGGGGAGACCGAGTGGGGTCGAGCGGACCGAGCCCAGCGAACGGACCGTCCCGGGGCTTTCGAGAACGCCCACCACCAGGGCATCGGTGGGGGCTCGAAGCGGGAGGGATTGACGGACGATCTGCTCCCCGTTGGCGTCGAGGACTTGCACGAAGGCGGTGGCGTTGGCGCCAGGGGCGGGGAAGGGGATTTCGAGGAGTTTGCGGCCGCCGGCGGCGATCTCCAACGGCGATTGGTTCGACGATCCGGCGACCGATGTTTCGATCGACCCGACCAACAAAGTCGGGCTCGAGATCTCCACGATGAGCAGACCGGAGGAATCGGATGCCACGTAGCCGTCGATCCCGGCTTCGATGCTGACCGTTACAGCTTCCTGTGCCATAGCCGGGACGGCCCCGAGAACCACGAGGACGGAAGCCACCAAGGCGATGCTTCGCGCGCGCATGACACCTAGACGTCGCCTGTCCCCCGATGGTTCCATCGGCGGAACGTTACTCGGCAGGACGGAGACTCGTGTCGTGGTGGAGGACC
>CBDUEV010000005.1:0-88111 GCA_965366365.1 uncultured Acidimicrobiia bacterium | reverse complement strand
CTCACGCGCCTCGGGGTGGAGGCGGTCGCCGGCGCACTTCTCGCCCTCGGAGTGGGAGGCGAACGGGGATGGACCGCAGCCGCCATGGTCGGCGTCGTGGTCGTGGTGGCGGTGAACGCCGTGAACCTCTTCGACGGCCTCGACGGCTTGGCCGGCTCAGCGGCATTGGTGACCGCCCTGGGTGGCGCCGCTCTGGCCGCCTCCCGCCAACTCGATCACACCCTCGGCCTCGTGCTGGCGGCTGCTCTGGTCGGGTTCCTCCTCTTCAACTGGCACCCGGCCAGGGTGTTCCTCGGCGACAACGGCGCCTACTCCGTCGCCCTCTTCCTGGTGGCGATCATCGTCGGGACCGGCCAGGCGTCCGGCTCGGAGGCGCTTCTGGAGATCGGGGTCGGGCTGGGCCTGCTCGGGGTGTTTCTCCTCGACCTGGCCAGCACAGTGCTTCGCCGGTTCCTCGCCCGTCGGCCGCTCTTCGCCGGCGACCGCAACCACATCTACGACCGGCTGCACGCCCGGGGATTGACGGTGCCGGCTGTGGCGTTGATCACTGCGCTCGCTCAAGTGTTCTTCGTGGCGGTGGCCGTCATCATCGGCACCGAACTAGGGGCGGGGTGGGGCTTCGTCATGGTCGCCGTGTTCGGTATCGGCTCGGTCGCACTTCTCGCGTTCGGTCCCTGGCTGCCCGCCTCCGAGGAGTGACGATCAGAGGAGTTCGAGATCTCCCAAGCCGAGGTCCCATGCGGCGGGTACGCCCACCTCGACTTCGAGCGGACGGAGCGGCCGCGCCACCAAGGTGAGGGCGGACACCCGGGGCACCGGGAGCAGTCCACCGGCCATCGCCCACCGTCTCTCCGCCGTGTCTGCCGAGAACCATGCCACCGTGTAATCGGGCCTGAACCGCCGAATAAGCGTGCGCACCATGCGGGGCGCCCGTGCACCACCCAGTTCCGAGATGACCAGTTCGCGACGGCCGTTCCGCGTATTGAGTCTCCCGACCGCGGCGCCGTCGGGCTCTGCAGCGACGACGTAGGTGCCGGTCGGATGTGCGGCGAATCGCCACCGGTAGTAGTCCCTGGATCGAGGGGTGGCGAGGCCGCGCCCGTGTCCTTGTGCCAGAACGTCGAGGCCTCCCTCCTCGATCGTGTCGGCCGGCGACCAAGCGCGCGGCTCCGGCCAGGTGCCACCTCCGAGGCCAAGGAGACCTCGCCCGGGGCGAGCCATGATGCCGATCGGACCCACCCGTTGCCATCCCATGGTCAGGTAACCAGCCCCCGATTTCTCGTTGGGAGTGTTGAAGATGAGATCGACGCCGTCGTCCGTGGCCATCTCGATACCGGCCATGGTGAGTGTGCGGAAGATCCCCCGTCGCTGGAAATCGGGGTGGGTGGCGGTGTCGACGGCGCGCACGCAGCTCAGGAGGGTGCCCGTCGGCGAGAGAAGCTCCCAGCGCATGAAGGCACGGAAACCGGCGATCACGCCCTCGGATTCGGCGACGAGCATCAGCGAGCGACCGAAGGGGTTCTCGAGGTGCTTCCAGGCAAACAGTTCCGGTGTCCTGCCCAGACCGGGCGGTTCACCGAGCGCCGCCCGCATCACGTCCAAGACGGCCGGAAGGTCTGCTTCATCGAATGGGCGAACGGCGACCTCACCCGGCACGCAGAGTCTCCTCGTACACCTGCTCCACGGCTCGGACCATCGGTTCGAGTCCGTGATCCCGCTCGACGGCGACTTTCGCCTCGGCGCCCAGAGCCGTCGCCCAATCCGGACGAGCCAGCAGACGACCGATGGCGTCAGCCAGGCCGTTGGCGTCCCCCGGCTCGGTGAGCAGCCCTGTCTTCTCGTTGATGATCAGGTCCGGGACGCCTCCCACCGCCGTGGCGACAATGGGGCGCCCAAGGGCCATCGCTTCGAGAACCGCCACGGGAAGGCCCTCGACATCCGACGGATTGACCACGATGTCCGCCGCTGCCAAGAAGGCGCGGGCATCATCTCGCCGCCCCAGGAACCGCACACTCTCGGCGAGACCCTTCTGACGGGCTTCGGCGCGGAGCGCTTCCAGATCCCCGGGGAACTTCTCCCCTCCCACCGAGACGGTGAGCACGTCGGGGTGCTCCCGCCCCATGATCTCGCTGGCAGCCAGGAGTGTCCGATGCCCCTTGTAGGGACGGATGTTTCCGACGTGGACGATCAACCTCCGGCCGCCGTTCAGTTCCAGCTCGTCGCGCACCGCCAACCGCTCCTCGTCGGTCACATGGCACGCCACGCCGTTTTCGATAACCCGGGCGGCGGAGCCGGAGAAGCCGGACACCGAGCCTGCCACGGCCTCTGACACCGCCACGACGTTGGCGTTCTTCGCATAGGTGAGACGATTCAGGGTTCTGGTCGGTTGCCGGTAGGAGTCCGCCAGATTGTGCTCGGTGTACACGACGGGGACGGGGGACACGAGGCGGGCGAGGACGGCCACGGCCGGTGAGTGAACGTGCACGAGATCGGCGCCGGACTCGACGATCAGCCGACGCAAGCCTCTCGCCACGGCCGGGCCCATGCGGCCGGTCCCCACCAGGGTGACCGGAATGCCCTGAGCGACGATCTCTTCGACGAGCTGGTCCTTCCAGGGAAGGAGGTAGGCGACTCGATAATCGAACCGGGTGCGGTCCCAGATGGGGACGGCTTCGGAGATCAGGCGCTCCGCGCCGCCCAGCCCCAGGCCTTTGATGAGAATGAGGACGATCGGGCGTTGTCCCACCCGGCGCTCACGCTCCCTCGACGACCGAGTCCATCAATTCGGACATACCGTCCTTGAACGGGATATCGGCGACCCAACCCAATTTCTCCTCGATGAGCGCTCCCGAGACGGCGGCCGGCGGGACGTCGCCCGGACGGGGAGGCCCGAAGGTGAGTTCGGTGGGGAACCGCTCCACCACGATCTCGGCCAGTTCCTTGATGGAAACCGCCTCAGGCGCCACGGTGTTGAGCGCCATCCCTCTCAGCTCCGACTTGGCGGCCATCGAGAAGGCACGGGCGATGTCACGCGCATGAGTGAACTGGCGACATTGGGACCCGTCACCCTGAATCGTGAGGGGCTCGCCCTTCCGGGCCCGATCGATGAAGATCCGGAATACCGAATTGGGCCGGAGACCCGGGCCATACGCCGTGCCCAGCCGCAATGCCAGGACAGGCACGTCGTGCAGGTGGTCGGCGGCCAGCAACATGCTTTCGCCGGCCAGCTTCGTGATGTTGTAGGGGTGGTCGGGGGCGCAGCGGTGCTGCTCATCGAGCGGTTCGTAGACCGGCTCGCCGTACACTTCCCACGTGGAGGCGTACACCACTCGGGCGCCTTCGTTTCGTGCGGCCTCGGCGATGATCGCCGTTCCCGTCACATTGACGGAGGCGGCGAGCGCCGGTTGCTCACCCGCCAGGTAGACGTCGCCGATCGCGCCGACATGACAGATCACGTCGACTCCGGCCGCCGCCTTGGCCACCGATTCGGCGTCGAGCAGGTCTCCTTCGATCGACCGAACGTCCGAATGTTCGTACTTCCGGAGATCGTAGGCCGTGACGTCGAATCCGTCGTCGAGCAGACGTTGGGCCACATGGGGCCCCAAAAAACCGGCGGCGCCGGTCACCATTGCCTTCAAAGCATCCCCCCTTTGGTATGCACGGAGCACAGTATCAGGCTGAGTGGCGGGAGAACAAGACCGATCGAGAATCTCATGGTTGGTCGAAGGTGCTCAGGGGCAGCCGGCGTACCTGTGCGGCGGTGCTGCCGCCCGGCCAGCGGATTTCAACCTCGTCCCCGTCCGCCACTTCGCGACGGACGAGCGCCAGCCCGATCGGCGCTCTGAGGGTCAGGGACTCGCTCGGCGAGCTCAACGTCCCCACCTCTCGGCCGACCGCCACGAGGCTGGCCCCCTCGGGCGGCAGGATGTTCTCCCCGACCACTACCCCGACCAACCGGCGGTTCACGTGTCCACGGCTGTCGATGCGGGCAACCAGTTCTTGGCCCAGGTAGCAGCCCTTGGTGAAAGAAACCGTGGCGTCGACGAGGCCGCTCTCTTGGGGAATCGTCGATTCCGACAGGTCGGCGCCCATGATCGGCTCGCCGGCTTCGACCCGAATGGCGTGGGCGGCGACGGTCCCCGCCTGCCGGGGCGTCAGGTGGGCACCGAGCACGAAGAAGCGCGGCAGTCCGCCGAGGGGCACAGCGGCGATCAGTGCCCCTTCCACGCCACGCTCCCAACCGGACGGGATCGGGAGCCCGTCTGCGATCACGGCATCGGCGGCCTGACGCCCCCACACCTCCATCACGGGCCGGGAATCGGCCTCGACCGTCGCTTTCACCCTGATGCGGTAGCGGTTGAGGGTGGTGACCACCGTGTCGCTCATCCCGGCGTCCACCACCAGACCCACCTCGTCGACACCTTTGAGCAGCCAGGCGATGGCGGTCAGTTTGCCGTTGGGTTGAAGCAGCAGCGTCCGCGTCACACTGCCCGGAGCCGGCGTCGCCACATCCTGAGAGAGGATGCCTTGCAGGAACGACACGGCGTCTTCGCCGCGGATCCAGACGAGTTCATGGAGGCCGCCAACCACGGCCGCCTCGTCGCGCAACGCCACGTATTCGGCGGTGACGTTCCCGAAACTAGGCGGATACTCAGGCACGACGCACGGCCTCCACGGCGGTCAGGGCGGCCGCCGCCTTGTTGAGGCTCTCCTCGAACTCCAGGGCCGGGTCGCTGTCGGCAACCAGCCCCGCTCCGGCCTGCACCCATGCCTGTTCGTCGGCAACGATCACCGTCCGCAGACAGATGGCGGTATCGATGTTGCCGGAGAAGTCGATGTATCCCACCGCCCCTGCGTAGGGACCGCGGGCGACCGGCTCCAACTCGTCGATGATCTCCATGGCCCTGACCTTCGGTGCGCCCGACACCGTGCCGTGCGGGAACGTGGCTCTCAGAACATCGATCTGCGACATCCCCGGTCGAAGTGTGCCCGACACCCCCGAGACGATGTGCATGACGTGCGAGTACCGTTCGATGACCATGAGGTCGTCCACGTGGACGGAGCCGTACTCACAGACCCGTCCCAGGTCGTTTCGTGCCAGGTCGATGAGCATGACATGCTCTGCTCGCTCCTTGGGATCGGCGAGAAGTTCGTCGGCCAGGGCGGCGTCAGCCTCTTCGGTGGCGCCGCGCGGCCGAGTCCCGGCAATGGGCCGGGAGTAGGCGATTCCGTCTCTCACCCGGGTCATCAGCTCGGGCGATGAGCCGACGATCGACACCCGCGGGTCTCGCACGAAGAAGAGAAAGGGGGAAGGATTGATGATCCGCAGCGCCCGGTACACCTCGAATGGTTCTCCGGAGAACGGCACCACCAGGCGTTGACTGATCACGATCTGATATGCGTCTCCCTGGCGGATCGCCTCCTTGCAGTGGCGTACGGCCTCCTCGAAGGCGCCTCTCTCCATGGTCGACGCCACCTGATCCGGCGGTGAGACATCCAGCACGGCGGCCGCCTGGGGGCGGTAGGCAGCTGCCGCGGCCAGTCGTCGTGCATCGACCCCCAGGGAGGCGACTGCCGCCTCGTACTGAGCGGCCGGGTCGTCGTCCACGAAGACGTTGCGGACCAATGTGATGGTCTGTCGGAATCTGTCGACTGCGGCCAGCGAGCCGACGAACTGCCAGATCATCTCAGGCAGATCTCGGTCGTCGGGAGGACGATTCGGCAGGCGTTCGGTGTACCGCACGACGTCGTACCCGAGGTACCCGACGGCTCCCGAATGCAACGGGGGAAGACCGGGGATGTCGGGACTGTCGTATTCGGCGATCAGCTCTTCCAGGATGGTCATCGGATCTCCCGACCCGAGCACCACCTCGTGGGCCCCCCGGCCTTCGATGTGCGCGGCGCCATTCTTGGCGACAAACGTGAACTCGGGGTCCCAGCCGAGGAAGCTCCACTGCGCCCAGCGTTCACCGCCCTCCACAGACTCCAACAGGAAACCGTCGGCGTCTCCCACCAGCTTCTCGAAAGCCGTCACGGGCGTCTCGCGATCGGCGAGGACCTCCAAGGTGACCGGAACCACCTTGTAGTCCTCGGCCAACGCCAGGAAAGCCTCGAGGTCGGGAGCGACATTCATGATCGAGCAGGGTAGCGTTCCCGGCGTTCCTCAGACCTCGCACCTGGCGGGCCGGCCGAGCCGGGTGCCTCAGGTGCAATCGGGCTGCGCCGGCTGTGGTACCGAGCCGGTCAATATCTCGAAGGCAATGGCCAGTTCTCGACACGGTGGATCGGCGAGTCGGACCAGGACGACAGGTTCGTCCACCAAACCCCATGCCAGCACCTCGGCCGCGTATTCGACACCGCGCTCCAGCCAGGCAGCCCCCTCGTCTGACCACACGCTCCGACCAGAATGGTGCAACAACTCTGTGCGCACTTCCGAATCGGTGTGATCCAGCATCCATGCGTGGCCCAGTTCGTGCAGCACACCCATCTTGATGTTGAGCGCCACGGGCCCGCATTGTCCTTGCTCCGAGCACAGCTCAGACCCGTCGATGCACAGGAAGAGGCGTCGCTCACCGTCCGGCTCCTCGACCACCCGCCCGAAGACGCCCTCGCACATGCGGGTCGGCTCGAAGGTGACGGAGTCGACTCTCGGCTCGGCGAGGCCCGCCCCACGGAAGCGCTCGAGCCCCCACTCGACGACCGCGTCGAGGTCCGGGGTACCGTTGTGAACGGCAATGGGAACCCCGGAGGCGCTGGCGATGGTACCGGTCACCACGAGGTCCCGGGGGCCAGGTAGGACCAGTCCGGACCACCACCCCTCCGGCAGCCCGCCCTGGTCGCAGAGTCGGGTCGAGGCCACCTCGACGTACCGGTCCTCTCGGACGATCAGATCGCCCGAGAAGTCCCAGCGGATGGCAACGCCGAAGCTGCATCCGCCCGGCGATGTCACTTCGTAGAGCCCGATGGCCCGCTGCGAATCGTCCCCGTAGCGCAGCGGATCGAGGAAGAGCATTGGCACTGAGGCGTCGCCGTCGCCCGGCGAGTGGACAGTGGCCCACAGGGCGGCATCGTCCCCGAAGATCGTCCTGCGCACGGTCGCCTCCTCGGCATAGAGCCCGGCGATTCCGTCCGGGTCGCCCGACTCCCACGCAGCCGCATACGAGCGATAGAGGGTCTCGTAGCGGGCCACGGTTTCGGGGGCAGCCCGCAGACTGGTGAGGAGCGAGTCGGCATCGAGGAACACCACTTCACCGGCGATGAGACCGTCATGGGTGGTCGTCACGACGGCGCCGACGTCGCCTGAGTCGGGCCACCGCACCACGGCCACCGCATCAGACGGCCCAAGATGCACCTCGAGCAGTTCGCGAGCCAAGTCGGCGCGATTGCCGAGGAGGAGGTTGGTGACGGGTTGCACGGCGCCGCGTGAACGGCTGGTGCGATCCTCGACCGCGGCGGTCGGTTCGAAGAAATCCAGGACGCCGTAGAAGTCGTCCTCCGTGAGTGCCTCAGCCAGCGCTCCGAAGTAGTCGACGGCCTCGCTCCCCCAGGCCGGTTCGGATGCAGGCGTCTCCGCTTCGTCGCAGGCCGCCCCGATGAGTATCAAGAATCCGACCATCGCCCAGAGCGCCCAAGAGCGTGGGCGGCCCACCACCCGCCCACCGCCGGCCCTGTGCCCCCCTTCCGGACCGGATGCGGCGCCGCGAGAGAGAATCGATCTCCCTGCCTTCCCAGGTCGTTCGGCCGGCAGCATGAACTGAGGGTACCGACCGCCGGACCGTCGGGGCGGGACGGCTGGTCCGAGAGGCCCGATCCCGGTCGGCCGGTGCGGGAGGTGGCGGTGGTCGGGCCTAGATGGCGGTGAGGGAATCGAGGCCGATGGCGTCCATGAAATCCGAGACCCACACCGAGAGCCGGAAGACCTGGTTGGTGATCATGAGCACCCCGAACCCGGCCAGCATGGCGCCAGAGGCGATGTTGATGGTTCGGAGATGCTTGCGAAAGAGCGCCATCGCTCGAAAGGCCCGAGACATCCCTACGCCGGCTGCCATGAAAGGAATGCCCAGACCGGCCGAATAGGCCAGGAGCAGGATCATGCCTTCGCCGACGGTCTCCTGGGTGGCGGCCAGGGTCAGAATGCCCCCAAGCACCGGACCGATGCATGGCGTCCAGGCGAACCCGAACGCCACTCCCATCACCGGTGGAGCGAACTTGCCGAGCCGGCTCGGGTTGGCGTCGACCCGCCGCTCTCTCATGAGGTTCTGCAGCCATCCCGCGTTGGTGACGGCCGACGCCACGATGATGACGCCAAAAGCCAGCACGACCCACCCCGCGATCACGGTCGCCGTGGTGAGGTTGTCGCGGAAGAACCCCCCGAGGGAAGTCGCCGACGCTCCCAGCGCCACGAACACGACGGTGAAACCAGCAACGAACAGCCCAGTCACCCACGCCATTCGCCAGGCCGAGCCTTTCCCCGCCTGGAGGTCGGCCACCGAATAGCCGGACATGAGACTGAGGTAGCCAGGAAGCAGCGGCAGCACACAGGGTGAGATGAACGAGAGCGCTCCAAAGAAGAACGCGGTGAATATCGAGACTTCCTGCATGTATCGCCTAACCGAAAAGGAGGGTGGGTTGTTCCCTCATCATCCCACGCCCGTCGGGCTTTCTCCCCTCGTCAGCGATGAACAACCCAGGAACTCTCGATCGAGCCAAGGGTAGGGTGGCCGCGATGGCGAGTCCCCTTCTATCTCTCCTCAGACCCGTCCTACCACCCTCGGCACCCACTCGCCAGGATCGCCGGGTGGTGGGGTTGATGTGGGCGGCGGGGGTGGCGCAGGGCTACGCAGCCGCCCACGCCGTCAACACGCTTCCTTTCGCCCGAGCCTCGCTGGGGCTGAGCGAAGGCCAGATGTCCGGCCTGCTCTCGGTGACCCGCATCGGAGCGCTGCTGGCGTTGCTCTTCTCGATACGCGGCGATGCGCGGGGTCGCCGGGGCCCTTTCCTGGCTGCCTTTGCTCTGCTCATGGCGGCCTCAGCTGCCACCGGGCTGAGCAACGGCCCGGCGCTGTTCGCCGCGTCCCAGACGGCCACCAGAATGGGAGCGACGGCTGCCGGCATTCTCGGGGCGGTGATGCTCATCGAGACGGTTTCGAAGGGTCTCCGCGCCTACGCACTCAGTCTCTACGCCGGCGCCACCAGCCTCGGGGCCGGCCTGGCGACCATCGCCTTGGCCGTGGCCGATCTGGGACCTGAAGCGTGGCGGTTCGTCTTCGCCAGTTCATTGCTGGGGATCGGCCTCGTCGTTCCTCTTCTACGGTGGCTCAAGCCGACCACGATGGAGCCCGGCGTGCCGGGCGATTGGTGGCAGCAGCTCACCCTCCGAACTCGCCGCAACTTCTTCCTGCTGGCCGGGGCTTCCTACTCGCTCGCCACGTTCTTGGCTGTGGCCGTTTCGTTCTCGTTCGAACGCCTCGTCGACGATCTCGGCCTCTCGGCGACCTCGGCTGCCCTCTTGGCCCTGACCGGCGGGACACTGGGTGGGTTGGGGTTCCTCGTCGGTGGGCGCCTCGCCGACACATGGGGACGGAAGAGAACGGCCCTCGTTGCCATGGGATTGGCAGTGGCCGGGAGCCTGGCGCTGTACCAGCTGACGGCCCTGCCCCTGGTGGGTTTGGCGATTTTCGTCTCGTCAGCCGGCTCTTTCATGCTTGCCCCCGCCCTGGGGGCGTTACGCAACGAAACCTTTTCGGCCCACGTCCGCTCGAGAGCGGTCACGTGGATCAACAACATGGCGGTGATGGGTTCGGTGACGGGACTCACCTTCGGCCAGGCGACCATCGACGAGATCGGCCTGTCAGCGTCGGTGACCCGCCTGGCGCCCGTGGCGCTGGTCGCCTTCTGCCTCATTCCCTTCGTTCCCGAGACCCGCCCTCACGTTGCGAGCACCGAACCTCGCCGGAGGTAGTCGAAGGCCTGCGCGGCGAATCGCACAATGAGGAGCACCGCCACCCCGGTCCAGACTCCCGCCAGGGTCTCCGGCTTCCAGAGGAGAAAGAATCCGACCGCGGCACTTCCGGCCGCGAACGAGGACCAGGTCAAAAGACCGAAACGTCCAGCTCCCATGTAGACGCCGTCGCCGACGAACAACACGGCCCCCAGCGGCTGCAGGGCCGCCACGAGGACCATCGCGGAAGAGATGGCCGCCGACACCTCGACACCGGTGCCGAACCAGGTACCCAACCAGGGTCGGACGGCCAGCATGAGGCCGGCCATGGCCAGACCGGCGACGAACCCCCAACCGATGAGCGTCCGCACCACCCGGTCCACCTCCCTGGCGTCGCCTTCGCCGAGGAAACGTCCCACGAGGGCTTGGCCGGCGATGGCCAAGGCGTCCAGGACCAGCGCCGACAAGAACCACACCTGGCCCACCACCTGGTGGGCGGCGACAATCCGGGTCCCGGCGCGCGCCGCCATGGCCGTGGCGAGGGTCAATGCCCCGAGAAGGGAAACCGTTCGGATGGTCAGCTGGCGACCGATCCGGAGGAACTGCCTCAACTCCGCTCGGTCCAAGGACCGGGCCCCGAGCCAGTGCGTGGCCAGCAGACGCACGAACCACACCGCTCCCACCCACTGAGCCGCCACGGTGGCGAGGGCGGCGCCCTGCATGCCCAGCCCGAATCCGAAGATGAGCACCGGGTCCAAGATCAGGTTGAGTACGTTGAGCCACGCCGTCACGACCAGCGGCGTGCGGGTGTCCTGGAAACCACGAAACGCTCCGTGCCCCACCAGGATGACCAGGACCGCCGGAGCTGCCAGGGCACGGATCCGCAGGTAGGTGAGCGCCACCTCGATGGCCTCGGCAGGAGCCTGCAGTAGCTCCAAGAACCAGCGACCGCCGAGCTCCAGTACCGCCACCGCGGCAATCCCCAGGGCCACCGCCACCACCAACGCCGTGGTGATCGTCCGGTCCGCCGCCGCCTCATCGTTCTGTCCGATCGCCTTGGCCACCAGCGGCGTGGTGCCGTAGGCCAAGAAACTGAAGAGAGCGAACGCCACGCTGAAGACCGCCGCGTTGACTCCCAGAGCCGCCAACTCCACCTCTCCGAGCCGGCTCACAAAGGCGGTATCGACGAGGGACACGAGCGGATCGGCCGCCAGGGCGCCCAGCGCGGGCAGGGCGAGCCGCAAGATCTGGCGATTCACGACCG
This sequence comes from uncultured Acidimicrobiia bacterium, assembly GCA_965366365.1. GTDB lineage: Bacteria > Actinomycetota > Acidimicrobiia > Spongiisociales > JAENVV01 > CBDUEV01. The sequence goes on along the minus strand of CBDUEV010000005.1, from coordinate 76,907 downwards.
AACCGGGCGATCACCTGTGTCCGTCACGGCGCTTCGGTCTTGTCCGGGTAGGGACACAGGTCCGACAGGTTGCATTCCCAGCAACGCGGCTTGCGGGCGTCACAGACGTCTCGACCGAATTGGATCATGCGCATCGACAGCTTGTTCCACTGTCCCTTGGTGAAGAGGGCCTTGAGGTCGTGTTCGATCTTGACGGGATCGGATTCGTCCGTGAGCCCGAGGCGATTCGCGACGCGGTTGACGTGGGTATCGACGGCGATGGCAGGCTGCCCGAAGGCCTCTGCGAGCACCACACTGGCTGTCTTGCGTCCCACCCCCTTCAGCGTGACCAGCTCAGCCATGCTGGTGGGGACCTCGCCGGCGAACCGATCGACCAGATCCGACGCCAAGGCGATGATCGATCGGGTCTTCTGCCGGTAGAAACCGGTCGAGAAGATGAGCTGTTCGACGTCCTCCGGGTCCGCCCCGGCGAGGTCCTCCGGCGAGGGGTACCGGGCAAAGAGGGACGGTGCGGCGCGGTTCACGTTCTCGTCGGTGGTTTGAGCCGAGATGACGGTGGCGACCAGCAGTTCCCAGGGGTTGCGATAGTCGAGAGCGGTCCGGATCTCCGGGTACTTCCGGCGCCATCGGTCGGCCAGCTTTGCTGCCTTGGCGCGATCCTGGCGGGAGGGCTCTTCCCCGTTGGCCCGAACATATCCATGTGCCACGGCGGGCGATGGTAGCGGCCACTCGCCCGCCTGAGCGAGGAGTTCACGCGGGAGCGCTAGCATTCCGCTCCGTGGACCTGCGAACCGCCATCGAGACCTTTGCCACCGTCGACGGAGAAATCGTCAAGGTGGACGGGTTCCTGAACCACCGTGTGGACCCGCAGGTGATGAACGACGTGGGCCGGAGGCTCGCCGAGCTGATCGGACCGCACCAGCCTGAGCTGCTGCTCACCGCCGAAGCCTCCGGAATTCCCCCGGCCGCCATCACGAGTTCTCTCCTTGCCATTCCCTACGTGTACGCCAAGAAGTACGTCGGTCCGGGCCAGCGATACAGTTTTGCTCGCGAAGTCAGCTCACCCACCAAGGGCACCGAGTATCGAGTGGAGGTTGCTCGCCACGTTCTCCAAGCGGGCCTGCGGGTGGCCATCATCGACGACTTCCTCGCCGGCGGCCGGACGGCGCTGGCGCTGGGCGAGATCGCCGAGGAGGCGGGCTGCTCAGTACTGGGTGCGGCCTTCGTGATCGAAAAGGGATTCGCTCCCGGTCGCGCCGGCCTGGAAGCCCGCGGGTGGCCTGTGTGGTCCTTGGAGATCATCGCCTCCGTCGACAACGGGTCCATCACCTTTGGATGACATCGCCGCGCTCGTCGATCGGGTGCGTCGGCAATACGACGACGAGTGCTTCGCCTGCGGCCGGGACAATCCACTCGGCTTGCATCTCGACGATTTCGCCCGCCAGGACGATACCGTCACGGCTTCCTTCACGCCCAGAGCAGAGTATCGGGGCACTGAAGGCGTTCTCCACGGCGGCGTGGCCGCCGCCGCTCTCGACGAACTACTGGTTTGGGCCGGGATTCTCACCCACGGCGTGATGTCCGTGACGGGGACCCTGGACCTTCGGTTTCGACGGCCCGCCACCATGGGCCAGGCATTCCAGGTACGCGCCCGCGTCGACGAACGCCGGGGGCGCCGCCTCCTCGCCTCCGGCGAGATGATCGACGCGGCCGAACGTGAGGTGGTCACCGCCTCAGGCCTCTTCTTGGTGACTGCCGAAATCGGCGAACGCCTCGACTGACGTGAGACGGGCGCTCCCCTACGCGGCGCTGGTGGGTGCTGCCGCCCTGTTCGGCGGGTCGTTCGTCGTGATCAAGGCTGCCGTCGAATCCCTCCCCCCGTTGGCGTTCGTCGGCTGGCGCTTTCTGATCGCCGCGTTGCTGTTGTTGGGCCTCGGCCTGCCCCGGGGTCGACGGATATGGCGGGACGGAGTGGCGGCCGGCCTCATGCTGTTCCTGGGTTTCGCGTTCCAGACAGCCGGGCTCGTGACGACGACCGCCTCCAAGAGCGGGCTGATCACCGGTCTGTACGTGGTGCTCACCCCGCTCATCGCCGGCGCCGCAGCCCGCCGAGCCCCGAGAACCATCGCCCTCCTGGGGACGGGACTGGCCTTCGTCGGCCTGGCCCTGCTCATGACGCCCGACGGCGGTTTCAGCGGATTGGTGGTCGGCGATCCGCTCACCGTCGGCGCGGCGTTGGGTTTCGCCGGGCACATCGTGGTGCTCGCCAAATCGGCGCCCCGTCACCCTGTGATCAGCTTCACAGCCGTTCAGATGAGCGTCGTGGCGGCGTTGGCCTTGATTTCGTCGCTCGTCGTCGAGGGGCTTCCCATCCCCACCGTGTCCGACCTCCCCGCCCTGGCCGCCACCGGCATCGCCATCAGCGGTGGAGCGTTTCTGATGCAGATCTGGGCTCAAACCAAGATCGGACCAACGCACACCGCGGTCGTTCTCGCCCTGGAGCCCTTCTTTGCCGCCGTCACCGGAATGATCGTCCTGGGCGAACGACTGAACGGTCGCGGGTGGGCGGGCGCCGCTGCCATCCTGGCCGCCATCTACCTCGTGGTGTTTGGAACATCGGAGGAACTGTCGGTCGCCGAATCCATCCGACAGGCGTAACAGCCTCCGTGGGCGTGGGCGTGGCCGCGGGTGAACCTAGGTGGTGAGGCCGGGAGGTCCCTGATCGATCTTGTGCCACACGATGCGGATGAGGTGGATCAGAGCCACGAGGACAAAGAGCGTTCCGACCAACCACACCGACATCTCGACCGGAGAGAGATACCCGAGTTCGCAAGCGCTGATCCCGTCCGGACAGAGCCCGTAGCCGGTGCCACCGCCGGAGAGGCTGACCAACACCAACAAGGGGACGGCGCCCACACCGAGGGCGATGAAGAGCAGAGCCGCCAGGATGATGCGTAGATAGACCATCGTCATGAGAACGACAGGGTAACGCGTCCGGTTCCCGCATCGGTACAATCGCCTGGTGCAGTATCACGTCGAATCGTTCACCGAGGCAGAAACCGTTCTCCTGGAACGCTTCGTCACCAATCTCGACCGCCCGGTCTTTGCCCTCACCAATCTCCCCGAAGTGGTCAAGGGTGCTCTCTTCGCTCGCTATTCACGGTCACCGAAATCGGTGCGGCGCCTCCTCCTCGACGAGTTCATCGGAGACGAGGAACAGGGCGTCGCCATGCTGGCCGCCGAGATGAGCGGCAGCTCGGGGGAAGCGCTCGAGAAGGCCCAGGCTCTCTACCAGCGTGTGTTCCTGGAGTACGGCGACGACTCGGTCGCCCAGCTGGGCGGAGTCCACCTCGCCTGCGAGCAGGCCTCGAACGTGCTCACCAAGGTGCTCGAATGGGGACGGATAGCCTCCTACCTCGAACAGTCGACCAGGTACATCTTCTACGACCAGAAGCTCGGCGACCGGTATCGATTCGCCACCCCACCGGAGCTCGCCGGCACGGAACTCGGTCGACGTTTCGAGGAGCACCTGAACTGGCTCTTCGACCGCTATTCGGAGATGGTGGCGGTCCTCGTGCCGCACTACGAGTCCCGCTTCCCCCGTCAGGATGGCGACAGTGCCATGGTGTGGAGGGCCACCATCAGAGCGAAAGCCTGCGACACCATCCGCGGCCTTCTCCCCGCCGCCACCACCTCCAACGTCGGGGTCTACGCCAGTGGTCAGGCCTACGAGATGGCGTTGGTGAGAATGATGGCGTCGCCACTCGCCGAGGTTCGCCAGTACGGCGAGATGATGCTTGCCGAACTCCGCAAAGTCATTCCGGCATTCATGACTCGGGTGGACGTTCCCGAACGGGGCGTCAGATGGTCGCAGTATCTGAGCGACGTGGCCCGCTCTGTGAAGCTGCTGGCCGACGAGCTGCCCGACCTTCCCGAGCCGCGTCCCGAAGTGACCCTCGTCGAGTTCGATCCCGAAGGAGAACTCAAACTGGTCGGCGCGGCCCTGTATTCGGTGTCCGAGCTCCCCGATGACCAGCTCCTCGAAATCGCTCGTCGCATGTCCGCCGCCCAGCGAGCCGAGATCATCTCCGCCTATGTCGGAGATCGCACCAACCGCCGCCACAAGCCCGGTCGGGCCATGGAACGCACCTCATACCGGTTCGATGTGCTCTCCGACTACGGCGCGTTCCGAGACCTGCAACGGCATCGTATGCTCACCCTCGAATGGCAACTCCTGACGACTCGACACGGATACGACACCCCGGAGGAGTTGATCGGCTCCGACCTGGAGACCACATGGCACGAGGCGATGAGCAGAAGCGCCGAGCTCTACGAGGCTATCCGCCAGGAGGTGGGCGCCGACGCAGCCCAGTACGTCGTCCCGTTCGCCTACAACATCCGCTACATGATGCAGATGAACGCCCGGGAGGCGTTCCATCTCATCGAACTCAGGACCCAACCCGCCGGCCACCCCGCCTACCGCCGCATCGCCCAGGAGATGCACCGCCTCATCGGCGAACAAGCGGGACATACAGCCATAGCGGAGGCGATGAGTTTCGTGGACTACTCGACGGTGGAGCTCGAACGGCTCGAACAGGAGCGCCGCACCGAGCAGAAGCGGCTCACCCAGGACCGTTGAACGCCTAGGTTCGCTCCGCCGCCCAGGCCTCGACCCGACGCCGCAGCGTGGGTAGAGGAACCGAGCCGTGCCCGAGCACCACGTCGTGGAACCCGGCAATGTCGAACCGGTCGCCGGCCGTTGCCTCGGCTTCGGCACGGATGTCGTCGATTTCGAGGCGTCCGATCATGTAGCTCGTGGCCTGGCCCGGCATCCCGATGTAGCGATCCACTTCGGGCTCGGCCATCTGGGGCGCCAGCGGGCTGTGCGACAGGAGGTAATCGATAGCCTGCTGCCGACTCCAACCCAGGGCGTGAAGCCCGGTGTCGACCACGAGGCGGCAGGCTCGCATGACATCGGCCGTCAGCATGCCCACCCGATCCCACTCCGTGGTGTACAGGCCCATCTCATCGGCCAGACGTTCCGTGTACAAGCCCCACCCCTCCCCGTAGGCGGGAAGGAAGATCTTGGTGTGGACAGGGTGAAGACCGTCTGTCTCGAGTGCTCGTGCCACCTGAAAATGATGCCCCGGCACACCCTCGTGGTAGGCGATGGCCTGGAGCTGGAAAGTGCCCCAGGCCGACGGATCGCCCACGTTGAAGAAGAACGTTCCCGGCTGCGACCCGTCATCGGAGGGAGGTGAGTAGAAGGCAAGCGCACCCGCCGTGATCTCTTGCGCCACACACGGGGCCTTGGGGGTCGTGGCGAACCATCGGGGAGCCTGGCGCTGGGCACGATCCAGGGCCGCTCGGGCGTCTGCAACCAGCTCCTGAGCGTCGGTGTAGTGCAAGGCGGGCTCCTCCCGCAGGATCTGGAAGATCTCCGAGATCTGCGTCGTGCCCACCAGCGGTCCGGCCGTGGCGACGAACTCCTCCTCGATTCGTCGCACCTGCTCCACACCGATGGCGTGCACCTCGTCGGCGCTGAGCGAGAGCGACGTGTTGCCGTGGAGGAATCGGTCGTACAACTGGCTGCCGCCCTCGAGGTGCACCAGCCCGGGTCGGGTGTCGGGTCGCGCCGCCGGCATCGTCGACGTTGCGAGGGCTTCCCGATACTGCGCCATCGCCGGACGAACGAGGGTGCGCACAGACACCTCCACCGCTTCTCGCCACGCCGTGGCATCTCCTGAGTCCAGGTCTGTGGGGGCGGCTTGGGCGAGAATCGGATCGCCGTCGAGCGGAGAACGGAGATAGGTGTCGAGTTGCTCGACGGCCGCCTCGACATGGGTCAAGATGGGGGTGCGGCCCTGTGTGGCGCCGACACCCAACCGGGTGGTCAAGTCCGCCAGGTAGCGCGGGAGCCCGGCCAACTTCTCGAGGTAACGGTCGCCGTCGTCCGAGGTGACCAGAGGAAACCTTCCCAGAAACACGAGCATGGTCGACACCGCTCCGATGACCGGATTGGGTCGGCGGAGTTCGGCCTGCCAGGTGAGCTGATCAGCGGCGGAGCGGGCGGTGAAGGCCACCGTCTCCGCGGTGACCGATCCGCCGGGGAGGTTCGTAGCCTGTTCGGCGTACCACAGCAGCCGCTCTCGGTGGAGGGCCTCTCCTTCCTCCGACACCTCCGGCCACCGCTCGAGGTGGGCGACATCTCCTGACCAGAGGGCTGTGTCGGCATCCATTCGATGAACGTACGCCCAGTAGTCGTCGGCGAGGGCCGCCTCCTCGACCGGATCAGGATTTGGCAAGCGGGATCCGCAGAACGAGCTCGTCGTCCTCGACCGACCATGAGGCCGAACCGATCAGAGAGAAATCGGTGAAGTCCTCCTCCGCCGATTTGATGAATTGCTTGCGCGCCGCTCCCTCGATCGGCGGCACCCCTCGTTCCCGTACCGCGGCGGCCCGGCTCTTGAATCGTTCCACCATGGCGTCGACATCGAACGCAGCCATAGATCCTCCACTTCGTTTCCTGGGCCGTAGCCTACTGCCGGCCGATTTGGCCGGGAGCCCGTTGGCTTCCACCGGAAGCATTCATTCGTCACCCACGGCACTAGCCTGAGCTCAGTGCATCAGAGACTTCTCATCGTTACCGGCAAAGGGGGCGTCGGGAAATCTGCCGTGGCAGCTGCCTTGGCGATCCAGGCGGCTCGGCGCGGCCGGCGAGTCCTCGCCATCGGCATGACCGAGTCCCATGGGCTGGCCGCCCACCTCGGGCTCGAACGTCTCCGGTATACGGCCACCGAGGTCCAGCCCGGCATTCAGGCCCTGGCCATCAACCGACCCGAGGCTCTCGACGAGTACCTGCGTCGCCAGCTGGGCGTGCCGAAGATCACCCGGATCGGCCCGATTGCCAGAGCGTTCGACGCTCTGGCCTCCGCCGCACCGGGCATCAGGGAGACGGTCACCATGGGAAAGGTGCTGCACGAAGCCCGATCGGCCGACTGGGATCTGGTGGTCGCCGACGCCCCGCCCTCTGGCCAGATCGGATCTCACATCCGTGCGCCCCGCACCATCTCGGAACTCGTCGGGACCGGCAAGATCCGCGAGCAGGTCCGATGGATGCATGACCACATGGCCGACCCGGCGCTGACTGGCATGGTGGTGGTTTCTCTCGCCGAGGAACTGCCCGCAGTCGAGACCCACGAGATGCTGGAGTGGCTCGACACCGAACAGATCGTCGAGGTGGCCGCCGTCATGGCCAACCGCATCCTCGAACCGCTCGGAGTGAACGTCCCGGCCAACACCGACGAGCCGGTCGGCGAAGCGGCCGCCCTCCACGACGGGATCTATCACGAGCAACAGAGGTGGCTCGAGTTCCTCCCCGAAGGACCACAGTTGCCGTTCCTCTTCGGCGTCACCGGCCCGGCCGAAGTGGCACGACGCCTCGCCGACGTCTTGGAGGAGCGATGACGATTCCCATTCTCGTCACCGGCGCCGGTGGAGTCGGCAAGACCACCGTCTCGGCCGCCCTCGGAGTTTCGCTGGCCAGACAAGGCCTCGAAACCCTCGTCATCACCGTCGATCCCGCCAAACGGCTGGCCGACGCGCTCGGCGTGAAGGACCTGGGTGGCGTCCCGACGGCCAATCCGGATCTGCCGAGCCTGTGGGCCGCAATGCTGGACTCCGATGCGTCCTGGGACGAGATCGCCCAACGCCACGCAGCCCCCGAGGCGGCCGCTCGCCTGGTGGACAACGAGTTCTTCCGGACCATCACTCGACATTTCCCTGCCAGCCAGTCCTACGCGGCCGCAGAGAAGATGGCCGACTATCTGGAGACAAACCGTTGGGACGTCGTCATCGTGGACACCCCTCCTTCGGCCGGCGGAATCGAGTTCTTCACCGCACCCAACGAACTGTCTGACTTGATCGGTGGGCGGCTGTTCCGCTGGATCACCGGTGGCTCTCTGCCAGGACGGCGAGAGATCTACAACCTCGCCGCCCGCCCTGCGCTGCGGGTTGTCGACATTGCGCTCGGTTCGGATCTGCTCGAGCGAGTCACCATGTTTCTGTTCGATCTCCGCACCACGTACGACGGTTTGCGAGTCAGAGCGAGCGAGATCGAGAAGCATTTTCGGCGGTCGATCACTCTGGTGGTGACGACCGCCGAACCCGCCCCGGTCACCGAGGCAGCCCGGTTCTTTCAGGCGCTTCCCGATGTCGCGCAGCTGCCGGCGGCCGTGATCTTCAACAGAGCCCTTCCCACCGCGTGGGAGAAGGCCGAGGTGCCGGAAGGGACGTCGCGCCCGCTGGCCAGAAACCTGACGTTGTGGGCCCGGGAAGCCCGCCGCCAGGAACAGGTCAGAGACGAGTTCGCGGCGCGATACCACACCACGGTGGGCAAGATCGCCTGGCGAGCGACGGCACCAACCGACCTCGACGCCCTCGGGTCGCTCATCGACGACGTCCCCGCCCTGACGATCAAGAGCCTCGGCCTGTAGTTGCCCCGGCCGGATCAGCCGGCGTCGGGCTCCACGGCGGGAGGGGTCCCAGGATCGGGAATCGGAGTCGTCGGGAGCGGTTGAATCTTCGGTCGCGAACGCCGTCGCCTTCGCTCTGGGACGAGGTCCCGCATCGCTTCGAGTCTCCCGAAGCAGAGGAGCCGGTCTTCGGGTTCCAGGATGCGCTCGGTGCGGGGATTCGGGATGACAGTGGTGCCCCTGGTCAGGGTGAGTACGGAGATGTCCCGCGACCGCAGGCCGGACTCTGCGAGCGTCCGGCCGACCAGATCTGCGCTTTCGTGCACGAGGATCTCGGCGACGCCGTAGCCGGTGCTCACGGTCAGGCGTTGTCGCACGTCGAGTTCCGGGAAAGCGACCTGACTGGCCATGTAGTCGACGATCGATCCAGCCACATCCAGTCCCGTGGCGGTTTCGATCCCTTCGAGCCCCGGGGACGAGTTGACTTCGAGCACGAGCGGGCCGTCGGCGCCTTCCAACATGTCGACACCCGCCACACGCAGGCCCATGATCTGGGCCGCCTGCACGGCGACTCGGGCGTACTCACTGTCGATCTCGATGATTTCGCCTTTGCCGCCGCGATGCACGTTGGATCGAAACTCGTCACCCTGGGCGCGGCGCCGCATGGCAGCCACGACACGGTCTCCAACCACGAGCGCTCGAATGTCGCGACCCTTGCTCTCAGCCACGAATCGCTGAATCAACACGTTTTGGCGCGTGCTCTGCAGGGTCTCGATGACGGCCCCGGCCACCTGAACATCGGGGGCGAGGATGACGCCGATCCCCTGGGTCCCCTCCAGGAGCTTGATCACCACCGGCGCTCCTCCCACCCGCTCGATGGCGGCCAGCACGTCCGCTCGATCGCGAACAAAGGTGGTGGCGGGGATCCCGATGTCGTGACGGGAGAGAATCTGGATCGAACGAAGCTTGTCCCGCGAGTTGGCGATCCCATTGGCCGGGTTCGGGGTGTACACGTCCATCTGCTCGAACTGGCGGACCACCGCCAATCCGTAGAACGTGATCGAGGCGCCGATCCGGGGCAGCACCGCGTCGAAGTGCTCCATCGGGGCGCCTCGGTACTGCAGATCCGGTTCGTCCCCCGCCAGGTCTATGGCGAAGCGCAGGGTGTTCATGACCCGCACCTTGTGTCCACGATCGATGGCGGCGGCCCTCAGCCGCTGGGTGCTGTACGACCGGGGCGCCCGGGACAGAATGGCGAGCCTCATCTGCAATCAACTCCGATGCTTGGGGGACGGTACCCGGGTCCGCGGGAGCACGGAGCCATCCGGAAGGGCCAGCGTAGCGCGCCAGGGGATGCTGCACCGGGGCTGCTCAGAATACGGCGCGTTGACCGAACAGTTCCCTCAGTTCTGCATACAGGGCGCTGCGTGGCTCGACTCGATGCTCGTCGCCGAGCTTCAGAACCTTCTTGCCGCCTTCTTCGTTGATCATGTGCAGCAGGACAGGCGCGGACCCAGGGTGGTTGACGAGGATGTCTTTGAGCCTCTTGACCTTCTCCGCCGACAGCACCTTGGCCGGAACCTCGAGCAGGACCGCCGAATCGACGCGGAAGTTCGGTTCCTGGAGCGTGGCCGCCACGATCTTGACCTCGTCGCCCCGGTTGTCGACCCGGCCGGTCACCAGCAGAATGGCGTCGGAGCGGACCAGCGGCCCGAACTCCTCGGTCGTCTTCGGGAAACAGAGAACCTCGACGGCGCCTTCGAGCGACTCCAACTCGAAGAAGAGCATCGGCGCCCCGGCGCGGGTGAACCTCCGGGTGATGGCGCCCACCATTCCCCCCACCGTCACCTTCGACCCATCGGCGGCCTCGGGGAGCGCGGTGATGGCCATCGACGTGGCCGCCCGCAGGGCGCGTTCCACCCCGAGGAGCGGGTGGTCCGAGATGAAGAGCCCCAGCATCTCCTTCTCGAACGTCAGCCGGGTCTTCTTGTCCCATTCATCGTCCCGGATCGGGGAGGCGACCTCCTCGATGAGACTCTCGGCACCGCCGAAGAGACTGAACTGGCCGGCGTCCTCGTTCTTTCGGCGAGTCAAAGCCGCGTTCAGGATGTCTTCGAAGTCGAGGAGGAGGCCCTTGCGGGCGTACCCGAGACTGTCGAACGCACCCGCCTTGATGAGCGACTCGATGGTCCGCTTGTTCAGCGCCCCGGTGTCGACCCGCTCCACGAAGTCGTGGAAGTCGACGAAGGGACCGTCTTGGCGGGCGTCGGTGATCTTCTCGACGACCCCCTCCCCCACGTTGCGAATCGCCGAGAGGCCGAACAAGATCTTCCCGTCCTGGGCCACGAAGTCCGTGTCCGAGGCGTTGACGTCGGGTACCACGACCTCGATGCCCATCGCTCTGCTCTCGGACAGGTAGATAGCCGTCCGGTCCTTGTCCTTCTTCGTGGAGGTGAGCAAAGCAGCCATGTATTCGGCCGGGTAGTGGGCTTTCAGCCACGCCGTCTGATAGGCGACGAGGGCGTAGGCGGCGCTGTGCGACTTGTTGAAGCCATACCCGGCGAACGGTTCGACCGAGTCCCACAGATCGTTGCCCAACTTGGGTTCGTGACCGGCCGCCACACACCCGGCGACGAACTTCTCCTTCTCGGCGTCCATGATGGACCTGACCTTCTTGCCCATCGCCTTGCGGAGGGTGTCCGCCTCGGTCATGGTGTAGGAGGCCATCGCCTGGGCGACCTGCATCACCTGCTCCTGATACACGATGATTCCGTAGGTATCCCGCAGGAACTCCTCGAGAGCCGGGTGGGGGTACTCCACCGGTTTCCGCCCGTTCTTCCGGTCGGCGTACTCGTAGTGCATGTTGGCGCCCATGGGTCCCGGCCGGAACAGGGCGTTGACGGCGATGATGTCGTTGAAGCTCTCCGGTTCGAGGCTTCTGATCAGCGAGCGCATCGCAGAGCCTTCCAGCTGGAACACCCCGATGGTGTCGCCTCGCTTGAGTAGTTCGAAGGTCGCCGCATCGTCGAGGGGAAGCCGGTCGATGTCGATGCGCTCCCCGGTTCGTTTCTCGATCAGGTCGAGGGCGCGTTCGATGGTCGAGAGGTTCCTGAGGCCGAGGAAATCCATCTTGAGCAGCCCGAGCCCTTCGACGCCCGACATCTCGTACTGGGTGACGATCTCGGCTTCCTCACCCTTCTGCTGGATGGGGACGAGGTTCCACACGGGTTCCGGAGAGATCACCACGGCTGCCGCGTGGATCGAGTCCTGCCGGCGCAGCCCCTCGAGACCCCGGGCAGTGTCGACCACCCGCTTCACGTCGGCTTCTGCTTCGTAGGCGGCCCGCAACTCGCCGGCGTTCGAGTAGAAGTCCTTGAGGTCGGTGTCGGCGTTGCTCGGTGGAGCGGTGAGGCATTGCCCCAGCGAGGCATCACGACCGAGAATCGGCTGGGGCATCATCTTGGCCACCTTGTCGCCGAGGCCGTAGGGGTAGCCCAACACGCGGGCGGCGTCGCGAATCGCCTGGCGGCCCTTGATCGTCGAGAAGGTGATGATTTGGGCGACGTGATCCGACCCGTACTTCTCGGAGGCGTATTTGATGACGTCGGCGCGGTAACGCTCGTCGAAATCCATGTCGATATCCGGCATCTGACGACGCCCGGGGTTCAGGAAGCGTTCGAAGATGAGGCCGTACTCGAGCGGATCGAGGTCGGTGATGCCGAGGCAGTAGGCCACGATCGCTCCGGCGGCGGACCCACGACCGGGTCCGGTCCGGATATTGCTTTCCTTGGCGTAGCGAATCAGATCCCACACGATGAGGAAGTAGGCGGGAAAGCCCATTTCCAGGATGATCTTCAGCTCGTGTTCGATCCGGTCGGTGACCACCTCCGGCAGGATGGCGCCGTACCGGTGCTTGGCGCCTTCGTACACCAACTCGCGAAGGTAGGACTCCTCGGTGTGGCCCTCGGGCACCGGGAACTGAGGGAGAAGAATCCGGTCGAAATCCAGCTTCACCTCGGTCCGGTCGGCGATCCATTCGGTGTTGTCGCAGGCACCCGGGTACAGATCCTCGGGAAAGAGGGCTCGCATCTCTGCTGCCGATTTGAGGTAGAGCCCCGTCCCCTCGAATTTGAAGCGGTTGTCGTCGTCCACGGTGGAACCGGTCTGGATGCAGAGCAGGACGTCATGGGCAATGGCGTCGTCCTTGGTGATGTAGTGGGCGTCGTTGGCCGCCAGCAGCGGAGCGCCCGCTCGCTTCGAGATCTCGACGAGATCCGGGAGGATACGACGTTGAGCTTCGATGCCGTGGTCGCCGATCTCGATGTAGAAGTTGTCCTTGCCGAAGATGTCCTGGTACATCCCGGCCGCGGCGAGAGCAGCATCCAGGTCGCGTGTGCCAACTGCGTTACCCTCCTCCCGCGACGCGTCGGGAGCAAGCAGTTGGGGGATGTGGCCGCCCAGGCAGCCGGATGTCGCAATGATCCCTTCCGCATAGGTCGAGAGGAGATCGAAGTCCATGCGCGGCTTGTAGTAGTACCCGTCGAGGAAGGACTTCGAGACCAGCTTCATGAGGTTCTGATAGCCGGTCTGATTCTCCGCCAGCAGCGTCATGTGAAACCGCTGGTTGTCTGAGCCTCGTGGCCGGTCGAAGCGGCTTCCCGGGGTGACGTAGGCCTCCACGCCCAGGATCGGCTTGATCCCGGCCTTCGTGGCGGCTCGGTAGAAATCCACGACACCGTACATCACACCGTGGTCCGTGATGGCAACTGCCTTCTGCCCGTCGGCGGCCACCGTCTCCACAACGTCTTTGACGCGGGCCGCGCCGTCCAACATCGAGAACTCGGTGTGCAGATGGAGATGTGCGAAGCTGTCCCGGGCCACCGGTTCCAAATCCTCCGACCCGCAACTGGCGCGGGAGTGCGTTCTGGCGTGTTCAGCGATCGGGCAAGTGAATTACATCGCTGAGATTTTGACGATACCAGATCAGAGGAAGGCCACGACCGCCATGAGGATGGCGGCGGCGCTGAACCCCATCACGCTCAGCAGCCTGGTATCCCGCTGGCCCAACCGTTGCCAGAGCGCGAACAGACCCAGACCCAGAGCAAACCCTCCGAGGTGGCCCTGCCAGGAAATCTGGCGGAAGACCAGGGGGATGATGGCGTTCAGCCCCATGATCATCAGCATCCGGTTGAGCATCGCCCGACCCATCCTGGACTGGCGGTTCCGATACGCGGCGAGGAACCACACTCCGAACAACCCGAAGATGGCGCCCGACGCCCCCACGAGGAGATCGCGCGGCTCTCCCAGGACGTAGGCCACGAAACCCCCACCCACCGCCGAGGCGGTGTAGATGCCGGCGAACGCCACGCCACCGATCTGGCGCTCGAGCTGAGGCCCGAACAGATAGAGGGCGTACATGTTGAATCCGATGTGCCAGAGCCCTTCGGCGTGCAGAAAGGCCGCGGTGAACAACTGCCACACCTCGCCGGCGGCCACCGATGCGTTGAACTGGGCGAGGTTGTTGAGAAGCCAGATCCGTGCGTCCCCGGAGACAAAACCGAGGATGGCCAGCCCGATCGCCACCACCATGATCGCCCGGGTGACCGGCGCTCCCGAAAGGGCCGACACGTCGCCCATTCTCTGCACACGCGTCGTGCCGAGGTCTTTCTGGCAATCCGGGCATCGCTGCCCTACGGGAGCATCGATCGAGCAATCAGGGCAGATGTATTTCCCACACGTCGAGCACGCCAGCCGCGTGGGACGATCCGGGTGGCGATAGCAAGCAGGGGCTGGTTCTGGAGTCATGGCGGAACAGTGTAAGGCCGGGGTCGAGCCAACCCGAGATTCACGGACCGGTTTCCGGTCCGACTCTCACCCCGACGGCGTGCGCAGCCGATCGAGGATCCCGGCGAGGTCGTCGGGAAGCGGAGCGACGACCTCGATACGCTCGCCCGAAACCGGATGGCGGAACTCGAGCCGGGTGGCGTGGAGAAACATCCGTGGCATTTCGATCACGGCCGGGAATCGTCGATACATGCCGTCGCCCACCACGGGATGGCCGATCGAAGCGAGATGGACGCGAATCTGGTGGGTGCGGCCGGTCTCGAGCTCGACTTCGAGAAGGCTCATGGCCCGCTCCGCGAAGGTCTCCGTCACGCGGTAGTGCGTCCGCGCGGGTCGCCCCTCGCGCTCCACGGCCATGCGCATCGGGGCTGAGGCGTCTCGTCCGATGGGCGCGTCGATGGTTCCCCGTTTCATCTCGAAGACGCCGTGGACGAGCGTCAGATACGACCGCTTCACGGCCCGGGCCGCCAGCTGGGCCACGAGACCCTCGTAGCCTTCCGCCGTCAGGGCGACCAGCATGGCCCCCGATGTGTCACGATCCAGTCGGTGGACGACCCCCCACCTCCCCGGCTGACCGACCCCCTCGGTGGACGGCCAGCGGGCCAGAACACCCGAGACGAGGGTGTCGTTGCGGTGCCCGACACCCGGGTGGGTGACCAGGCCGGGCGGCTTGCTGACCACCGCCACGTCGTCGTCCTCGTAGAGCACCTCGAAGACCACCTGCCGGTTGGCTGACACCTCCTCGGCGGGAGCCGGTTCAACGAAGGCGAGGAGATCGCCCGCAGCCACCTTGGTTCTCGGCTGGGGCGGGTGCCCGTTCAGAAGCACGCCACCCTCTTCGATCAGTTGCCTGGCGACGTTGCGACTGACTCCCGCCACCACGGCCAGAGCCTTGTCCGCACGCGCCCCGTTCAGGTCCTCGGGAAGGAGAACCTCCCGCGGGTCACTCACGCCGGAAGAGAGAGACCAGGAGAAGGACAGTCACCCCCACCGTGATAGAGGAGTCGGCGATATTGAAGTTCGGGAAGTTCGGGAATTTGATCCAGTCGATCACGGCGCCGTCCACCAACCCGGTCCCCCGTACGATTCGGTCGATGAGATTGCCCACCGCACCGGCCATGATCATCCCCAATCCGATCACCTCGGAACGATGAACCACGGAACGCAACGCCACCAGGATGATGACGACCGCCACGGCGGCGAACACCGCCAACACCCGGCCGCCATCCTGAAAGAGACCGAAGGCGGCTCCACGGTTTTCAGCCAGCTCGAACGACAACCACGGGTCGATGACGACGATGCTTCCGTCGGCGAGCTCCGACCACGCCCACACCTTGGAAAAGCGGTCGGCGAGAATGAGTCCCGCGGCCACCCCCAGGGCCCACGCGTAGTTGCCCGCAGGCCGCGGGGCTCGGTGGTCCTTCGCCTCGTCGATCACCTGGTCTTCGCTGCGCACGTCACACATTCCGTGGCATGCGGCAGCGTTTCGAGACGCTCGACGGGAATGCGCTCTCCACAGCTGGCGCACACACCGTACGACCCGGCGTCCATTCGTGCCCGGGCGGCATCGATCTTCTTGACGAGGTCTTCGAGGTTCTGATCGACAGAGAGTTCCTTCTCATACTCGAAGGCCATGGAACCACCTTCGGCCGTCATGGGATCGGGAGTGCGCTCGGCGGCCGTCTCCGACAGGCGCGCTTCCTCGCGCTCTCGCTGGTGCGTGTCGAGCAACTCCACCAGTCGTGCCCGCTCGTCTTCGAGTTGGACGCGTAAACGAGAAAGCGTCGAATCTGCGAGTTTTCTCGGCATGAGAACCTCCTAAGTGTGGGAAACCTAGCAGTCTCTCGTGGCTGAGAGAAGGTCCGAAAGACCAGACCTGACGTCGACAAGGCGCGTTCCAGGGAGGAGAACTCTCTTTCGTCGGTTTCTGGCCCCGGAGACCACCTCGGCCCGGCAATCGAAGGCGGCCCCCAGAAGCCTTTCGACCGATCGATTCGCCTTCCCACCCTCGGGCGGGGCGGAAACCCGCAGCTTGAGGGCGTCGCCGTACGCTCCGACGATCTGATCCCGCGCCGTCCCCGGTACCACCCAGACGGCGATCACCACCCCGTCGGGGTGGTCGACGATGCCGATTGCGTGCTCCACGCCCGGCAGTGTGGCATACCTGCCGTCCCGCCGGCCACCATGGCGGGATATTCGATCGAGACAATCATCTCGGCAGTTACCATGGTCGCTTCGCAGCCTACGAGGATCGGTCTCATGGAACAGCACGACACCGCCGGCTTCCGCCGCGTGCCACCCAAAGTGAGTTTTCCCGCCCGCGAGGCGGAGATCCTGGCGCTCTGGGATCGTATCGATGCCTTCCGGCAGTCGGTCGACCTACGCCCCGCCGACAACGAATACACGTTCTACGACGGACCTCCATTCGCAACGGGCTCCCCTCACTACGGGCACATCCTGGCCGGCGTGATCAAGGACATCGTTCCCCGCTATTGGACGATGCGGGGACACCGCATCGAACGGCGCTTCGGGTGGGACACCCACGGGCTCCCGGTCGAGATGGAGGTGGAGAAGCAGCTCGGTGTCTCCGGTCCGAAACAGATTCTCGAGTTCGGCGTCGACAAGTACAACGAAGCGTGCCGCGCCGCAGTCCAACGCTCGACGGAAGATTGGGAGGAGATCACCAGGCGCATGGGCCGGTGGGTCGACTTCGAGAACGACTACAAGACGTTGGACACCGACTTCATGGAATCCGTCTGGTGGGTCTTCAAGCAACTGTGGGACAAGGACCTCATCTACAAAGCCTTCAAGGTCCTCCCCTACTCCTACGGAGCCACGACTCCGCTGTCGAATTTCGAAGCCAACCTCGACTACCGGGACACCGACGATCCCTCGATCACGGTGCGCCTGCGCGTCCTCGCGGACCACGGACCGGCCACGGCAGGTGACTGGATCGTCATCTGGACCACTACCCCGTGGACGCTCCCGTCGAACCTGGCCGTGGCAGTCGGGAACGAGTTGGACTACGCCTGCGTGGTCTCCGCCGGTGAGCGGTACTGGGTGGCCGCCGGGCTGGTCGACGAGACGTTCGAGGAGTCAGAGACCGTCGCCGCTGCCAAGGGAGAGGAACTCGTCGGCCTGAGTTATCAACCGCCCTTCGACTACTTCGGTGACGAGCGCGACCGGGGTGCCTTCCGCGTCATCGCCTCGCCCGACGTGACGACCGAGGAAGGGACCGGCCTGGTCCACATGGCCCCTGCCTACGGCGAAGCCGACTTCTTTGCCTTGCAGTCCGTCGGCCTGGACGTTCTGGTTGATCCAGTCGACATGGAAGGGCGCTTCACCGACGACGTGCCCGATGTGGCCGGCATGCTCGTGAAAGACGCCGATCGGCCGCTCATGGATCTGCTCGCCGAGAAGGGTCTCCTTCTCGAGCGAAGCCAGATCCGCCACTCCTATCCGTTCTGCTGGAGGACGGGTACACCCCTCATCTACAAGGCCATTCCCACCTGGTTCGTGCGGGTCGAGTCATTTCGGGATCGGATGGTGGAGGCCAACCGCCGCATCCACTGGGTCCCGGGGTATGTGGGCGAAAAGCGGTTCGGCAACTGGCTGGAGGGAGCGCGCGATTGGGCGATCTCTCGTAATCGCTATTGGGGCAGTTGCCTCCCCGTCTGGGAGTGCGATCACTGCGAAGAGACAGTGTGCATCGGCTCGATCGACGAGCTGGAGCAGCGGTCGGGAGTTCGTCTCGACGACCTCCACAAGCATTTCGTCGACCCGGTCACCTTCCCCTGCTCGACGTGCGAAGGAACCATGAGCAGGATTCCCGAGGTGCTCGACTGCTGGTTCGAGTCCGGATCCATGCCCTATGCCCAAAAGCATTATCCGTTCGAAAACCAAGAGTCGTTCGAGAGCACGTTTCCTGCCCAGTTCATCGCAGAGGGAATCGACCAGACGCGCGGCTGGTTCTACACGCTCGTGGTGCTCTCCACCGCCTTGTTCGACCAGGAACCGTTCCAGAACGTCGTGGTGAACGGCCACATCCTGGCCGAGGATGGGCTCAAGATGTCCAAGAGCCTCAAAAACTATCCCGACCCCCGTCACATTCTCGACGAATTCGGTGCTGATCCCTTGCGC
Source organism: uncultured Acidimicrobiia bacterium (assembly GCA_965366365.1). Taxonomy (GTDB): domain Bacteria; phylum Actinomycetota; class Acidimicrobiia; order Spongiisociales; family JAENVV01; genus CBDUEV01. The sequence goes on along the minus strand of CBDUEV010000005.1, from coordinate 58,449 downwards.
GCCTACCTCATCGACTCACCGGTGCTCCGAGCCGAGCCACTCCGCTTCTCGGAGAGCGGCGTGCGCGAGGTCGTGCGGACGGTGATGATCCCACTATGGAACGCCTACTCCTTTTTCACGACCTACGCCGAAGCCGACGGGATCACACTCGACGACATCGATGCGGCTCCAGTCGCAGAAGACCGACCGGAACTCGACCGGTGGATTCTCTCGATGCTGCAGAGCCTGGTCACCAACGTGAACGAGCAGATGGAGGGCTACTACCTGTACGCCGTCATCAACCCGACGCTCGGCTTCATCGAGGATTTGACGAACTGGTACATCCGTCGTTCCCGAAGGAGGTTCTGGAGGACACGCACCGAGGACGACCGCGACAAACTCTCGGCGTTTGCGACGCTCTATGAGGTCCTGGTCACATTCTCCAAGGTGCTCGCTCCGATCCTCCCGTTCGTCACGGAGGAGTTGTATCAAAACCTCGTGGTTGCCCATCGAGTCGGATCCGGTCCTGAGAGTGTCCATCACTGCGACTATCCCCAAGCGGAGGTCGCACTGATCGACGAGGACCTGGAGGCTTCGATGGAGGTGGTCAGGCAGGTGGTGAGCCTCGGCCACGCCCTCCGCAAACAGCACCAGATCAAGGTCCGTCAGCCGCTGGGTACGCTCACCGTGCTCACCACGGATCCGCTCGTCGAGTCTGCCGCGCTCACCCATGTCGACCTCATCGAAGATGAGCTGCATGTCAAAGAGGTGACCACCAGCGCCGACGAGACGGCCTTGGTCGAGCTCTCCGCCAAGGCCGACTTCCGCCGCCTGGGACCCAGATTGGGCCCCGAGATGAAGACCGTGGCCACCGCCCTGGAGGCGATCGATCAGCAGGAGATTCAAACCTTGCAGGCAGGCGGCTCGCTGGTCGTGGCGGGATACGAAGTCACCGCCGACGACATCGTCATCCAACGCACCCCTCGACCGGGCGTGATCGTGGCCACGGAAGGTGCAGTCTCGGTTGCACTCGACACCACCCTCAGCGAGTCACTGATCATCGAGGGCCTGGCGCGCGAGCTGATCGCCACCGTGCAACAACTCCGCCGCGAAGCCGAGCTCGATGTGTCGGACCGCATCGTGTTGGAGTGGGCGTCCTCCAACCCAGAGGTGGTGAGGGCATTCGAGCGGCATTCCGCCCTCATCGCCCAAGAAGTGCTCGCCACCGACATCGTCTTGGGGTCCAACGGCTCGCCGACCATGATCGGCGAGCGTGAGCTCGAGCTGAGGGTCACACCCGAATGAGCGTGCGGTGACGGCGCCTCCACTGGGTGCCTGAGATTGGGTGCCTGAGATTGGGTGCCTGAGATTGGGTGCCTGAAGCTGGGTGCCTGAGACTGGGTGCCTGAAGCTGAGCTTGAAGCGCTCAGCCGCGTTCCCACGGGCGCTTGGCGGCGTCGGCAGCGGAACGATCGCGGGACCACTCGAACCGCTCGAGCGGCTCGGCTGGCTCGGTGGCGTCCGCGCCTTCCGTACTCTCCGCCGTGATCGGTTCCCAGCTCGATGGCTCACCTGCATCGTCGGGGTCGACCGGCACATCCTCACCTTCCAGGACACGCGCCAGTCGCTCGGAGCGTGGCGCTTCGTCGGTGTGGTCGTCTGATGGGGTGGCAGGGCGGGGTGGGGTGAATTCGCCGGTCATCTCCGCGGTGTCGTCGGCCGGCTGGAACATGGCGTCCTGCTCCGCCAGGGCTCCCGCCGCCCGGGGTGCGTCATCCTCCAACGGCTGATACTCCGTCGCAGCCAGCTCATCATCGAGCGCATTCAGTTCGGGCCGAACTTCTCCGACCAGATCAGCGAGCGCCGCCTTGAACCGGCTCGACTTCTCGCGCATTTCGACCAGCTCCGTGATGAGCCGTTCCCGTTCGCCGAGCTGCTCTTCGGTGAGCAGGTTGGCCTTGGAGTTCGCCTCGGCCAGAATTCGATCGGCCTCCTCCCGAGCCTCGCTGACGACGGTGTCGGCGGTGCGTTGCGCCACCACGAACGTGCGACGCAGGGCGTCTTCGGTCTCACGATTCGCTTTGAGTTGATCCTCGATGAAGGAGACTCGCTCCTCGGCGTCGCGAAGTTGCTGCTCCAAATCCCGCAGCGAAATGACCACCTCGTCGAGGAACTCATCGACCTCGTCTTCGGCGTAGCCCCGCAGCGCGATCTTGAAAGTCTTCTGCTGGACGTCGATTGGGGTCAGAGCCATGGATCAGAATCCTCCGTCGAGTGGTACGGCGCCTTCAGGATGTCGCGGGCAGCATAGTCAAAGGCAACTTCTCGGTTCGTCATCGGATCACAGCCAGAAGGAACTGAAGGCCGAGAATGAGAATGATCGGGGAGAGGTCGAGCCCCATTCCGCCGATTCGAACCGGGGGAAGCATACGCCGGATGGGTGCGAGCACCGGGTCCACGAGCCGGCTGACCCCTCGTTGCACGGCCGCCACAGGATGGTCTCCTGGGACGCGAAACCAGGAGAGGATGATGGAGATGAGGACGATATAGACGTAGATCTGTACGACCTGCGCTGCCAGGTCGCGCATTAGCGTCGGTTGTCGTCGAGGTCGTACAGTCCGAGTTCGGACAGCCGCCGCTTTTCTTCACGGCCGATGCTGACCCGGGGCGGAAGGACGAGGATCACCCCGTCGGTCGTCTTGCGCATGGCGCCGTCCAGCGCATAGGTCAGTCCCGTGGAGAAGTCGACGATACGTCGCACCATCTCGGGCTCGGTGTCCCGCAGATCGAGCACTACCGGCGTCCGGTCCCGGATCCGGTCGGCGAGGAGTTTGGCGTGGTCGAATTCCTGCACTTCGATGACGTCACATTGCGCCTCGGCGGAAGGAACGGGCCGGACGGCGCCGGCTGCCGCTCCGGAAGGCAGAGTGCTGCGCTGCTCGACGCTCCTGCGGGCGTTCGGTGGTGGCTCGACTCTGCGCCCGCGAATCTGCCCCTGCTGTTGAGGAAGCACGATCGGCGTTTCTTCGGTGGCTGGTCGACGCGGCCCGACGTGCCGAGGCGCCTCGGCTTCGGTTTCGGCCGCGAGCTGTTCCTCGTCCACCAGGCCGAGGTATACCAATGATTTTTGCCACACAGATGCCACGAGGCCTCCGTCAATACGATTTGCGTTCTCCAAAGATAGCCGACCCGACGCGTATCAGGGTTGCACCCTCCTCGACGGCCACCTCGAAGTCGCCGGACATGCCCATCGACAGCTCTGTGGCCGACTCCAATCCCGACCCGACCAGCTCGTCCCGTAGCTCCCTGAGAAGAACGAACCAGGGTCGCGCCTCGTTGGGGTCGGCCACCGGAGGCGGGATGGTCATGAGCCCACGCACGGTCAATCCGAGCTCCGCCGCCGCCAGCGCCGCTTCCTTCGTTTCACTCGGCTCGAACCCATGCTTCGTGCTCTCTCCTCCCATCCTCACCTGAATCAACACGGGCGGGGCGGGTCCGGGGCCTTTCACCCATGCCTCGGCCAAACCTGCCCGATCGAGTGAATGAAGCAGAGCCGTCACTGGACGGACTCGTCGTACCTTGTTTCTCTGAAGCGGCCCGATGAAGTGCCACTCGATCCCGCTTGGCAGCGCTTGGCACTTCTCGGCGAGCTCCTGCGCGCGGCTCTCACCGAAGATCGACTGGCCGGCCGCATGAGCCGCGATGATCATCTCCTTCGGATGTCCTTTGGACACAGCCACCAGGGTCACGTCGTCGGGGTTCCGGCCGGCCCGAGCGCAGGCGGCCGCGACTCGGTCACGTACCGACTGCAGGCGGGCCTCGATCATGGAATCCAACCTATCGCGGCGAGGCGCCTCGGCGTGCCGTCGCGGCGATGCGAAAAGAAAGCTTCGTCGCACCGGGTACAGCGGTCCGCGCTCCATACTTCGCCCACGGAGGCGAGTTCGGCCCGGGCGGCCCCCCAGAGATCGATCGACGGCGTGCCCCAGCTGGTCTGCGATACGAAGTCCGGGAAGGCGGCGACGACCTCCGGGCCGACTTCAAAGCAGCAGGGTCCGATCGATGGCCCGATGGCGGCCCTGGCCGTCCGCCAACCTGCCGCCTCCATGGAAGCCAGGAGCTTCCCGACCACTCCCGCCGCCAGACCTCTCCAGCCGGCGTGGGCGACGCCGACCCCGGCGTCCGCTTCGAGCACCACCCCGAGGCAGTCGGCGGTGAAGACCGCGACGGGGACTCGACGGGCCCCGGTCATCAGACCGTCGGCTTGGCCGGCGCCGCCGGGCGCTCGCACCGACATGATCTTGGCCTCGTGGACCTGTTCCACGGTTGCCCACTCGCTCGGGATGTGGAGGGCGACAGAAAACTGATGGCGATCCCCGTGTCGGAGATCGCCATCAGATGCCTCACTGAACGCCGTTCCTCGAAACCGAGGAGGACGGATCATCCCTGAACGAAGCTCGGTATATCCAGATCGCCGCCGCCACCGCCGCCGCCGTCGACTGGAGCTTTGATCGACGAAGGGGTGAACGATCCCGATGCGAGACCGCGCGGGCCCTTGGGCTTGTCGAAACCGGCCGCGATCACGGTGACCCTCATGTCCTCTCCGAGACTGTCGTCGACGATGGCGCCGAAGATGATCTCGGCCTCGGTATCACTGTGCTCAGACACGACGGAAGCCGCCTCGTTGACCTCGTACAGGGACATCGAGGTGGGCCCGGCGATCGACAGGAGCACGCCCCGCGCCCCATCCATGGAGGTTTCGAGGAGCGGGCTGGAGATTGCCTTGTTGGCCGCCTGGATGGCGCGCTCGTCGCCGGTCGCTTGTCCGATTCCCATCACGGCGGTCCCGGCGTCCTGCATGACGGTCTTCACGTCGGCAAAGTCGACGTTGATGAGGCCCGGCGTCGTGATGAGGTCGGTGATGCCCGCCACGCCGCTCGTCAAAACCTCGTCCGCCATCCGAAAGGCCTCGACCATCGGGGTCTTCTGATCGGCGATCTCCAGGAGGCGGTTGTTGGGAATGACGATGAGCGTGTCGACCGCTTCCCGCAGGTTCTCGATGCCGAGTTCGGCCTGCACGGATCGACGGCGCCCCTCGAATCCGAAGGGTCTGGTGACCACGCCCACCGTGAGCGCTCCCAGGTTGCGGGCGATGTCGGCGACGACCGGGGCTCCGCCTGTTCCGGTACCGCCGCCTTCGCCTGCCGTCACGAACACCATATCGGCGCCCTTCAGAACTTCTTCCAGCTCCTCGCGGTGTGCTTCGGCGGCGGCTCGTCCCACCTCGGGGTTGGCGCCGGCGCCCAGCCCGCGGGTGATTTCACGGCCGAGGTCCAGTTTCACGTCGGCGTCGGACATGAGCAACGCCTGGGCGTCGGTGTTGATGGCGATGAACTCGACTCCGCGGATGCCCGAGTCGATCATTCGGTTGACGGCGTTGACGCCGCCACCACCAACGCCGATGACCTTGATCACGGCGAGGTAGTTCTGTGGTGTGCTGGTTGAAGACATTGAGGAATCCCTCCGAGAGAATAGGGTTCAAGCTATACCTTACCGTGAATTCCGGATCCGTAAACCCCCTAATGACTCACCTTCTAGTACAGGTTGAGGGTTGGGGTGTTCAGGCGGGTGGAGCCACCGTAGGCCGAGCCGGAGCGATGACGTTGATGACGGAGCCCGGGGTCTGGCCCACGTCGAGGACTGCACTGAGTGATCGGGCCTTCTCGGCCATGTCGACGGGTCTGCCCAGTCGGACGTCGAACTCCATGATGCGCGCCCACAACTCCCCGTCGATCTCCTGGATATAGGCATCCGCCAGGTACTTGGGATCGAGAGCCGTGAAGAACTCGATTCCGCCACGCGCTGCTGGATCGGTGACGACTTCTCCGGCGCCGGGGATGGCTTCGAGACTCTGGGTGATGGGTAGCTCTTGGCTCACCTGGGTGGCGACGACGACCCCATCGGCGGCCACCACGGCCTCCACTCCCCTGTGAGAGACGATGGCGGCGGGGGTCCGTTCGATCACGGCCACCTCCACCAGGTTCGGGAAGATCTTGGACACCGCTGCGTCGATGACCCATGGGTCGGCGACGAGAGCGGCTTCGGCCGAACGTGCCGGAACGACGAGGAGTGGGCGTCCCTCCGTCACACCGGCTGCGTCGAGTATCTCGTCGACGCCGGCGTGATTCGCTCCGGTGACGGTGACCTCGGCCACGCTGAACCAAGGGGAACGCCCCACCCAGATGGCGGCCCCCACTACCCCGATGAGGACGAGAAGTCGGAGCACCCGCCGGGCACTGCCCCTGGCGCGCTCCTCAGCCACCTGCTTGCGACGGTTGGCGATGCGGGGATCGATGGTCTTCATGTCGTGTCCTCGAATCCGGCGAATTGAATCTCTGGGACGAGTTCGATGCCGGCTTCTTCGAGTACTCGCCGACGCACCGCTGCCACCAGGAGGAAGATCTGTCGTGCGGTCGCCCCGGGGTCGGCGACGAAGAAGTTGGCGTGCTTCTCCGAAACGGACACTCCCCCCACACGGAAACCCTTCAATCCGAGCGAATCGATGAGGCGACCCGCCGAGTCGCCGGGCGGATTCTTGAACACAGACCCGGCATTGAAAGTTCCTCCCGGCTGATGTTCCTTCCTCCAGCGGGTGATCTCTCGCATCTGCGCTTCGGCGTGTTCCGGGGAGGTGCCGGTGGTGGTGAAGGCGGCTGCCAGCACGGCTTCGGTCGGCGTGAGGTTGGTGCTGCGGTAGGCCATCTCGAGCTGGGCGGGCGTACGATGCGTGATCTCACCGAGGCGAAGATCGAGGACTTCGGCTGTTCGAAGCGCCTGGGATGTGTCGCTTCCGAAACACCCGGCGTTCATCCGAACCGCTCCGCCGACGCTCCCCGGCACCCCGACCATCCACTCGAGGCCGCCGCGACCCGCCTTGGCCGCGGCCCGGGCGATGGACGGCAAAGGGGCTGCAGCTCCCGCCGCCAGAACACCGTCGTCTTCGATGTCCCAGCCACCGAATCCCCTACCCAGGCGGATGACGAGTCCGGGAAAGCCTTCGTCGGCCACCAGGAGGTTGCTCCCCCGGCCCACGACGAGAACGTCGATGTCGACCGGCGTGACAGCCTCGAGGTCCTGGCGGTCGTGCGCCTCGAGGAAGTAGCGGGCCGGGCCTCCGAGCTTGTACGTGGTCAGTGCGTCCAACCGCACTCCGCCCTCCAAAACGCCCTCCTCGACCAGCTGGTCCCAACGCGAGCTCATGGTCGCTCGGCCAGGAGACGTGACAGTTCGGCAGGGATCAACGTGATGTCGCCCGCTCCCATCGTGAGGACGAGGTCCCCGGCTTCGACGCGAGCGGCGAGAAACTCGGCGAGGTCGGCTCGGTGGGGAACGTAGGAGACCTTGGCATCCGTCCGTGCTGCGGCAGCGTCGGCGACGAGTTCACCCGTCACGCCTGGTCGGGGAGCTTCACGGGCGCCGAAGACATCCGTGATGACCACCTGGTCGGCACCCGAGAAGGCTTGACCGAATTCGGCGTAGAGCGCCTCGGTCCGCGAGTACAGGTGAGGTTGGAAGACGGCCCACAGCCTCCCCTGGGTGCTGCGTCGAGCAGCTCTGATGGTGGCCGCCACCTCCGTGGGATGGTGAGCGTAGTCGTCGATCATCGACACGCCGGCGATGGTTCCCCGCGGTTCGTAGCGTCGCCGGACACCGCGGAATTCCGTTAGGCCGAGGGCCGCCTCCGCCGGGTCGTGACCCAACTCGGCGAGGAGAGCCAGGGCGCCGGCCGCATTGGTGGCGATGTGCGTGCCGGGCTGGCCGACCGTCACGGGCAGCGATGCCATCTCAGACTCGAGCGTGAATTGCATCGAGGCGGCCCCGACCTCTTTCAGGTCCTTGATTCGCCAATCGGCGTCGTCGGCCAGGCCATAGGACCGCACCCCGGTGCGCTCCGCCAGGCGTCGGGCGCCGGGGTCGTCGGCGCAGGCCAGCACCGGCCCCGACACCGCCCTCATCACCTCGGCGAAGGCGTCGTCGAGTCGGTAGCGGGTCTGATAGAACTCCATGTGATCTTCTTCGACGTTGGTCACCATGAGGCCGCTCATCCGGAGGGAGAGGAAGGTCCCAAACGCTTCGTCGGCTTCCAGCACGAAGAGGTCCCGGTCACCGAGGTGGGCGTTGGTGCCCAGGTCGGTGAGCTGCCCTCCCACCACGAAACTCGGATCGTGACCGCTCGCTCGCAGGGCGGCGATGAGCATGGCGGTGCTGGTGGTCTTCCCGTGGGTACCCGTTGCCCCGATGGCGGGCGTGCCCGAGGTGATGGCCGCCAGCAGCTCCGGACGCCGCCAGATCGGAATCCCCAGCGACCGGGCATGGCCCAATTCGATGTCTCGGTCGGGCACCGCCGACGAGGCCACCACCAGGTCGATCTCTGCGATGCGCTCGGGTTGGCTACCCGCCCAGACCTCCAATCCCAGGTCTTCGAGGGCGTGGAGTGCCGAGCCACCTTTCATGTCGCTACCGGTCACCCGGTACCCCATCTGCGCCAGGAGCTTCGCCAAGCCGCTCATCCCGGCGCCCCCGGCGCCGACGATGTGAATGGAGTGAACTCCGTCCAGATCAGCCATGGGCCGCCACCATTCGTTCGGCGATCGTCCGCGCCGCATGCGGTCGTCCGATGAGGCGCGACGACTCGGCCATGTCGTCCAGGCGGTCCGTGTCGAAGAGAAGCTCGCTCACCGCATCGTCCAGCCCGGCGAGGTCCGACTCCATCACGGTCACCGCCGCTCCCGCCGCAGTGAGCACCTCGGCGGAGCCGAGCTGATGTCCTGCGGAGCCGAACTCACCGGGGATGAGGATGGCGGGTGTGGCGGTGGCGGTGATCTCGGAGACCATGCCCCCGGCGCGAGCGATGAGGAGATCCGAAGCGGCGAAGAAGTGGTGCATATCCGACTCGAATGGTACGACGCTCCACCTGATTCCTCGGGGATTCCCGCTGGAGCCGGTCGCCTGCTCGCGGATGGACTCGGCATGAGCCCGCCCCGTGAGGTGAACGATTTGGAATGCGGCACCCTGCCAGCGCTTCACCATCTCCACGATTGCCTCGTTGATGGCCCGCGCCCCGAGACTGCCACCGACGACTCCCAGTGTGGGGAGGTTGGCCTCGAGGCCGTAGCGTTCTCGCGCCGCCGGCAGGGACTCGGCTCGATCGAAACGGGCGAGGTCGGCGCGAACGGGATTGCCGACGTACTCGGGCCGCACCAGGCCGGGCGTGTCGGGGAACGACGAGAATGCCGTCACCGCCCAGCGGCTCATGACCCGGTTGGCGAGGCCCGGAACGGCGTTTTGCTCCTGCACGAAGAACGGAATGTCGGCCTTCCGCGCACCCCACCCGGCCGGGACTGTCACATATCCGCCGGTTGCCAGCAGCACCGAGGTCCGACGCTCGTCCAACTCTCTGGCAACCCTTCGAGCCGCGTTTCGCACGACCAGAGGGAGACGGAGATTCGCCGGAGTCAACGATCGTTTCAGTCCGGCCAGATCGAGGGTGACGAGCTCAAAGCCGGCCTCCGGTATGGCGGTCGCTTCGAATCGTTTCCCCCCGAAGAAGACGATGGCGGATCGATCGACTCCCCGTTCGACCAGAGCTTCGGCGACGGCGAGCGCGGGAAACACATGACCGCCCGTCCCGGCCGCGGCGATGGCATAGCTCATCGGCGGGGGTGCATCCCGCCGACGCGACCCTGACGGGCGACGTTGATGAGTACGCCGATGCTTCCCATGGCCATCAGCAAGGCGCTCCCTCCGTATGAGACGAACGGAAGGGCGATGCCACTGATGGGCAGGACGCCCACCACGCCGCCGATGTTGACGATGGCTTGCGCCACTATCCAGGCGGTGATCCCGGCCGCCAGGAGCCGACCGAATCTATCGGGGGCGCGGAGCGAGACGACCATGCCGAGGAGCGACAATCCCGCGAACAGGAACAAGATGAAGACGGCGCCGATGAACCCCAGCTCTTCCCCGATGATGGAGAAGATGAAGTCGGTATGCGCGTTGGGAAGGAACAACCACCGGGCTCGGCTCTCACCGAGACCGATGCCGACCATACCGCCCGTCCCCAGCGCCTTGAGGCTTTGATCGAGTTGGTATCCGTCTCCGAGAATGTCCGGGTTCTCTGCGAAGAAGGAGGTGATGCGGGCGAGTCGGTAGGACTGGGACACGGCCAACGCCCCGGCGGCGATGGCCCCCATGCCGAGCGTGGCCAGGACATAGCGAATGGGTGTCGCCGAGGCCATGATGACCACCATCGCCCCGGCCGCGATCACCAGGGTCGTCCCGAAGTCAGGCTGTTTAATGGTGAGCAGAGTAACGATGCCGAGAGAGAGGCCCACGGGGACGGCGTAGTGGCCGAAGTCGCCGAGGAGCTTTTCCTTCTTCGTGAGCACGGCCGCCAGGAACACGACGGTTCCGAACTTGGCGAGCTCCGATGGCTGGAGTCGGACAGGACCGAGGACCAGCCACCGCTGGGCTCCCGATACCTCGTGACCGTAGGCCAGGACGGCAACCAGCCCCACGATCGATACGACGAAGATCGGCACCGCCAACCGTTGATACCACTGGTAGGGGATGCGGGCGGCGACCAGCATGGCGATGCTTCCCACCCCGAGCCATCCGGCCTGCTTCAGGAACGAGGAGTAGGCGTTGCCGTTGTCGAAGTCGACGACCCACGATGCAGAGAGAGTGGCGCCGAGTCCGATGACGGCCAGGATGGCCACGACCGCCACCAGCAGCGTGGCAGTGCGGTGGTTGGCGACACGGGTCTCGGCTTTCGTGCGGGCACGTGCCCGCGCTTTCGAAATGGATGTCACTCCGGCTGTCACGATCTCTCCCCCGCCCAGGTCAGAACGGCCTCCTGGAACGCCTCACCACGCGCCTTGTAGTCGTCGAACATGTCGAAACTGGCGCAGCCAGGTGAGAGCAGAACCACGTCGCCCGGTTGGGCGAGTTCGCCGGCGCGTCGCACGGCGGCGGGCAGGTCGGCAGCTCGCTCGGCGGGTCGGTCGGCGGCCGCCAGCAAATCGTCGGCGCCCTCGCCGATGGCCAGCAGGTGTCGAACGTGCGGCGCGGTGGCGAGCGGTGTGATGTCGAGGTCCTTGTTCCTTCCGCCCGCGATGAGGACGACCGAGGGGTACGAGCGAATGGCGGCCAGGGCGGCGTGGGGATTGGTGGCCTTGGAGTCGTTGATCCACCGCACGCCGTCGACTTCGGCCACCACCTGACGGCGATGCTCGCCCGGCTCGAAGGCCCGGACCGTTTCGGCGATGGCGGTCGCGGAGACCCCGATGGCCGACGCGGCGGCGCCGGCTGCCGCCAGATCCATGAGATAGGCAGGATCGCCGACCTTGATGTCACGTAGGGGGACGACAGCCGACCCGGCATTGAGATCTTCACCAACAACCCCGAAACCTCCGGTCGGGGCCGCTCTCCCGCTCACCGCCACCAACGACGAGGCCGCCCGACCGGCCAGGAGAGCTGCTCCTTCGTCGTCGAAGTCGTAGACGAGCGTGTCGTCCGTGGTCTGGTGTTCGAAGATGCGGGCCTTGGCATCGGCGTAAGCTTGATAGGAACCGTGCCAATCCAAGTGGTCGTGGGCCACGTTGAGCACCACCGCCACGACCGGATGGAACGTCTCCGCAAAACGCAGCTGAAAACTCGACACTTCGGCCACCACCACGTCCCATGCCTGGTCCGCCACGTCGGACAGGGCGACGCCGATGTTGCCTGCCGCCACGGTCCTCCTCCCATCGCGTTCTGCCATCTCGGCGATCAGCGACGTGACGGTGGTCTTGCCGTTGGTACCCGTCACGGCCACCACGGGAGCGTCCAGATGCCGCCAGGCATACTCGAGCTCACTCCACACGGGTAGGCGGGCCTCCAGCGCATCGATGATCGGCCGGCTCCGTTCCGGGATGCCCGGGCTGGTCACCACCGCGTCGATACCGTCGAGTATCTCGAACGACCACTGTCCCGCCACGAAAGGGATTCCCGCCGCGATCAACTCGGACCCACGGTTCGGGTCGCTGTCGTAGACGGTGGGCTGGTCACCGACCCGCTGGGCGAGCCGGCCTGCGGCAGCTCCCGAAATCGCCGCGCCAAGGATGAGGAGCCTCATTCGATCAACCCCGAGGTCACGAAGTCTCCGTAGAAGATCCCGACTCCGGCGGCCACACAGATCGCGCTGATGATCCAGAACCGGACGATGATGGTGGTTTCGGGCCAACCGACCCTCTCGAAGTGGTGGTGGATCGGCGCAATCCGGAAGATCCGCTTGCCGAAGAGCCGGAAGCTGGCGATCTGCATGATCACGGTGACCGTTTCGAAGACGAACAGACCGCCGAGGATCGGCAGTAGCAGATGCGTGTTGGTCAGCAGCGCCAAGGCGGCGAGGCCCCCTCCCAACGACTGGCTCCCTACATCACCCATGAAAATCTGGGCGGGGGCGGTGTTCCACCATAGGAACCCCAGACTGGCCCCGGCCATGGCCGCCGCAAACCGGGCGAGGTCCAGGGCGGATAGCTCCTGGGCGAGGAACGAGCCGTAGAAGTCGGGGTTTCTGAAGATCCAAAACGTGATGATCATGTAAGCGGAGAACACCAGCGCACTCGATCCGGAGGCGAGCCCGTCGAGTCCGTCGGTGATGTTCACCGCATTGGCCGTGGCCGTGAGGGCCAGCAAGACCCAGATGATGAAGATCCACAGTGGGAGATCGAGGCCGAGGCCCCGGGTGAACGAGATGTCGAGGACCATGTCGCTTGCCTCCAGGCCCCAGGCGAAGACACCGGCGATCAGCAGCTGACCTCCGAATTTGCTGCGTTTGTTGAGGCCCAGGTTCCGTTCCTCTGAGACCTTCTTGTAGTCATCGAGGAGTCCGATGATGCCCATTCCCACGAAGGCGAAGATGGCGAGCAGGCCGCCTCGGGTGAGGTCGATGAAACCGAGCCCAAACCCCGAACTCCGGGTCCAGAACGTCACGTGGGAGGCGAGATAACCAGCCAGGACGGCAAAGGCGATGACGATGCCCCCCATGGTCGGCGTGCCGTGTTTGTGGGAGTGGCCTTCGACCTCCTGCTGGATGAACTGGCCGATGTTGCGACTCCGGAGGACTTTGATGGCGTAGGGCGTTGTCCCGATCGAGATCAGAAACGCCAGGGCTGCCGCGCTGAACATGCTGATCACGAGCCACCACCCCCCAGCACCGAACGGGCCACCTGGCGGTCGTCGAACGGGATGACCCGGTTGCCGAGATCCTGGCCCTGCTCGTGGCCCTTGCCGAGGATGAGCACGGTGTCGCCCGACCTCGCCTCGCCGATCGCTCCGGCGATCGCCGCAGCGCGGTCCGGCTCGACTCGCACGTCCGTGCCCACTTCTACTCCCTGCATCACCTCAGAGATGATGGCAGCTGGATCCTCCGATCTGGGGTTATCCGAAGTCACCCAGAGGAGATCGGCGTGGGCACCGGCTGCTCCCATGAGCGGCCGCTTGCCGCGATCCCGGTTGCCCCCGGCTCCCACGAGCGCGATCACTCGTCCGCTGGTCATCGCCCGGGTGGCGGCAATCACGGCCTCGATCCCGTCCGGTGTGTGGGCGTAATCCACCACGACCCCGAAATCGCCGGCGTGTTGAATGACCTCGAAGCGGCCGGCGACGGAGGTCACGGCGGCCAGACCGCGTTCGATGGCGTCCGCCGGCATGCCCAGGATCAGCGCGCATCCGGCTGCCACCGCTGCGTTGGATACGTTGAAGCCCCCGGGGAGAGGCAGGGTGATCTCCAACTCCGTCTCCTGGCCGGTCAGACGGAACGTGGAGCCCGAGAGGGTGGAGACGACCTCGCTCGGCCGGAGGACTCCCCCCGCCCCGACGGTGGTCACCGGGATGTCGACCATGCCGACGAGGCGTGCGCCCCACGGCGAGTCGATGTTGATCACGGCGTGACGGGCTTGGCCGAACATCGCAGCCTTGGCGGCGAAGTAGCTCTCCATGTCGGAATGGAAGTCGAGGTGGTCCTGGGAGAGGTTGGTGAAAGCTCCGACCTCGAATCGAGTACCGGCGACCCGGCCCAATGACAGCGCATGCGAGGACACTTCCATGGCCACGACGTCGACCTGGTCGCCGACCATGAAAGCCAGCATCCTCTGCAGGTCGGTCGACTCCGGTGTCGTTCGTCCGATCTCGAGGGCCCGATCGCCACTTCGGGCTCCGATGGTGCCGATCACTCCCGACGAGAGTCCGGCGGCGCGGGTGATGGATTCCACCATGTGGGCAACGGTCGTCTTCCCGTTCGTGCCGGTGATGCCCACCAGGCGGAGCCGCAAAGACGGGTCACCGTGCACCGTGGAGGCGAGGACGGAGAGGGCCGCTCTGGTGTCGGCCACCCGGAGCTGGGGAATGGACACCTGCTGGAAGTCTTCGACGCACACGGCGCTGGCGCCTCCCTCGGCGGCCTGCTCAACGTAGGCATGTCCGTCTGCGGTCATGCCGCGCACCGCCACGAAGAGGAATCCGTCGGTTGCCTGCCGGCTGTCGTGGGTGACGTCGGTGACCACCGTGGAGGCGTCGCCGCGGACGGTACCCGAGGTCACCTCGGCCAACTCTTCGAGCGTGCTACTCGGCGTCACGCTGAACCCCGAGATGATGCAATGCCTTTTCCATGACTTCGGCGAAGGCCGGGGCGGCGGCGGCGCCTCCGGTGTTCCCGTTGATGGGCGTGTCGATCACCACTGCCACCACCAGTTCAGGATCCCCTATCGGGGCCATCCCGATGAAGCTGGCGATGTTGTCCGAGGTGTACCCGCCGCCCTCGGCAGCCTTCTCGGTGGTCCCGGTCTTACCTCCCACGCTGTAGCCGGGGACGGCGGCACGCGTGCCGGTTCCTTCGTCGACGACGTTGCGCAGCAGGAATCGCATCGTGACGGCCGTTTCGGCGGAGACCACCTGGCGGGTCTCGGGCTCCACCGGGTGGGTGACGCCTTCGCCATCGACGATGTCGGCCACGAGATGCGGCTTGACCCAGATTCCGTCGTTGGCGATGGTTCCGTAGACCGCCGCCATCTGGAGGGGGGTCGCCGACACGGAGTAGCCGATGGCCGCCGACGCCGTACAGGAGCCACAGGAAGGATCGACCGAGACGGCACCACCGGACTCACCCGAGTAGTCGACACCGGTCTTCTGACCGTAACCAAACGCGTTCAGGTAGTCGCGGAGCGGTTGGTTGCCGAGCCTCTGCTGGACCAGGATCGTACCGACGTTGGACGAGCGGGTCACGATGTCCTTCACCGACAGCGTCAGGTCGGGGCGCGAACTTCCGTACTCCTCGAACGTCTGGTCGGCGACGTCGATCGAGTACGGAACGTTGAACGTCGACTCCCATGTGACGGCGCCTTCTTCGATGGCTGCCGCCACCGTGACGAGCTTCTGGGTGGATCCCGGCTCGTAGACGTAGCGCACCGCCCGATTCTGGAAGACCTCGGGATCGACCCCGGAACGGTCGGAAGGATCGAAGGTCGGCACGACGGCCATGGCGAGCACTTCGCCGGTGTGGGGGTCGAGCACGACGATCGTACATGCCTTGGCGGCGGTGATCTCGATGGCATTGACGCACGCCTGCTCGGCCATGAATTGGATGCTCAGGTCCAGGGTCAACACCAGGTTGCTGCCCGGCTCGGCCGGTTGGATCTGGTATTCACCCTGCGGGATCGGCCGACCGAGCGGATCTTGCTCGTTGAGGAGGTAGCCGGGCTCGCCCGCCAGCTCTTCGTCGTAGAACGCCTCGAGCCCCTCGATGCCTTCGCCGTCGATGTTGACGAAGCCCAGCACCTGGGCAGCCAGAGACCCGGCCGGATAGGCCCGCTTGGGCTCCTCTTCGAAGAAGATTCCCGGCAGCTCGGCCTCCTTGAGCGACTGGATCTCGGGCTCTTCGAGTTGCCGAGCCAAGAACACGTACCCGGCGTCGCGACTGAGTTTCTCGGTGAGCACGTCGGGATCGAGGTCGAGGGCGGCCGCCACCAGGCGAGCCGTCACGATCGGGTCTTCGACCTGGCGGGGGTTGGCGATCACCGACCAGGACTTGATGGTGACCGCCAGCTGACGGCCGTTTCGGTCGAAGATCGCTCCACGATCCGCGGCCAGCAACACCTCTCGCTGTCGTTGGTCGAGTGCCCGGCCCCGGTACTCTTCGGCTTCGACGACCTGGATCCGGAAGAGCTGGAGTCCGACGCCGACCCAGGCCAACACCATGACGAGGCCTACTGCGACGATTCGAAGGTCGGGTCCTCGCCACCGACTACGGCGCGGCGACTTACCACGACTCGATTTGGTTCGGCCGTTCTTGGCGCGGCCGGATGAAGCGGGGCCAGCCCCGCGCATGACTAGCGGCCCGGCCTGACCGGGCAGGCACGGCCGGGTGGTCGCCCACCCATGGGACTGCGGCCGCCAGCGCCAGGTCGGGCCATCTTCGGGTCCGGAGCGGGGGCACTCATGGCGCCGCCGTCAGGACTGATTCCAACTCTGCCAATCGCTCTCCGGCGCCCTGGTGGGTTCCGACGACGCCGGATGCGGTGAGAGCCACCATATCTGTGGGGAAAACCATTCCCAGTTCCTCGGCCGCCGGGACGACGAGGGAGGGAGACTCGAGGCGAGCCACCTGGAGTTGCAGGCTTTCGTAGCGTTCCTGTTCCACCTCGATCGCCTGCTGGAGCTCGTTGATCTCGATGGCGCGGGCGTTGAGCCGGGTTTGACTGTAGATCAACCCGAAGAACGCCACGGCGGCGACCACCGTATAGAGGATCCATGCTCCGACGCGGGGTCGCACGGATCGGCGGCCCTGAACGACGCGCATGCCGGCTGAGCGGGGCTGCGTGGTGAGGGGGCGTGCGGCGGTCATGCCGCCACCTTTTCGACGGCGCGCAAAATCGCGCTCCGGGCCCTGGGGTTGCGAGCGACTTCCTCCTCGGAAGGACGGATCGCCCGCCGGTTGACGAGGCGGAGTTCGGCCGTCCGGCCGCATCCGCACACGGGGAGGTCGGGAGGGCAGATGCAGCCCTGGGCGCCCTGTGCGAATCGTTGTTTGACAATCCGGTCTTCCAGCGAGTGGTAGGAGATCACTACGCATCGACCGTTGTCAGCCAGGCGAGACAGGGCGCCTTCCAGTCCTCTTTCCAGCTCTCCGAGCTCGTCGTTGACGGCGATCCGAAGTGCCTGGAACGTTCGGCGAGCAGGATGCCCACCAGTGCGACGCGTGGCTGCCGGGACGGCAGTCTTGACGACGTCGGCGAGATGTTCGGTATCGACGATCGGACGCGCCTGGACGATCTCTCGTGCAATACGACGGGCGAAGCGCTCCTCTCCGTACCGATGAATGACCCTGGCCAGATCGGCTTCGGGCCATTCGTTCACGAGCTCGTCAGCAGAATACGGCGCGTCCGGGCCCATCCGCATGTCCAGCGGACCCGAACGCTTGTAGGAGAAGCCGCGTTCTGGCTGATCGAGTTGGTGACTTGAGACGCCCAGATCGAACAGGGCGCCGGCGATCGTCTCGATCCCTTCCTCGTCGAGGACGGTTTCGATTTCGCCAAAACTGCGTTGGACGAGGCCGACTCGGCCCCAGGAGAGCCCGTCTTTCAGACGACCCCAGGAGAGCCCGTCGTCCGGCTGGGACTTCGATGGTGCCTCGTCGGCCGGCTCGACAGGCGGCAGATTGCGGGCTGCATCCGGGTCGCGATCGAAGGCCAGGAAGCGGACACCGTCGCCGAGCGCCTCGAGGAGACGGCGAGTGTGGCCCCCGCCACCGAAAGTGGCGTCAACGAGGATCCCTTGGCTGATCTCTTTGAACATCTCGATCGTTTCCTCTGCCATAACGGGCTCGTGATATCGGGCTTTCCCATGTTCGGGGTCTGGTCTCTGATGCATGGTCAGCCCCCCGGGCGCTGGCACCAAACGGAAGCGGGCGGAGTAAGGGGCCTTCCTATCTGGTAACCGGGGGGCTGACGATGAATCAGAACGTCAGCCTCGAGTTGTGGGTCAGATTCCGAATTCGCTGAGCGCCTCCTCGATGTCGGCGTAGTAGTCATCTGATTCTGTTTGCAGGCGCTCCCAGGTCGCCGTGTCCCAGATCTCCATTCGATCCGACACACCGACGATGGTCACGTCTTTGCCGAGCCCCGCGTATTCACGGAGCCGCGGCGTCACCGCCACCCGACCTTGCTTGTCCATTGATTGATGGTCGGCGCTGGCGAAGAACGAGCGGGCATAGCGACGGGCGCGCTGGTCGGTGCGAGGAAGGGCTCTCACCCTCGCCTCCTCTTCGGACCACTGGTCGAGCGGAAAGACGAAGAGGCACCGCTCCTGACCCTTGGTGATGACACAGCCTTCCTCGACGGAGTCGCGGAACTTCCGGGGCAGCACGAGCCGCCCCTTCTCATCCACGCTGTGTTGGTATTCACCGAGTAGCACATCAATTCCCTGTCACTCATCCGGGCTTCCTCCACGGAGCCCCACTTTGCACCACATCGGCCCACTTGTCAACCACCTTGAGCCACTTTTGCCCCATTTCGCGAAGATTTCTGGTCGGCCTTGGGAGGCTTTGCTATCCGTCAGTGGGTCGGTTCGCCGCCGAGCGCCTGTCAGGCATTGGGAAAGCGAGATAGCGCGTCCCGTTTCACCAGGCCGGTTCTCTACCTTCGCCGCCTGACGGAGGGCGCGTCAGAGGAGATCAGCCTGCGTCACGAGGGAGGGGAGGCAGGGAGGTGCCGGCGCTCACCAGCGGAGGAGCGAGTCGACGACCCCCTCATACCGGTCACGCATTCCGGGGCGCGAGACGAGTCGATCATCAGGCGCCATTGTGCCGAAGGCGTACCGCGCAACGCGGCGACGGTACCGAAGATGGAGCAGCGCCCCGACGACCAGGAATGCGACGCCGACGATCACAAACCAGGCCTCACCAAAGGCCGCCATTGCCAGCCACAGAACCCCCACCGCATAGGAGACCCGGTGCAGGGCGACTCCTCGTCTCATGTGATGACCTTCGCGCAGACCTGGCTCGATTGCCAGCAGAAAACCACCAACTCCCGGCCGGGCGACCGGATCCGCAGCCCAGACCATTGGCAGCGCATCCCGGGGTGAATGACGCGAAGCCGTGGATCTGTGTTAGCGTTCTCTCACCGCCGCACCAGATAGAGGTTTTTGCGCGTTTGCGCGTATCCGGTGAACAACGGCTACCGATGTGGAGAGCCCTCGACTCTCCCATTTCGATCCTCGTGGAGTACGGAGTACGAGCGTCGAGCCTGACCAACCGTACCTGTCGGTCCCCAACCCGGGACCAGAGGAGCATCAATGACCACCTTCGCTGAACTCGGCGTGCCCGCGCGGCTCGTCGCCACACTGAACGAACGTTCGATCACCGAACCATTCCCCATCCAGTCTGCTGCCATCCCCGACCTCATCGCTGGGCGGGACGTTCTCGGTAGAGCCCCGACCGGATCCGGCAAGACGCTTGCCTTCGGTTTGCCGGTCATCACCAAGGTCGCCAAGGCCAACTCCAAGCACCCTCGTGCCCTCATCCTCGCTCCCACCCGCGAGCTCGCCGAGCAGATCAGCCGTGAACTGACGCCGGTCGCCAAATCGGCGCAGCGGTGGGTGTTGGCGGTCTACGGAGGCGTCGGCTACGACTTCCAGCGGCGCGGCCTCAAGCGTGGCACCGACATCCTCGTCGCCACCCCAGGTCGGCTCATCGACCTGATCGACGAGGGTTCCGTCAGCCTGGGCGATGTGGACATCGTCGTCGTCGATGAAGCAGACCGCATGGCCGACATGGGGTTCATGCCTCAGGTACAGAAGCTGCTCGACCAAACGGCCCGGAACCGCCAGACCATTCTGTTTTCAGCGACCCTCGACGGAGATGTCGCCGAGCTGACCCGCCGCTATCAGAACGACCCGGTACGCCACGAGGTCGTTGGCGAAGAAAACCACCACGAAGCCGCTCACTACTTCTGGAGGGTAGATCACCACGACCGGATCAAACGGACCGCGGAGATCGTCGGCACGTCGACCCCTTCGATCGTCTTCACGAGAACGCGTCGCGGCGCCGACCGTGTGGCCAGCCAGCTGGAGCGGGCGGGAGTGGCAGCGGCTGCCATTCATGGTGGCCGCAGTCAGAGTCAACGCAACCGGGCCTTGAACTCCTTCACAAAGGGCCGTGTCAAGGCGCTGGTCGCCACCGACGTCGCCGCCCGAGGAATCCACGTGGACGGGGTAGCCAGCGTCATTCATTTCGATCTTCCTGCCGATGGCAAGGACTACCTCCACCGTTCGGGGCGGACGGCCCGAGCCGGCGCCGAAGGTGTTGTGGTCTCGCTGGTACTCGGAGACCAACTCGCCGACCTGAAACGCCTCCAGCGGTCCGTGGGGCTCGCCCAGAAGATGCACACGCCGTCGGAGGACTGGTTGACCGGTGCTTCAGGCAGCAAGGTCGGTGCGGTTCCGGTCGAGGAAGTCCGTGGTGGAGGTGGCCGGAAGAAGTCACGTCCTCGCCCGAACCACAGCCAGAACCGCAGCGGGGGGGCCAAGCGACATCAGCCGGCCCGCCGCCGACGCCGCTGAGCTCGCCACCGGGATCGGGCGGCTCCACCGGGGCCGCCTAACCCAGATAATCCCTGGCGTCGAACTGCCCCCCGGAAGGGAAGGTGCAGGACGGCTCGGCGAGGTGGAGAAACATCGGAACGATGTCTTCGGGAGTAGGAAGGGTCGAAGGATCTTCCTCAGGCATGGCTGCCGCTCGCATGTCCGTGGCCGTGCCACCCGGATTCACCGAGTAGACCCTGCCTCGCTCACCCCACTCGTCCGCCAGGACCTGCAGCCATCCCTCCAGGGCATATTTCGAGACGGCGTACATTCCCCATCCGGCTCTCCCCTGCCTGCCCACCGAGCTGGACACCCCGATGACCGTTGGCATGGTGGCCCGATGCATCGCCGGGGCGATCGCCTGGTGGAGAAGGTGAATAGAGGACACGTTGGTCTCGAACACCCGGTACCAGTCCTCCTCGGGGTAGGACTCGATCGGAACCATCGCCGGCCCGAGGAGGCCGGCGGCGTGCACCGCCAGATCCAGCGGGTTGCTCCCGACTGCCTGAACAACGGCGTCGCGACCCTGGACGGTGGTCAGATCCGCCACGACGGGTCGGACCGTGTCCGCCTCCAATGCCAGCGTCTCCAGCATGTCCGCCCGGCGTCCGGTCGCCCATACCTGACGCCCCTGGCGGGCGAGCGCCAACGCTATCGCTCGCCCTATTCCCGAGGTCGCGCCGGTCACCAGCGCGGTGTGTCGTGAGACGCTCATACAGCGCTACCTTAGGACGTTGGACCCGACAAGAAAGGGCCGTCCCTGCCGACGCGCACGGGAGTTGGCCGGTACCGTGGGCGAACAACCTCGAGGATCGAACAGGGTGAGACCCCCCGTTCCTCTTTCCCTACGACGCGAAAGATGGTGACCATGAAGACGCTCATCGCAACGGACGGCGACATCGACATCGAAAAGGTGACACGCGCCGCCTCCGGCTTTGGCGACGGAGAGGTGACCGTGATGACGGTGGTCGAAGTGCCGCGCACCCTGCTCAGCAGCCTGCGCGAGGTCTACGGAGAGCGTCACGAACCCAAGATCTCCACCGACGCCGAATACGTCAGTCTCCCCTCCTCGGATGCCACGATCGGGCGCGGGTGGCCGGGTGACGATGAGATGATCGCCCGGTACGTGTCCGACCAGTCGGAACGGCGACTCCGTCCATTGCGGGAGGCGCTCGCCGAGGTCGGCGTCGAGGTCACCGTGAAGGCAGTCGAGGGTGAAGAGCCCGTCGAGCTCATTCTTCAAGCGTGCAAGGACGTCGATCTTCTCGTGGTGGGAACACACGGCAGCGGTCGGTTCGACGGTCTGCTCGGAGGCACCAGCACCAAACTCTCTCGTCGAGCGCCCTGCTCGGTGCTCCTCATCCGCTGACACTCACACCCACCTGGTTTTTCACCCTCGCCGCACTCACGCGCGCCGTATAGTTCACGTATATGAATCGCCCGGAATGCCGGAAGTTCGTATAAATAACAGACGTGTAATTACGTCAAATGTATTCTAACAACCCCGAAGAAATCGCTCAATGAGGCATTCCGGCAGGCCGATTCTCTCCACTCATAGCAACCAATGCAAGCAAGGTAGGAGATGCGTGTAATGGTGCGGAAATTCGTACTGCTCGCTGTGGCCATTTTCATGGCCCTTGCGGCGATACCCATCGTCGCTGCGGCCCGCCCCGGAAGCCCGGTGCAGGCCGCCATCCAAACTGGAGATTCTTCTGAATCCTCATCCGAACTCGCTCTCGCCCAGAGCGACGAGCCTTCCCCTCCCCCGGTGGAAGAACTCGTACTCGGGCAGCGGCACACCAACGACAGTTTCGCTCTGGAAGTACAGAGCTTCTACTCGTCGCAGTCACTGGAACGCCAGAACTACTCGGAGATCCGAGTCGGCGTCGCTTTCCAGAATCTCGGCGAGCAGGCGCTTCGTTTCTCGCCGATCGCATTGAGCGGCGAAGACGGTTATCCGTCGCTTTCTGTCGTCGACTCTGCCGGAGAAGAGTATCCCCTCGACGTGAGGAATCCGTACCGGTTCGCCGTGCCTGGTTCCAACCTGCAGAACATCCCATCGGGGCTTCCCGCCCATTGGACGGTCGGATGGCAGATCCCCGAGACACAGGATGGCAGCCTGACGTTGCGAGCCACCTGGAATGGCAACGTCGTTGCCCAGTGGGACCTGCGGAGTGCTCCGCAGACACTGGCGGGTTTCGACGCGCCGGCCGGGGTGACCGTCGGTGCCGCCGGCGAGGACATCCCCTGGAGTGAGTTCACCACCCGCATCGACCCACCGGAGCCGGCCCAAGGCGAGGAGCGGGCCGAGCCGACCTACGAGTCGGAGCCGCAGCTGAACATCCGGGTTCAGACGGCCGAGACGTTCACCTGTGGACATGCGTCGCTGGTCTATTCAGCAGCCGTCGGCACCGTTTACGTCGACGTGAGCAATGTTCATACCCGTGACGCGGTGTTCCCCGGTGTCGACTACCCGGAGATCCCCATGTACGCCATCTGGACGGACGGGACCTCGGCCCGGTACGGCGGGAGTGCCGTCTACCTGGAGGAAGAGCCGATCACGGACTTCTCGGGCAAGGGCTTCCTCACCGTCTCTGAACGAGAGTACGCCGAATACGGGTTCGACTACCACCTGCGTCGACTCGACGAGGTGGGAGACGGCCAGCACATCGTCGCTCCCGGCATTGTCGCCCACCGCGCCCTGCTGTTCGGGGCAGCGCGCGACTCCCGCTTGGTCGACGTCGAGGAGCCGCCATCTTCTCTCCTCATGGTCACCCCCGCCGGCGACTCGGTGTGGATCGATCTCCCATGGGAGGCCGAGGAGAACCGAGGCGGGGACGGATGCGATTTCACGACGCCGAGCGTGATGCTCGACACCTTCGACGGTGACGGCGAAGTCAAGCTGCTCTACCCAGCCGAAGAGGAGACAACTGAAACCACCACCGGCCTGAGTGGAGGCGAGTAGCCACCCCGGCCCATTACCGCAGCCAAGAGCTGGCACCAACGGACGGTGGTGTGTGACGTCGGGATTCCCTCGATGTCACACACCATCCCGGGCAGGTGTCTGCCTCGCTCGGCGGAGTGCGGCACGATTCCTACCGTTGTCGGGTCGTGCTCAAGCCGATTCCGCGAGCAGGTACGAATGCCAGAGCGGGTCCACATTGGGGCCCGCTCTGGCATATACCCACCCGAACCTCGGCGGTTCTGTCGGGCGGCGCCGGAGAGAAAAGCCGGTGTCTTCGAGGAGGCGAGAACCTTTGCGGAGATTGCAGCGGCGACACGCCGCCACCACGTTCTCCCACGTGTGTGCCCCACCGCGCGAGCGGGGTATGACGTGGTCGATGCTCTCGGCCGGCCCCGCGCAGTATTGGCAGCGGTGACCATCCCGCGCAAACACCGCGTTGCGGGTGAGCGGCACCGACCGGCCGTAGGGAACCCGGACGAATCGACTCAATCGGATGACGGAAGGGACGGGGATTTGAAGCCGCTCCGAGTGCCACACCTGCGTGGACGCCTCCAACATGGTCGCTTTGTCGTTCAGCACCAATACCGTGGCGCGCCGGGCCGCAACCACCGATAGTGGTTCGTATGTGGCGTTCAGAATCAACGCTCGTCCCACGAAACCCCCGGTCAGACTGCGGGTCCGGCAACGATACCACCGGGTCGCGTTTGGGCATCAGCCCACCGGCCGGGTCCTTGACTGCCCCATGTCGCCTGTCACAATGCGTCCAGCCCATTGTGAGGCCCGCTCCCACCGCCGAGAACGAGGTGCCATGAGAGTCGTCGGCTATGTCCGAGAATCGCCGGGACCGGACACCGGCGAGAACGCCTACGTCCAGTCGGAGACCGTGCGCCGTTGGGTCGCCCACCATGGTTTTCAGCTGGTTGGTCTCTGCCAGGACGTTCGACCTGATGCTCGGGCCCGCCACGGTTTCGCGTCACTTCTCGGCGTCATTGCGAGCCGCCGGGCCGAGCTCGTGGTTATGCCGGGCTTGTCTACCCTCTCAGCCGACAAGGTGACGCAAGAGGTCATGCTGTGGGAGTTGCGGTGCACCGGCGTGGCCCTTGCATCGACGGCCGAGGCCGACCTCGAAGCACTCTCCGATGCCACCACGGACATGGCTCGGCTCTTCATCAGAGACACTCTGGAGAAAGCCGAGCGCTACCGGCGGAACTTCTCGCAGCAGTCCGTGGCCACCACCGGCTGGAACTCGGTCGCGGCCGAAGGCTCGCCGGTCGACGTCATCGTCGAGATGGTGGCGCACGCCGAGGTGCCAGACCTGGTCGCCCGGCGGGCGTTGCGCCGCGCGACGGCCTGAAGCGCGAGGGCCTGAGGCGCTCTGCCTGCGGTCAGCCGGACCTCAACGCCACCCACACGGCCCGGGCGATCGCCAGCACCTCGGTGCCGCCCACCATGGCGGACCCGACGACGACCGTCCCGTCCCTTTCGAGGAACGCGGTGATCGCCGACCCCCCGGGGCGTTGCAGACCCTCCACCGAATGGCCCTCGACCGACAGGCGCTCGACCGCCTGGAAGGTGGGAATCGCCCCTTGCCGGCCGGTCGCCTCGTAGACGGCATCCGCGGTCGCACGGTACATCCCCTCGGCGGAGGCGCCGCCTCTGCCAATCCCCCTGCTGCCGTTCGCCAGCTTCACCGCAACCTCGACACCCTTGGCACTCTCACTGACGGCGGCCTGGACCACGCCCGAGCTCCTCAGCGCCTCGTCGGCCGCCGGCCCCACCGACTTGGACGGGTCCGGGTTGGATAGCCCCGCGGCACCGGCGTCCTCCCCCGGCCCGCTCTCGGAGCCCGGCGGGTTTCGCCGCACCGGGTCGAGGAGCCCTCCGTTGCGGCTTTGTCGGGGCGGCCCCAGCACTGCCTTCGCCCCGTCCGCCACCCCTCGTGAGGCGTCGTCCGATGGCGGCGACGCAAAGACGGGGTCGGCGAGGGCCGAGGTCAGCCCCCGCATCGCCAGGAGTTCTCGGACCGCTTTCGCCACCTCGGACTGATCGAACCCACGATCAACTGTGATTCGGATGCCGACCGGGCCGTCTCCTGATGCTTCGATGGCCGCCTCGGCGACCCCGGCGATCCGCCCGAGCTCCTCCTGAAGCGACGTCACGGCGATCCTTTGCGCATGCGTCTTCTCCACCGCAGGTATTCGATGAGGTCGTCGGAGCGGAACGATTGATCGGCGTTCCCGTACGCGGTCATCGCACGCCAGCGGAGATACGGACCGTGGGGAACGGGCATCAGCTTCGGTGAGACGGCCCACCCCACGCGGAGTGCTTCACCCCACACGGAAGGATGGCGTATGACGGCCAAGACGACCTGGGTCGAAAGCGCCGGACCAGTGGACATGCGCCGCAGTATACGGCGCCCGTCTCCGGCCACAGAACGTGAGAATCGATGCCTGCGGCGGCGGCATTCCAGAGTGCACAGACCTGAGCCTTTGATAGGCTGGTGGCCCGCAACCAACCGACCTGGAGGACCATTGGTGACAGCTCCCGCCCTCGAAGCGCAGGATATCGGCTGGTATACCACCACCTTCGATCGCATCGTGCGGAACATCGAGCAGGTCATTCAGGGCAAGCGTGAGGTCATCGAACTGATGGTCTCCTGCCTCATCGCCGAGGGCCACCTCCTCATCGAGGACGTCCCCGGGGTCGGCAAGACGCAGCTCGCCAAGAGCCTGGCCAGGTCGATCGACTGCTCTTTCCAGCGGATCCAATTCACACCCGATCTCCTCCCCTCAGACATCACGGGCGTGTCGGTTTGGAATCGGCAGTCGTCGGAGTTCGAGTTCAAGCCGGGAGCCATTTTTGCCAATATCGTGGTCGGCGACGAGATCAACCGAGCCAGCCCCAAGACACAAGCCGCCCTCCTGGAAGCGATGGAAGAACGCCAGGTGACCACCGAGGGCACCACCCGCGTGCTCCACCCGCCATTCATGGTGGTCGCCACTCAGAACCCGCTCGAGCACGAAGGGACCTATCCCCTCCCCGAGGCGCAACTGGATCGGTTCATGATGCGTCTGGTCGTCGGCTACCCCGACCGAGCCAAGTCACTCGAGATTCTCGACACGCACGGCGTCCAATCCACCTTCGACACCCTCGACGCCGTGGTGAGCGCCGAGGACGTGCTCCGGATGATCCATGTCGCCCGAAAGGTGCACGTCGCCGACACGATCAAGGCGTTCATCGTCGACCTGGTCGAGGCCACCCGCCACCACAACGAACTCCTGCTGGGCGCTTCCCCACGGTCGACGCTCTTCCTGCAGAGGGTCGCCAGGGCTCGCGCCGCCATGGACGGCCGCTCGTTCGTCGCCCCCGACGACGTCAAAGAGCTAGCCCCCACCGTCCTCGGCCATCGCCTGGCTCTTCGCCCCGAAGCGCACATGCGGGGCACCAAAGTGCCGGACGTCATCGATTCGGTGTTGTCCGGACTCAAGGTTCCCACCGTTCGAGATCCCGGCTGATGCTCACCCAGCGAGGCTGGGCGGCGCTCGGCGCCAGTGCGGCGCTCGGATTGCTCTGGCTGGGCCTCGGTGAACTGGAACTCCTCACCGCCGCCCTCCTTCTGACCGGCGGCACCGGGTTGTCAGCGCTGATGGTCCGGCTTCTCCGGCCTCGGGTGGAGGTGGTGCGCAGGCTGGCACCGACACTCGTCCACGAGGGAGATCACGCCATTGTCGAGGCCACCGTCTTCAACCGTGGTCGCTGGCCACTTCCCAACCCGGTCGTGGAGGACAAGGTGATCGGCCTCGGCTCGGCCCGTTTCGCCGCCTCGTCCATCGGCAGCGGCGACGCCGCCCGGGCGACCTATCAGATTCTCTGCAGGCCGCGGGGCGTGTACCAGGTGGGTCCTGCCTCTGTCACTGTCTCCGATCCGCTCCATCTGACTACAGAGGGCGGCGATACCGGTCTGTCCGATCGGCTCATCGTCTATCCATCTGTCGAGGATCTCGAGGGCTTCCCCATCACCCGAGGTCGTGATCCATCCCACCAGGCGGCCCGACCCGAGTTCTCCCACATGGGAGGCGAGGACTTCTTCACCCTGCGCGACTACCGGCACGGGGACGACCTGCGCCACGTCCACTGGCCGAGTTCGGCCAAACGGGATCAGCTCATGATCCGTCAGCTCGAAACTCCCTGGCAGTCGCAGGCCCTCGTCCTCTTTGACCCTCGCTCAGGGCGTTACCAGACCCCGGCTGCCTTCGAGAAGGCGGTCCAGGGGGCGGCCTCGCTTCTCCGCCACCTCTACCGGTCGGGCTACGACGCCGATTTCTCGACCGGGTTGACGTCGATCCTCGCCTCCGAGGGAAGGCAATATCAGCGCGGCATGGAGGCGCTCGCCGTGGTGGAACCGCACGACCGGCTCGACATCCGGGCGGCGTGCGCCCGACTCCAGCGAACCGGGCGGGGCGGCGCCCTGATCATCGTGACCGGGACTCCCGACGATGACCTTCTCTCGGCGCAACGGATGCTCTCCACGGACTACCCCAGCACCATCCTCCTCTCGGTGATCGATGACGGGTCGAAACAGGCAATCTCGGCAACGGGCTTGGACGGTTTCCAGCATGCCGGCGCCGTCACCGTGACGATCACACCCGAAGAGTCCTGGGCGCCCGCCTGGGTCGCGGCCACGAATAGATCATGGGCTACCGCCTCTCCTGGATAGTCGGCACCACTGCCGTCACCGTTTCGCTGTTCCGGCTGGCCCGGCTCCTTCGATCGAGCGAGGTGGGACCATCGTGGCAGGCGGTCCTCCTGGCGTCCTTTCTCCTCGGGTTGGTGGTGACCTGGGCGGCCACCACCTACCGCCTCTCCACGCCGGCCATTCTGTTGGTCAACGCGATCGGTTTCGTGGTCGCCACGGGCCTGATCGTGGCTCCCGAGACGGTGACGTTCGGGTTCATCCCCACGGCCGACACGGCCAACGCCCTGGCCGAGGAGCTCGGCTTTGCCGTCGAGCTGATCCGCTACGGATCGGCCCCGGTCGTACCGGTGGGCGGCCTGGTGGCGGTCATCGCCTGGGTGTATTGGTCCTGTGGGATGCTGCTGACCTGGGCGCTCTCCAACGGTCGCCCTCTGCTCGGTCTCCTGCCGCCTCTTCTCTTCTACCTCCAGCTCGCCACGATCGACAGGGCGAGCTCGGGTTGGATATGGCCTCTCGTCTTCATGGTCTTGCTGGCCGCCGCGCTGGGGGCGGCCGTGCTCGACGAGCGCAGTCGTGGGATGGGTCGCCTCCGTTCGACGCGCGGCAATCTGGTTCCCCGGACGGCTTATGCACTTCCGGTTCTCTTCCTGGGGGTGCTGGTGCTCTCCTCGGTGGCCGGTGGGCTCACCATCGACGAATCGGTGCCCGAGCAGGGTCTTCTCGATTGGAGGACCCGCAACGGGATCGGCAATGGGATCTCCGGAGGCGTGTCCTACAACTTGTTCGTGTCGACCGTACAGACCGACCTGCTGACACTCAGCGAGGAGCCGGTGTTCGTGGCGAGGGTGGGCGACGACGTGGACGCCTCGGACCTCTACTGGCGTTTGATCACCCTCGAGAAGTACGACGGAACGAACTGGTATCCCGGAGCTCTTCCCACCAAGCGTGACGAACCGGGGTCGCCATGGGAACGAGGAGACCACGCCTACCAGGGCAACACCCGCATCGTGGATCAGGTCATCCGGATCGAATCACTGCGCCAGAACTACCTCCCG
Organism: uncultured Acidimicrobiia bacterium; assembly: GCA_965366365.1. Taxonomy (GTDB): domain Bacteria; phylum Actinomycetota; class Acidimicrobiia; order Spongiisociales; family JAENVV01; genus CBDUEV01. Next base: position 29,078 of record CBDUEV010000005.1, on the reverse strand, counting down.
GCCGCCTACTCCCCCATCGACATGCTGACGAGCAACGACCTCCTCGACCAGACTTTCGAGATCCGCGAGGACGGTGCCCTCAACTTCGACGCGTTGACGTTCCGTGGGCTGCAATATTCGATCCGGTCGGAAGTCCCCAACGACTCACTGGCGGCCCTGGCCTCGGTGGGCGGCCAGCTCTCGCCGATGTTTGCCCTCGCCGCCGATGACGGGCAGTTCCTAGGAGCTCCGTCACCTCAGACGCTGCCTCGCCTGCGCCCGCAGAACATCGCCGAGTATCTGGCGTTGCCCGAGGAGGTGGAGGTCCGGATCAAGGATCTCGCCGAGGAGATCACCGCCAACGGGACAACCGATTTCGAACGGGCTTTGCTACTGGAAGCGTTCTACCGCGACTCCGGTGAGTTCCGCTACACGGTCGATATCGACGCCGGCCACGCTGCCACCGACTTGGCCGCCTGGCTTTTCGACCCCGAAAGCCCGAACTTCAGGAGGGGGTACTGCGAACAATTCGCCACCGGGATGGCGGTCATGGCCCGCATGGTCGAGATCCCCTCCCGCGTCGTGCTGGGTTTCACCCCGGGGGAAGCCGGTCCCGATGGAGTCATCGTGGTCCGGCAACGCAACGCCCATGCCTGGGTGGAACTGTGGATCGACAACCACGGTTGGACTCGCTTCGATCCCACCCCACGGGGCGATGGCATCAACCCGGCCACTGTCGAGGATTTGGCGTTCGAGCCCCGGGACTACGCCCTCGCTCTCGCCCCCCTCCAGACGGTGATCGACCCCCGGGTCGACCCCGACGCGTTCTCGGGTGTGCCCCTGTTCGGCCCCAATCAGTTGCCGCTGCAGGAGTATCTGGCGAGCCTCGACGAGTTCGCCGGGACGGAGGGAAGTTCGCAGAGCCCTGTCTCGAATGACTCGGGCTTCTCTCTGCCTGACTGGTTCTGGCGTGTTCCGGCTGCGCTGAGTCTCTTCGCGCTGGTCCCGCTCTTCAAGCTGATTCGCAGACGGGTTCGGATGTATCGCATCCATCGCGGCAACATCGACGCGGCGTGGCAGGAGATCGTCGATCGGCTCACCGACCTGCAGCAGCCCATTTCGGGCGATCGCACCCCGCTCGAGGTGGCGCAACAGGTGGAGCCGTCGCTCACGCCGCTGGCCATGGTACGCACGAAGCAGACGTTTGCGGCCACGGCAGAGTTGACGCACCGGGAGGTCAGCCAGGGTATGCGATCCTTCTCGGCGACTGAGACGGCTCTCCGGAATCGTTACGGGCGCTGGGCGCGCTTCCGGTCTTGGTGGACCCTGCGGTCGCTCCGGCGGCTCTGAACGGGTCGGACCGGAGACGGAGAGTCTTCAGCCGTTGGCGACGTCCTCTTCGACTCGACGGAGCACATCGAGGAACTGTTCGCGGTCCAGCTCGAAGCGGGTGACATCTTCTTCAACCTCTCGGGCGATCGTGTCGATCGCCACGAAGAAGGCGAGCTGCCCTTCTTTGAGTGCGTCCAGAAGCTGGTCGTCGTTGGCGGCCACCCGGAAGATGGAGATGCCGTCCGTGACCAGCTTCACGTCGGCCAGGTGAACATCCATGTCGGCGTTGCGGCGCAGGTAATCCCATGCCCGCCGAACCCGCTGCACCGACATGCCGTTGTCGAGCAGACTCCGGACGACGCGCAACGCAACGAGGTCCCGGAAGTTGTAGAGGCGCCGCACCCCGGGTCGACCGCCGGTGCCTTGCACCGTGGGCCGGACGAGATCGACTCGATCCCAATATCGAAGCTGGTGCTGTGAACAACCTGTCAGCTTTGACGCCTGCTGCGCCGTGAATCCGTCCTGCATTTCTCTCCCACACGTCACCGCGGCTGCCAAAAGGGGTTGAGCCGCTCTACCTCTGCGATCCCCGAGATCGGTTCGTCGGGCCAGTCCGACGTCGCAACGGAGGGCTACTTTAGCGCCCTCGAACGCACCCTAGCGCTCAAACGGGGGGCGGCGTTTGAAGCGGTCGGCAAAAGTTCGCGCGACGCCTGTCGAGACGGTGTCGAGTTTGCCGCTGCGCAAGCGAAGGCCCTGGATGAGGGTGGCCGCCGAGACGACGAGAAGCACGAATCCACCCAGCGCCACCCAGGTGTTCCAGAGCACCGAACCCAGGGCGATGACCAGGCCGACGACGGTACCGAGAATGGCCAGGCGGAAACGCCACCGGGACGAAGCCGCCCGGGTGATGTTGCGCACGGCGTCAGCGAGATCCGGGTCTTCCTCGTAGAACCTTCGTTCTATCTCGGCGAGGATTCGCTGCTCTCTGTCGTCAAGCCCCATACGTGCTGCTCCCCATTCGTGACCGAACCGTCCGTTCGTGCACGTGTTCGCACATTATACGAGGATGCGGAGTTGTGGAAACAAAGAGTTGGAGAAAATCATGAGGCGGGTTCCGCCGAATCGGGGGCGATGGTCTTCCCGCCGAGACTGGCCGGGCCAACGGACTCGTCGCCGTAGCGTTCTCGAACCGTCGACACCGCCGCTTCGAGGTCGTCCCATTTGGGTGAGCGGTCCGTGGCCAGTTGCCGGGGAGCAGACGCCGGACTGAGGTTGGACACCCCAACCCCGAGGAGGCGTATGCCAACGCCGCGCCGCGGGATCCGCTCGAGGAGGTCCAGGGCGGCGTGGTGGATGTCGCGGGCAACGTCGGTCGGGGATTCGAGGGTGATGCTGCGCGTCGGGGTCGAGAAGTCGGAGAACCTCACTTTCAGATTCACCGTCCTCCCCGCCAGCCCCGCCCGGCGGAGACGGGCACCCACCTTGGTGGCGTGGCGGAGTACTTCGACCCGCACCTGGGCCGGATCGTGCAGATCTTCCGGATAGGTGACCTCCACCGAGACCGATTTCACCTCTGTCGAAGGCTCCACCGGTCGGCTGTCCTGACCCTGCGCCAAGGCGTAGAGCGCATGACCAACCACCGCCCCCAGATCGGACACCAAGCGCCGTTCGGGGATGGCGGCGAGGTCGCCGACCGTCTGCACCCCGTAGCGTTCCAGGGACGCATAGGTCGCTTCGCCGACGCCCCACAGCCGTCGGACGGGCAGCGCGTGGAGGAACTCGAGCTGGTGCTCGATCGGCACATGGCGGGAGCCGTCCGGTTTGGCGGAGTCCGAGGCGAGCTTGGCCAGAAGCTTGTTGCCGGCGATTCCGGCCGACGAAGGAATGCCGATGGTCTCTTTGATGCTCGCCCGGATCGACTCGGCGATGGCCACCGACGAGGGATAGTGAACGTGGAGACCCCCCACGTCGAGGAACGCCTCGTCGATGCTCAGGCCTTCGACAAGGGGGGTCGTTGCCCTGAGGATCTCAAACACCTGTTCCGACACCCGGCGGTACAGGTCGTGTCGGGGTGGCACCACCACGAGCTGGGGACAGGTGCGCAGAGCTCGGATCATCGGTTGCGCCGACCGGATTCCGTACCGGCGCGCTTCGTAGGAGGCGGCCGCCACCACTCCCCGCTTGCCTGCGCCGCCCACCACCACCGGCTTGCCGACCAGGGCGGGGTTCTCGAGGCGTTCACATTCCACGAAGAAGGCGTCCATGTCGATGTGGATGATCGGTTCACTGAACCCCATGGGTGCACGATATCGCCTGGTTCGAAGCGATGGGTTGCGCGGCCGCCTCGGGCCGGCGCCGAGCACCCCCGATAGCTGGCCGGCACGCCGCCGGGGCAAGTGGTTCCCAGCTCGCGGTGGTGGATTCCTCATCATCCACTCGGTGATCGTCAAGATCCCCGATGGGTTCCAGCCTGAGCACGATGGAGCGGGCGGGAATCGGCGCTGATCGCCGTCCCGCCCGCATTCAGATCTATTCGTGTTCGCTCACCATATAAATCTCATCGGCGACGAGACCGTGAGCTTCTCGGTGGACGGTGTTGGCCGCTTCGGCGTCGGGTGCGTTCACCAGGCAGAAGATCTTCCCGGCTTCCTCATCTACCCAGTACTTGAGGTACTCGACGCCGTGCTGACCTTGCGTGGCCAGATCCGCGCTGTGCGCTCCGGCGACGTCCTCGGCGGACACTCCGCCTTCCATGTTGTGCACATCCATGAACAGTGACATGGCCGTTCCCTTCGATCGTGGTCGCCGACTCTGAGTCGCCGGGACCTGTTGATCAGCCCATGGAAACAGGGAGCCGTTTGACACACCGTTTGACAACGAAGACCGGGAGGGCGAGATTGTGCCCTTGAGCCTCACGATCAGACTCCTTGGGCAACCGGTGCTCGATCGCCACGGCACAGCCGGTTACCGATTCCGCAGCAGGAAGAGTTGGGCCCTTCTCACGTACCTCCTCCTCTCGGAGCGGCACCCAACGCGGGCACAGCTGGCTTCCCTGCTCTTCTCTGAAGCCAAGGACCCGCTTCGGGCGCTTCGGTGGAATCTGGCCGAGATACGGCGAGGGTTGGGCGAGGGAGTCTCGTTGGAAGGTGATCCCGTGATCCTCACTCTTCCAGCAGACACGGTCGTCGATGTCGACGTGCTCGCCCGGGGGAGTTGGATCGACGCCGTAGCCCTGCCCGGACTCGGTGACGACTTGTTGGCTGGCGTCACCGTCCGCAATGCGGCAGGGTTTGAGTCGTGGCTGCTCTCCGAACAGCGCTATATAGCTGCCGCGTCCGAGGCCATTCTTCACGAAGCCGCTCTCGCGACGATGTCGCGGGGTGCACCTCGGGATGCCATCGCTTTCGCCGCCAGAGCGCTGGCGATGAACACGCTCGACGAAAACCACCAGGCGCTGTTGATCAAGCTCTACCGAATGGCGGGAGATTACGTCGCTGCGGAACGTCAGCTGGCCGCCTGCACCGAGCTGTTCACCTCCGAGCTCGGCATAGAGCCTGGTCCCGCCGTTGCCTCGGCAATGCGTGAGCCGCTACACCGAATAGGGGAGGTTGTCGATGAGGCCTCCATTGCGGCCACCCTCGAGGCCGGGGCCGCCGCGGTAGGAGCGGGAGCCGTCGTAGCCGGGATTGAGACTCTCCGGTCGGCCATTGCGGCCGCCGATACTGCTTCGTCAGATCGACTCCGGGTCACGGCTCGGCTGGCGCTGGCCGAATCATTGATCCATTCGCTCCGTGGCATGGATGAGGAGGGCTCGGCATCTCTGCACGAGGCGTTGGAAATCGGCAGCTCGGTCGGAGAGCCGGGCCTCGTCGCTGAGGCGCGGGCAGAGCTTGGATACGTCGATTTCCTTCGAGCTCGCTACGACCGTGCCGAGGTGTGGCTTTCCGATGCTGCAAAGCTCGCCGACCCGGCATCTGGGTTGCCGCCCAAGATCACAGCGTATCTCGGAAGTGTGGCGAGCGACCGAGGCAACTACCGAGAAGCTCTGGGACACCTCCGTGCTTCGATCGCGTCGTCGCAGGTGATCGGGGACGTTCGTCGCGAGGCGTACGCGCAATCCATGGTCGGCCGAGTCCATCTTCTCCGTGGTGACCTGGAGCTAGCGACTGATCACTTGGATGCGTCGCTCGAGTTGTGTGACAGCAATCGGTGGTTGGCGTTTCTGCCGTGGCCGCAGGGACTGCGTGGTGAAGTTGAACTTGCTCGTGGGGCAATCTCCAACGCTACTGAACTGTTCGAACAGGCCTATGCGAGGGCGTGCCAGTTGGCTGACCCGTGTTGGGAGGGGGCTTCGGCGCGCGGCCTCGGCTTGGTTGCGGCAGCTGAGGGCCAGATCGAGAAAGCATTCGACCTTCTCGCCGACGCCCGGACCCGATGCAACCGTCTGGCCGACCCCTACGTGTGGCTCGACGTCTACATTCTCGATGCTCAGTGCGACCTTGGTCTCAAGCACGGACACGCTGATACGGGGACATGGGTGGAGACGATGCATGATCTTGCCTCGAGGGCGGGAATGAGGGAACTGTTGGTGCGCTCGCTCCTCCATCGCGCAACCCTCGGCAATGACGGAGATGCGGCTGCGGCCCGACTGCTCGGAGCGGAGGTCGAGAACCCGTTGCTCGCCGAGCTGCTCGAGGTGCCGGCGTAGCGGAGATCGGACTCAGCTGTTGTGGTCCATCGCGGCGACCGATGCCCGCCGATGCGCCCTACACCTGGCCGGTGCTCGCCTACACTGCTCCGCCGTATGGCGAATCTCGTGCATCTCGTCCGTCACGGCGAAGTCAAAAACCCAGATCATCTGGTCTACGGCCGTCTTCCCAATTTCGGCCTCTCCGAGCGGGGACGCGCCCAGGCCGACGACGCTGCCCGCTATCTCGCCCGTCCACCGATCGTGGCGGTCTGGTCATCGCCACTCGAACGAGCCCTCGAGACGGCCGCCCTGATCGCGCGCCGTCACCAGTTGCCCGTCAAGGTCGACGAGGACCTGACCGAGTGGCGCTTGGCCGACGAGTGGGAAGGCTTGGTGTGGGAGGACCTCCCCGACAAGAAGCCGGGCCAGCTCGAGGCATATCTCGAGAAGCCGTGGGACCTCCCTTTCTCGGGCGAGTCGCTGGAGGCATGCGCCCATCGTGTGGCGGCAGTGGTCCGCCGGCTCGACGAGGCCCATCGGGACGGAGACGTCGTCGTGGTGGGTCACCAGGACCCCACTCAGGCTGCCCGTCTCCTCCTCGTCGGCAAGACCCTGGCCGACCAACACGAGGACAAACCCCTCCATGCAACGGTGATCAGTCTCCGGTCCGGGACTCCGTGGGAGGAGCTGGCCCGTTACGACCCCGAGGATCAGGTTCGGTTTCCGCCGGACTGATCAGGGTCCTGACCCCCCGCATCCTGGCGAGCCAGACGGGCGAAGAACTCGAGGTCCGTGGAGAAGGCCAAGGGCGGGAGATCGTCGAGGGGAAAGTATCCGGCGTCGGAGGCGTCGTCCCCAGCCATCAACGTTCCGCCGGTGACACGACCGTGGAACCAGATGCCCACCGTCAACTTGTTGGGGTCATGGAAGTTCGAGGCGACGTAGGCCACTTCGCCGATGGTGGCCTCCAGGCCGGTCTCTTCGAGCAGCTCCCGCCTGGCCGCCTCGCGAACGTCTTCGCCGTAGTCGACGAACCCGGCCGGAACGGCCCACAGCCCGGATTGGGAGGCGTTCGGCCCGCGTTCGATCAACAGAACCCGTCCGGCCTCGTCCCGGATCAGAACGGCCGCTCCCACGCCCGGGTTGCGCCAGTGAACGAAGTCACAGTCTGGGCACACCTGGCGCGACCGCCCGCCCATGGGCCGCAGCTCCAATTCGGCGGCGCACATGGGGCAGAAGCGATACTCGCCCGGCCAGTGATCGTGCATAGGGCGAGGATAGGGCCGAAGCAGCGAAACGGCCCGCCCCTCCATCGTTGGCGCCGCTGCCAAGACCGTCGAAGCCGGCGCGGTCGCCGATTTCGACCTGGCGGGCGGCGAGGCGATCGTAGGGGACAGCCAACCGCGACCTCGGCCATGAAACCGCTCGGGGAAACCGCTCGGGGAAACCGCTCGGGGAAACCGCTCGGGGAAACCGCTCGGGCGCTCGCGACCAAGGGGCGACGCCGTCGTCGTCTACTCGCCCCCTAGAGATCTCCTTCGGGGCCGTCGCCCGCCCAATGGTCGCCGGTCCTGGTCTGGGTGATTTCGGCGTAGGCGGGGGAAACCTCCACCAGAGCCTCGCCCGACGCCTCGTTGGCCAGGAAACTGACATTGTCGAAGGTGAAGCAGTTCGTCTCGGACGAGCACTCGACGAATCGCTCGCCCCAGAACGTCGGCTGGTAGGTGGCGGTCCAAATGGCGATCGCACGAACCAGCTGGAAGGCGTTGTAGCCGGTCCACCCCATACTCGTCACCAGGCCGCCCTCCACGGTCGCCTCGACCTCGACCGGCTCCGGTCGGCGGTTGACGGCTCTGCCCAGCGCGTCGACCATTGTGCCCCAACACGTCACGGCCGGACCATCGGATGAGCAGATCAAATCGAAGTCCTGATCGAATGCCATGAAGAACGCCTGCAGGTCCCGCACCCCCGCAGGGTCAGCCGCCCGGGACTGGCCGAACAGGGTGGCGTCGTCGGAAAACGACGCCAAGAACCCGTCGACATCGCCGGCGTTGTAGGCGGCGATGGCTGTCTGGAAGATCGCCACTTCCTCGGCCACCTCGACCTCGGCGGGAACCGTGGCGATGACCTCGGGATCGTTGCTCCCGGGCAGCACCATCATCGTAATCGTCACTACGGCCACCACGACGGCGGCCACCCACAGCCACCGAGAGCGCGGCGGTGGCGATGGCGCCGCTTGCTGCTCGGCCCTGATCGTCTGGACGGTCGTGTCTGACATGTGGAGTCTCCCTCCCTCGTGCTTGGTCGAGGAGGACGCCTCATCCGTGACCAGAGCGTCGACGTCCGGAACCGGATTGAGTTCCGCGTAGAGCCCCAGGATCCGATCCAAATCACTCATGCGGCGCCTCCTCGGGGGCAGTCGTTGGGGAAACCTCAGGGCCGTACAGGCGGTCGAAGTGGCGGTGGAGCCGCCGGGTGGCCCGGTGAAAGCGTTGTCTGGCAGCCTCGGTCTCGATCGCCAGCACCTGGCCTACCTCGGCGTGGCTGAGGTCCTCCCAGAGGTGCAGGCGAAGGATTTCCTGATCGGCCGCACTCAGACCCCGGGCTGCCTGCTGCACCATCTCGTGCTCGACGCTGCGTACCAGCACGAGCTCGGGGCCCGGCTCGTTCGGTGGCAGGCGGGAGCCGAGCCGGAGGACGAGGGCGACGTCGCGCCGGGCTCTCCGATGCTTGTGTCGCAGGACGTTGCGGGCGACGCCATACAGCCACGGCAGCGCCTGGTCGCCGGCGGGCACCTCGTCGATTCGGCGCCACGCCACCGAAAAGACTTCGGCCGCGATCTCGTGGGCGTCGGCCGCCTGAACGCGGCGCAGGCAATACGCCAGGACCTGCGGATAGAAGCTGGCGTGCAGACTCTCCAGTCGAGTGCCACCGACGGCAGTGCGGGATTCGTATGCGTCCGCGCTCATACCCAACTATGCCCGCCCGCCCGGCAGACGTGACAGGGGTTTTCCGGAGACAAGGTGTCACGCCCGTGCGGGTGCCGGGCATAGGTAGGTGCAGTCCTCAGATAGGACTGCGGGCAGGAATGGGAAAGAGTGAGGGGTCGCTCCGGCGGCCCTTCCTCGTTGTTGGGCCTGGTTGGGCCAGGCTCGGGTCCTTCCCCCTTCTTTCCGGACCGGCACCGGCGGCCGCAGAGAACTCGGCCGGCGACACCCGCCGACCGTGACTATTGCATCAGTTCTTGGAGAGGCTTCTTCTCGAACCCCTTCACGAGGAGCCACACGGCGAACACCATCTCCTGGATCGCCAGCGGACCGAGTAGCCAGCCGATCGAGGTGGTCAGCGACAGTTCGAGGTTCTGGATGTCGAACATGACGATGAGCGGAGCCACGAAGTAGAGGATCGCACCGAATAACCCCCACAATGCCAGCCAGCGGGGAATGATCCTCGTGCGGTAGAACAACCAGCCCAGCATCATCGCTCCCAGGCTGAAGACCATCGCCAGGACCACTTCTGCCCAGTCCATCGCCTCGAGAATCACCCCGCCCCACAGGTCGAAGTTCGCGTCCGTCGGAAAGCCGGCTGCTGCGTACTCCCGCCCGACTGATGCGGTGACGAGCATGAGCCCGGCGAGCGCCATGTAGGTGACGGCTTCCAGCACGCCTCGGAACACCACGGCGCCCATGGCAAGGACCTGGTTGTGGCGTCGGAACAAGGGGTACAACAACACCGGGACCATCGCCAAAGGAAACCCCATGACCAAGACCAGGAGCGCTCCGCCGACGAGCGATGTCTCGTCTGCGGCCGCCGCGCCGAGTAGGTCGGTTTCGCCGAGCACTCTGTCCCCCACCACAACGCTCAAGACACCAGCCACGGTGCCAATGATGAAGAAGACCCCGACCATGACGGCCAGCTTGCGATAGGTAACCGGCTCCGGCTGAGCCGCCACCAGCGGTTCCTTGGTTGACAACGTCGTCATCACATCCTCCTGACGGCGCACGGTTCGGCGCCATTACGTTGCCCCTCAACCATGACGCCTCCGACGCGCCGGTGGCCAGGGGCAATGGTCACCGACGGGAACGATCACCGTACGGCGGTGACCACCGCACGCACCGCCGCAGCTCGCCGGCTTGGCCCGGAGGTTCGTCGGCAAGCCCTTCGCTCCGGCTGCAGCTAGGCCGTGGCCTTCGCGGCTTTCGCCCGCCGTTCAATCTCGCGGTCGGCTGACCAGGCGGGGGCGTTGGACCCTGGACCCGGCCTCACCCACCGGGCACAATGTTCGGACGCGCACTCAAAGGAGGTTCTCGTGTCGCCTACCACCGAGCAGGTGTGGGAGGCCCTCGAGCAGGCGTTCTTCGGTGTCCTGGCGTTCGTGAACGCGGCCGGTCACCCCCGGTCCACCGGCGTCTGCTACGTCGTCGACGGCCGGTCGCTGTACATCAGCACCGACGGGACATCCTGGAAAGCACGGCACATCGCCGCAAACCCCCACGTGTCCATGACCGTCACCCTGCCCAAGCGCGTCCCGTTCCTACCGTTCATCAAGATCCCGGCGGCCACGATCACCTTTCAAGGCGAAGCAGAGCTCCTCGGGGTGCCGGAGGTCAACGCCTCGTTGTTCCAGCGGTTGCCACTCGGCAAGGAGCGGGATCCTGGGGTGCTCGAGAACGCGGCCATCATCCGGGTCATCCCGCGGGGTGATTTCGTCACCTATGGAATTGCCATGCCCATCATGCGGATGCGCCACCACGAAGCTGCCCATGGACGGGCCGCGTGCGGAACCGAACAGGTGAGCCTCTCCGCCGTTTGACCGCAGATCGAAAGACACGGGCCCGCGTCGGGCCGCCGCACACGTCGAGGCGCTGGGCGCCTCGTGTCTTCACAGCCGGTCGTCCACGGTGGCGAGAATCTCCGCCTCGCGGGCAACGGCCTTCGCCGCCAGCTCCTCGCCCCGCCGCACGAATTCGACGGCGACCGCCTCATGGGTCAGTTGGGCGGCGTTGATCCGCACGTTGAGGTTCGCACCCAGGACAGCCGACCGCGCACACAACGCTCCGACACCGGCGTCGGACACCGAGGCGGCCAGGCCCTCTTGGGCCATGGCGGCGATCACGTCCAGCGACGCCACACTCACCTCCATCACCCGCAGCGGAACCTCGATGGCCTGACGGGTCGCCGCCTGGATAGCCTCCGTGCGCGCCGCCTTTTCGACATCCGAATCCTTGGGCATGCCGAAGGCTTCCATGAGCGAGTTGAAGGCGTCGGTATCGTCATCGATGAGAGCGAGCAACTCGTCGTGGCAAGCCTTGCCCCTCTCGGCCCAATCGGAGAACTCTTCCCACCGTTCGTCCCAGCCGCGCTTGTGCGACGACAGGTTGGCGACCATCGTCGCCAACGCTGCCCCCAGCGCGCCGAGCGCCGCCGCCACCGAACCGCCACCAGGGGCAGGTGACTCCGAGGCGGTCTCCTCCACAAAGCGACGCAGGGGCAGGTCCACGAGGCGGTCGGCCCGATCGTCGATGGCGTATTCGATGATCTTGCAGCGCGGCGCGAACGGGGTCAGCTCATCGAGGCCCAGAGACCGGACGGCGATCTTGATCAGTTCGGCATCGGACACTCCCAACGAGCGATGCTGGCGCCGCAAGTAGTGCCGGCCCGCCTCGAGCATGGCGCGCAGTGGGATCAGCCCCACCAGCTCGGACCCCGTCACCCGTACCCCCCGAGCGGCGGCCTTGTCGACCACTTCGTCGAAGGCGACATGCACGGGGGTGACATCGATGTCCGTGAGGTTCATGGAGATCTGGGCGACGCCGTACTCGTCGATGTACCAGCCGATCGCCTTGACCTTTTTCAAAGAACCGGGGGTCCAGATCTCCTCTCCAGCGTCGTCGAGGGCGATCTTGCCGGTGAGCGGGTGGCCGACCCGCTTCGGCCGCCCCCGCTCCCGCACGTCGAACGCGATGGCGTTCGCCCGGCGGGTCGAGGTCGTATTGAGGTTGACGTTGTAGGCGACGAGGAACCCCCGGGCGCCGACCGCGGTGGCCCCCGACTTGGCATTGAAGGTGGCCGGACCGAAATCTGGCTTCCAGGCGGGGTCGGCAAGCCTCGCTTCGAGCCCCTCGTATTCACCCTCCCGGACGTCGGCGAGGTTGCGCCGGGCGGGTTCGAGGGCGGCGTGTTCGTAGCAGTAGATCGACAGCCCCACTTCGTCGGCGAGACGACCCGCCAGCCGGTGGGCGTACTCGACCGCTTCTTCCATCGTCACCCCTGACACGGGCACGAGAGGGCACACGTCGGTGGCCCCGAAACGGGGGTGTTCGCCGGTGTGGGTCCGCATGTCGATGAGTTCGGTAGCGGTGGCGACGGCCCGCACGGCCGCCTCGATCACGGCGTCGGGTGCTCCAACGAAGGTCACCACCGTCCGGTTGGTGGCCCGGCCGGGGTCGACGTCGAGCAGCGCCACCCCTTCGACGGTCTCCACCCGGCTCGTGATGGCGTCGATCACGGCCCGATCGCGACCCTCGCTGAAGTTGGGGACACACTCGATGAGTCTGGACACCGGAGTCCTTTCGGTTCACCCGCAGCCTACGCGGGCCGTGCCGGCGGAGAACGGCTTCCGGCGACGGACCGCTATCCCAGGCCGAGATCGGCGAGCCGAACCTCGACCAGACGCCGGACGAGTTCCTCGGGAAGTGACTCGTCGACGGGGAACCGGAGCGTTCCCTTGCTGGTCTCGTAACCTTCCAGCTCCTCGGCGAGCTGCTCGATCACCGATCCCGAATGTGGGAAGTAACTGCAGTGGTTCTTCAGGTGGGCGTACCCGGCAACCGCCTTGCCACCCACCTTCAAGGCCGGCACTCCGTACGCCATGGCCTCGGTGGCGTCCGGAAGGATCGACCGCAAGGTCTCTCTCAGGCTCCGCAGCGTCGATTGGTGGGGTTCGGGCGCTTCGTCCAGGTATTCATCGACCGTCATACCGAAACGCTACCCCGCACTCCCCCAGCGCGTCGCGTCGCGAGGCTTCAGCGTGACCTCTCGAGAGAGGCACGCCTCCGCACAGGCATCGCCTGAGCTCCCCTCGCCTGCAGGGAAACGATGCTCGGCGCGGCGCCTGCCCAGATCCCCCACCCGGCCACACGCCGACATTCCCCAGCCTTCGGGGGTCGGCCCCCTAGCCTGGAGCGCCATGGACGGTTCGATGCGCCAACGAGTGCGCTACGTCATCTTCGAGAACGACACACCGGCCGCCAAGGCGTTCGATGTGGTTCTGCTGGTGATGATTACGTTCAGTGTCCTCCTCGTGATGTTCGAGAGTGTCGAGGAATACAGCCGTCGCTTCTCCACCGAACTGTTGGTTCTCGAGTGGATCATCACCATCCTGTTCACGATCGAATACGTCGCCCGGCTGGCCACCGTGAAGCGACCTCTTCGTTACGCGCGGTCGTTCTTCGGGATCATCGATCTCCTCGCCGTGCTGCCGGTCTACCTGAGCTTCTTCATCCCCGGCGCCCAGTCGCTGCTGGTCATCCGCTCCCTCCGCCTCCTGCGCATGTTTCGGGTGTTCAAGATGGCTCGCTGGCTCAGCGAAGCCAACTACCTGGTGCGGGCCATCCGCTCCAGCTCGCGCAAGATCGCCGTCTTCCTCATCGCCGTCGTGCTGCTGAACATCATCGTGGGGTCGACCATGTACGTGATCGAAGGCCCCGAGCACGGCTTCGATTCGATGTTCCGCGGGGTGTACTGGTCGATCGTGACCATGAGCACGGTCGGTTTCGGCGACATCGCCCCGGGCACCGGAGCCGGACAGGTGCTGGCCGCCGTCCTCATGATCACCGGCTACAGCATCATCGCCGTGCCAACCGGGATCGTCTCAGCCGAGGTGGCCGGTGTGCGCCAGCAAGAAGTGTCGTGCCCCGGCTGCGGCTCGGTGGCGCACTCACGAGCGGCTCGCTTCTGTGACGCGTGCGGTTTCGCACTCGACACGTGAGGTCCGGGCGGACGCCGCCTCGTCGAACTCGAAGCCTGGACCGCCAGCCGGCATCGTGTGGGCAGTTGGACGGGTTGGTCCAGGGAGAAGTGGCCCACCGTCGCCGTTGCGGGCGCTGACGAAAACCCGGCCATAATGGTGGCCGTGAACATCCCCTTCACTGTCATCGGCGGCGTTCAATTCACGGCGGCTCTCCTCTGGGCGAGCCTGGTCGCCTTCGGGGCGAGCTACTTCGATCCGACTCCCTCCCTCTTCTACGCCTCCGGGCTGCTCCTCCTCGCCATCGTGGCCCTGCTGGGTCTGACGGTGAGTCACGGCCGTTGGGCGTGGGGTCTCACGATCGGGGTGTTCGGTCTGGAAGCGGTGGCTGCCGTGCTGGTCGAACCAACTGCCTGGTGGTGGGCGGGTCTGGCTGTCTCGGCCGGGGCCGTCTTCATCACTGTCGGCCCCTGGATCGACCCGCACGTCCGCCAGTTGCCGCCGCCGACGCCCCTTCCGAACCAGTCCCTCGGACTGATGATCGGTCTTCTCTTCTTCCCCAGCATCCTCGCCCTCACCAACGAGATCGACGTTTGGGCGGCAATTCTGGCGCTGGGGGCGGTGGTCGTCGCCTGGGCCTACGGCCGTGCGTTCGTGACGGGATTGTGGGCCTCACGACTACTGCTTCTCCCTCTCGCCGTGGTGGTCGCCGTGACGGGCAGTTGGATTCGCGCCGTTGTCGCCGTGGGTCTGGCCGCGGCGATGACGGTGCTCGCCTGGAGCGCCGGAGCCCGCAGCGCGGCGATTCCGCTCGACCCGCGGCGAGTTCAGACCAGTCCGGTGTTCCCGGAGCTCGCCCCACCGGAGGTCCTGGACGCCGCCGGCTACGACGAAAGAGGGAGACCCCGGTCATGAGGCGAACTCCCAATCCCTGGGTAGTCGTCCCGGTCCTGGCGGGAGCCGTGGTGGGGGGAGCCTTGGGTTGGACCATCACCGACATCGGGTGCCGACCGGAGGGATGCCTGATGCTGACGTTCTCGATCGCCTTCGTGGCTGCGATCGTCACGGGCTTTGGGGTCGGGGTGATCGTGGTGCTGGCGCTGCGATCGATGGAAGAGTTCCACGACGCCAACGCGCGCGGCGAAGAACCGCCCGGTCCTGGCTGCGAAGTACCCGACCACGACGAGTAGACGCCGGGTCGGCGGTAGCTACGACGCTCGCTTGAAGATCACCGCCACGTTGTGGCCACCGAAACCGAACGAGTTCGACATGAAGGCACTCACCCCCATCTGGCGTGCCTCGTTCGGCACGTAATCCAAATCGCATTCGGGGTCGGGGGTGGTGTAGTTGATGGTGGGCGGAACGACCTGGTCGCGAAGGGCGAGCAGCCCCACCACCGCCTCGAAGGCGCCGGCTGCCCCGAGCAGGTGACCGGTCATGGACTTGGTCGACGAGATGGCCAGGGTGTGGGCGGCGTCGCCCATGGCGAGTTTGATGGCGGCGGTCTCCGTCGAGTCGTTGGCGGCGGTCGAGGTGCCGTGGGCGTTGATGTAGTCGATCGCCGCCGGCTCCATCTGGGCGTCGTCGAGAGCTTCAGTCATGGCCCGCATGGCCCCGGTTCCACCCGGACGGGGAAGCGTGATGTGATAGGCGTCGGCCGACATTCCCCACCCAGCGAACTCTGCGTAGATCTCGGCGCCGCGGGCGAGTGCGTGACCTCGCTCTTCGAGGATCAACGTGGCAGCTCCCTCTCCCAGGACGAACCCGTCGCGGTCGGCGTCGAACGGTCGCGAGGCGCCTTCCGGGTCGGCGTTGTTGGTGCTCAATGCCCTCGCCTGGTTGAACGAACCGATGGCGAACTCGCACACCACCGCCTCCGCTCCCCCGGCAACCATGACGTCTGCCTTCCCGCGGCGGATCAACTCGGCGGCGTCGCCGATCGCATTGGCCGAGGCCGCGCAGGCCGTCACGGTGCAATTGGTTGGACCCAGGAGGTTGTGAGCGATGGAGGCCACTCCGGCGCCCATGTTCGGGATGATCTTGGGGATGGTGAGCGGGTTGATCCGGTCCGGTCCCCGCTCCCGCATGACGTCGAGCCCCTCGATGAAGGACAGCATGCCACCCATGCCCGAACCGATCACCACACCCGACCTGGCCGCCTCCGGATCATCGGGGTCCTCATAGCGGAGACCTGCGTCGGCCATGGCCTGGTCGACGGAGACCATGAAGAGCTGCGTGTAGCGGTCGAGACGGCGGGCTTCGCGCTTGTCCATGAAGGCCTCGGGGTCGAAGTCTCGGACCTCGCCGGCGATCTGCGTCTTGAGTCGGCTCGCGTCGAACGAGTCGATCGAGCCCACGCCGGAGCGGCCGGCCAGCAGTGCCTGCCAAGTAGTCGCAATGTCATGGCCCAACGGATTGATCGTGCCCAGCCCCGTGACCACCACCCTACGTCCCGACATATGTCCTCCCCCGTCTCGGGCGTGTCCTCAGCCAGCCATCTTGGCGATGACGATGTCCACGGCCTGGCCGACCGTGCCGATGCTCTCGGCTTCTTCGTCCGGAATGGAAACGCCGAACTCATCCTCGAGCGCCATCAGCAACTCGACGACACCGAGCGAATCGACCTCGAGGTCCTCTTCGAACCGAGCCTCGGGAGAGAGTTTCGCCGCATCGAGCCCCAATTCGGAGACGAGGAGGCCGTTCATGCGTTTTTCGATATCGGCACGATCCATGATGGTGTTCCCTTTCTATCTGGTTTGGTTGATTGCGATTTTGTGCTGTGACTGCAGGACGATCAGAGGGCAAGTCCCCCGTCGACCACCAACACCTGGCCCGTGATGTACGAAGCCGCATCCGAAGCCAGGAATTTCACCGCAGACGCTACCTCCTCCGGAGAGCCGAGGCGACCCACCGCCACGGAGGACGTTGCGTTTGCCCGAGCTTCTTCCCCGAGCTCGTCCGTCATGTCCGTCTCGATGAAGCCAGGGGCGACCACGTTGGCGGTGATGCCGCGGGATCCGACCTCCTTGGCGACGGACTTCGTGAAGCCGATGATGCCGGCCTTCGAGGCGGCGTAGTTGGACTGACCGGCGTTCCCGGCGATCCCCGAAACCGAGCTCACCGAGATGATCCTCCCCCACCGAGCCTTGATCATCGACCGCATGGCGGCCTTGGTGCACAGGTAGACAGAACTCAGGTTGACCGCCAGGACATCGTTCCAGTCGTTCTCGCCCATGCGCACCAAGAGCCCGTCGCGCGTGATGCCGGCATTGTTCACCAGTACCTCGACCGGACCCAAAGCCTCGGAGACCCGAGCGAACAACTCGGTAACGATGGCACTCTGTGACACGTCCCCGGCGACGGCGACCGCCTGGCCTCCGGTCGAGCGGATGAGTTCGACCACCTCGTCGGCGGCGTCCGACCGGTGCGCGTAGTTGACCGCCACAGCCAACCCCTCTTGGGCGAGCGCCAGGGAGATGGCTCGGCCGATCCCTCGTGAGCCGCCGGTGACCAGCGCCACTCGGCTCACGTGACCGCCTCGGCGTCGGGCATCTCGCTCAAACCGAAGAATTCGAAATTGGGTTGGAGGATCTCGAGAGCGGACTGGTCGGTCGGGGGGAATTCCGCATCGGACGTGCCGAGCGGTTCGATCCTGTTCCCCCATTTGAGGAGGGCGGCTCCCCATGAGAGCCCGCTTCCGAAAGCCGCGAACAAGACGTTGTCGCCCGGGGCGATTCGCCCCTCTTCGAGCGCCTCACACAGTGCGATGGGCACGGTGGCGGCCGAGGTGTTGCCGTAGCCCGCGATGTTCACGTACACCTTCTCCGGCGGCAGGTCGAGACGCCGGGCAGCCGCGTCGATGATGCGCACGTTGGCCTGATGCGGGATGAACAGTGCCACGTCATCGAGTTCCATCCCGGCTTGTTCGATGACGGCGGCCGAGCTGTCGGCCATCATGGTGACAGCCCGACGAAAGATCTCGCGACCGTCCATGTGGACACCCATGAGCTCGGGCGGGTATTGCCCCGGCGCTCCGGCGGCGCCCAGACCTTCGACGGCGAGCAGATCGCCAGCCGTCCCATCCATGGCGAGGTCGGAGGCTAGGAGCCCCACCGGCTCTTCGCTGGCTTCGAGGACCACGGCTCCTGCGCCGTCTCCGAAGAGCACACAGGTCGACCGATCGGTGAAGTCGGTGAAATAGTGGAGTTTCTCCGCCCCGATGACCAGGATCGTGCGATTGGTTCCGGCCCGAATCATGTTCGTGGCCACCACCAACGAGTACACCCAGCCGGTGCACGCCGCGTTGAGGTCGAAGGCGGCGGCCCGGGTCGCCCCCAGGTTCTTCTGCACGATGGATGCGGCGTTGGGCAGCAGGGTATCGGGACTGCAGGTGGCCAACACGATCAGGTCGACATCCAGTGGCTCGCGGCCGGCCGCGGCGAGGGCGCGACGGGCGGCGATCGTCGCCATGTCCGACGTTTCCACGTGACTGATTCGTCTCTCTTTGATGCCGGATCTGGTCGTGATCCACTCATCACTCGTGTCCACCACGGTGGCGATGTCGTCGTTGGTGAGTACCGCCGGCGGCAACGCCTTACCCCACCCGGTGATTTCGGCGTACGGCATCTAGCCCTCCTCGCTCGATCTCATAGTACCGATGGAGGTGAGCTGTTCGACGGCTTCATCGATTGCGCTCAGAGAATTGACGGTGACGACCTCGACATCGGGCACCGTTCGCTTGGCCATGCCCGCAGTCACATCACCCGGTCCGACGTGCACGAAGGCGTCCAGCCCGGCGGCGGCCATCGCCTCCAGCGAGCGGGCGAACAGAACGGGAGAGGTGATCTGCTCGCTCAACCGATCCGCCATGGAGCCGTCGTCCAAAGGCGCCGCGTCGACATTCGACCAGACGGCGAATCGTGGCGCCTCGAACCGGGTGGCGGCCAGGGCGGCGTCCAGGCGGGGGCGGGCGACCTCCATGAAGGGGGTGTGAAACGCTCCCGCCACCTTGAGAGGTATGGCACGGCGCACCCCATGATCCTTGGCGTGAATCGCCACCCACGCCATGTCGTCTGCTCCGCCCGCCACCACCACCTGGCCGGGTGCGTTCAGATTGGCGACCCAGAGTCTGCCCCCCTCGGAGCGACGCTGGGCCGCCAGGCCCTCGGCGGCGTCGAGGTCGGCGCCGATCAGCGCCGCCATTCCGGACGGTTCGAAGGTGGCGGCCGCCCCCATGGCTGCTCCCCTCTCGGCCACCAGCCGCAAGCCGTCGAAGAACGGGTAGGCGCCGGCCGCCGCCAGTGCCGTGTATTCGCCGAGCGAGTGGCCTGCCGCCGCCACCGGCGGATTCGCCCACGCCCGACTGAACTCGTCGAACAGGGCGTACGAGAGGGCATAGAGCGCCGGCTGGGCGCGATCGGTGGCGGTGAGCGCCTCCTCCGGGCCCTCGAGGCACACGGACCTGAGCGACCACCCCAGGGTGGCGTCGGCCGTTTCGCCGAGCAGGTCAGGGCGGGCTTCGAACAGGTCTTCGCCCATTCCGACGAATTGGGCACCTTGGCCAGGAAACAACACTCCGATACGCATAGCCCGTTCGACTCCTCCTCGGGACGTCTGGTTACCTGGAATCCAGGGCGGCCAACACCCGCGTCACGTCGCCGGCATCCACATCGCGGTGCGTGACGAAGCGGAGTACTCCCGGTTCGATCGCTCCCACCAGGATCCCGGCTGCGGCGAGCCGGCGGCGGAACTCCCCTGCTTCCATCCCGAGTTCGAGTTCCCTCACGATCACCATGTTGGTCTCCGGTGTCGAGCAGGCGGAGGGGAATCGTTCGCCGATCCCGGTCGCCAGGGAAGCGGCGAGGTCGTGATCGAGGGTCAGGGCATGCCGATGCTCGAGCGCCAGGAGTCCGGCGGCGGCGATGATCCCCGCCTGCCGCATTCCACCTCCGAACCGCTTGCGCCGCCGGTGCGCCTCTTCAACAAACTCGGTGGACCCGGCGACGAGCGATCCCACCGGAGCCCCGAGACCCTTCGAGAGACAGAACTGGACCGAATCGGCCACTGCTGCGAAGGAGGCGGCCGGGATTCCGGCGCGTGCCGCCGCGTTGAAGATTCGGGCCCCGTCGAGGTGGACGGCCATGCCCCGGCGGCGAGCCTCGGCGGTGGCCTGGCGCATCGCCTCGAGAGGAACCACTGTTCCACCTGACACATTGTGCGTGTTCTCCCAGGCGAGGAGGGCCGCCCGTGGGAAATGGTGATCGGCGGGGCCGGCGGCTGCAGCAACCTGTGCAGCGGTCATGTGTCCGTTGGGCGACGGAACGGGCAGAATCTGCAAGCCGGACAACGCCGCCGCTCCCCCCGCCTCGTACCGGCGAATGTGAGCCGTCTCCACACAGATCAACCCCTCGCCCGGTCGAGCCAGCACGTTGAGGGCGATCTGGTTTCCCATGGTGCCGGAGGGCAGGAACAGGGCTGCCTCCTTGCCGATCAGCTCCGCCGCCTTCTCCTGCAGGTCGTTGACGGTGGGATCCTCGCCGTAGACGTCGTCGCCAACCTCCGCCGAAGCCATCGCTGCCCGCATGGTTTCCGTGGGGCGCGTCACGGTATCGGACCGGAAATCGGCGGTGCCGTCGAGAAATGCCATGGCGGCACCCTACCCGTTCCGATTCGAAGCGAGCCCCAGAACGGCTATCCTGCCCCCTCCAACTGTCATGCTGGTCGCCATCCGGTGGGTTTGGCTACCAGCCCGAGGAGTCATCCCTATGCGACCCGTCATTCCTGTACTCACGTACTCCGAGCTGAACATCCCTAAACAGTTCGAACGCCTCTACGACCTGGCGTACAACTTGTGGTGGAGCTGGGATGAAGCGGCGTCGGATATCTGGCGCGTCCTGTCGACCGAGCTCTGGGAGCAGTATCGCAATCCCGTCGAGGTGCTGAAAGCCATTGATTCGGCAAGGTGGAGCCTCCTGGCGGATTCGGAGACGGCCATCGACAGCTATCAAGAGGCCGTCAGGCGCTTTGACGACTACATGGAGGCTGAGGACACGTGGTGGGATCGCCACCACGGCGATCGCATGGAGGGCCCGGTCGGCTACCTCTGTGCGGAGTACGGGGTGCATTCGTCGACACCGATCTACTCGGGTGGTCTGGGCATCTTGGCGGGAGATCACACCAAGTCCGCCTCTGACCTCGGGGTACCGTTCGTGGCTGTTGGCCTCATGTATCGGCGGGGCTACTTCCGTCAACAGGTCGAAGCAGACGGAGCCCAGCAGCACCAGTACCCGATCCTCGACATGTCGCGCCTCCCCATTCGGCCGGTGGCGTCGCCGACCGGTGGGCACCTCAAGGTCTCGGTCGACTTCCCGGGGCGAGCCGTCCGCGCCGCCGTCTGGTCGCTCCAGGTCGGTCGTTCCACCATTCTCCTGCTCGACACGGATCTCCCCGAGAACGAGGCGGCCGATCGACCCATCACCCACAGCCTCTACGTTCGGGGTCGCGAGATGCGGTTCTGCCAGGAACTCGTCCTGGGCGTGGGTGGCGCTCGGTTGATGGGCGCCTTGGACCTGGAGCCGGCCGTATGGCACGTCAACGAAGGCCACGCCGCCATGAGCCTCCTCGAACGGGTGGCTTCGCAGGTGAGCAGGGGCGTTTCCTTGGAGGAGGCGGAACGACGGGTTCGGGCCTCGACCCTGTTCACGCTGCACACTCCGGTGCCTGCCGGTAACGAGCGTTTCGACTTCCAGCTGGCAGAGAAGTACCTGGGGTGGTGGCCCGCCGCGGCCGGAACCGACATGGCCTACCTCAACCAGCTGGGTACGAGCCGTCCCGGCGAGGAGGGAATGTTCGACATGGGCGCCCTCGCCATCAGACTGGCCACCATCGTCAACGGTGTCAGCGAGAAACATGGAGAGGTCACCAACCACTCGTGGGAGCACCTCCTCGCCTCACCAGCCCTCGGGATCACCAATGGGGTGCATTCCCCCGGCTGGGCGTCGCGTCCCATCGCACGCCTGATGAGCGATACGATCGGCGCCAATTGGCCAACCGCACTGGTCGAGGAGCCCGAGGTGGCGGAGACGATCCGCGACATCCCCGACGCGGCGGTCTGGGCGGCTCACCAGAGCCGGAAGGACCTCCTCACCAACTTCACTCGAGGAAGGCTGCGCCGGCAGATGGCTCGCTCAGGTTCGTCGCCCGACGAACTACGCAGCATCGAACGGATGATGCCCTCCAACCGTCTGACCATCGGTTTCGCCAGGCGTTTCGCCACGTACAAACGGGCCAACCTCTTGTTCCACAACGTGCCCTGGCTGCAGGCCATCTTGACGAACCCGGACCGGCCGGTGCAGATCGTGTTCGCAGGGAAGGCCCATCCGGCCGACGCGCTGGGGCAGGATCTGATCCGCCAGATCTTCGCGCTGGCGCAAACACCGGAGCTGAAGGGCCACCTCTACCTGCTCGAGGACTACGACATGCGGATGGGCCGGTTCCTCACCCAGGGTGTCGACGTGTGGCTCAACAATCCGCGTCCTCCGAAGGAGGCCTCCGGCACTTCGGGTATGAAGGCGGCCCTCAACGGCGTTCTCAATCTCTCCGTGATGGACGGTTGGTGGATCGAAGGCTTCAACGGCAAGAACGGTTGGTCGTTCGGTTACGACCATGACATCGGCGACGAAGGCCGCCAGGATGGCGAAGACGCGGTGGCGCTCTACACCCTGCTGCAGGACCACATCGTGCCTCTCTTCTACGACAGGAACGACAAGGGCATCCCGCTCGGATGGGTGGAGATGATGAAGGAATCCATGGTGAGCTGCACAGGCCAATTCTCCGCTCACCGCATGGTGGCGGACTACGCCAACCTCGCCTACCTCCCGATCGGCTCCGCCACCCACCCGAAGAAGTCCAAGAGATGACCGCGCCCGGGCGGAGGCGCTTCCTCCGGCCCGTGGTGGGTTGCTCGAGTGTCTCTAGCCGACCCGGTCCGGGAGCCGGTCGAGTGCCTCGCGAATGCCTCGTACGGCTTGGCCGATCCGATGCTCGTTCTCGACGAGAGCGAATCGGACGTACCCTTCACCGTGGGCACCGAAGCCCACGCCCGGCGAGACGGCGACCTTGGCGGTTTCGAGAAGGTGGATGGTGAACTGGAGCGAATCCATGTCCGAGTATTCCGGCGGGATCTGCGCCCATACGAACATCGTCCCCTTCGGTTTTTCCATCTTCCAGCCGGCCCGGTTGAGTCCGTCGACGAGAATGTCGCGTCGTTTCCGGTAGACCCCGTTGACCTCGGCCACGAACTCGTCCCCCTCGTTGAGCGCGATGATCGAAGCGATCTGGATGGGCTGGAACGTTCCGTAGTCGAGGTAGGACTTCAGCTTGGCGAGGGCGGCGACCATTTCCGGGTTGCCGGCCACAAACCCCACTCGCCAACCGGCCATCGAATGGCTCTTGGTCAACGTGTAGAGCTCAACGCCGACGTCCTTGGCCCCCGGAACCTGCAAGAGGCTGGGAGGCTCGTACCCGTCGAAAGCGATGTCGGCGTAGGCGAAGTCGTGAACGAGGAACACCGAGTGCTCCTTGGCGAATTCGACGAGGCGCTCGAAGAACTCCAGTTCCACACAGGTGGTGGTCGGGTTGTGGGGGAACGAGGTGACGATCACCCTGGGACGCGGCCACGAATCGAGGAACGCGGACCGAAGGTCCTCGAAGAAAGAATCGCCCGTGGATACCGGAACCGTGCGGACTTCCGCTCCGGCGAGGAGGGGTGCGTAGATGTGAATCGGGTAGGAGGGTTCGGGAACGAGTGCGGTGTCGCCGGGCTGGACCAGCGTCCACATGAGGTGGGACAGGCCCTCTTTGGCGCCGATAGTGCTGATGACCTCGGTTTCGGGATCCAACTCGACTCCGAAACGCCTCATGTAGCGGTCGGCCGCCGCCTTCCGCAGGTTCGGAATGCCGCGCGATTGGCTGTAGCGATGATTCTTGCCGGCTTGGGCGGCTTCGCAGAGTTTGTCGACGACCCGTTGCTGGGTGGGGATGTCGGGGTTCCCGAACCCGAGGTCGACGACATCGACCCCGGACCGTCGCGCCTCCAGTTTCAGCTGGTTGACCTGTGAGAAGACGTAGGGAGGTAGGTGTCCGATCCGACGGAATTCCATGATGTGCCTCCTGTGCAGGGGTCCTACGCGCCCACCTTGTCGAGCAGGAGCCGAACCTTCTTGGGTACGAGGCTCGCTCCGACGTCCGTGATGTTGCGGATGAGCTTGAGGACGTCCTGCGAGCCGTCCCAGTGCTCGAGCACGATGTCTTCGCCGGCCACCCGGATGAGGCGGTTCAGCGCAAAAGCGATGAGGAGGAGGTCTTCGGTCTGCCCGAGGACCGGGATGATGTCGGGGATGACATCGATGGGAATCACGAGGTAGGTGAGCGTTCCGAAGACCAGAACCTTCGACTTCGTCGGGACGCGCGGGTCGTTGAGCAGCCGGGCCAGCAGCTTGACGAGGTTGGGCAACGCCAAGACGGATTCCCGGAGAACGGGTGACGATCGCCACAGCGTCTTGCCCTGGGGCGAAATCACATTGTCCGGCTTCAGTGCGTCAGGCATCGAGCAACTCCTTGGCGGCGAGTGCAGCACCGACCAGCCCGGCGTGGGCTCCCAGTGCAGCCCCCACAATAGGTACCTCGGGTCGATGTTCCGCACCTTCGAGGTGAGAACGCATTGCGCGGCGGGTCGGGGCGAGCAACATATCGCCCGCCTCCGAGGCTGCTCCGCCGATGACGACGATCTCCAGGTCGAGGATGGCGATGAGGTTGGCGATGCCGAGGCCGAGCCATCCGGCCATCTCGGCCAGCAACCGGCGAGCCGCCGCGTCGCCCTGCAGGGCGGCGGCGGTGAGGTGGGCGCCCACCGGCGTGCCGGACTCGGAGAGGGCTGCCACTCTCCCGTCGGGATGGCGGGCTGCCTCGTCGCGGGCCATCTGGTCCAAGCGCCGACCAGAGGCGAACGTTTCCCAACATCCGCGGTGCCCACACGTGCATTCAGGACCCCCCACGTCGACGATGACGTGCCCGATCTCGCCGGCGAAGGAGGCACCTCTGAAGATCTTCCCGTCCAGGATGATCCCGCCTCCGATTCCGGTACCGAGGGTGAGCGTCAAGGAGTGGTCGTAGCCGCGCGCCGCGCCGACTCTCGCTTCGGCCAGGGCAGCCAGGTTGGCGTCGTTGTCTACGCAGACCGGGCGATCGAACCGGTCGACCAGAAGGTCCCGGTAGGCAATGTTCTGGCCGACGACGTTCGGGCCCCACACCAGGACACCGTCGCTGGTCACCAGTCCGGCCACGCCGAGGCCGATGGCCTCGACCTGATCATCGAAATGCTCCTCCGCCAGCGCCAGGGGGGCTTCGGCCATGTCCTCCGCCCGGCGGGGCCGGGGAACCGAGGTGAAGCTGAGCAGGGCGCCATCTTCGTCCACTCGACCGGCGGCCATCTTTGTGCCGCCCAGGTCAATGCCGATCGTGATCCCCACCGTCCTACTCCACCGTGATCCGGGTGGGCCGATCGACTGGTGCCGGTTCCTCACGGCGAAGTTCTTCCACGACGGCTTCGACGGCTTTGAGCACCTCGATGTTGGCTTTGAGGAGATGGAGCGCCGCCCGCCGAGCGGCTCTGGCGAGTGGCGTCCTGGGCGTTTGGCTCACGAGCCGCCTCCGAAGGTGACCACCAGAACGCCGTCCTCGAGCCGTGCCCCTGACACGTCACGGCGGCGCAGCGAGTCGGGGAGAACGAAGGAGCGCCGGTACGGACCGACGGTGATGTACAGCTCGTCGCCGTGACGGAGGACGTCGAGCTCGGTCTTCTCCGCGAAGGGAACGGAGAGCTCCATGATCACGTCGCCACTTCCCGAATCAGTGATCTTGAAGGGTGTCGACACAGGGTATCCGTTGATCGGGTCCCGATCGGTGTACAGCTCGGCTGCCAGCTCGCGGAGGCGTTCGACGCCCACCATTTCCTGGTCGAACAGGCGAAGCGGCAGCACCGTGACATCTGCGAAGGATTCGTGGATCGTTTCGATGTGCCGCTTCTGCACCTGGCGCCAGGTGTTGAAGTATGAGTCGTCGACCTGCTCGGGCAGCACCCGGTTGACCACGACCCCATCGACCGCATAACCGAACAGGCTCAGATAGGTGTAGGTGCGGCGGGCCTCGTTGACCACCATCTTCTCCGGATTGACCACCAGACGCGCCGACGTGATCGAGGTATCGGAAAGGAGCTGTTTGACAGCCTCGACCCCGGCGAAGACGTCTTCGGCGGCGTCGAAGACCTTCTCGCCCGGCATGGGGAGGTTGGTGACTTTACTGAGAACGGGGCGGGCGGCCTTCATGATGCGGCGTTCGGTGGGGAGCACACGCTCGAAGTACCAGGAGAGCACCTCTGGCAGACTGAGGAGGCGAAGGGTTTCGGCGGTGGGGGCACAGTCGACGACGATCACGTCGTACTGGCCGGACGTGGCGTGTGTCTCGACTTCGAGGAGGGCGAAGAGCTCATCCATCCCGGGGAACACGAGGAATTCCTCGGCCTCGATCCCGGTCACCCCACCCCAATCGAACACGGCCATGAGTTGCTGGTGGATCTCTCCCCAATGCTTGGCGAGCTGCTCCTGGCCGTCGATCTGCTGAGCGTAGAGCCGCTCGGCGATGAGGCGCGGTTTGTCTCCGAGGGGGAGGTCGAAGGCGTCGGCCAGGCTGTGGGCGGGATCCGTCGAGGTGACCAGGGTGCGGTAGCCGGCGTCGGCCGAGGCGAGGGCGGTCGCGGCCGACACCGTCGTCTTGCCCACCCCGCCTTTGCCGGTCACGAGAAGAACGCGCATCAGGGGCTGTTTTCGACCTGTCGTTTGAGACCTCTGAGCGCCACTCCCACGAGGGTCTTCTCAGCTTGCCGACGAATGAAACCGGGCACGGGAAAGGAGGGGTCGACGCGCAGGGCGTACACCACGGAGGTGACACCGTCGTCCTCGGTGAACTTGTAGGAGCCCTGCATTTCCTTGATGTCCGGACCGGGCACGGCTTCCCAGGTCATCAGGTTGGGCACGTCATGCGTGTAGCGAAGTTCGTAGCTGATTTCTTTCATCATGGCGTCCACGACGAAGGAAGCCCGGAGTGGCAGCCCTTCCGGGTCGGATTCGAGGACCTCGACCGTTTTGACGCCCTGTGCCCAGGCCGGATAGTCGGCCAGTTCGGCGGCGACTCGATAGACCTCTGCGGCCGGTGCGCCGATGTCGATGTTCTGAACCGTTCCCTCTGCCATGGGCCTCTTCCCGGTGTGCTGTGCTTGGACCGTCCCAGCGTAGTGGCCCGGGCCGGCTCTCGGACATCGCCTCAGCGGCGTCGTGAGTGGACCACCGCCCGTTTGGTCGCCCGGAAGTACCCGACGTTCTGGCAACGGGTCCGCCCGACCTCCCATCGGGCTGCCCGGGGTTGATGGACATCACCGAAGAAGTGAAACGGCGGTTGGTGAACGAGGAGGTAGTCGAGGATGGCTTGGGATCCTGCCTCGTTGCGTCCCACGATCACATCGAAGCGGAGCGGGCCGATGGCGGGGGGCAGGTGGGTGCAGAGCACATCGACCGGGCCGAGCGCGGCGAGCTTGGCAGCCATCGCCTCCTCTGTGACCTCTCCGGGCGTTCCGAGCGCGGTGGAGGCGCCCCCTCCCGCAAAACCCACCCGCCAGCCTTCGATCTCGACGGCCTCACCGTCCATGAACCGGCTTCCTTCCGGAAGCGCCTCGCGGAGCAGAGCGGGTGAGTCGACGTTTCCGAACGTCACGAACGCCGGGATGCCACTCAGAGCTTCTGTGATCTGTCGGTATTGATCGGCGAGACGTTCGCTGATCAGGACCCGGATGTCGGTTTCCGATTCTTGGGCTTTCTCGCGCCACAGGTTTCGGGATCCTTCGAAATCGCCTCTTGATCGGAGGGCCGCGACTTGCTTGACAAAGGATCTTCCGAAGACGTCCGCCACGATTCCGTCGCCGGTGCGGTAGTCCACGAAGTTGACCAGGTCGCCGAGAATGAGCAGCGGTTCACGGGTTTGGAGACCGACTCGTCGTAGGTCGTCGAACGCTCCGTGGATGTCGGAGATCAGCCGCAACGGCTCAACTGACGAAGCCCTGGTTCCAGATGACGACGATCACCATGAGCACTGCGAGCCCACCGATCATGGTGAGGATGCGTGGCTTGAGGATGATCTCGTCGGCTTTCCGTTCGGCGATTCGGATGGCGTCATGGACGGATCCGCCGAGGATGACCAGGGAGATGACGAGGAGGGCGAGGGCTACGAGGATCTGTCCACCGAACAGGAGCAGCACGCCCATGAACCAGAGGGCGGCGACGAGGACACCAATGGTGATCCCATGCATCCCTTGGTCCATCTTGAGGTGGGCGAGGCCGGGGACCAGGGCGTAGCGCATGGCTTCGTCAGGTTCGAGCAGCGGTTCGCCTTCCGAGGCGGCCCCGAAGGAAGCGAAGATGGTGGTGTTGCAGACTGAACATTGGTCCGCGTTCATCGAGTTGACGGTGTCGCAGGTCTTGCACACCCAGGTCGGGCCGGGGGCGGGTTGTCCGCTGTGTTCGGTGCCGGGTGGTTCGGAGGCGGGTGCGAGCGGTGGTGCCGGTCTTGCCTGGTGGACGGTGCCGGGTGGTTCGGCTCCGCGTTGTTCGGTGTGAGGCGCCTGGGGGGCGAGCGGTGCGCTCGGGGCTGTCTGGTGGACGGTGCCGCCCTGTTGGGGGCGGGGTGATTGGGTACCGGCGGTTTCGAGGTTCGTTTCGGCGGCGACCCCGGTGGAGGGCGCGCTGACGGGCGGTGCCGGGGTCGGCGGGGCGAGGGAGGAGTAGCACTGGTTGCACCACGAGGCCGAGCTGGCGTTCTTGGCTCCACAGCTGGGACAGGTTTGTGGTTGATCCATTGCCTTCACAGGTTATCGGCTCAAGCCACAAAGGTGGAGGATCCTGCCCGCAACCGCAGTCCACACCCCGCGAGTGGGAGAACTGCTCCGCAGTTCTCCAACGTGATTCGAGCTCTGCTCGAATCACGCCTCGTCAGTCACGC
>CBDUEV010000004.1:0-95129 GCA_965366365.1 uncultured Acidimicrobiia bacterium | reverse complement strand
ACCCGGACGCCGCCAACCCCTGAAGCGCCAGACCGCGAACCCGCCAGACCCGGAAGTGCCACCTTGCGCCCTGTGCGCGAGAATGGCCGTATGAAACCCACCAAACTCATCCTCGGCGCCGGCGCTCTGGCCGGCACCGTTCATCTTGCCGCTTCGCTGGGCGCCCGAAAGCTGGCTGAGGGACCTGATCCCTATCAGCTCGAAGAACTCCTCCATCCTGCCCCCGGGACCGAAGCGATCATTGTCGGCGAGGACGGCACCCGCGTGCATACCACCTCCGCCGGTTCCGGAGCACCGGTGCTCTTTGCACACGGCTACGGTCTGACCAGCACCGAATTCAGTGTCCTGGCGGAACGGCTGATTCGTGAGGGACGTCGGGTCATCACCTTCGACCAACGCGGTCACGGAGGGTCCAGCATCGGCCGCGACGGTGTCGGATCGTCCCAGATGGCGAGCGACTACGCAGCGGTCATCGAGCACTACGACCTGGATGACGCAGTACTCGTCGGCCATTCCATGGGCGGTTTTCTGGCCATCAAGTTCCTTCTCGACCATCCCGACCTCGCCGGCCGGCTGCGCGGGTTGGTGCTGATGGGATCCACTGCCGGCGACATCGCCGAAGGAGCGCCCCAGCACCAAATCGAGATCCCTCTGATCAAGGCCGGCGTCATCACGGCCATCGGGAACACGCACACATACGGCACGTTGCTCGCCGCCTCCGTCGTCGGTCGCCGCTCTCCGTCGATCCTGGAAGCCTTCAGGACGATGTTCGTCGGTCAGAACCATCCCGCCATCCACCCGGCGGCCGAGATGTTGGTCGACGAGTCAAACTATCCGCGGCTGGGCGAGATCCAGGTACCCACCCGTGTCATCTGCGGAACTTCCGACATCACAACTCCTCCGAATCACTCGGAACGGTTGGTGGCGGGCATCCCCAACGCCACCCTCACCTGGGTCGATGGAGCCGGACACCTCCTCAACTGGGAGGCCGTCGAAGAGGTTCTCGCAGAGATCCTGGCGCTCTAGGGAACGCACCACGAGCGCCGCGACGGGCTCAGCGCAGGCGGTCGAACAGATCGCGGATCGACTGAGCGTGGGGTTCTTCTCGGTCGTACGCCAGGTGGGTTCGCAGGGTTTCGTCGTCGAGGGGGGAGAGGGGGTCCGCCAGGACCCGATCGTCGCCACAGTCGGGAACCGGACCACCTATGTAGTCGCTGAGCCGGTACAGATTGATCCACCGGCCTTCGAGTCGATCCCGCAATCTCGAACTGAATCCACCCCCGAGGTATTCGGGGAAGAACCGGGCATAGAGCCGGTGGAGGGGAGATCCATGGGTGACCAAGGCAGTCCCGGCGGTGGGTGCCACCGCCAGCGAGGAAGCGGCGAGGAGGGACCCCTGGCTGTGGGCTGAGACCACGATGCGCTCCCCACTCGCGCCGATCTGAGTAAGGCGTCGCTCGAGGTCCGGAATGGCTCGTTCTCCGTAGCTCGGCGGAGCGAAGGGGTGGAACCAGCGCGGCCAGAACGTGGTGACATCCCAGATGATTCCGACGACGCGCCTCCATCCGGGTTTTCGGTACGCCTGGAAGATGAGGAAGGCGCCCACGACGGGTAGGGCCAGGAGAATCGCCGATGAGAAACCGTGGATGGGGCGCAGGGTGTCGGCGAAAACGGGATCCTCGAGACGTCCGCCCGAGCGCACGAGCAGCACGCCGAGGATGCCCACCAGGGTGATGACTCCCGCCCCCAGGATCTCCGGAGCCCGATCGGGGAGCCGGGCGAGGGCTCGTCCCCGCCGGATCCGGGTGGCCAGGGCGGGGGTGATGGCGGGGTCGTACTCGCCGACGATCGACGAGATCGCCGCTACCGAAGCCCGGTCGCGGAGGTAGAAGCCGATAGTGACGATGGCCATGGCCGCCAAGGCGAGGACGAAGATGGACGCCACGAGGCCCGCCGACTGGCCGTACACGATGGTTCCGACCGCGCCGGACGCCATCCCGTCGCCTGAGCGGGGTCCGGCATTCCCGAGGAGCGCAGCCACGGCAATCGTGAACCCGTTGCCGAAGGCTGCGATCAAGCCGACGGCCCCCACCATCAGGGCCGGGGGGAGGAGCCACCGGGCTACGGATCCTCGTTCCGGGACGGGCCGGGCTCTCCGCGCAACCCACGTGGCGAGGACGAACAGAGCGATCACCGCAATCTGCGCCGAGAACAGCCACTGGTCGAGATCGGCTGTCGGACCCTTGGAGAGTTCCCACGCCCCTGTCACGGGCCAGGTCAGAGCCATGGCCGCCGCCACCGAGCTGATGGCGGCGCCGAGCAGAGCCCAGCGCACCAACACCGGAAATCGCAACGTGCCGACCAGGCCGGCTGTCAACGCCAACAACACCAGCATGATGGTCGGCAAGCCGAACAGCCGGCCATCCGAGGTGGTCTGGACCACGCCGACGAGGGTGAGTCCGATGGTGGCGAACCCGGCGGCAACGTGAACGATGCCGAGCCGATGACCGACCCCGGCTTGTTGCCAGAATTCGGGATGGGTGAGGTTGCGAACGAAAGCCGGGTCGGTGAAGCCGCTCATGCCTGTCGCAGAGGGCTTGCCGTGGAGGAAGGTTTGGGATCGGCGGGTGATGAGCCCGATCACGCCGAGCAGTCCGATTGGAAAGACGACCCCCACCACCAGGTTGTGTCCGAGAAGACCGTCCGTGAACGACAGCGGCCGGAGCCACCACTGCCCGCACCACCGGCCCTGGCTCCCGCATTGCAGAGCGAACTGATCGAGTGCCACGCGCGTGGCCAGGAAGAACGTCTCGATCGTGAGGCTCAAGGCCACCAACCGGGCGATGGCGCGGTTGACCACGTCGAATCGGCTCGCTGTCCGAGTGGGCTGGGTCGGCTGGCCGTCGTGCTCGATCATCCAGCCGGCCAGGTTGACCATGGCAAACGGGGCCAGGATCAACCACAGCGCCCGTGCGGCCGACCGCGACGTCAACCCACCCCACGAATACGCCTCGAGCCGGCGGTCCGGGTCGGCGACTCGGCTGGCCGGCCCGTCAGGTTGGAAGAAACCCGCCGACTCGTCCCCGGGGATGTCGGGGATGAGGTCGTCCGCCAGGCGGGTGGCCGCCTCGACCCCGAGGACCGCTTCGGGGCTGGAACCGCCTACGCCGTGCACCCTCAACTCCACCAACCCTGCTTCGGGGAGGTGTCGGGCTGCGGGTCGTGCCAAGGGTTGCTCCTCTTGCTCGACGCCCACTCTACGATGGGAGCGCTGCACAACGGTGGGCGGCCGGGATGATGGGCCACTCACCAAGGGAACACGCTTCGCCCCCTAGGCGTTGCACCCCATGCCAGCCCCGAAGCGAGGTGGACCGATGTTTGGACGCAAGAAGACCGACGTGCCGACTCCCGAGGAGGCGCTGCCAGGCCGACCAGAAACCGTGGAGATCCCCGACCGGCACTTCGTCAACGGCCACCCCCTGGAGGGGCCCTGGCCGGAAGGCGTCGAAACGGCGGTGTTCGGCATGGGCTGTTTCTGGGGTGCCGAGCGGCTCTTCTGGCAGGCGGACGGTGTCTACTCGACTGCGGTTGGTTATGCAGGGGGGAGCACGCCGAACCCCACATACCGGGAGACGTGCACCGGCCGCACCGGGCACACCGAAGTGGTGCTGGTGGCGTTCGACCCGACCAAGATCAGCTTTGAACGACTCACCGGAATCTTCTGGGAGGGCCACGACCCCACCCAGGGAATGCGCCAGGGCAACGACGTCGGCAGCCAGTACCGGTCGGCCCTGTTCGCGACCACGGATGAACAGCTCGACATCGCCAAGATCACGCGGGACAGGTACCAGGAAGAGTTGAGTCGGGCCGGGTACGGGCCGATCACGACCGAAATCGGGTCCCTCGACGCGTTCTACTACGCCGAGGATTACCACCAGCAGTACCTCGCCAAGAACCCGGACGGCTATTGCGGCATCGGCGGGACCGGGGTGAGCTGCCCAACCGGACTGGCGCCCTGACCCTTCCGTCCCCTAGGCCCCGGACTCGATCAACTGCAGTGTCTCGTCGCGCAGGAAATCGAAGCCGATGTCGGCGTTCTCCGGGTAGGGAATGGCGATATCGGGAGCAATGCCATCACCTCCGAAGTCGGTGCCGTTCGGGGTGACCCAACGAGCGATGGTCACCTTCAACGATCCGCCGTTGGCGAGGGTGTACTGGCGTTGCACGGTGTTCTTTCCGTACGAGCTCTGCCCGACCAGCGTGGCTCGATCGTTGTCGGCGAGCGCTCCGGCGAGCACCTCCGAGGCTGACGCCGAGCCGCCGTTGATCAGCACAAACACCTCGAGGGACCCATCGGACGCCAGACCGCCCGGTCGGACCTCGTAGTCGATGTCCTGATCGGGCGCCTCCGTGCGAACCACGATTCCGCTGTCGAGGAATTCAGAAGAGATGTCGATGGCCGCGTCGAGCGACCCACCTGGGTTTCCCTGGAGGTCGAGAATGAGTGTCTCCATGCCCTGGTCGAGGAGAGAGCCGAGTCCCTCGCGGAAGGGCTCGGCACTATTGAAGGTGAACTGGGACAGACGCAGGTACCCCACCGTCTGGGTGAGCATCTCGGTATCGACGATCGGTACTTCGATGGCCGCCCGCGTCACGGTCACCGCCAGCACGCCGTCGGTGCGTTCGATCCCGAGCAGTACGTCGGTTCCGGCCGGTCCCCTCACGATCGAGACGGCTTCGTCGACGGTCAGTCCGTTGACCGAGTCGTCGTCGACCGTGACGATGAAGTCGCCCGCTCGGATCTCAGCGGCTTCGGCTGGGGATCCTTCGAGTGGAGAGACGATCTCGAGTTTGCATGTCTCGGACAGAACCACACAGAACTCGTCCTCGTTTTCGAGGTTCCTCGAGTTCACGAGGGCGCCGATTCCTTCGATCTGACCGCTGTTGTCCTGATTGAATCGAGCGTTGATTTCGGGCGACAGGTAGTTGGTGTTGGGATCGGCAACGCCGAAATCGAGCATGCCGCGTATCGCCGCTTCGACCAACGATTCGTCGGAACCGCCCTCCAGGCTCTGCGTCAGAGCGAAAGACTCGCAGAACGTGCCGAACTCGTCGTTCGGGATCGAGCATTCGATCGGCCCACCCTCGGGAGGGGTCGAATCGCCCCCATACTCTGCGAGGCCCTGAGCCGCCCCCTCGCTCAGGCGGGAGTCGTCGAGCGGGTCGATGTAGCTCAGGATCAGGGTTTGATAGGCCTCGCAGAACAGCTCGAAGCCCTCCGCAGGTTCGTCGCAGTCTGAGACGTCGAGCTCGGGTGGCGGGGTCGTCGCGGGGGCGCCTTCTGCCAGGGTGGAAGCGGTCGCCGACGTGGCCTCCGGGGCCTGCGGCTCGGTGGTCGTGGATCCCTCGAACAACGTGCAAGCCCCGGTGAGGAGCGCCAACACGACGAGGAGCGTTGCGGTGCGTAGGGTCTTCATTCGTCGCCATTCAACACGGTTCGGGCGGCTACCTCCAGCTCCGGCGATCTTCGGGTCAAGTCGCGAACCGAACCTCGATCGGAGCGTCGATGTCGGCGTGGAGGCTTCGGTGCACCGTGCAGGTGTGGGCGGCCCGCTCGAAGAGTTTGGCGAGCTTTTCGTCGGCCGGCACGTCAACCTCGATGGTGACGGCGAGGCGCGTGATGCGCTTGGGATCGGTGCCGAGTTCCTTTTCGACCACGATGCTGATGGCTTCGAGAGGTATCTCTTTGCGCTGCGCGATCACCTCTAGCGACGAGCTGATACACGATCCCAGTCCGGCGGCGATGAGGTCGGTCGACGAAAAGGTCGACCCTCCTCCTCCGAACTGGGGCGACACGTCGGTGGAGATCTCCGAACCGGTCGACTCGTGGATGATGCGGGTTCGGCCTTGGCCGACGGGTGTGTTGATGATTCGGCTCATGGCAATATCGTAGGCCACGTGCCGTCGACGCGACCCACGCGCGGATGCAGAGGGCGCCGGTTAGACCGCTTTGCGGTACCGGCCGACGGCGAGTGGAACGAAGACCGCCATGATCGCCAGGGCCCACGCCACGGCCTGCCAGGGCTGGTTGTCGGTGGGGATGTCCAAGATCAGGCTGCGCATGGCGTTCACCGCCACCGTGATCGGATTGATCTCGGCGAAGGTCTGTAACCAGCTGGGCATACCGGCGGTGGGCACGAACGCCGAACTGGCGAACACCAGAGGGAACACCCAGATGAACCCGGCTGTTTGAGCCACCTCCACGTCTTTCACCGCCAACCCGATGGTGGCCGAGATCCACGAGAAGGCCATGCCGAACAAGACGGCGAGGGCGAGGGCCCCGATCGACTGCAGGAAACTGCCGTGGAACCGGAATCCGATGAGATAGGCGACGCCCGTCATGAGTAGTACGACGAAGACGTTGCGAACCGAATCCGAGATCGTCCGCCCCGCCAGCACCGCGGAACGGCTCATCGGTAGGGAGCGAAAACGGTCCACCATTCCCTTGTTCATGTCCTCGGCGAGGCCCACCCCCGTTTGCTGCGCTCCGAACACCACCGTCTGCGTGAAGATGCCGGCCATGAGGAAGTCGATGTAGTTGTCGATTCCCGGGATCTGAATGGCGCTGCCGAAGACGTAGGTGAAGAGCAGCACGAACATCACGGGCTGGATCGTGGAGAAGACCAAAAGGGTGGGGACGCGGACATACTTCAAGAGGTTGCGTTTGGTGATGACAAGCGCGTCCAGAAAGATCCATTTGGGCGAATGCCTCGGTGCGTGTTCGGCGGCGATTGTCATGATGCCCTCATCTGTTGGCGTCGTTGGCGGCGACTGATCTTCTTCGGTTGGAGCTTCTCGACGGCGGCGTGTCCGGTCAGGTTCAAGAACACATCGTCCAGGGTGGGGCGTCGCAGAGCGAGGTCGTGGATCTCGATGCCCAATCCATCGAGGCCGCGCACGACCTCCGCCACCCGGCGGGGGCCGTCGACGGGTACCTGCACGCGGTATTCGTCGGCGTCGACCTGCGGCTCGCCGGTGCCGATACCGGCCAGAACCTTCACGGCCTCCGCCAAATCCTCAGGCGAACTGACTTTGACGGCGACGACGTCGCCTCCGATCTCGTCCTTCAGGGAACTGGACGTGCCTTCGGCGATGAGCCGGCCGTGATCGATCACGCCGATACGATCGGCGAGGCGGTCGGCCTCCTCCAGGTACTGGGTGGTGAGCAGGAGGGTGGTGCCCTCGTCGACCAGTTCCTCGATGAACCCCCACAACCCCAGCCTGCTCCGAGGGTCGAGGCCCGTCGTGGGCTCGTCGAGGAACAACACACGTGGGTGAGCCACCAGTGAGGCTCCGAGGTCGAGCCTGCGGCGCATTCCGCCCGAGTAGGTCCGCACGGGCCGGCTTCCAGCCTCCACCAGATCGAATTGCTCGAGGATGTCGTCGGCGCGGCGGCGCGATTCGGAGCCGCCCAGGCGGTAGAGCCGTCCCACCATTTCCAGGTTCTCGCGA
This sequence comes from uncultured Acidimicrobiia bacterium, assembly GCA_965366365.1. GTDB lineage: Bacteria > Actinomycetota > Acidimicrobiia > Spongiisociales > JAENVV01 > CBDUEV01. Next base: position 87,617 of record CBDUEV010000004.1, on the reverse strand, counting down.
CCGGTCAGGTTCTCGTCGACGGCGGCATACTGGCCGGCCAGTCCGATGACGGAGCGCAGGGCTTGAGCGTCACGGACGACATCGAGTCCGGCAACGGATGCGCGGCCCCGGTCGGGAGCCAGCAGGGTGGTGAGGACACGAACCGCGGTGGTCTTGCCGGCGCCGTTCGGTCCAAGGAGTCCGTACACGGTTCCCTCTTCGATGCTCAGATCGACGCCCGTCAGCGCGTGCACATCCCCAAACGCCTTGTGAAGGTCTTCAATTTCGATGATGGACACGTTGGCTCCCTGGGAAAGACGAGTTGAGCGACCGGAGACGGTGCAGTGGATCCGCGGTCGGCCTGCCCTCTGGCCATGGCGCGGTCAGGCAAGGGTAGCCAACGCCCGATCCGCCCGGGTAATTCCCGCCGCGAGCAGAAACGGCGCCGCCCGATCGCTACCGTCGAGGGATGGGTGGGACGCAGCCGTGGGAAAGGGCAGTAGCGCAGACGGGGGTCCCTGATCTCATGGAGGTGTTGGTCGGGTCCGTGGGTGGCGCCGATCTGACCAGCATCCTCATGGAGGTCCAGCGTCGCCGCGCCTCGGCGATTCAACCGGCGGACGTGCTGCGCCGGTACGGTTCTGACCGGTTCGTGGCGCCCGCCGCCGCTGACCTCGACTCGCTCCGAGCCGCCGAGGACGCGCTTCTTGCGGAGGTGCCTTCCCAGTTCGCCAAGGTGGCTTTGTCGCCGGTGGTGCCGCTCGGCACCCACTCCGTTCTGGCCGATGTCGATCAGAACCGGGTGGTGTCCACCGTTCGGGGGTCCGATGTCGCCGCCGATGCCACCAACGGCCTTGCCCTCGAAGCAATGGTTCGTCGACGGGCGGCACTGGCCGTGGCGCCCAGGTCGGCGGACCTGGTGCGCTTGGCGACCGTGCAGCGGGTCTTGCGCGCTCAGTCGTTCGAGGGTCCGGCTTCGTACGCTCATTTCGGCCTGTTCGCTGCAGTGACTGCAGGGCGCGATGTTGGCGACATGCGCTTCGAACGTGCCGCGGTGGCCGAGCATCTCGGCATCGTGACTCGGGCGCTCGCCCATGCGGGAGTGACGAGGATTCGGGTGGAGTTTTCCGATTTCACCGGGGGAAGCTGGGCGCCGGTCATGGCGGCGGTCGGCGCAGTCCTCGTGGCGGTGCCCGGCGTAGAGGTCGTTTCTACCGAACCGAACGCCCCAGGCGGGGTGTACTACCGAGGTCTGAGATTCCAGGTGTACGCATCGAGTGGCGACGGCTTCCTCCATCTGGGCGATGGCGGGTTGGTCGACTGGTCCCAGAAGGCGCTCGAGAACCGGAAGGAGCGCCTTCTCATCAGTGGGGTCGGGGTCGATCGGTTCTCCTTGATCCGCCTGGAGAGCCAGAAGGCGTGAATCACCCGAAGACGCTCACCCGGCCGAGACTGCCAGGTCCATCACGATCTCGGCGCGAGGCAGCCTTCGGAAGACGTCCGGAGACAACCGAAGCTTGAGAGAGCGAGACCCGCCTCCGACGATTACCCGGTCGCGTTCCATGACCCGGCTGTCCACATAGACAGGGAGGTCGCCCGGCAGGCCAAAAGGGGTGACGCCGCCGAGGAGCATGCCGGTCACCTCTTTCGTCACCTCGGCGGAGGCGAACGACAGCTTCTTGACCTCCATCATGTCGCGAACCCTCCGGTTCGCATCGAGGCGTGTGTTCGCCAGCACCATGCACAGCGCATACCGGCCGGCGGGTCGTTTTGAGGCGATGAGGATGGCGTTGGCGGAGTCGGCGAGGTCGTAGCCGTACCGTGCGCAGAACGCCACGGTGTCGGCGAGGTCGGGGTCGCAGCTGATCGCCTCATGAGGCACGCCCAGGCGCTGGAGTTCTTCCAGAACGCGTGTTTCGATCGGGTCTGGCATACGGACCAGGGTACCGCCGGCAGCTGCCTCTGTTTTTCCGACCCGATGTCGATTGGGTGGCGTAGCCTTGACCCTGCAAGCCCGGGAGTGTGTGTTCGACCCCACGGAGCTGGTAGGAGGAACGACATGCCCAACATTTTGGAGGCGAAGGGCCTCGTCAAGCGCTACGACGACCGACTGGCGGTGAACGACGTCAGCTTTGCCATCGCCGAGAGCGAAACGTACGGGCTTCTCGGACCCAATGGCGCAGGCAAGACGACGAGCATCTCCATGGTGTGCGGACTACTCACACGCGACGCCGGCACCGTCACCATCGGCACCGAAACGATGGAGATCGGGTCTGTCAACCCAAGAAAATGGATCGGCTATGTGCCTCAGGATCTGGCGATCTACCCGGACCTCACGGCTCGCGAGAACCTCGCCTTCTTCGGTCGGCTCTACGGCTTGGAGAAGGCTCACCTCGGGCGACGGGTCGACGCCATGCTCGAACTCACCGAACTGACCGAACGGGCCGACGACCGGACGAAGGACTTCTCCGGTGGCATGAAGCGGCGACTGAATATCGGAATCGGGCTCCTCCACGAACCTCGGTTATTGGTCCTCGACGAACCCACCGTGGGGGTGGATCCGCAAAGCCGCAACGCCATTTTGGCGAGCGTCGAGCATCTCAGTGGTGAAGGCATGGCTGTCCTCTACACGACGCACTACATGGAAGAAGCGGAACGGCTGTGCGATCGGGTGGCCATCATCGACGAGGGGGTCATTCAGGCCGAGGGCACCCGCCGGGAGTTGGTGGCCTTGGTCGGCCACAGCGACAAGCTGGTTCTCGAGGCGTCCGGACCTCTCACCGAGGCGGCTGCTCGCATGGCCGAGCTCGATGGAGTGGATTCGGCGACTCAGTTCGAGGGTGGGATCGAGGTGGTCGCCAAGGACGTCAATCGGCTCCTTCCGGCCATCATTCAGACGGCCGCCTCGGCCGACGTCGCCGTGAGAGGCGTGGAGATCACCGAACCCGACTTGGAGGCGGTCTTCCTTCATCTCACCGGGAAGGCTCTTCGGGATTGAGGGATTCGAGATGAGAGCAGTATTCGTGTTGGCGGGCAAGGACCTTCGGCAGCGCCTCCGAGACCGATCCTTCTTCATCATGGGGATTCTGGCGCCTCTCGCTCTTTCGTATGTGCTCTCCCTGGTACTCGGAGGAGCGCTGGAGACTGGCTTCGATCCCGTGTATGTGGTCGTCGACGAGGACATGAGCGCCACCTCGGCGCAGATCACAGGCACGCTGGATGAGATCGGATTCGAGACGGTGGCCGCCTCCACGAAGGCCGCCGGGCTGGCCATGATCGACGACGGCGAGGCATCCGCAGGGTTTGTGCTGCCGGCCGGTTTCGGCGACGCGGTGGCCACCAACCAGGAGATAGAGATCACGGTTCTCGGGAACCAGGGTGCCGGGATAGCCACGCTGGTGGCCCAGGCGATTGCCGAAGGCGTCGCCGGCGAGATCAGCGCTGTCCAGCTGTCGGTCGGGTCGGTGCTGGCGGCGGGGGGTGGTGACCAGACCGAACTCGCCCAGTCTGCAAGCGCCAGACCGAACGCGTTGGTTCTGACCGACGACGTTGCCGGTACCCGTCAGCTCGACGCCAAGACCTATTTCGCCGTGTCTATCGCCACCTTCTTCCTCTTCTTCACGGTGCAGGACAGCGTGCTCAGCATCCTGGAAGAGCGGAGACAAGGGACGATGTCCCGTCTCCTGGCGGCCCCGATCAAGCCGGTGGCGCTCCTCGTCGGCAAATCGCTGTCGAGTTTGGTGGGCGGATTGTTCAGCATGGTGGTGCTGGTGCTCGCCACCACCCTGCTGTTGGGAGCGTCGTGGGGCAACCCCATCGGAGTCGCCATCCTCTCGGTGGCAGGGGTGCTGGCGGCGATGGGCGTCGGCTTGATCGTTGGCTCGTTCGCCAAGACCGCCGAGCAGGCCCAACAATTCGCGGCGATCGTGGCGGTCACGCTCGGTTTCCTCGGAGGAGTGTTCTTCCCGATCACCCAGACCGAAGGAATCCTGGCATCTGTGTCTCGCCTCACCCCCCATTTCTGGCTCGTCCGGGGCTTTGGCGACAACGCCGGCGTCGGCACGCTGGCGGATGTGCTCGTCGCCACAGGGTGGATTCTGGTGTTCGCAGTACTCACACTCGGGGTCGGGGTCATGCGCAGGAGCCGGTTGGGGGTGGAGGCGTGAGCAAGATACTCGCCATCGCCGGGGCAAATCTGCGGATGTTCATTCGCTACCCATCCAACCTGTTCTTCGTCTTCATCTTTCCGCTTCTCCTGGTCCTGGTGCTGGGCGTCTCCTTCGGTGGAACCTTCGAACCCCGGCTCGGCGTGGTGGCGCCGGACACGCCCGTGGCAAGCGAGATCGTCGATGAGCTCGCAGCTATCGACGGGATCGTGGTGGAGCGTTTCGAAACCCGGGCGGCGGCCATCGAGGCGGTCGAGCGTGCCAGTCTCAGCGCGGCGGTTTTGATCGACGATGGATTCGACGAAGTGGTCGCCACCGGCCAGACCGCCGAAATCGAGTATCTGGCGGCACCAGGCTTTGCCGAGGATCTCCGACTCACGGTTCAGGGAGCGTTGGTGTCGCCGTCCAATCGGCTTCGGGCGACTGGTTTTGTGGCTGACGAACTGAACCTCGACCGGGTCACAGCCGCCGCCGTCGTAGACCAGGCGGAATCATTCGTGGCTCCGATCGCAGTGACCACGGAGTACAGCTCGTCCGGGCCGGAGAGCTTGAGCGCCTCAGGCCAGTTCGGGCTCGGGGCTGTGCAGGAGGTGGCGCTTTTCGTCTTTCTCACCTCTCTCACTGCTGCCACCCAACTCATCCTCACTCGGCAGCTCGGCGTCGCTTCCCGGATGATGGCCACCCCGACGCCGATCCGTTCGATCGTCCTGGGCGAGACCCTCGGGCGCTACCTCGTGGCGCTCACGCAGGCACTCTTCATCATCGTGGCCGCTGCCCTTCTCTTCGGCGTTCGGTGGGGCAACCCGGCCGCGGCCGCGATACTCGTGCTCGTCTACTGCGCGGTCGCCACTGCTTGCGGCATCTTGATGGGCAGCGTCCTGGACAACGAGGCGCAGGCGGGTGGTGTCGGTGTCATGCTCGGCCTGGTGCTGGCTGCGCTGGGAGGCGCCATGGTGCCGCTGGAGGTGTTCAGCGATTCGATGCAGCGCGTTGCCCACCTCACTCCGCATGCGTGGCTGATCGAGGCGTTCGAGGAGCTCATCGCCAGGGATGGCTCGCTCGTCGACATCCTTCCGCAGGTAGCCGTGCTGGGAGGGGCGGCTGCAGTGCTTCTCCTTCTGTCGACCGTGCTGCTCCGACGTTCGCTGACCACGTAGGTCGCGCGGGCCGGAGCCCCGGGGGAGCGAATCCGAATGCTCTCCGAAACGCGCACCTCAAGGTGGTCCGCTTCACTGCCGATCCTCAGGAGTGAGCTCTCCGAGAAGAGGAGATCAATGAGACCGGCCCGTCTTCGCCAATCGACCCATGTAGGGGTGGGTGTGGTCCTGTTGGGCCTGTCGGCGGTCGTGGTGGTGGTGCACACCTCGGGGCCCACGGCGGCATTGGTGATCGTCGGTGCATCGATCGGTTCCGCAGCCCTCTACCTCGCCGGGTCTTCGGCCGCCGCATCTCCCGAAACCGCGCCTGGCACAGAGCAGCAGTTGATCGCCCATGTCTCGCACGAGCTTCGCACTCCTCTCACCAGCGTGATCGGGCTCCTCGAACTCCTTGCCGCCCCCGACAACGGCCTCCATCCCGAAGAGACGATGGAACTCCTGGGCATGGCGAACAGCGAGGCGCAGCACATGATGCACCTCGTGGCCAATCTCCACTCCGTCTCGCGCCTGGCGCGCCACACGCTCGAACCGGCCTGCCAACCCGTCGATCTCGTGGCGCTCACCGAACGAGTCCTCGCCCGGTTCCCCGACGTCGGGCGGCGTACCTTCCTTCCGAAAGGCGAACCGCTGGCAGCCTGGGCAGATCCCCAGCTCGCCACCCAGATCATCGCCAACCTGGTCCAGAACACCCGACGGTATGCGCCAGAAGGAGAGATCGAGGTTGCCATGGAGCGGGCGGATGGCCAAGTGATTCTCTCGGTCGCCGACGATGGCCCCGGAATCGATGAAGACGCCGTCCCCGGGCTCTTCGTGGCTGGGGCAAGCCAGAAGGGCCTCGGGATCGGGCTGTCGCTCAGTAGGCAGCTCGCCCGCGCGATGGGGGGAGACGTCGTGCTCACCGAACCGCGTCGACGTGGTGCCACCTTCTCGATCGTTCTCCCTGCCGCGCAGGATGCTCCTGAGGTTCTCCCGAAGATGGATCACGGGCAGGGGACCATGGCCTTGCCGCCCCGCTCCCGGCTGTTGGTCGACATGGCCACGGTCCTGTCCGAACGATCCCTGGATCGGACCGTGGCAGGGTTGCGAAAGCTCTACGTGGACCTGCTCGGTGCGGTCGGAGGCATGCTGCTCATCCCGGCAGGCCCCGATCTGTACTGCTCTGCCGGCAGTTTTGGGGACCATCGCCAAGACTCGGAGAGCTTCTCGGATCCGATTCTCTCCAAGGTGATGCGGACGGCTCGGCCCTTCAGAATCGAACAACTCGACAGCGATGATCACGAGTGGGGCGCCAGAGTGGGCGGGCGGGCCGCCCTCCTCCTACCCGTCCTCGACCTCGGCGTACCCGTCGGAGTGCTGGCCATCTCGTGGGCTCGGGAGGAGGATCTCCCCGACAGGCAGGGCCATGAAGTCGCCCACGCCCTCGCCCAGATCGCGGCGTTCGCCATCCACCGATCCAACCTGGTCGATGATATTGCCTACGAGCGTGTCCTCCGGGCCAGCGTCATGGAGTCCCTGCCCATTGCCATCTCCGTTTTTGCCGGAGATCCACTTCGGGTGGTCGACTGGAACCGACGAGAGCGGAGAATGCTGGGTATCGCCGACGACATGGAACGCCCGTCCGACCTGGACGAGAGCCAGGAGCGCTACCAGGTGCGGTTCGCCGACGGAACACCGCTCACGGTGGAAAACGCCCCCGTCACAGAGGCCATCCGGACGGGTCGATCGGCGGGGCCGTTCCTTCTGGTTCTTCGCCGCGCCGATGGCACCGAGATCACCACCAGAACCTACTGCGCACCCTTCTTCGACGACGAAGGTCTCGTGGCGGGGGCCGTGGTGACCTCCGAGGAGCTGGACGGATCCCCATCGATCGTCGGGCAGGCAAGATTGACCTCAGCCGCTGCCGAGACCTGAGAAGCAGGCCGGTTCGACAGCTATCCCTTCTGGGTCGGAGCCGCCTGGATGGCTTCCCACACTTTGTGCGGGGTGAGTGGCATGTCGAGGTGTTCGATGCCCAAATGGGAGAGAGCGTCGATGACCGCATTCTGGACGGCCGGGGTGGACCCGATGGTGCCGGCCTCGCCGATTCCCTTGGCCCCGAGCACGTTGTGCGGAGTGGGAGTCTCGGTGTTGGCGACCTCGAAGAGCGGCATATCCGTGGCGACGGGGATCAGATAGGAGGTGAGGTTGGCGGAGAGAAGGTAGCCCTCGTCGTCGTAGAGCACCGCCTCACTCAAGGCTTGGCCGACTCCCTGGGCAATGCCGCCGTGCACCTGACCCTTGATCAGGATGGGGTTCATGATGGTGCCGGCGTCGTCGCAGGTGACTACCCGAAGCAGTTCCACCTCTCCGGTCTCCACGTCCACCTCGACCACAACCAGGTGGGCGCCGAACGGGTACGTGGCGGCACCCTGCTCGAAGTTGTATTCACCACGAAGCCCGAGTTCTTCCTCCTCCAGGGCGGGGGCCTCGTGGGCGGCCGCTCGGGCGATCTCACCCCACGACATGCGGGCATGGGGAACACCGGCCACACCGAGACCGCCGTCGCCGGTCACCACGATGTCTTCTGAACTTGCCTCGAGGTGATTCGCCATGAGCAACTTGGCCCGTTCGAGCACGACCTCGCCGGCGCCCAGCACGGCACTACCTCCCAGCTGGAGCGAGCGAGAACCCCCGGTCCCGCCACCGCGGGGCACGATGGCCGTGTCACCTTGGACGACTTCCACGTCGGTGTAGGGGATCCCGAAGAGGTCCCCGATGATCTGCGCGTAGGCGGTGGCGTGGCCTTGGCCGTGTGAGGAGGTCCCCACCGCGACGGTGACCGTGCTGTCTTCGTGCACCTCGACCGCAGACCATTCCTTCTTCGAGAACGGGGCGGTGACCTCGACGTAGGTGCTGAGGCCGAGACCGAGCTGGAGGCGGCCGCCTGCCGAGCGTCGACGTGCCTGTTCGGCGCGCAGCTCGTGGTAGCCGCCGCGCTCGAGCACGTGATCGAGCGCCATCTCATAGTCGCCTGAGTCGTAGCCTGACCCGGTGGCGGTGGTATATGGGAACGCATCGGAGGAGATCAGGTTCTTCCGTCGCACCTCCGCAGGGTCCATGCCGAGCCGGGTGGCGATGACGTCGATCGTCCGCTCGATCATCGCCGTAGCCTCCGGTCTCCCTGCGCCGCGATAGGCATGCGTTGGGGTGGTGTTGGTCGTGACGATCTTGATGTGGGTCTCGATTCGGGGGATGGCGTACACACCGGAAGCCATGGCTTTGGTCATGCGCGGGAGGTAGGCCCCGAACGACGGATACCCGCCGACATCCTGAACCAATTCGACCTTCAACCCGACGATCCGCCCGTCCTTGGTCACCCCGACCTCGAGATGCTGGGACTGGGCGCGACCGTGATACATCCCGGCCAGGTTCTGGGTGCGAGACTCCTGCCAGCGCACGGGTCGTCCGAGCTCGAGGGCGGCTGCCGCGGTGACCACCTGCTCGGGGTAGGCCTCGAACTTGGCGCCGAACCCGCCACCCATGTCGGGCACGATGGCGTGCACCTGGTGGCGCTCGAGGCGAAGAATGTTGGCGAGGGCGGCCTGGTGGCCGTGGATGTGTTGGGATCCGGCCCACACTTTGATCCCGCCGTCGATGGGGATGGCGGCGGCGTTGTTCGGTTCCAGGGGGATGGCGGCCAGGCGCTGATTGTGGAGGTCTACCTCGAAGACGTGATCGGCGCCGGCGAAGAGATCTTCGATGGGATCGTCATCGAGTTCGGCAATGATGTTCGATCCGAGGTCGGGGTAGACGACCGCGGCCCCATCCTCCATTGCCGCGCTCAGCGTGCCGACCGAAGGGAGGATGTCGTAGTCGACCCACACCAGGGCGGCGGCGTCAGCGGCCTGCTGTTCACTTTCGCCAACGACCACGGCCACCAGATCTCCGACAAACCGAACCGTGTCGAGCGCCAGAACCGGGCGTTCCAGGTTCTCCGGCAAGAATCGAAGACCATGGGGGATGGGCTTCAGGTCGAAGTCGGCTGCCGTGAAGATCGCCACGATGCCCGGCATGGCGCGGGCTTCGTCGGTGTCGATCGAGGCGATCCGCCCGTGGGGTACCTGGGATCGCACCGGGACGAGATGGAGCGCTCCCTCGAGCGGAAGGTTGGCGAGGTATCGACCGCGACCGGTGATGAAACGGGGGTCTTCGACCCGTTTGACGGCGGCTCCGACGAATGATCCAGACATGAGGGCAGCCTACCCGGCGCCGTCAGCGCCCCCGAGTGAGGCTTCCAACGTTCTTTGGGTCCGCCTCGGCGGACCCAAAGAACGTGTGTCGGTTCTCCGGAGGGAGGAGGAGGAACCGAACCCTATTCACATTGCTACGCCGAGAGTGAGACGTCCTCGGTGGTGGGGGCGGCATCGCCCGAGTCGTGCCCGAACCGGCCCCTGTCGAGGCCACCGCGTCGCGTCGGGATCTCTCCGTTGATGACGCCGTCGATGTTCTCCTCGGCAGCGGCGAGCCGCTCGTCGGCCTCTTCTTGAGTGATCCGGCCTTCGGTCACCGCTTCGGCGACGCGCTCCTCGATCCCTGCCAGCAGGGTCGAGCGGAGTTCGTCTACGGTCACGCCGTTGGCCTCGGCTACCTCGGCAAGGGTCGAGCCCTCTTGGAGTGCTTCGAACAGTTCGGCTCGCTCGATGCCAAGCAACTCGGTCAGGTCGGTGAAGCCACCGAACCCGCGCAGTCCGTGGTTGCCGGTGCGGCCCTCCCGTCCTTCGAAGACGGAGTTGACCCATTCCGTGATTCGCTCCTCGACGTCGGCGAGCTTCTCGTCAGCTTCGGCCTGCGTGATGCGCTCCTCGGCGACGGCCTCTGCCATGTGCGACTCCGCCTCGGCGACCAGGGCGTCCACCACCACATCGACTTCAACGCCCTGCTGGCTGGCGATCTCGGCCAGTGTGCTGCCCTCCTGGAGGGCGGTTCTGATCTCGTCCTCGGTGAGCCCGAGAACGTCGGCGAGGCTGTCGAAGCCACCGAATCCACGGTGGCCGTGGTGGCCCCGGCGCCCGTTGGACTCGCCAACCGTCTCGTCCGCGACGGTCGAGTCGGTTGTGGCGGGTTGATCGGCTTCCTGGGCTCCGGCAACCACCGGGACGGCGACCAGGGCGGCGGATCCAACCGCAAGGGCTGTGATTGACTTTTTCATGGTGTGCTCCTTTCAAGGTGAGGTTTGCACTGTGTCAGATTCGCTCATGCTCCTGAGGCCAGCCTGAACACGGATTAAGAAGCAAGTGAGAACGTACCCGGACCTTGCGGGCCTCCTCCACGGGTCGGCGAAGGGAGGAGGTACCCTGGGGGAGATGCCCCAGCCCCCACTCGTTCTCGCTTCGTCGTCTCCACGCCGACAGGCCCTTCTGGCGGGCTTGGGCTTCACCTTCGACGTGGATGCCCCTGAAGTCGACGAGACACCGCTTCCGGGAGAGGACCCCGTCGACTACGTCGTCCGGGTGGCGTGCGACAAGTCGGTGACGTCCAGCCGGGGGGATGGCGTCTTGGTCTTGGGCGCCGACACCGCCGTGGTTGTGGACGGTCGCATCCTCGGCAAGCCGTCCGGGAGCGCCGAGGCGAGGGCCATGCTGGCTCTCATCGCCGGTCGTCAGCACACCGTCCTCAGTGGCGTAGCGCTGGCGCGTGGGGGTCGGGTGGCAGCTCACCTCTACGTCGAGACGACGGTGACCATGACGCCGATCTCCGAAGGGGAGGCGGACTGGTACATCCGCACCGGCGAACCTCTCGACAAGGCCGGTGCCTACGCCATCCAGGGGATTGGCGGCGTCTTCGTGAAGGAGGTGCACGGCAGCGTGAGCAACGTGACGGGGCTTCCACTCGCCGAAACCGTCGCCCTTCTCAGAGAAGTGGGGTTCGAGCCTCTGGCCACCCCGGCGGAGGGTGCCATGGGCGGGAGGCCCGTGGACGAACACGCCGGGCGCCGTCGAGATCCTTCTGATGCTCACCTCTGATCGTCGGACGGCGGTCCGGCTGGAGTGGGCCACCATCGTCTGGAACCTCGGCGAGTTCTTCATCACTGTCGGCCTGGGGATTGCCGCCGGTTCCATTGCGCTCATCGCCTTCGGGATCGATTCCCTCATCGAGGTCTTCGCCTCTCTCGTTGTCGTCTGGCACCAGAGTCACGGCGAGGAGGTCGACGCCAAGAAGACGGCTTTCGCTCACCGCCTGATCGCGGTTGCCTTCTTCCTTCTGGCGACGGCCCTCGTGATCTCGTCGGTGCGCCGGCTGGCCCTCGGGATCCCCGCCGAGGAGTCACCTTGGGGAATCGGCTACTTGGTCCTGGTCGTGATCGCTATGGGGATCCTGGCGATCTGGAAACAGCGGATCGCCAAGAGGATCGACTCCTCCCCGCTGGCGGCCGAGGCACGGGTCACCTACCTCGATGCTCTGCTCGCCGCGCTCATTCTCAGCGCGCTCGTCATCAACGCGGTACTCGGCTGGTGGTGGGCCGACCCCCTGGCCGCGCTCGCCGTGGCGGTGGTGGCGGTTCACGAAGGCTTCGAAAACCTCGAGGAGACCGAGGCCGAGGCTTGAGTTCGCCTTTGACTCTGGGCCCCCCAGGGAACACGATGGACGCCATGGATGCCGCCCCACTCGGATCTGAAGCGCGCTCGCCGGCCCAACCCGGAGAGTTTGGCCAGTTGCGCATCGGGCCGCTGAGCCTCGATGTTCCTGTCGTTCTGGCGCCGATGGCCGGCATCACCAATGTCCCGTTCCGTACCCTGGCGAGGCGGTTTGGCGCCGGCCTGTATGTCAGCGAGATGCTGGGCGCCCGAGCCATCGCCGAGGACATCCAGCGCACGTGGGAGCTGGCCGAGTTCGGCCCCGACGAGAAGATCCGTTCGATCCAGCTCTACGCCACGGATGCGGAGTCGGCTGCCGAGGCGGCCCGTCGATTGGTCGAGAAGGGCCATGTCGATCACATCGACATGAACTTCGGATGCCCCGCTCCGAAGGTCACCCGTCACGGGGGAGGGGCGGTTCTGCCGTACAAGACCCACCTCTTTGGTGAGATCGTCGAGTCCACCGTTCGCGCCGCCGGCGAGGTGCCCGTCACCGTGAAGTTTCGCAAGGGCATCGACGATCGCCACCTGACGTTTCTGGAGGCCGGCAAAGTGGCGGAAGAGGCCGGGGCGGCCGCCGTGGCGCTGCATGCCCGAACCGCCGAGCAGCTGTATTCCGGACAGGCCGACTGGGCAGCGATAGCTGCGCTGAAAGAGACCGTTACGACCATCCCGGTGCTCGGGAACGGGGACGTCTGGGAGGGCTTCGACGCCGTTCGAATGATGCGAGAGACCGGCTGCGACGGGGTGGTCGTCGGCCGGGGCTGCCTGGGTCGCCCCTGGCTGTTCGGAGAGCTCGCCGAGGTGTTCTCGGGAAGAGCACCGAGCCCGGCGCCCAACCTCGGCGAGGTGATAGAGGTGATGCTCGAACACGCCGAATTGCTGGTCGAATGGTTCGGCGAGTTCAGGGGGATCCGTAGTTTTCGCAAGCATCCTTCCTGGTATCTGAAGGGCTTCGTGGCGGGGAGTCAGGTGAGGCGAGAATTGAACATGGTGGAGAACACGGACGACATCCGGAGGTTGGTCGACCAACTCGATGTGGATCAGCCGTTTCCCGAGGGAGCCTCCCGGATGATCCGGGGGCACAGCCACGGTCCGCGACCCGTCAAGTTGCCGTACGGCTACCTCGATTCGCGGGTGGCCGAAGCTGCTCTTCCACCCGAGGCCGCCGTCGCGGTGTCGGGCGGCTGAGCTGGTTGGTCCCGCTGCGAGAATGGGACGCTCATGATCGGTCCGATTCGCTCTCTCTACGCCTTCGCCTATCGCGCTCCCATGGGTCTCCTCGCTTCGGCGGCCGCGGTGACGGTGATGTTCGCAGCCACCCCGTTTCTGATCCCGGAGATCGCCGAGCGATACGGTGTGTCTGAGGGGTCCGTCGGGCTCATCTCGATGGTGCAGGTCAGCTTCTTCGCGGCTGCCAACTTCCTTCTTCCTCGCGCCCGCCTCGGCCGCCAACGTGTCTTTCGGTGGGCGGGGATCGTCTTCTTGGCGGCCAACGCACTCAGCGTCGCCCTGTCCGTTTTCTGGACGCTCATGGCGGTGCGCGCGTTGGCCGGTGCCGCGGCGGGGGCATTGACGTGGGTGGCGTGGGGAGAAGCGATGCGCCGTCCGCGCTCAATGGCGGATATCGCGGCCACCGGCCCGATCACCGCCTTGCTGGCCGCCCCACTCATGGGTTTGCTCGCCGGTGCCGGCGACCGAGCCATGTATCTCGTGCTGGCCCTCGCTTCGTTCCCCGTGCTCTTCCTCAAAGCTGAGCTGTCGCCAGTCGAGCGCTCAGAACGCCGGGTCTCGCGATCGCGTTCCAACCGGCTGCTGTTGGTGGCGTTGGGAGCCTTGACCTTCTTCGGTTCGAGCTTGTTTGTCTTCGCCGCCGTGGTGGGCCGCGATCGGTTCGGCCTCAGCGCCCCCGTGGCATCCCTGGCATTCAGTTTGAACGCCGGGGCGGGGTTCTTGGGCGCCCGATGGGCCGGCCGCCACCGCCGTCCGGGTCTCTGGCTCATGTCGGCGGGTGTGGCTGCCGGGCTGGTGGTGTTGGGCGGAAACGCCATCTGGTACTTCATAGGGCTGACGCACTGGGGCTTTGCCTACTGGATGGGTGTGCCAGGGGTTCTCCAGATGTTGACCGACCGTTCGCTCGAACCGGCGGAGCGAGCCGGCGATGCCCAGGGCGTCATGGCCGTCGGGCGGTCGTTGGGGCCGTTGGTTGGCGGGTTCGCCTTCGACTCGGGGGCCGTGACGGCGCTCGCAGTGGTGGCCGGCACCGGAATGGCCGCAGCCGGAGCGACGGTGGTGGGTGTCCAAGAGGGCCGTCACCGATTGCCGCCGACCGAGCTCGAATAGGGCAGACTCAGTCGTGGGTCGGCAGCCGGTTCACCGGGGGTGATGAGCCCGAGAGGGATGCTGACGGGCTGATCGGTCAGGGTGCGCAGCGGGGAGCCGGCGCGTTCAGGAGGTGGTTTCCCTGGTTCCAAGGCTCGCGAAATAGGTTGGCCAGCTGACGTGCTCCCTGCCTGCGGCTGCGAGGTAGTCGCTGGTGTTGTCGGCCGCTCCGTTTCGAATGCCCTCATAGATGCCCGCGATCACCGTTCCGATGAATTCGCCCAGTTCGGCGACCCGCTCCTGGCGGTATTCCTCGACGGTCATCGGGGTGTAGGTCAGATCGGTGCCGAAGGCTCGGTTCAGGTAGTCCGCCAGCTCGTATTGGGTGATGGCCTCTCCGTGCAGGTTGTAGGTGTGGCCGTCGTGCTTGTCTTCGGTGAGCAGACGTGCGTAGGCATGAGCCAGCTCTGGCCGGGTGGTGTAGCCACATCGACCGTCGCCGGCGCAGTTGGTGATTCCACCGGCTTCCTTGTAGGCCTCGAGGTACTCGACGTCGGGCTCGATGTAGATTCCGTTTCGCCCGATCACCCAGGCCAGCCCGCTGCGACGTACGTCTTCTTCCGTCTGTCGATTGCTCTGGACGATGGGGGAGAAGGCCGTGGCTTCTTCCGACCCTTGGACGCTGGTGTAGACGATCTTCGTCACCCCGGCGCTCCCTGCAGCCCCGATCACGTTGCGGTGCTGCTCGATGCGCCGTTCCGGAGCGTCCATCCCGGACACCAGGAGAACCGCGTCCACCGACTGCAGCGAGGCTTCCAGACTGGCCTTGTCGTTGTAGTCACCCGGACGAATCTCGATACCGAGGTGCTTGGCTTTGCCGGGCGTGCGCGCCAACCCGACGATGTTCGAGCTGGGGATCAGAGGAATCATCGCCCTCACGATCTGTGTTCCCAGCTGACCGCTTGCTGCGGTGATGGCGACCTTCATGTGCTCCTCCGGGTGGCTCGAGCGGGTTCGTTCCCTTACAGGAGTCTGGTCGGTCCCGCGAGGACTGCCGGGATCCATCGTAGGGATGCGCGTCTCGACCGGCTTTCGACAGGTCTCGGGCCGGCTCGTCCAATGAGATCGCGGCAGCGCATCCGGTGCTCGAGTAGGCCGCCCGGCCGATGGGGCAGTTTCAGTCGCTCGGTGGTTCGGCCAGGTCGTCCAGGAAGAGTTCGGCGGTTGGTTCGTCCGCTCCGGCGTTGAGCCGCTCGATGAGACGTTTGTGGGCTCCCTTCGTGCCGAAGGCGGTGACGACGTCCCCGACCTCGAGTTCTGTATTTCCGGAGGGGATCATGACGTGGCGGCCCCGGCGAATCGAGACGAGGGTGGTTCCCTCCGGCCAGACCACTTCTCTTAGGCGGCGCCCATCGGCCGTGGAGCCCGGTGGAATGCGGAAGTCGAAAAAGCCGGCGCCAGGATCGGTGCGAAGGCGGAATCGCTCCCTGTCGAGGTGTTGGCCGGTGGTCTCGGCGAGGCCGAGGTGATAGGCGTGGACGGCGCTTTCTCGGCGAAACATTCCGACGAGGCGTTTGCTGTTGTCTTCGGCGACCACGGGAAGGCGCCCGACACCGAGGGCGGCCATCTTCTCGAGCGCCACCGAAACCGGAGTGGTGGGCGTGACCGTGACCGGCTTGTGTGTCATCGACTCGCCCACCGTCACCTGATCGGAAGGTCCGCCCGACCCCACGATGTCGGCCAACGTGAGGATGCCGACCAAGCGGTCGCCGTCGGTGACCGGCAACCCATGGTGCTTGCTGCGGTCCAGGACGCCTTGTGCCTGGGTGAGAGTCAGCGACATGGCCAACGGGTTCGCCTCCGTCATGACCTTCTCCACGTCGACCGTGTCCAATAGGTCCACCTCGGTTGCTCGGACCAGTCTGATGCCCTTTCGGGTGAGGGGCATGGTGTACGCGCTGTCGGGGTGGATCCGGTCGACCAGCACCGTCGCCAGGATGGTGGTGAGCATCAAGGGGAGCACGAGGCCGTACTCGAGCCCGGTCACCTCGAAGACGATGAGCATGGCGGTCAGCGGAGCGCGCCCGACTGCTGCGAAGGTGGCGGCCATACCGACCACGGCGAAGGCACCAGGTTCGAGGGTGGAGATGCCCCATGCAGGCGCCACGAACGTGGCGAAGGCTGTTCCGAGCGTGGCTCCCACGAAGAGGCTGGGGAAGAAGGCGCCTCCCGAACCCCCCGAGGTGAGCGTGGTGGCGGTGGCCACGATCTTGAGGACCACGATCAGGAGCAGGCTGCCCACGACGTAGTCGCTGGGGTCGGCGTTGCTCAAGAGGCCGGTGATGAACTCCTGTCCCGTCCCGAGAACGTGCGGTTCGTAGAGGCCGATGGCGGCCACGACCAAGCCCAGGGTCAGTGGTCGCATCCACGGACGGGGAGCCCATCCGGAGTGTCGCTCGGCGCCGTCGAGCGTCTTGAGGAACAGCCAGGCGACCGGTACGACCAGGAGACCCAGCAGCACATAGAGGATCAACTCCCGAGCGTCGCCCATCCGGTAGACGGGAGCGTCCAAGGCGATTTCGGATCCCACCAGTGTTTGGGCGGTGACGGCTGCCGCCACGGACGCCACCACCACCGAACTGAGGTGCCTGGTGGCGAAGCTGCCCAGGATGACCTCCATGGCGAAGAGCATCCCGGCGATCGGGGCGTTGAACGATGCACCGATCGCGGCTCCCGCTCCCGCCGCCACCAGACTCCGGACCTGGTCCTCGGTGAGTCGGGTATGCCGGGCAATCGATGAGCCGATCGTGGCACCGATGTACACGATGGGACCCTCGCGTCCAGCCGAACCGCCTCCGGCCAGCGTTGACGCAGTAGCGAGGAGCTTGACCGGCACGGAGGAAGTCGGAAGGTAGCCGCCGTGGAGGGCCAAGGCCTCCATGGCCTCGGGCACCCCGTCGCCCTCCGCTTGGGGCGCCAAGTTGTGCGCCAGTGCCCAGGCCACGAAGAGGCCGGTCGGAACCGAGACGACCACGATCCAACGCCCCAGCGAAGTGAGCGATTCCAATTCCTCGAACACCCATTGGAGCCCGTCCGTGGTGACCACGAGGAGCGCGGCGGCTGCGCCGACCGCGACTCCCACCACGACCGAGACCCCGAGAAACGCAACGGTGTCACCAGCCGCTCGAGCGCCGGTTGGGGCCAGGCCGGAGCCCCTCTCGAGAATGGTGCGAAGCCGGTTGAACATCGGCACCAGCGTAGGGGAGCTCGAGCCTTCAGGAGTTCACCGAGGACCGGGGCCCGTCACCCGAACCGCGCCGAGTCGACGACGGCGCGCTGGTGGGTGCCCCGGCCGATGACGACATCGCCGGCCGTCACGGAAACCTCGAAGTCGAGACGCCGACCTTCCACCGCAAGGAGCCGTGCGGTAGCGAGCACCGTCTCGCCCTCCCGAGCCGCCTTCTCATGGCTGATGTTGACGAGGGTTCCGACCGTGTTCTCGCCCGGGTCGAGGTGCTCGAGCACGCTGCGGAAGGATGCTTCCTCCATCAGCCTGATCATGTCCGGGGTCGACAGGACGACGATCGGGTGGAGGTGGGGTGGCGAGAGGGCCGGCGTGATCACCTCCGAGAACGAGAAGCGGAGGCCGGGCTGGAGGCTGGTTTTCATGCTGGGCTCCTTGCGAGAAGGTCGAGCAGCCGTGTCGTTCTCACGTGGCGAAGACGGCTTTCGGACGAGTGGCGAGGTACCGGCCCACCATCACGACTCCGGAGATCATGGCGGCGAGAGCGAACACGATGATCGGCGTGTTCGAGTGCCACAACCCGTAGTGCAGCCAGAACGCTCCCTCTACGAACGTCAAGGTCCAGGTACCCGGCGACACCCCCGTCGGGCGCGCTTCGGCGAAGGCCGCCACCAGCGAGGGGGTCACCTGCACGAGGAACGTGAAGCCCATCACGAGCCCAAAGACCTCCTGCCCGAAGCTCAGGTAGATCACCACCAGGAGCAGTGCCCAGGCGCCGCTCGTCAGGCCGGCCCGCCGCATGGGAGCCCGGTGAAGCTTCAGCTGCGCCCACACCACGACGTAGAAAACCGCGGCGATCGCCGTCGACCATGCCGCCAGGGCGAGGCGCTCCCTCACCAGGTACATGGTCCACGCCACATTGGTGGCCGCACCCAAACCGACCCAGGTGACCGACAGGCCGGCGATCCCTCCGCCTCGCGCCAACTTGGCGGCTTGGGGGAGGAGGACCAGGGTCGCCAGGATCGTGGCGACCGAACCGGAGACGGCCGCCGGAGTCATTTGAGGAGCAGGATCCCCAGCCTGCGCGACGTCACCAGGGCACCGATGGTGCCGAGTGCGAGGAGGAAGGCAACATGCCCGATCATCGTGATATCCGGTTGGGAGAGGGTCAGGCCCCTGATCAGTTCGACGCCGTGGTACAGAGGGGAGAATCGCGCCACGGTCTGCAACGCGGGCGGGTAGACACTGAGCGGGTAGAAGGTCGCCGAGAACAGAAACAGGGGGAGCGTGACCAGGCTGACCAGGTCGAAGTCCTGCCAGCTGCGCATGAAGGTCGTCGCGGCCATCCCGGCTGCGCCGAATGAGAACCCGATGAGCACTGCGGCCGGGATGGCCGCCAGTGCGAGAGGGCTCGTGATGAGACCCATGACGGCCATGACGGCCATGAACCCGATGGCGTAGAGCCCACCCCGCACGAGCGACCAGGTGATCTCACCTACCGCGATGTCGGAGACCCCCATCGGCGTGGACAGCATGGCGTCGTACGTCTTGGCGTAGCGCAGCTTGAAGAAGATGTTGAAGGTCGATTCGAACACCGCCCCATTCATGGCCGAGGACGCCAAAAGGGCAGGTGCCACGTAGGCCGCATACGACGTGGTGCCGTACACGGTGGCATCGAGGTCGCCGACCAGCTCGCCGATCCCGATCCCTATGGAGAACAGATAGAAGATCGGCTCGACGAAACCGGAGAGGAGCACCGTCCAGGCGCGTCGATTGACTAGGAGATTGCGCTCGAGGATATGCCGCGAACGGCTGCCGAGTCGGACCGGCGGCACCACCCTGCTCGTGAGGCTTCCGGCGGTCATACCCGCATCCTTCGATCGAAGCGCCGCACGGCCAGGACGGTCCCGATTGCGATCCACGCCGCCAGAACGGCGAAATGGACGAGGGGCGCCAAGGTGGTGGGCAAGCCGGTGGTGATACTGCGCGCCAGCTCGACCCCGTGCCAGGTCGGCACCAGGTAGGCCAGGGGTTGGGCGATTCCCGGCAACTGGCTGATCGGGAAGAAGGTGCCCGAGAAGAGGAAGAGCGGAACGATCCCGAACCGGAACAGATTGGTGAGAGCCGTCTCCTTCTGGAGGGTAGAAGTGAACGCGGCCACGGGAGCGGCGAACGCCAGACCGGTCATCACGGCCGGGACGACGGCGACAATTCCATCAAGGAGCGAGACCGCGCCAAACAGCGTCATGATGGCGACATAGACCACGGAGACGGCGGTGAGCCGGGTGGCGACCCACAGCAGGTGTCCAACCATGAGGTCCCGGGTGCTGACCGGGGTGGCCAAGGCGGCCTGATACGTCTTGACCCATTTGATCCCGGCCATCACGGGCCAGGCGGAATCCCCGGCACCGGTCTGCATGGCGCTCGCCACCAGGAGCCCCGGCGCCAGGAACGCCAGATAGGTCAAGCCGGCCAGGCCGGTGCCGCCATTGCCACCGTCCACCAGTTCCCCGAGGCCCAGCCCCATGGCGGTCAGGTAGAGCACGGGACTGAGAAAGGTGCTGATGGCCGAGCCTCGCCAGGTGCGGCGGTAGACCCGTGCCTGGCGCTCGAACACGAGAAGGGAGGCAGGCGTCGCCATCAGTCCACCAGGCTTCTACCCGTGAGCCGGAGAAACACATCCTCGAGCGAAGATCGCCGCACCACGAGGCTCTCGGGATGAAGGCCCCGCTCGGAAACCTCATGAGCCGTCTGGTCGGCGTCGTCCGTGTAGAGCAGCACCCGGTCCGGCAGGACCTCGGTGCGGTTGGCGATGTTGTCGAGGTGCCCGAGGACGGTCTCCTGAACACCGACCGGAAAACGCAGTTCCACGACTTCCCGTTTCGAATAGCGCTCGATGAGCCCGCGCGGAGACCCCTCGGCGACGATCTTCGCCTTGTCCATCACCACGAGTCGGTCGCAGAGCTGTTCGGCCTCGTCCATGTAGTGCGTCGTGATGATGAGTGTGACACCCTGTTGCTTGAGCCGGTAAAGGCGGTCCCACAGCGCATGCCGGGCCTGCGGGTCGAGTCCGGTGGTCGGCTCGTCGAGGAGAAGCAGGTTTGGTTGATTGATCAATGACCTGGCGATGGTGAGACGGCGCTTCATGCCTCCGGAGAGTGGTTCGACCGTGTCGTTCCTCCGGTCGGAGAGCTGGGCGAACTCGAGCAATTCCGTGATCCGCTCTTTGATGACGGATCGCGGGAGATCGAAATATCGACCGTAGATGAGGAGGTTCTCGAAGACCGTCAGTTCGTTGTCGAGCGTGTCTTCCTGCGGCACGACGCCCAGGCGCGCTCGAATCGTCGGCCCCTCGACGGCTGGATCCATGCCGAGCACAGAGAGACTCCCCGAGGTGATCGGCGAGACCGCCCCGATCATTTTCATCGTCGAAGACTTGCCGGCTCCGTTTGGTCCGAGGAACCCAAAGGCCTCGCCTGCCTGCACATCGAAATCGATTTCGTCGACGGCGGTGAACTGACCGAACCGTTTGGTGAGTTGGCGAGCTGAGACGAGTGGTTCAGGCATCCGGCAAGGCTAACCGGGATCGTTCACGGCTCGTCTGGCGACTCCTGACAGTCCTCGTAACCGCGCAGGAGTGCGCGACAGATTTCGCCGAGCGAACGAACCTCGTCTGGAGAAAGTTGGTCGAAGACCCGCCGTCGCACCTCAGCCACGTGACCGGGTGCCACGGTTTCCAGGGTCCGGAGGCCGGATTCGGTGAGCGCCGCGAACTGCCCGCGACGATCGGTTGCGCATTGGGTCCGCTCTACCCATCCGTCACGCTCCAGGCGGGCGATGGCGTGGGTCAAACGACTCTGGCTGAAGTTGAGCCGAGCCGCCAGCTCCGCCATCCGCATGGAGCGGTTGGGGGCGTCCGCCAGAGTGACGAGGATCGCATAGTGGCTGTGCGCCATCCCCGCCTCGGTCTGGAGTTGGCGGTCCAACGCTTCGAAGAGGAGGCGCGTGCTGAGCAGGTACGCCTGCCACGTCTCTTGTTCTTCGTCGGTCAACCATCGGGTGGGTGCATCCATGTCAGTAGCGTACTCCCTATACTTGATAGTTCAAGTTATTGCCCCTACAATCTGCTTGAGCGTTCATCAATTGGAGTGACATGCCGATACATCGACTCAATCATGCCGTCCTGTTCGTGGGCGATCTGGAGCGCAGCCTCCGTTTCTACCAGGGTCTTCTCGACTTCAGGGTGGTCATATCCATGGAGGGCAAGGCCGCCTTTCTCCAGGCAGCCGGGTCCAACAATGACCATGATCTCGGGCTCTTTCAGGTGGGCGCGGGGGCAGGGCCGTCCCTGGCCGGCCGCCAGACCGTCGGCTTGTATCACCTCGCCTGGGAGGTCGACACTCTCGCCGAGCTGAAACGAATGGCGGGCGTCCTCTCCGAGGCCGGCGCCCTGGTGGGGAGTGCCGATCACACGACCACCAAGGCCTTGTACGCCCGAGATCCCGACGGTCTCGAGTTCGAGGTCTGCTGGCTGCTTCCCGCTGAGCTCATTACCGACGAGCTCAGGGGGATTGCCGCCGCCCAGATGACGCGCCCTCTCGACCTCGACGCCGAGATCGACCGGTTTGGCGCCGAGACCCGTGGCGGTGTCGGGGTCTCGATCCCGGCTCCAGCCTGACCCTTCTGCCTATCGAGGAGACGAACGAATGAACACGTTTCTGTGGATTGTCCAAGGTGTTCTCGCCCTGGCCTTTCTCGCCGCCGGCCTGATGAAGGCGGTTCAGCCCAAGGAGAAGCTCGCCGAGCGGATGGACTGGGTCGAGGATTTCTCCGGAGGTGCCATCAGAATGATGGGGCTCCTCGAGATCCTGGCCGCGATCGGCCTGATCTTGCCTCCCCTGCTCGACATCGGACCGATCCTCGCCCCGGTGGCGGCGACCGGCTTGGTCCTGACGATGCTCGGGGCGGCGTTCACCCACGTCCGCCGCGGCGAGAGGGACCAGCTGATCACGAATGTCGTGCTGGGCGCTCTCGCCCTCGTGGTGGCGTGGGGCAGGTTCGGCCCCCACGCTTTCTAGAGCTCCGGCGCTGCTCGCCCGGGTTTCGACGGTAACCTGCTGGCGAACAGCGGAGGTCATCTATCAATCTGTGGTTGGGTCTCGGACTCGTCTTGCTTCTGATCGCCATCAACGGGTTCTTCGTCGCCGGCGAGTTCGCCCTGGTGGCGGTGAATCGGAGCAGGGTCGAGACACAAGCGTCTCAGGGCGATCCAAAGGCGCGTCGGCTTCTGGACCGGCTTCGTGACCTGTCGTTCGAGCTATCCGGAGCCCAGCTGGGGATCACCGCCACCTCGCTGATCATCGGAGCGGTGGCCGAGAGCACCGTGGCGGAGCTGTTGAGTCCGGCTCTCAACGCGTTGGGCATCAGCTCGACCACGGTCGTGCTGGGGGTAGCCCTGGTGGTCGCCACTCTCCTGCAGATGGTGCTCGGCGAACTGTTCCCCAAGAACCTCGCCCTGGCGCGGCCCTTTCCGGTGGCATTACGGGTGGGTCTGCCCATGGCCACCGTCAATCGACTGCTCGGTCCGCTGATTCGCCTGTTCAATTCGTCGGCCAATTGGACGGTTCGTCTCTTCGGGATCGAGCCACGTGAAGAGTTGGCGGGCCTCCGCTCGCTCCAAGAACTCGAACTGATCGTGCGCGCCTCCTCTGAGGAAGGCGAGCTCGATGATCAGGAGGAGACCTTGCTCACGAGGGCGATCGGGTTCGTCGAGCATCGCGCGGCCGACGCCATGGTGTCTCGTGTCGAGGTGGTGGGGGTCTCGGCTGACGCAACGGTGGCCGAAATGCGTGCTCTGGCTGTCTCGACCGGTCATTCTCGTTTTCCTGTCTATGAGACCGACCTGGACTCGGTGGTGGGGGTTGCCTACGTGAAGGACACTCTGGCGATCCCGCGCCGCGAGCACGCCTCCACCCCCGTCGGGTCGATCGCCGGACCGGCGCAGGTGGTCCCCGAGTCGATGCCACTCGACTCTCTCCTGCTCGAGCTTCAGAGGGTCGAAAGGACCTTGGCCATTGTGGTCGACGAGTACGGAGGCACCGCCGGCATCGTCACGGTTGAGGACATCGTCGAGGAAATCCTCGGCGATATTCGCGACGAGCACGATGAGCCGGGCGCCCGGCCGGGTGGCCCGTCCGGCACGGTGTCGGGCGCCATGAACCGCCGGGAGGTCGAGGAATTGACCGGGTTTGAGTGGCCTCTGGGAAATCACGAGACGATGAGCGGGTTCGTGACGGCCAAACTGGAGCGCTTTCCCCGGCCAGGTGATGTCGTCGAGGCAGAGGGCTATCGCATCGAGGTCGTCACTGTTGATGGCCCCGTCGCCGAGACGGTGACCGTGAAACGAGTCGATGAAGGGGAGGAGTCGTGACCCTCACCGCTTTGGCGATCATGGTGGTTCTGTTGTTCGTCAACGGCTTCTTCGTTGCCGCCGAGTTCGCCTTCACCGCTGCCAGCCGCCATCAACTGGCCGATCGCCCCGGCTCGGGAGCACGGGCGGCTCTCAAATCGATCGACGAGCTCTCGTTCACCCTCGCCGGAGCCCAGTTCGGGATCACGATTGCCTCGCTGCTCCTCGGCGCGGTCGCCGAGCCGGCAGTCGCAGGGATCATCGAGTCGGTCATCGGGCGCTTCGTCGAGATTCCCGAGAATCTGCTGCACAGCATCGGCTTCGTCCTCGCCCTGACGATCGTCGTGTTCCTCCACATGGTGATTGGAGAGATGGTTCCCAAGAACATCGCCATCACCGACCCGGAGCGCTCATCCGTGTTGCTCGCTCTGCCCTTCCGCGGTTTTTCAACCTTGTTTCGACCCTTGATCTGGGTTCTCAACGCCGTGGCGAACATCGGCCTCCGGATGGTCGGTGTGGATCCCACCGACACCAAAGAGGTCCACACGTCGGACGACCTCGCCTCTCTGATCACCGCCGGTCGCCGGGAGGGTGTCGTGGAAGACTTCGCTCACCGGCTCCTGACCGGCGCCATCGACCTCTGGGATCTTCACGCCAGCGAGGTCATGATCCCCAGGACGGAGGTTTCTGCCCTGCCGCTGGCCAGCACGGTGGCGGACGTAGAGCGGACTGTCGTGGAGAAGGGGTACTCCAGGATCCCGTTGTACGACGGCACCCTCGATGAGGTGTGCGGCTTCGTTCACGTCAAGGATCTTCTGGCGGTGCCCGACGATGGTGTCGACGGCCCGATCCCGACCGAGCTGATTCGCGAGACGCTGGCGGTGCCGGAATCGGCCAGCGTCGGTCACGTGCTGGAGTCGATGCGCCGAAGCCGCAGCCATCTCGCATTCGTTGTCGATGAGCATGGGGGGATCGCCGGGATCGTGACCATGGAGGACATCGTCGAGGAGGTCGTCGGAGAGATCCGCGATGAGCACGATCGGGAGCACGGCGGAATCCGTCGCGCCGGCCCCGGTCGGTTCCTGGTCAAGGCTTCGATGCGTCCCGACGAGGTGCTGAGGGTGTGTGGTGTCGCGCTGCCCGACGGCGACTACGACACGATCGGCGGCCTCGTCATGGACAGAATCGGCCGCATTCCCGTTGTGGGCGACTCGTTTGGAGAAGGCGCCTGGACCATCAGGGTCCGGCAGATGGCGGGGCTACGGGTCGGAGAGGTGGAGCTGCTCATCGAGGGACGCGGGGAGCGCTAGGAGGCGGGCTGGACCGCTCCGATGGCGGCGTCGAGTTCGGCGATGAAGCTGCCGAACTCCTCACCTTCTCGAGCCAGCCGATGGGATTCGAGCACGGCATACCCGGCAGAGCGCATGGCCTCCGCTCGCTCCGCCGGCCATGAGGCCAGATCCTCGAGCGCCTCGACGTACGTTTGTCCGACGTCGTGATGGACCTCGATGCAATTCTCTCCGAAGTGGCCGTAGGCCCGATTGCCGCCGACATCGGGCATGATCACGATGTTCCCGGCCGCCATCGCCTCCAGGCCGGGCAGATAGAAACCCTCTTCCGGTCCGGGGAAGCCCAGGAAAACGTCAGCCCAGTGGTACAGCTCTCGGAGGGTTTCCCAATCGGCGGTCGTCCGAATCGAGCGAAACTGAAACCGTCCGTCTCCGGCCAGTGAGGCCTCCAGGTCGATACCCACCTCCGACTTCCATGTGGTGTACGCCACTTTGATGGGCTGGGGTAGCCCGCCAGAGCGTGCCTTGGAGAAGTAGGGCCAGTCATGACCCTCGAGAATCACGCGACTGGGAGTCGTGGGGTGCAGAAGGTGGTCGATCGCCTCCCGAACCTCGTCGGTGATGATGACGCGTGCCATCGGGCGACCGAGGAGCCGAACGGCGTAGCCACCGGCGAACTGCGGATTGGCCCAACGAACGTTTTGGACGATGAGAATGGTCTGGAGAGGATGGAGCGACGGCGTGATTCGAGAGGCGATGTACTCATGGTGGGTCGGCCACGAGAAGAACACGTAGTCGCCGTGACCGAGGCCGAACTGGAAGCCCTGGCGGAACGTCACCCCCGGATCTTGGGTCAGTGACGCGAAACGCTCGATCTGAAAAAGGGGTAGAGAAGGGTCGAAGGGAACGGGGCACAGAACTTCGGCGTCGAAACCGAGCGCCCGCGCATAGCCGACATAATCGAAGATCTTCACGACTCCGCCCACGGGCTTGTAGGTCGGCGTCAAGAACAGCATCCGCCTGCTCATGCGTCCTGCCAGATCTGATCGATCATGGACACCAGGGGACGAGTAGCGACGTGTGGCTCGAAGACCTCATTCCATAACCGGACCGCGTTGGCGGACTTGACGGCGACCTGGTCCCGGTCCAGTTCGTTGAGGATTCTTTCTAGCCCGGCCAGGTCATCTGCCGCAAGCAACCACCCGGCGTCGTACTCCTCGATGAAAGGAGAAACCTCGGTGAACGGCGGATGCACCACGGGGACTCCGCATCCAAGCGCCACCACGGTCCTGGTGACCATGGCGTACTCCCGTTCGAGGCTCCAATCGAAGAGGTCGATCGCCAGGTCTTCGCCCGTCATGAACTCCTGGAACTCGGAGAAGCGCATCACCGGGTGCGCCGTGACGTTGTCGAGAGCGACGAGCGATTCGATGGCCGGTGAAACCAACTCGTCTTCCTCCTGACCCCAATGAGTGGGGAGTAACACGTCGAGGCTCAGATCGTCCTGCCCGGTGAGATGATCCGCCAGGATCTCCATCCACGAACCCGGCATGCTCCATCCCTGGAGATACCCGGCGATCGCCAACTTGAGAGGCCCCTCGGTGGTACCGCGATGCGCTACGCCAGGCACGGCCATGTTGACGACCTCCATGGGCAGCTCCCGTGGATCCCGGTCGATCTGAAGTGCCCAGGCAAGGACGTACGGCATCTTCTTGAACCCGTTCACCGCGATGGCATCGGCGAGCTCGAACATGGCCAGCTTGCGGGTTCGGAGAGACCGGAGTGACTCTTCGGGGTGATCGTCCCCGAACTGGTAGGCAAGTTCGAGCATCTTCGGAGCAAAGAAGTCGATGACGTGGCGCACCCCGGCCGAGCGACGCAGGTGAGCCACCTGATTGCTATTGGTGGTGATGACTGTCGCCGGAGCGCGGCTTTCGACGAATTCGGCGATGTCCGGACCGTTCAGGGCAATGATGCCCGGTTGCATCGGAGGCGGCATGGGGCGATTCCACAGTCGGTCGAGGAGATGTTTTGGGACGATGATCGTCACGTCGAGGCCGTGAGTTCTCAACCCTTCCGCAATCCCGAAGGACCGTAACCCCGGAGCGGCCACGGGCAGTCCCAGGCCCGGTGTGACGTCGTTGGCTATGACAAAGACAGAGCTGGTCACCATCGGGAAGGTACTCCAAGTTTCGTGTACGACATGACGGCCACGGTGGATCTTCCTGTGGCGGGGTTGCGGACTGTCTCGAACGATTCCAGAACGGCATTCCCTTCGGTGGTGTCGAGCAGAGATTGCTGCTGGGCGGAGAAGTCGTGGTCGCCGCGCCAATCGAGACGGTGGATTTCGATCAAACTGCCGCCGACCCGCAACGATGACCACACGCTCTCGAACGCCTGCAGAGCTCGCGGGTGGCGCATTGCAACTTCGGGCTGGCTCACCAACGCGAGATCCATGGTTTCGGCAGGGATGCCCACTTCGGTCCAGTCCTCGATCGTGAGAATGTGCGGCTCTGGGTATGAGTAGGCAACCTGGCGGGCCTGGGCTGTTTCCATCCGGAACGCCGTCACGATCGACCGACTTCTCACCGCCTGAGGGAGGTACCGACCGATCGAGTCGGTGAAGTCCAGCACGCACGGCGCCGCCCCGCTTGGCTGGCGAGCGATGGCGCTCCGCACGAGTGGTTCGAGCGCCCGCATCTCGGAACGCTCCATGGCCTTGTTGTACCGGTTCCTGAGCTGCCATGTGCGGGCGACCGAGGCGTCGAGGTCCGGTCGGTCGCCGAGCTGATCGATCACGCGGGCCCCGGCGACCAGTTGGCGGACCGTGTTGGTGAGTCGGCCGGTCGGCCTTCGCCATTGCGCTCGACTGAAGGCATAGCGCCCGCGCAGGATGTCCCACACCCAGGGCCTGGCGACCAGGACATCGTGGCTGGTCAGCTTCGAGAACAGCGGCCGGTCGAAGGCTCCGATCAGCTGCTCGGGCCGCCACTCCTCGGGGAGGATGACGTCCATGGGGGCATCCCATTGACGGGTCGTCAGCTGTTCCCACGGAAAGGCGAGTGGGTCGGCGATCACCCAGTGCGTCGGGTTGAGGCCGGCCAAGGCGCGGGGAAGGGGTTCAGTGACGGGCCGGGCCGTGGTCTCGATGGCGTAACGGCCGGAAAACACGACGATGTCGTCGCGCGGAAGCTCAAGAGCCCATGCGGGCGTCATCGGGGATCTCCCATCAACGCCTCGATGCGATCGGCGTGGCGGCTGGGGACGGCGATCACGTCGAACAATCCGTCAAATGCCAGGCTCTCGATGCGAACGAGATCGATCTCTGCCGTGCGGCCATGGCGGCGACCGGCGTTGCGATAGAAGGTGTAACCGAGTTCCCCGAGCAAGCTCTGAATGGCGGCGGGGCTGGCCTCGAAGCGGGCCAGCTGGTCGGGAGCAATCTCGGCGTACACGAGGGGTTGGCGGCTGGCCAAGGTTCCGGCGGCGCCTTGGAGGACGTGCAGTTCCATGCCCTCCGTGTCGACCTTGAGGAGATGGAGGTCTTCGATGTCGGCGTTGCGAGCGAGCCACGCGTCGAGTGTGATGCTCGGGGTGGCGTCAGGATCAGTGGAGGGTTCGAGGAAGGTGGCGCCGGTGTTGTTCGCCTGAGCGGTGACAGTCCGCCACTGGGCCTCCTCTGCCCCAACCGCCATCGCCCGCGTCAGCATGGTCGCGCTCAGACCATTGAGCTCGATGTTCATATCGAGCAGTGCGTGGCTTTCGGCCGAAGGCTCGAAGCAGATGACCCGACCGGCCGAGCCAACCGCACGCCCCATCGGGATGGCGAAGGTGCCGATGTGGGCTCCGATATCGACGACGGTGTCTCCTGAGCGGAGTAATTGGAGCAGCATCCCCAACTCGCTGCCGGCGTGAGCTCCGTAGCGCAGCAGCTGGTCGGTGATGATGTCGTTCGCGAAGGCCACCATCGGTCCGTACTCGCTCGCAACCAACCGCGTCTCGGTCATGGACGGGTCGGCCACTGGGGACCCCGATGGTGGAAGGCAGCGAGGGTGAGCTCTTTCGACATAGGCGACCTTCGGGCTGGGGACTGACCGGGGGAAGGGTGCGAAGCGGTCCATGTGTGCCCGGCAGGCGTGAACTTTACCAGCCACCCTGGTGGGCTCCGAATCTCCCGTCGACTCAGGAGCCGAGCGCCTCGGTAGTATGGTGCCTCGCATCCTGACAGAGTGAGGCCCCCCTCCATGTACCCAGATTTCCTCGGCATCGGGGCACAGAAAGCCGGCACGACCTGGCTCCACAAGAACCTCGAACGGCATCCGGACATCTGGACACCGCCGGAGAAGGAGCTGCATTTCTTCGACGAGAAGCGCTACGAGGACTCCGGTTTGTATGCGCGCATCTTCGGCGACAAGGCGAACGAAGAACGCTGGCGCCGGCAGGTGCGCCGCCAGTGGCGCCGTCACCGCGAACAGGGCTGGGACGGAATCGGTTGGGACCTCAAATACTTCATGCGATCTCCCAGCGACCAGTGGTATGCCTCGCTGTTTCCGTCTCGTCCCGGCCTCGTCACCGGTGAGATCACCCCCAACTACTCGGGCCTCGATGCCGAGAAGGTCTCGGCGATCGCCGAGCTCATTCCTGGTCTCAAGATCATTTTCATTCTTCGAAATCCCATCGAACGAGCGTGGTCTCATGCCCAAATGGATCTCGTCCGGGTAGGGAACAACCAGAACCCCACGGACGAGGAGTTCATGGCTCAATTCGCTTCGCCCCCGTCTCGCCGGCTCTCCAACTACGAACGGGCGCTGGAGATTTGGCGCGGAGTGTTTCCTGACGAACAGATCTATGTGGGCTACCTCGAAGACATCCACTTCCGTCCCGCCCGGATGGTGCAAAGTGTGTATGAGTTTCTTGGCGTCGAATCGGAGGGCGCAGACGTGATCCGACGAAAGATCCATTCCGGCGGGATTGCGACGATGCCCACGCACCTGGCGATCCATCTTGCCGAGCTCTACCTGGCGCCGCTTCGCCGCCTCCATCGCACCCTTGGTGGGCACTCGTCACGGTGGTTCCGGATGGCCGAGCAACTCCTGGAGAGCTCTCCGGCGGAGAAGGAGCTCCCTTACCCGTTCTATGAGAGCGAGCTGTGGCCGCGTGTGTGGGACAAGGATGGTCCACCACCCTTCCAAAGCGGCACGCTCGCCGCATCCGGCTGACTCTTCCCGGCAGGGAGAGCGGGCGGAGACGCCCAATGGTTGAACCGCACCCATGCCGGCGCGTTCCCGGAGGCACCCTGAGACGCAGTTCAGGGTGATGCCCGATGGTGGCGGGGGGCCATTCGGTCGACGATGACTCCAGTACCCATAGAGGAGCCATCATGACCACCAGCGAATCTCAGAGTCGCAGTACGCCTCCGCCGCTTCCGGAAAGTCTCCGTGGCCAATCTGACGGAGAGCCGCCCTCTCGCTATCCGGCCCGACCATCTCAGTTCGAGTGGGACGACCTCCTCACGGGCAAGAATCTGTTTCGTCTCGGCCTCGGACTCCTCCTCCTCGGGTTTGTTTTCCTGTTCCGCCATGCCATCGAGGAGAACTGGATCGGTCCCGGTGCGCGCGTGGCGGCAGGGGCCATGACCAGTGTGGTGTTGCTGGGCGTGGGACTGCGGGTGGATCCTCGACGCCCCACCTATGGGCAGCTCCTCCAGGGCGGCGGGGTGGCCGGTCTCTACCTCACCGCCTTCGCCGCTCACCGGGTCTACGGCATGATCGACGAGACGGCTGCGTTCGCGCAGCTGGCGGTGGTCTCGATGATCGGCGTCGGGCTGGCGATTCGAGCCCGGTCCCAGATTCTGGCCACGGTGAGCATCGTCGGGGCCCTGGCAGCTCCGCTCTTGATCGGCGGCCGCATGGTGGCATTTGGTGGCGATGCCCTCTATGTCGTCGTGGTCCTGGCGGCCACCACCGCTTTGTTCCTGAGGTTCGAATGGCACGGGCTCTGGTGGGCCACCCAGGTGGGTGTGGGGATGATGGCGGTCGCCGATCTCATCAGGCTCGAATTGGGGTGGTCGAACGCGCCGTCTCGCCCAGAACTCCAGGCGGTGCTGCTGGCTCTGTGGCTCACCTTCTTCGTGGTGCCGGTCGTCATGCACGGTCTCGGCCGACTCCTCGATGAGATGCCCGCCCAGCTCGGAACCGCCCTGACCACGTTCTTCTCCTTCGGGATGTCCTATCTCGTGTGGTCTCCTGAACGGCCCAGCTACGGATGGGCCGCCGGGGCCGGAGCGCTCGCACTGGCGCACCTGGGGGTGCGGAGCGGTCTGCTGGTCAGAGAGCGACGAGAGTTGGCGGATCTGCAGCTGGTTCCGGCTGCGGTCTTCGCCGGGGTGGCGGCTGTCCTGGCTTTCGAAGGTTCGGTGTTGTCGCTCCTCCTCGCCGGTGAGGCCGTGGCCGTGGCGGTGGTCGCTCGCCGACTGGCTCGCCCTCCCGTGGAACTCGTCGCCCACGTCGGATTCGCTCTCGTTGCCGCCGCCGAGTTGCTGAAGATGGTGGACGGAGTTCCCGTGGGACTGCCACTACTCAACGGACCCTCACTGGCCCGTCTGGCCATTCTGGGCTTGGCGGCCGGATTCGCCGTCTTCCTCGATCAGACGACCGACGGCGGCGAACGGGACCGGGCTCTGCGGACGGCCTATGCGGGTTACGCATACCTCGGCGCTCTGGCACTCCTCTTCGTGGAGTTGAGCCAGATCAATCAGGGTGCGGTCACTGCCGGGTGGGGAGTGGTGGGGTTGGCGACGACCGTCGCAGGCACCGCCGCCGCTCGGAAGAAGCTCCGTCTCCTGGGCGTGGGCACTCTGCTTCTGGCGGTCGGCAAGCTGTTCATGATCGACCTCGCCTCGGTGGAGCCTGTTTGGCGCATCCTCCTGTTCGCGGGTTTCGGCCTGGCGTTGCTCATCGTCGGGTACTGGATGAGCAACGACGAGTAGGCCGGGGTGGCAGGGCCCGATGGGCGAGGGCGACCTCCTCCATCGGGCCTGGCCCATGGCCCGTGGGTCGTCGAGAAAACCGACTGGGGTCGCACACACTCTGCCCCGTCCTGCCATGATCGAGATTGAGTTTTGCCCACGCTGGAGGCGCCATGAACATCTATACGAGTCCCATCCCGGATGTCGAGATTCCTGAAGTCCATCTTTCGACGTTCGTGCTGAGATACGCCGCGGATCTCGCCGACAAGCCCGCCCTCGTCGACGGCCCGACCGGGCGTACCCTCACATTTGGGCAACTGGCCGATGGGGTAGCCCGGGTCGCCGGGGGGCTGGCCTCCCGGGGCTTCGGTCCGGGAGACGTGCTGGCAATTCTGGCTCCGAACATGCCGGAGTATGCCCTGGCCTTCCATGGCGTGGCCACCGCCGGTGGGACGGTGACCACCATCAATCCCACCTACACACCCGAAGAGATCCAGCACCAGTTGGCCGACGCCGGGGCCCGCTATCTCGTCACCATCTCGATGTTTCTCGACTCCGCCCGGGCCGCGTCGGAGGGCACACCCGTCGAAGAGATCTTTGTCATCGGCGATCCGGCCGACGCCACTCCGTTTGCGGATCTCATGGGCGAGCCCTTGGCTACCCCGGTGCCGGTGGATCTCGACGACGTCGTCGTCATGCCGTACTCGTCGGGAACGACCGGAATCTCCAAAGGAGTGATGCTCACGCACCGCAACCTGGTGGCCAACCTCGCTCAGGCCGAGGGGATGCTCTCGCTGGAACCCGACGACGTGGGCATCGCGGTGCTGCCGTTTTTTCACATCTACGGCATGCAGGTCCTGATGAACGGAGCCATCGCCTCGGGTACGACACTGGTCACCGTCCCTCGGTTCGATCTCGCGCAGTTCCTTCAGATCTGCCAGGACCACCGCGTCACCCGGTACTACTTGGTGCCGCCCATCGTGCTGGCGCTCGCCAAGCATCCCCTGGTCGAGGAATACGACCTCTCCGCCGCTCGCCAGGTCTTCTCCGGAGCGGCCCCGTTGGGCGCCGAGGTGGCAGCCGAAGCGGCTCAGCGCATCGGCTGCGAGGTCGTGCAGGGCTACGGGCTGACCGAAACGAGTCCGATCACCCACGCCACACTGCCCGGCGACTTCCGACCAGGCTCTATCGGCGTCCTCGCGCCCAACATGCAATGCCGCATCGTCGACCCCGAGACCGGCAGGGATCTCGGCCTCGGCGAAGACGGGGAGATCTGGGTACGCGGGCCCAACGTCATGAAAGGCTATCTGAACAATCCCGAGGCGACTGCCTACACCATTGACGAGGACGGCTACCTGCACACCGGAGACATCGGCCACGTCGACGAACACGGTCACTACTACATCGTCGATCGGCTCAAGGAGCTCATCAAATACAAGGGCTTCCAGGTGGCGCCGGCCGAGCTCGAGGCGCTCCTCCTCACGAACCCGGCCGTGGCCGACGCCGCCGTGATCCCGGTGGCCGACGAGCTGGCCGGGGAGATACCGAAGGCTTTCGTGGTGCTGAAGCCGGGGATGGAGGCATCGGCCGAGCAACTACAGGCGTTTGTGGGCGAGCACGTCGCCAGTTACAAGCAGATCCGTGAGGTGGAGTTCCGCAGCGAGATCCCCAAGAGCGCCTCCGGGAAGATACTCCGGCGCATCCTCAAGGAGGAGGAGCGCCAGAAGCGAGCTTGATTCAGTCGGCCCAGGCGTAGAAGCGATCGCCCTTCTTGCCCAGACGAAGCGGCATTTCGAATGCCGCCGAAAGCGTCGAAGAGCTCAAGACTTCGTCGAGAGGGCCGCGCTCGACCACCTTTCCTCGCGCCAGGATGAGGGCGTGATCGAACCCAGGAGGGATCTCCTCGACATGGTGAGTAACCAGCACCGCGGCCGGGGCGACCGGGTTGCTCGCCAGGGAGGACAGCGAGTCGATGAGCCGTTCGCGAGCGCCGAGGTCCAGCCCGGAGCCAGGCTCATCGAGCAGCAGCAGGTCCGGGCTGGTCACCAGACTGCGGGCGATCAGGACGCGCTTCTTCTCGCCTTCCGAGAGCGAGTCGAAGCGTCGTTCGGCGAGGTGGCCCGAGTCCAGAATTTCCATGCAGTGCCGGGCGGTTACCCAGTCTTCGGGGTTGTACTCGTGCCACTGAGTGCCGACGAACGAGGCGTGCTTGCCGGTTATCACGATGTCGAGGCTCCGCATCGAACCTCGCACATGGGATGCCGGGCCGGGGCCGACGTATCCAAGGCGGGCCCTGACCTGGCGAAGGTCTGCTGTGCCGCGCTCCATGCCGAGAATGCGCACGGTCCCGCGGGTCGGTCCGAGATACGTGGAAACGACCTCCATGAGGGTCGTCTTGCCCGAGCCGTTGGCGCCGAACAGGATCCAACGCTCGTCGGCGCCGACTTGCCAGTCGACTCCTTCGAGTAGGGCCGACCCGTTGCGCCTGACCGTCACCCCTGTGATGTCGATGACGTTCTCTCGTGGCACGATCCCTCCGGTCTGGCCGACTCAGGCTACCGGCGCTCCTTGGCCCACGGGACTTCGGGCCCCTGGCGCGCTCCGACGTCACCGGGTGATACTGGAACCATGAACGACGTCCGGTACCCGAAGGGTCACCAGCCGTGGGATCCCGTAAACGGGTTGAGGGTCGGGGCCCTGGTTGGCGCCCTCGTTGGAGCCGGTATCGCCGCCATTGCGGGGTCCGTCGCCGGGTGGCTCATCGGTGGCGGGGCGTTGTTGGGCGGTGCGGTCGGCTATTTCGATCAGAAGCGTCGGCTGCGCCCGTGAAGCCCGCTCAGCGCAGTACGTCGGCCAGAACGCCGAGGCGCTCGGGGACGATCCGGTAGTACACCCAACGTCCTCGCTTCTCGCGATCGAGCAAACCCACCTCGTGGAGCATCTTCAGGTGGTGGGAGACGGTTGGCTGGGAGACCCCGGAAGGTTCGAGGAGATCGCACACACAAGCCTCTTCGACCGAGGCGACCATGCTGAGAAGTCGAAGGCGGACCGGATCGGAGAGCACCTTGAACCAACCTGCCACCTGGACGGCGGACTCCTCGTCGAGAGGGGCGGCGACGACCGGTTCGCAGCAAGCAGTAATGGTGTCGGTCATCTCCCTATATTGACACATTTCGATATGTCAGTGCGGTCCCCGGCGTCGGACGTACACTTCAGCCATGTCGGAACCCAAGCCAGCCAGTCGTCTCGCCCACGCCACCGGATCGCCGGACGCCGGCACGGGAGCCGTGGTCCCACCGCTCCACCCGGCCACTACTTTCGGACGTGATCCCTCATACGACCTGATCGGCGATTTCGTGTACAGCCGGTACTCCCACCCGACGGCCGAGCTCGTCGAGGAGGCGGCGGCCGACGTGGACGGGGGAGAAGCCGCCATGGCGTTCTCGTCAGGGATGTCGGCGTTCGTGGCGCTTCTCGAGACGGTGCCGACCGGATCGCATGTGGTTGCGCAGACCATCATGTATCACGGCGGTCTCGACTGGCTCCGGCGACTCGTCGAACGCAGAGCGCTGCGCCTCTCGCTCTTCGATCCGGCTGATCCCATGGGGCCGGCGGCGGCGATCAAGCCGGGGGAGACCGATCTGGTGTGGATCGAAACGCCGGCCAACCCGACGTGGGATGTGGTGGATATCGCCTCGTGCGCAGCCCTCTCCCGGGCCGCCGGTGCGCAGCTGGTGGTCGATTCCACCGGGGCTCCGCCGGTGACAACCCGTCCACTCGAGTTCGGCGCCGACTACGTCTTTCATTCGGCGAGCAAGTATTACAACGGGCATTCCGACGTGACGGCCGGGCTGCTCGTGGCGGCCAAGCCGGATGCCCGGTGGGAGGACGTCGCTGCGGTTCGGCGCCTGTCGGGGACCATCCTCGACCCGTTCGGCGCCTGGTTGCTGCTGCGAGGCATGCGGACCCTGGCCGTTCGCTTCTCGCGCGCCAGCGAGAACGCTCTACATCTGGCCGAGCATTTCGCCGCTCATCCTGCGGTGGAGAGCGTTCTCTATCCTGGTCTGGTCACACATCCGACCCACGAGACCGCCGTTCGTCAGATGACCGGGGGCTTCGGTGGAATGCTCTCCATGCTCGTGCACGGCGACGCCGCGACAGCTCGAGCGGTGGCAGGACGCACCCGCCTGATCGTTCCTGCTACATCACTGGGGGGAGTGGAAACGCTCATTGAACACCGGGCGTCGGTGGAGGGACCGCACAGCCTCGTGGCCGAAAACCTGTTGCGCCTATCCGTCGGGATCGAGGATGTCGACGATCTGGTCCACGACCTGGAACAAGCCTGCGCCAACCTCGGCTGAGGGGTCCCAGCTTCGATTACCCGAAACGTCATGGTTTCGACGCTGCTTGGCCCGTAGGGTGGGGACATGCCCAGTCCCGTCTTCACCCCCTCCTTTGGTGATGAACTGAAGCGCTGGAGGAAGGCGCGCCGGATGAGCCAGCTGGCGCTGGCCGCTGAGGCCGGCGTTTCCCAGCGACATCTGTCGTTCCTCGAAACCGGTCGATCCAGACCCAGTCGAGAGATGGTCGTCCACCTCGCGACCACGATGGACATTCCCCTCCGGAGCCGAAACGAGTTGCTCGGCGCAGCAGGATTCGCTCCTCTCTATTCGGAGACGCGCCTCGAAGAGCCTTCGATGGATCAGGTACGGCATGTGCTCGAGTTTCTGCTGGCTGCCCATGAGCCTTACCCGGCGGTCGTGCTCGATCGGCGGTGGGACCTGGTGGAGGCGAACCAGGCCTCGTTTCGTCTCATGGGCGCTTTGATCGAGCCGGGGGCGATTGCGAACGGTCCGACGAACCTGGCCCGCCTCGCGTTTCACCCGAACGGGTTGAGGAGAGCGACCGTGGACTGGGAGCACACGGCCTCCGCCCTGCTGTTGAGATTGGAGCGGGAGGTGGCCGATCGTTTCGGGGACCAGGTGCTCGCCGAGCTTCTCGAGGAGGTGTTGGGATACCCCGGGGTGGCGGAGCTGAGGCGACGACCGCGCTTGCCGACCGGCGACGACCTTCTGTTGCCGATCCACTACCGGAGCGACGCCATCGACGTTCGGCTGTTCTCTACGTTCTCGACGATCGGAGCGTCCTACGACCTGACGCTGGAGGAGTTGAGGCTCGAGACCTTCTTTCCGGCTGACACCGCGTCAGACGCCGCCCTCAAAGCTCTGGCAGGTGAGGCCCAGGCGGCCGGAGCGACTACTCGAGCCGGTTGAGGCGCGGGCTTTGGGATCGCTTCCACAGGTAGAGCCATCCGAGTCCGTGCACCGCCACGGCGGCGAGGAGGACGCCGGCGGCGCTCCAGAACCCGAGTACACCGGCCAGGATGGCGGTGAGGAATGCGGCTATGACGAGGGCTGAGCGCACTCCGTTGAGTGGTCCGAACATGACCTGGATTCTAGGGCCGTTCCGGGGTAGTGCTTCCCGCAGCCTCCATGGGGCTCCGGCTCGGCCGGCGACGAGATTGAGTCTCCCGCCCCCACCATGCGTCGGCGGTGCCCGTTAGTGTCACAGGGCCAGAGCCGTCGATGAGGAAGTACCAGATGAGTTTCCCGAGCGACCTCGCAATCGCCCAAGCCGCCACCCCCGAACCCATTGCCGACGTGGCCGAGCGATACGGCATCCAGTCGGAGGATCTGATCCCCTATGGATCGACTGCTGCCAAGGTGAACCTCGACATTCTCCGCCGGGTTGGCGGTGGACCGCGCGGGAAGTACATCGATGTGACCGCGATCACGCCGACCCCGCTCGGAGAGGGCAAAACAACCACGTCGGTGGGGCTGGTGCAAGGACTGGGACTCATCGGCAAGAAGGCAATCGCCGCCATCCGGCAACCGTCGATGGGTCCGACGTTCGGAATCAAAGGTGGCGCGGCCGGCGGCGGGTATTCGCAGGTGATTCCGATGGAAGAATTCAATCTCCATCTCACAGGGGACATCCACGCCATCACCGCTGCCCACAACCTGGTGGCGGCCGCCATCGACGCCCGGTGGTACCACGAGGGGCGCTTGACCGATGACCAGCTCGCTGAACTCGACCTCAAACGCCTGGCCATCGACCCCAACCGGATCAGCTGGCGACGGGTGGTGGACGTCAACGACCGCTCACTCCGGAACGTGATCGTCGGGTTGGGCGGGAGTCTCGACGGGCGACCCCGGGAAACCGGCTACGACATCACCGTGGCCTCCGAGCTGATGGCGATCCTGGCGCTCGCCGACGGTGAGAACTACGCCTCGGCGCTCCGCAACCTGCGGGAGCGAGTCGGGCGAGTGGTCGTGGGATCTTCCAAGTCCGGAACGCAGATCACGCTCGAGGATCTCGGTGTGGCGGGGGCGGTGACGGTGCTGATGAAGGACACCCTCCATCCAACCATCATGCAGACGCTCGAAGGTCAGCTGGCCTTCGTGCACGCCGGGCCGTTTGCCAACATCGCCCATGGCAACAGCTCGATCCTGGCTGATCGCGTCGCACTCCAACTCGGGGACTACGTCGTCACCGAGTCGGGATTCGGCGCCGACATGGGCATGGAGAAATTCTTCGACATCAAATGCCGCGTCTCCGGCCTCAAGCCCGACGCGGTAGTCCTGGTGGCCACCGTCCGGGCGCTCAAAACGCACGGCGGCGGTCCCAAGGTCGTGGCAGGCAAGCCTCTCGACGTGGCATACACCGAGGAAAACCTGTCCCTGTTGCGAGCCGGCCTGACCAACCTCAAGGCCCACATCGCCAACGCCCGCCGGTACGGCGTCACCGTCGTGGTGGCCGTCAACACGTTTCAGACGGACACGGCCCGGGAGGTCGCCCTCATCGAGGAAACCGCGCTCGAGGCCGGAGCGTTCGCCGCCGTCCCCACCGAGCATTTCGCCCACGGCGGGGAGGGAGCGCGGAGGCTGGCGGAGGCCGTGGTGGCCGCCGCCGAGGAGCCGTCCAACTTCGAGTTTCTCTATCCGCTCGATCGCAGCATCAAGGAGAAGATCGAGATCATCGGTCGGGAGATCTACGGTGCGGGTTCCTTCGAATACACCAGCACCGCCAATCGGCAGATCGCCGACTTCGAGCAGGCGGGCTTCGGCTACCTCCCCATCTGCATGGCCAAGACCCATCTCTCGATCAGCCACGATCCGGCTCTCAAGGGAGCTCCAAGCGGCTACACGTTGCCTGTCCGCGAGGTCCGCGCCTCGGTCGGAGCCGGATTCATCTACCCGCTCCTCGGGGAGATGCGCACGATGCCCGGACTCGGGACGAAGCCCGCCTTCATGCAGGTCGATATCGGGCCAGATGGCAGCATCGTTGGCCTCTTCTAGGGGTCGGTCCCGCGGCCGCGGGACGAGCCCTTGACGATCTATCGTGAGGGTGACGCAACGCGAAGGGAGGTGATGAAGATGGCACGCCAACCTCGCTTGACAACGCCCCTCGTCCGGCGTGACGGAACACTCCAGCCCGCCACCTGGGACGAAGCGCTGGCCGCTGCGGCGGCCGGACTGGGCAGCATCGAAAAGGCCCATGGCGGCGAAGCGCTCGGGATGTTCTCCTGCTCGAAGGCCACCAACGAGACCAACTACCTCGCCCAGAAGTTCGGACGCGTTGTCCTGGGGACGAACAACATCGACTCGTGTAACCGGACCTGACACGCTCCCAGCGTCGCCGGTCTGGCGGCAGTACTCGGGGCAGGAGGCGGGACGAGCTCGTACGAGGAGATCGAGCAGTGTGACCTCATCGTCATGTGGGGGTCGAATGCGCGTTCGGCCCACCCCATCTTCTTCCACCATGTCCTCAAGGGAATCCACAACGGAGCCAGGGTGTACGCGGTGGACCCGCGACGTTCCGAAACCGCCCAGTGGGCCGACGTCTGGCTCGGCATCGACGTGGGCACCGACATCCCTCTCGCCAATGCGGTCGGACGCGAAATCATCGCGGCAGGCCTGGTCAACGAGGAATTCGTTGCCCGGGCGACGACGGGATTCGAGGAATACTCCAAAGCCGTCGAAGAATGGACGCTCGACCGAGCAGCAGAGGTGACGAAGGTCCCCGCCGAGGTCATTCGTGAGCTGGCCCATGCCTATGCAAAGGCTCCCACCGCCCAGGTGTGCTGGACCCTTGGCATCACCGAGCACCACATCGGCACCGACAACGTGCTGGCACTCATCAATCTGGCGCTCCTGACGGGACATGTCGGCAGGTACGGGTCAGGCCTTGTGCCGGTGCGTGGGCAGAACAACGTCCAGGGCGGGGGAGACATGGGAGCCCTCCCCGACAAGCTGCCTGGGTTCCAGAACGTCGAGGACCCGCAGGCGCGCGGGAAGTTCGAGGCGGTATGGGGTGCCGCGGTTCCCCCTCGAGGCGGCTGGCACCTTTCCCTCATGTTCGACGCCATGGAACGTGGTGAGCTGAGGGGACTGTTCGTCATCGGGGAAAACCCGGCACAGTCGGAAGCCGATGTGAGTCGAACCCGTCGGCTGTTGAACGACCTGGAATTCCTGGTCGTCCAGGATCTGTTCTTGACCAAGACTGCCGAGCTCGCCGATGTCGTGCTGCCGGCCGCGGCGGATTGGTGTGAGGCAGAGGGCACTGTGACCTCTTCGGAGCGGCGAGTCCAACGAGTGCGCAAGGCGCTGGATCCCCCCGGTGATGCCCGGCCCGACCAACAGATTCTCTCGGACCTGGCCGCCACCATGGGCCACGACTGGGGTCGACCCGGTGCCGAGGACCTGTGGGACGAGCTGCGATCCTTGTCGCCGATGCACGCCGGGATGTCCTACCAGCGTCTCGACGAGCTCGGAGGCCTGCAATGGCCGTGCCCAACGGAAGAGCATCCGGGGGAACAGTTTCTCCATGCCCGGCTCTGGGAGCCCATCGTCGAGCAGAAGGCGCCCTTCTCGGTGGTGTTGCATTCGCCCCCCACCGACGAGATCACTGCGGACTACCCGATTCGTCTCACCACCGGACGGCACCTGGACTCCTACAACACCGGTGTGCTGTCGGGCGGCTATTCCTCACCGCGCCGATCGGGCGGAGTGCTGGAGATGAGTCCCGAGGACGCCGCCCGGCTGGCTGTGACCGACGGGGAGCTGGTCAAGGTGGTTTCTCGCCGGGGCGAGCTCCACGCTCCGGTTCTCATCCGAGAAGGCTTGCGACCCGGACTCATGTTCACAACCCTCCATTTTCCCGACGAAGTCGACGTGAATCTGATCACCCTCGACGACTGGGATCCGAAGTCGGGGACCGCCGAGTTCAAAGCGACGGCCATTCGGGTCGAGAGGACGGGCTGATGGATCTCCGGTTCTCCAACGCCCAACCCACCGCTCGGGAACGCCAGGCCGTGGACGCAGAACTGGGAGCTCCCGCCACGGCGTGGGAGGGATCGCTGGAACGTGATCCCCTCGACGCCCGGGTGGCTCGGCTTGGTCGGGAAGCCCGGGAGCGTCGCCACGAGCTTCTCCCGGCGCTCGCCGCCCTCCAGGCCGAGATCGGATGGATCTCCGAGGGTGGCCTCATGTATGTCTGCAGGAGGTTGTCCGTTCCCCCTGCCGACGCCTACGGCGTGGCGAGCTTCTATGCGATGCTCTCCACCACCGAACAGCCGGCTCGAGTCCTCCATGTGTGTGACGATGTCGGATGCGCCCCTTTCGGGGCCGACACCTTGCTGTCCAGGCTGGAGACCGAGATCGGGCCGCCGGGGTCGGTGGTCGGTGACGCCACATGGGTGCGGAGCCCCTGTCTTGGGCAGTGCGATCGAGCCCCCGCCTGCTTCGGTCAGGTAGCCGGCCACAACGATGTCGTGCTGACCGGGGCGACCTTCGAGGCGACTGCCGCCTTCATGAATGGTGATCTCGACTCTTCGGCGGGAGCTCCGCTGCCTCAGCAGGGCCAGGCGGGCTTGCGTCTCCTGGCGCGGATCGGGATGGCCGATCCTCTCGACCTGGCCGCCTATCGCACGCTCGGGGGTTACGAAGCTCTTGCCAAGGCACTGGAAATCGGGCCGGACCAGGTGCTGGCCGAGGTGACCTCGGCCAACCTGCGGGGCCGTGGAGGGGCCGCCTTCCCTGCCGGCGCCAAATGGGAGGCGGTAGCGCGCTCGGCAGACGAATCCAGGTACGTGATCTGCAACGCCGATGAGTCGGAGCCAGGAACCTTCAAAGATCGCGTGATCATGGAGGAGGATCCGTTCGCGGTGATCGAGTCGATGACCATCGCCGGTGTGGCGATCGGCGCCCAGAAGGGCTACCTCTACATCCGGGGGGAATATCCCGTGGCCACGGATCGGCTCCAACGGGCCTTGGCTGTCGCCCGTCAGAACTCCCTGCTGGGTCCGAATCTGATGGGTTCGGAAACCGGCTTCGAGATCGAACTGCGGAGAGGGCAGGGGGCGTACATCTGTGGTGAGGAGACTGCGCTCATGAACTCCATCGAGGGGTTCCGAGGCGAGCCGCGCAACAAGCCGCCGTTCCCGACCGTGAGCGGCCTCTTCGGAAAACCAACAGTCGTCAACAATGTCGAAACCCTCGTCAACGTGCTGCCCATCGTGCGGGAGGGGGGAAAGGCTTTCGCCGAGACAGGCACGGCCGACTCGAGCGGGACGAAGCTCTTCTGTCTGTCGGGTGCGGTGGAGCGCCGCGGCGTCTACGAAGTGGAGTTCGGCGCCACCCTCGGCGACCTCATCGAAATGGCGGGTGGCGCAATCGGCCAGATTCAGGCGGTGCTCCTCGGCGGCGCGGCAGGGTCTTTCGTCGGGCCGGATCGGCTGGAAATCCCCCTGACTTTCGCCGGCGCACGGGAGGCCGGCGTCTCGCTCGGCTCCGGGGTGATCATGGTCTTCGGGGAAGGCACCAACCTGGCGCCCGTGGTGCGTCGCATCGCCCAGTTCTTCCGAGACGAATCATGTGGGCAATGTGTGCCGTGCAGAGTGGGCACGGTCCGTGTGGAAGAGGCTTTGTCCAGGACGCTGGCGGGCTCCGGCAAAGCAGACATCGGTCTCATCGACGAGATCGACCGGGCGATGAAAGACGCCTCGATCTGCGGACTGGGACATACCGCCGCGTCTGCCGTCCGCTCGGCGATTCGGCTCGGCTTGGTGGGAGGCGCCTCGTGATCCAGGAGGGCACGATCGAGATCACTGTCGACGGTCGCCAGGTGACCGTGCCCCGCGGCGCCACCCTGTTGGAGGCATGTCGCTCGCAGGGAATCGACACCCCAACCCTCTGCTACCTGGAGACGTTGACACCGGTCAACGTGTGTCGGGTGTGCGTCGTGGAGGTGGAGAAC
Organism: uncultured Acidimicrobiia bacterium; assembly: GCA_965366365.1. Lineage (GTDB taxonomy): Bacteria > Actinomycetota > Acidimicrobiia > Spongiisociales > JAENVV01 > CBDUEV01. The sequence goes on along the minus strand of CBDUEV010000004.1, from coordinate 44,154 downwards.
AGTCGCACGCTGGTCCCAGCCTGTTCGCGTCCGGCGGAACCCGGCATGGTGGTGCACACCGATTCAGAACGGGTCCGCCACTCGCGAAAGATGGTGCTGGAGTTCCTGGCCTCCTCGGTGGACCTCTCGCAGGCTGATGAGGCCCTGGCCGGCTGGATCGCCAGGTACGGGGCCGACGGCGAGCGCTACGGCCCGCCGGCGCCGCCGGTCGCCGACGGCGATCGTTCCGGTCGGCATGCCGGGCATCACGACCCGACCGATGGGCACGAGGCTGCCACGGTGGCCCAGGCGGTCAAGGTCGACAATGACCTGTACGTCCGCGATTACAGCAAGTGCATTCTTTGCTACAAGTGCGTCGAGGCGTGCGGGCTGGACGCTCAGAACACATTTGCCATCTCCGTGGCCGGGCGGGGCTTCGATGCGCACATCTCGACCGAGTTGGACATTCCGCTGGGAGACTCTGCGTGCGTGTTCTGCGGAAACTGCATCGCCGTCTGTCCGACGAACGCGCTGGTGTTTCGGTCGGAGTACGAGCTGAGGAGGGCTGAGGTGTGGGACGAGGAACGACAGACGGTCACCAAGACCATCTGCTCGTACTGCGGAGTCGGGTGCAACCTGGAGCTCCACGTCCAGGACAATCGCATCGTCAAGGTGATGTCCCCGATGGACCATTCGGTCACGGCGGGGAACCTGTGTATCAAGGGCCGGTTCGGATATGACTACGTTCAGAACCTTCCGGCCGATCTCGCCACCACCCCGATCGACGAGGTGTTGCGGGCAGCTCGCCGGCAGTGAACCTCCCCCGATCGACCCGCTTCTCCGGGAACCAGCGCAGGCCGCCCCCGCGGACGGATTGCGATGCGACCGCCGTCACCGACGGAGAAGTCGAGACGACCACCGGCCGGCTCCTCATGGGCCTTGCCACGTGGAACGTCCTTCAGAACCTGGTGTTTCCGCCTTGGGCGTACGTGATCTTCAACACCGCCGCCACCGGCGGAGTCGTGACTCTCGCTCGCCGGATGGGGCTTTCTCGGGAGGATCTCGGCCTCGGAGCCGGAGCCGTCAGGCGCGGTGTCCGGTCAGGGGCTCCGTGGGCGCTGGCCGCCTTGGGGGGCACAATCGTGGCGCTGCGGCATCCCGTGTCCCGTGCTTGGCTGCACGACGAACGAGCGGCAGGAGCTCCACCGGCTGAGGCTGCGTTGCAGATGCTGGTTCGCATTCCACTCGGCACCGCCCTGTTCGAGGAGACGGTGTTCCGTGGACTACTGCTCGGCTGGTTTTCGAAAACCATGTCCCCTCGGGGCGCGGTCTGGGCCTCCAGCGCGCTGTTCGGGTTGTGGCATGTGATCCCCACCTGGCAGACGATGGGCTCGTACCGAGGGGGAGCACCGCGGCGCCTCGGCGTCGGCTCAGCGGCGGCCGTCGAGCTGGGAGGAGTCGGCGCTTCCGCCATCATCGGTGCAGGCTTCTGCTTGCTGCGCCTCAGCGCCCGGAGCACGGTGGCGCCGACGATCGTCCATGCGGTGGCCAATGCCTCTGGCTTTGGGGGAGCGTGGGTGGTCGGTGGTGCGTCGGCTCGCTGACTCTCAGCTGGCGGCCCCACGGATCGACCCGGTGATCTCATCGAACGGGTCGTAGGCGACACACCGTATGACTTGATCTCCCGCTTGCCAGGCCTCCTCCGATGAGGGAAAGGCATCCAGGAAGAACTCCGACTCGAAATAGTCGATTCCCACGTACTGCTCGAAGGCGTCCGTGCATTCCCCAGACGAGGCGTCGAACACCTCATCGAACCCCGGGTAGTCCGAGCCGGGCATCGAGACGATGTGGAAGACCTCGTACTCGTGGGCGGCCGAACAGGGTGCTGGGGCGCCGTCGGTCGTCACGCATTCTCCGATCTGTAGACCGTCGAGTCCGGCCACCTGGAGCGCCTCGCCGTCGAAGGTTGTGAAGCCGCCGTCGGAGGTCACACCGAGACCTTCGATGGTTTCGGGGTCGATGCTGCGGAATGCCCTGACCAGGAAGAAGGCACCTGCCCCGCCCAACACGATGAGGAGGGCCACGACGGCGAGGAGCACCTTCGCCCAGGTGGGGAAGCCTCCTCGGGAACTCTGGCCGCTGGAAGGGGGCGGGGTGTTGAGCGGCAGCGGGGGAGGCACCGCTCCTGAGGAGGCGGTCGGGACGGAGGCTGCAGGGGCAGTACCCCACGGGTCCACGTTGCCGGCCGTGAAGGGAACACCGGCCGAGGTCTCCGCTCCGCAGGATGGGCAGGTGGCGGCGTCAGTGGGTAAGGGCTGGGTACAACTGGGGCAGGCACGCATAGTTACCTATCGGTCGCCCGACGGTGTGCCTTTATGCCGCTTCTTCGGTTTTGGTTCTTCGGTTGGTTTTCCGAGAGGGCAGGCCACGGTAAGCTGCGGCTACAACTGATTGACCAGGCTCGTGTTTGAAGCGCCTGACCCCGGCCCTTCGTCGGGGTGACGAGGAAGAGGGAGTATCGAAACTCCGGAGCGATCCGGTATCGGCGGATGCCCTCTCGGCTGCTCACGGTCGTAACGATGCGGAAGTGGACCTCTCACGGTCCCTCAAAACCCGAATGGCAACGTCGGGGACAAGAACGCAACGGTGTGAGGGTTCCAGACGGAACCGTGGTGAGTCTGGTCCGCACCAGGAAGGTTCGCCCATGTGCGGAATCGTAGGCTATGTCGGCTCGAAGCCGGCCCAATCCATCCTCGTCTCAGGACTCGCCCGGCTCGAGTACCGGGGTTATGACTCGGCAGGGGTGGCCATCATGCACGACGGCGAGCTCGCCTCGACGAAGACGGCCGGCCGGATCGCCGATCTGGCGGCCACCATCGCCGCCGACGCGGGTGAGTACGAGGGAACCGTCGGGATCGGACACACTCGGTGGGCCACCCACGGAGCGCCCGTCACGAAGAACGCTCATCCGCAGATGGACTGCTCGTCTGAAGTGGCTGTGGTCCACAACGGCATCATCGAAAACTACGCGGCCCTGCGCGATGAGCTCGTCGCAGATGGACACACGTTCTCGTCTGACACCGATACGGAGGTCGTGGCGCATCTCGTGGAGTCGATGGGCGACCGACCGCTGGCAGAGATCGTCGGTGGCATCATGGAGAAGGCAGTGGGCTCGCTGGCGATCGCCGTCGTGCGGAAAGCCGATCCCGAGCTGGTGGTGGCGGCCCGGCGCGGAAGCCCCCTCGTGGTGGGCTTGGGAGAGAACGAAACCTTCCTGGCGTCGGATATCCCGGCCATCCTCGAACACACGCGAACGGTGATGATCGTGGGCGACGACAACGTGGTGGAGCTGACGAGCGGGGGAGTCCGGCTCACCGACTTGGCCGGCAATGTGGTCGAAGCCGATATCCGCGAGATCGAATGGGACCTGGAATCGGCTGAACGCGGCGGTTATGACGACTTCATGCTCAAGGAGATCCACGAGCAACCGAAAGCCATCGCGGACACCCTGGCCGGCCGCATCGATGCCGGCAACCATCTCCACCTGCCGGAACTGGGCCTCACGGCGCGGGAGGCGCGAACGTTCGACAAGGTGTTCATCGTGGCCTGTGGGACGTCCTACCACGCCGGCCTGATGGCCAAGTACGCCATTGAACGGTGGACGCGCATCCCCGTGGAGATCGACATCGCCTCGGAGTTTCGTTACCGCGACCCGGTTCTCGACGACCGGACGATGGTGATCGGCATGAGCCAATCGGGGGAGACGGCTGACACGCTGGCCGCCATCCAGTACGCGGCTGCTCAGGGTGCGTACGTTGTGTCGACCACCAATGTGGTGGATTCGTCGATGGCGCGCGCCTCGGATGCCGTTCTCTACACACGGGCCGGCCCCGAGATCGGCGTTGCCTCCACCAAGACCTTCGTCTGCCAGCTCGTCGTCATGCAGATACTGGCCCTCTATCTGGCGCAAATACGTGGTTCGCTCGATGGCGCCACCATCGAGGTGATGGCGGAGGCGATCAAGGAGCTTCCCGCCCAGGTCGAGAAACTCCTGGAGGGGGCGGACTCGGTGATGGCGCAGGCGCGCAAATACGAGAACGTGCGGGATGTCTTCTTTCTCGGTCGGGGGGTCTCATTCCCGATCGCGCTGGAAGGTGCGTTGAAGCTCAAGGAGATCGCGTACGTGCGGGCGGAGGGATACCCGGCCGGCGAGATGAAACACGGGCCGATCGCCCTCATCGAGGAAGGCGTTCTCGTCGTGGGAGTCGCCACCCGCAGCCACTTGCACGGCAAGACCCTCTCGAACATGGAGGAGATGAAGGCCCGGGCAGCCGGCCTGTTCATGGTGCTCACCGAGGGCGACTCGGAGGGGGAGCGGATCGCTGACGATGTGGCCTGGATTCCTGAGGCGCCGGAGCTCATTTCGCCAGTCACCGCCGTCGTCCCCCTCCAACTGTTTGCGTACTCCATTGCAAAAGCGCGCGGCCTCGACGTCGACAAGCCGCGCAACCTGGCCAAGACCGTGACGGTGGAGTAGCGGGGGAGTTCCCCACCCGACGGCGGGTCAGGGACTCGACGCAGGGGGTTAGAGCCCGCTTTCGGACCACAGGTCCGTGTCGGGGTGGAACTGGCTCCACGCGAACCAAAACGCTTCGTGTGTCACCAGGGGGCTCCCGTCTTCCTCCTCGGCTCTCAGTCCGTCTGCGTCGGCGACCACCCGAACGCCCGCCACCCGGACATCGTTTCCGGCCTCGATTGCCGCTCTGGCGCCCGCCACCGGGAAGGCGATGAAGCGACCGGTGGGCGTTTCAACGCCCAACACCAGTTCCTGCACGGGCAGCCTCGAGTCGACAGGGCCCACCGGGAAGATCGGCCCGTTGTCGTCGCGCCCTCGCAGCGGGTCCCGCGGGTAGGCCCGTCCGATGCCGCCGTCCTCAGCCAGGATCGTCGTGTTCGGGTGGGCGTCTTTCCAGGCACCCCACGTGGCGGTGACCACCGTGAGTTGACGGAGAGCCACCGCCTGCTCTCGGAGGGGACCGCTCACGGCCCGCCCGGTGAACGTGTCGAATGCGGACCAGGTGTTGAGGTCATACATGACCTTGTTGGACCTCGAGAGAAGGCCGGAGGTCCTCAGCACCGGCGGTTCCACGCCGTCGGGTACCGACTCGAGGTCGTACGCCTGGGCCGAGCCGCACAGTGTGCAGTACGGCATCCCGAACCGCACCCCTCCCACCGTGTCGATGACCATCTCGTGAACCTCCATCATGTTCTTCGGGTAGGCGCGGGCCTCGTCGCCGATCGCCACTGCGAAGACGATCCCATCGTCCGGGTACCAGGCGCCGCCGGCTGCGTCGGTCACGACCGGGTTGTCGAGAGCGGGGATACACCCTCCCCGGCAGGCCGCCTCGTAATCGCCGAGCGGGCGATCGTCGGGCCGAACGCCGCCCCAGTTGAGATAGCGGTAATCGATCTCGCTGTCGGCGTCTTCGAAGAAGGGAGCCCATCTCTCGTCGATCGTGGCGAAAAGCACACCCTTCAGTTCCCGATACCCCGGAGGCTCAGCCAGGTCCCAGCCGATGAGAAGGTTGGTCGACTCGCCCCAGGGATTCGAGTCCGAGACCACCACCCCGGTCAACTCGCCGAAAGCCTCCGCCAAGGAGTCCCGTGCCGTGCCTGGGCCGACGAATCGGAAGAGGTCGGAGAGCAGCCAGGCCAGGCGGGGGTCGCCTGAGGAGCCGATCGAGGCGATTGCCTCCAGATCCAACCCCGTGCCGAGGCCTTCGAACAGCATGCTGACGTCGGCGGCCACCGTCGGCTCGAGGTCGCCGGTCGGCACGAAAGCCGGGGGATTCGACGGCTCGCTGCCAGTTGCCGGGCCGGGAGCCGTCGTGGGTGGAGACAAGAGGGTGGTGGAGGGAGCCGGGCGGGAATCTGTCGATGGATCGGAAGGAGGATCGGGGGCGACGTCGGCGGATGAGCATGCGCCGCCCACCAGAGCCATCGCCACCAGGATCGCCAATCGGTGCATGGTCGGACGATAGAGGCGGAGGGCCGATAACCGAGGCTGAACGCATTAACACGCCGAGAACTCGCCGCAGGCAGAGGAGTGACCGTCGTGAGCCGGGGTCACCTCACCTCGAACGAACTCACCTCGAAGACAGCAGATCCACACTGAGATGGTCGGTCAAACCACGAGCGCCGCGCCTCATGACTCGGGCGTGGGCCCACGAGAAGAGCGGTCTGGCGAGAGGGGCAACGAGGTTCATCCATCTTGGTGTCGTCGCCACATTCCAGACGTACGTGGCAGTGGTGATCCCGGCTGCCTCGGAGAGAATCCAATCTCCGGTCCCGACCAGGTCGCCGGATGAGCGGGTCGAGATCAACCGAGGCGGATCGAGACGGGCCAGCGTCACGTCGAAGGCCAGGGCATAGCCGAGCGGACTGGCGACCACGTAGCGCACGACCATGCCGGTGCCGTCTTCGTCGCCCGGCTCGATCTGGTGAACCGACCGAACGTCCGGCCACCAAGTCGGGTAGCGCTCGTAGTCGCGCAGGGCGTCGAATACCGTCGCCACGGGTCCAGCCATCTCCCACACGGACTCGAAGTGGTATTCGGCTCGTCGCATCGATCACCTCCCTCGCCGTATCGATCACCTCGGGGTCGATCCTAGGTCCAGGTGTGTTCGTCGGTTCGAGCCGAGAAAGGTCGACCGATGAACGGAACCGACGGCTCGGGGCGACGCACGCAGTCTTGTCGGCCCATCCGGGGTCACACCGGGGCCGGAACACGGCGGCTGCGTTCCCACATGACGAAAGCCACCGTGGCAGCGGCCACACACGCGGCGACCGTCGTGTACATGATTGCGTAGCCGTACCCTTTGATGATCCCGCCGAGAATCGGAGCACCAAACAGCCCGGCGAGAGGGAAGAAGCTGAGGAAGCCACTCAGGGCCGAACCTCTATCCGCACCGGCCGACCGGGTGACGACGAGCGAGTAGAGGATCGGGAAGGCGAACCCATGGCCGGCGCCGCACAGGATCCCCGAGATCGCAACCCCGGTGTCCGAACTGGCCATCGCCAGCGAGAGCAGCCCAAGCGCCAGCGCTATCTGAGAGGCAACGAGGACGCGGAATTCGCCGAAGAGGCGTGGGAGGCGGTTGCCCACCACCCTGAGCAGGATGGCGGTTGCCGAGTACAGGGCGAAGAACGTCCCGACCGAGCCGATGCCTGTGTCGAGGACGTAGGTCTTGAGAAAGGTGAAGAACGACACCACCGCCACGGCGAAGGTGGAGCTCAAGAGCCAGAGCGGCAGCAGTGGTGCCTGGCGAACGGCGTGGAAGAAACCGCGCGCTGCCTCGAGTTCGGATCGTTCGACTTCACGCAGCGTCAGACCGGCCAGAAGGGCCAGGCCGCCAATGCCGGCCGACACCCCGAAGAGGAGCGAGTAATCCCCGCGTCTCAGAATGAAGTCTCCCAGCAGGCCCCCGAGAGCAATGGGCAGCTGCCCGGAGACTCCGAAGAAGGACAAGCCTTCGGTGCGGCGTTCGGCCGGGATGATGTCTGCGCCGTAGGTGGTGAGTGCGGTGTAGAGGATCGCCTCGGCGAAACCGTGGATGATGGTCAACGTGTACACCCACCACGAGATCTCGGTCACGGTCAGGTACAGCACGGTGGAGGCGAGGTTGATGAGGTTTCCGGCGTGGATGAGGGGGAGGCGACCGATGCGGTCCATGAGTTGTCCCACATAGGGCCTCAGGAGGAGCGACCCCAGGCTTCCCACCCCGACGATCAGTCCGATTTGTGGTTCGTCGGCGCCCAACTCGGTCAGGAACCCGGCGTAGTGGATGAACAACGCAAAGGTGACGCCCATGAGCAGGTTCGACCCGAAGGCGAAGAGGAACTGCCGGGTGAACAGCGGTGGCTGGGGCATCGGGCGAGGCTACACGGCAGCCGCCGGAGCGCCGGTCGGATATGGTGGGCGCATGACGCACCACGGGTCAGACATCGATGGACTGGCTGGGGTGCTGGTGTGGACCAGTGAAGATCGTTTCGAACGGATGGCCGCCTTCTATACCGAAACCCTCGGCCTGGCGCCACGTTCGCGACGTCATCGCTTCGTGAACTTCGAATGGGGCGGCGTGCGGCTCACGGTGGCGACTCACGGCAGTATCGCCGGCCCAGCCACGGATCCGTTGCGCCTCATGGTCAATTTCGCCGTGGCCGACATTGCTGCCGTCCACGAACGGCTCGCCGCGGACGGAGTCGCGTTCTCGCGTCCTCCGGAGCGCGAGTCTTGGGGAGGGTGGGTGGCTACCTTCTCCGATCCGGACGGGAACGTTCTGCAGCTGCTTCAAATGGCTTGAACCGAAATCCTCTCCCACCGGGGCTTGGAGTTTGCCAGACTCGAGGCATGACAGCGTCCGACGCCCCCCGGCGTTTTCTCTCAGGCGTGCGCGTTGTTCTCGTCCTCCTCGGCTTCCTTGCATACGCAGGAGCTCTGTCTTTTGCCGCCCAACGGTGGGATCTGCCACGGTTCACGGGGCGTGCCCTCGTCTTTCTGGCCGTGGCGCTGTTCTTCGAGCTTCTCGCCAAAGGCATGTTCGCCGGCCTCTTCAAGGAAGGTCTGGCGGCGATCGGTCACCAACTGAGTTGGAGGGCTGCGGTGGCCGCGGCCCTGACCGGATCGGCCGTGGCGCGCCTTCTCCCAGCCGGTGGCGCTCTGACACCTTCGACCATGGCTCTGACCGTGAAGAACGAAGAGTCCGACGCGGCAGGTGCGGCCGTCCGCGTCACGATGCTCACCTATGCCGGCCTGCTCGTGATGACCGGCCTGGGGCTCATATGGATCACCACGGAGGGTCCTCATCCGCTCTTGTTCGCTGGTGCTCTGGTCCTTGGCGTGGCGCTGACCGTGGCCGGCTTGGTCGTGTTGGCCGGCGCCGCGTCACTCGACCGCCTTGTTCGTCTCCTCCCCCGTCCGGTCAGGGATTACCTCGCTCCGACCTCGGGGGGAGGCAGGGTCACGCCGAGGGAAGCCGTGCTGGTGGCGCTGCGGGTCAGCTCGGAGGCGGCGGTGTTGTGGGCGGCCCTGGAGGCTTTCGGGATCTCCCTCAGCCCCTCGGAGGTCTTCGTCGCGCACGGATTGTCCATGCTGATCGGTGGCTTGCCCGGCCTTCCCGGCGGTTTGGGCATCGTCGAAGGTGGCATCATCGGCGTATTGTCGGCCTTCGGGTTCTCAACTGGATCGGTGGTCGCTCCGGTGCTGGTGTACCGAATCGTGGACTACTGGGTTCCGGCCGGAATCGGGCTGGTCGTCTTCGGCGTTGTGAGTCGGAAAGTGGTCACCCCGAACACCCCGGCTCGTGTGTAGCGCCACCTCGTCAGCCCTGCGCGGCGAGATACTCCTCGAGCCACTCGTCGTCGATGTCACCGAAGGGGTCGTCGAGACCGGGTAGCACCCAAAGATGGATCATCTCGTTGGTGATCGGAATGGTGATTGAGCCCACTGGGCAGAGTCCGAAGGGGTCCATCAGGCCGCCGATTGTCGGCGGGAGAAGCGAGAAACAGACGTGATCGTGTGCGTGCCAAACGGTCAGGGGACCACCCACCGCCGGTCCCGCCTCGCCGATGTCGGGCATCTGGAACATCGCTCCCAGCAGAATCGGCCCGCCGGGGCTCTCTGCGTAGACGAGGGTTTCGGGGCGGGTTGGATCCAGGAGCAGTCCGTCCTCTAGATGCGTCGGATTGTCGGCGTGGAAGTCCGAACCGTGGAGCCCGTCGACCCTGTATCCGTCGGCGGCAGCCACCTCCGGGTCGTGGTACTTGGCGAGCGCCTCGACGGCTTCGGCGTACAACATGTCCGCGGCTCTCATTTCATCGGTGGTGGGGGCTCGTTCCTCCCCGATCGGCAACGCCACTCCCGGAGCCGGCGTCTCTCCGGCGTGGTGTCCGCCGGATCCGCTCTGCAATGCTCCGATCCATGCCGAGAGACTGACCAGTACGACGAGGCCGAACCTTCCGGCGGTGGCGGCGCCTCGTCGCAGTCGCCCAAGCGCGGCCGGGTCGGCCAGGGCGATGAGGGCGGTGATCTCGGCCAGTTTCGTTGCCAGGCCCAATTGGTCGGGAGCGTGGCCGGCCAGACCTGTACCGACATAGGCGAGTACCGATCCCACCAGAATCGTCGTCACCAAGGCGCGGGACCGTCGGCGGGGTTCGACGATGTGGACCAGGGCGAACCCCATCCCCACCGCCCCCGCCAGGTAGGCGGCGTTCCAAGCACTGGTCTCGTGCCCGAGTGCCAGGCCGAGGTGGATCGTCGCCGAGAAGCCCACCATCCACGCGGCGAGCTTGTGGCCGGCGGGCCGCCGGCGGTAGCCGGCGAAAAGGCGACGGGTGAGGCCGTCACGGCGCGCCGCCCAACGACTGGCGGCCCAGAAACCGAGCGGCACGAGGGCGGCCAGGATGAGGGCAATGCCATGCTCGTCGATGACCAGGTACATGGGGCTGATGGCGTAGTCCCCGAAGCCCCTGCTGATGGGCGACTCCGCATGAAGGATCATCGCGCCGCCCCCCGGCTGGCTGCCCTGACAGGCGGGCGGGTGAGCAGGACGATGATCCCGACCGGCATCACGATTCGGGTCAGGGAAGGAACGAGCTCAAGGCCACGGTGGGCGAGGGCGATGCTGAGGCCCACGTCGATGGCCGCCCCCGCCAGCCACATCGACTCGAGGAGTATGACCAATCGCCGAGTCCCCCTGCCATTGCGAGACAGGCGGCCGGCAGCCACCAGGGTGGCCGCTGTCAGGCCGCATGACGCCGCCAGAGGGAAAGCCAGCGGCGCGCCGGTGGCGACCATGACGATGAACGTCTCGATCGAGGCCATCGTCCCGAGGGCACCCTGCACGATGAGGAGTATTCGCGCCAGTTCCAGCTGTGGCAGGGTGGAACCCGGGACCATCGGTGGAAGCGGGGGTGGTTCCACTGGGGACGTTACCGGTGTGCTCATGTCTGCACTGTGAACGATCCACATTGGTCCTCGATGGGCGCAACATGAGTCCCCCATGAGACTCAGGCCAGCGGGAGCACCACCGATACCTCGACTCCACCGGTTGGGCGGTTCTGGGCCGAGATGGAGCCGCCTTGTGCAACCACCAGGTTCCGGGCGATCGACAAGCCCAGGCCGCTTCCGGCGGTGCTCCTGGCTTGGTCGACTCGATAGAAGCGGTCGAAGATTCTGTCGATATCTGCTTCTGGGATCCCCGGCCCGCGGTCTTTCACCGCAAGCCGGGCCTGGTCGCGCTTTGTCTCCACCTCCACCTCGACGGCGCTCTCACCGTGGAGGCAGGCGTTCTCGACCAGGATCTCGACCACTCTGGTGAGGGCGTCGGGATCGCCGGTCAGCGGAACCGGGCCCTGCCCCACCACGATGATGGCGTGGGCATGGCGGGGTTGGATGCGGCGGACCACGTCGCCGGCGATGGCAGCCAGGTCTAGGCCCACCCGAATCCGATCCGGCTCGAGGTCTGAACTCGCCAGGTCGAGCAGGTCGTCGATGAGTCGTGACATCCTTTCCGCCTCGGCGAGGATGTCGTCCACCGAATCGGCGCGGTCCGCTTCGCTGATGTCGGGGCGCTCCGCCAAGAAACCGGCATTGTTGCGGATGGTGGTGAGTGGAGAACGAAGATCGTGGGAGGCGTCGGCGACGAACCGTCGTTGGGCGGTGAGGGCGGCGGCGGTCTGATCTTGGGCGTCCTGAAGGCGTTCGAGCATGGTGTTGAAACTGGTGGTGAGGGCTCCTACCTCGTCGTCGGGTCGCACTGTCGGCAGCCGCCGACTCAAATCTCCTGTCTGGCCGATGGCGTCGGTTGTCACCGCCAGTCGCTCCAGAGGACGAACTGCCCGGCCCGAGACCATCCAGCTCACGATCGCCGCGGCGATCATGGTGATGAAGGCCGCCGCCCAGATCACGAAGCTGAGACCGGCCAGCTCCGAGTCGATCGCGGCGGCCGACTGGGCGGCGATGACGGTTCCCTGGGTGCCAAGGTCGGATCTCGCCCACGGTCGAACCTGGACTCGGTAGTCGTCGCCGGCCAGTGTGGCTGTGATGGCCTCTCCGGAGACGAGAGCTGCCCGACGGTCGGCCTCGGGGATCATCGGGTCGGCGCCGTCGAGCGTGGCAGTGCGATAGAGAACAGCCCCGCTGTCGGTGACCACCTGGACGAATGGGTCCGAACTGTCGGTGAGGTCGGCAACGAGGAGAGGGGCGTCGGGTGGGAAATCCGCAGCTGGTATCGCCTCCATGGCTGCGGCTGTCTCGTCCGCCACTACGCCGAGGGAAGTGATCTGATTGGTGGGTCCGTTGCGTCTCACGAGGCCGACGAGTGAGGCAGCGAAGATGATCATTCCGATGGCGGCGACTGCCGTTCCGTAGAGGGCCAATCTCCAGCGGATCTTCACGAGGCTTCGCGGAGGCTGTATCCGGCGCCGCGCACGGTCTGGATCAGGCGGCTCCCACCGTGGAGTTCGAGTTTCTGGCGAAGGTACCGCACGTAGACATCGACGATATTCGACGTGGTGTCGGTGTCGAGACCCCAGACCGATTCGAGAATCTGCGAGCGGCTCAATACGAGACGAGGGTTTCTGAGGAAATACTCGAGCAGCCGAAACTCGAGGGCGGTCAGTTCAACCGTCTTGCCTCGCCGCTCGACTTCCATCGTCCCTGCGTCCATCGAGACGTCGGCGAAGGCGAGCGTTTCGCGATCATCGATCGGAGGACTCCGCCGCAGGAGCGTCCGGACTCGGGCGAGCAGTTCGTCGTGCGCGAACGGTTTGGTCAAATAGTCGTCTGCTCCTGCATCGAGACCCGCCACTCTCTCGGCGATGGCCGTACGGGCCGTCAGCATGAGGATCAGCACAGGATCGCCGGATTCCCTGATCCGCCTGCAGATCTCCAGTCCATCGACCTCGGGAAGCATGAGATCCAGGACCACCAGATCCGGTGCTGTTCTCCTGAGTTCTGACAAACCCTCAAGACCGCTTGCGGCGGTCGTGACCCGGTAGCCGTCGTAGGTGAGTGCGCGGCGGACCGAGGCGGCGATCCGCGGGTCGTCCTCGACGATCAGAATCCGGCTGGCTGGCATGGCGACATCATGGCAGGCGACCATGAGACTTCGATGAGAAACGACGGACCGTCACCGAGGCGGTCCGCCGAGATCACGATGGGGGTCCGGACGGGGCGGGTTGTCGAAAGAGGCCCGGGGGAGGGGCCGCACCGACCCTCGTCAATGCGATTCTCCAGGAGGGCGAGGATCCCAAGGCCCACCGGAGGGAAGCCACGGCGGCCCGGCCGATCGATTCGGCGCCGCGAGGAACGTCGAGTCCCAGGATGTCGATGAGGCGAGGTGGCACCGTTGCCACGGCAGCCCTGAAGAGCAATTCGTAGCCGGCTCGCTGAGGCATCGGCAGCGGTGGGGATCGGAGGAATTCGACCACCTCCAGCATGCCCGGACTCGGCGCCAGGTCTGGGTGGTCTGTCATCCAGGCGGCCAGGCTGGAGGCGCTGGTCGGGAGCGGGGCTGCATCGAGCAGTGTGCCAACACGGGTCTGCTCGGCCACGAAGCGGTCGTAATCCTCCTGGGCGAGGTCTTCCCTACCGTAGGCCTCGTAGGCGGCTCGGAAGGAGTCGGTGAGAGCGTTGTGCACCCAGGCGGCGTGTTCGGGTCGCCCCGCCGAATAGCCTCGCCCGCGGTGAGACGTGCCACGGACGGGTTGGTGGGCCGTCCTGACCCGGCTGATGGCCTCACGGACTTCCGGCATGGCGCCGTAGGAAGTGGCGGTCACGTAGGCCGAGGTGCGGGAGAGCCTCCCGAGGGGATCGTCGCGATAGGTCGAGTGCTGGGCGACTCCCGCCACCACTTCGGGATGGGCTCCTTGGATGAGAAGTGCGCGGATGCCGCCGACGAACGCCGCTGTGTCGCCAATGATCTTCCATGTGGCCGACTCAGGTCCAAACAAGCCCGGGTCACCGCGGTAGTCGAGCGTGTGTTCGAGCGGGTAGGCGGCGTGGCTGAACGGTTGACTTGCTGCTGCGGCGACCCGATCGCGCAGGGCGTCGAGATGCACCTTTTTCGTGAGAAGCATGGGAGGACGCTACCCGGTTTCTCTGGCAAGCAACAATTAGTGATAAAAAAAGACGTCCAAGTACCCGGTCGGCATCGAACACCCATCACACCCAACAGTGGAGGAAGAAATGAAAAAGACTCTCTTGACCGTATCGGCGTTCCTCGCCGTGCTCCTGCTGGCCATCCCGGCCGGTGCGCAGAGCAGCGGTGGCAACGTGACCGTGGTGCACGGAATCCCCGGACTGACCGTCGATGTCTATGTCAACGGTGATCTCACTCTCGAAGGCTTCGCTCCCGGCGACGTGGCGGGCCCGCTCAGTCTGCCGGCTGGTGACTACGCCCTGGCTATCACCGCCGCCGGCGGAAGCGTCGAGGATGCGGTCCTCGAGGGCTCGGCCACCGTCACCGACGGACTCGACGCCTCGATCGTCGCCCACCTGACCGCCGATGCCACCCCCACGATCTCGATCTTCGTCAATGACGTGACGACCATCGATGCGGGCGAGGGACGACTGACTGTTCGCCACACGGCGGCTGCCCCCTCCGTGGATATCCTCCTTGCCGACGGGACCGAGGTGTTCACCGGCGTCGAGAACCCCAATGAGGGTGTGGTCGAGCTTCCCGCCGACACCTACTCGGTCGCCATTGCTGCTGCCGGTACCGGAGTCGATGCGGCCGTCTTCGGTCCTGCCGACCTGGCTGTCGTCGAAGGAACGAACCGGATCGTCTACGCAACCGGTGATCTGGCCGGCGGAACGTTCGATCTGGTGATCCAGGATATCGGCGACCTCCAGAGCGCTCCTGCTGCGGTCCCGTCCGGCTCCGGCGATCTCGCCACCAACGGTGCAAGCGTGTGGCTGCTGGCCGTGGCGGCGGTAGCGGCGGTCGGTGTAGCCGGCTCGGCCCGCCTGGCGCTGGTTCGCAAGCCCTAGTCTTCGCGGCGAAAGCCGAAGGGAAGACCTGACGATGAGAGGGGCTCGGCTGGTGAAGCCGGGCCCCTCTCGCATGGAGTGAACATGCGGAGCTGGAAACCTGTGGTTGCGATGGTCGTCTTCGGTCTGCTGGCCGTCGGTGCCGTGTGGATCTATCTCGGGGGGGAGAGTGTCTCGAACCGTCCCCGCCTGGCCACCACAGTGCCGGTGGAGCCCACGGTTGCCGCCACCTCCCCGACTACAGCCACCACCGAACCGGCCGACAGCACCTCCACAACGGTGGCCGCCACCGAGCCGAGCCTCGAGTTGGGGGACATCCGGGTCGTGTCGGGCCGTCCGGAGGATGTCGCCGTTCCGTCGACGAGGAGGCCGGTTCGCCTCTCCATCGGCGAGCTCGCCATCGATGCCCCGATCGAGGTGGTCGGCTACGACGTCGAAAACGACGAGATGGAAATCCCCAGAAGCGCAGGGGTGGCCGGCTGGTACGAGTTCAGTTCCTCGCCCGGAGACGAGGGTTCGGCCGTCATCGCCGCCCATGTGGACTGGAATGGGAGGCGGGGAGCATTCTTCGATCTCTATCTCTCCGAACCGGGCACCCGTGTTGTGGTCGAATACGAAGACGGGACGACCCGTGAATTCGAGGTGACCGCCGCGGAGCAGTACGACAAGAGGGCGCTACCCACCGACGAGATCTTCACTCGCACGGGCGAGCCGGTGCTCACCTTGATCACGTGTGGAGGGGTGTTCAACCCGGCGGTGCGCAGCTATGACGACAATGTGGTGGTGTTCGCCGTTCCCGTGCCTTGAGTGGTCTCGAATCTCCCTGCCAGGCGCCAGTGATACAAACCGACGGCCACGGAAGCGGCCAGGTTGATACTCGAAACCCCGGCGCGCATCGGAAACCCGACGAGCCGATCGGCGCGCTGCTTGAGGGGAGCGCTGAGCCCGTTCCGTTCCGAACCGAAGACGAGCACAGCGGTGTCGTCGATCGCTACCCGGGCGAGGTCCTCGCCGTCTGGATCGAAGGCGAACACCGGCCGATCGGTGGCGGGGAGGGTCCCAAGCGAAAGCACTGGAACGGCGAAATGGAGTCCGGCCGATCCGCGGATGGCCCCCGGTGACCAGGGATCGAGATCCCCGATGGTCGCGACGCCGGTGGCGCCCCCGGCGGCAGCGATCCGGATGGCCGCCCCGACGTTTCCGTGGTGACGGGGATCCTCGATCACGATCACGGGACCCAGCCGCGAGAGCTCGGTCCAGGGAATCGGCGCCGGTCGAGCGGCGATGGCGACGATCCCGGTCGGGTGGGGCCTCTTCGTGGCCGATTGGAACTCGGCGCGAGAGACTCTCTCCACTTTGGCGTCGAGGGTGGAAGCGAGATCGGGCGCCACCCGTTCAACCAGTGCGGCGAGGTCGGCTTCCGTGGAGGCGAGGATGCGCTGGATGTCGGCGCCGAATCGCACGGCGTGCTTGAGTGCGTGAAGGCCTTCGAGGAGCACCTGGTTTGGCGAGATTTCGATGAGGGTCACCGTATCAGGCTAACGACCCCCGATTCGGAGTCGCCAACGGACCGGGACGCGACGACGGGCCCCCGGGGGAAGGGGCCCGTCGGTCGGAGTGCCGAGGGTTAGATGAAGAGGGTCTGGGCCCCTTCGGCGATGTCCATGAAGTCGCTGGCATTGATGATGCCCTCGACCCGGTCATAGAGATCGTCCTCTTCGAGATGCATCATGTCCGCGGACATGCGGCAGGCCCACAGGTGACCGCCGGCATCAGCGATCAGATCCATGAACTCGGGAACCTCTGGGATTTCGAGGCCCTCGATCTGCTTCTTCATCATGTGCGTCGCAAACGACGTCATACCCGGCATGCCCATGACGAAATTCGGCATGTGGGTGGCCGGATTGCCCAGCGGGCTGAACTTGAGATGCCCCATCGTCTTCTTGGTGATCATGTCGAATCCCCAGAAGGTGAAGAAGAGGTGCGTCTCGATTCCTTCGCCGAGTGCCGCATTGGCGAGCACCAGACCCGGATAGGCCATGTCCAGAGAGCCCTTCGAGCAGATGATCACCAGCTTGCGATCCGGCCCCTCATCATCGTCGAAAGACGGAATCGGCGCCGTCTGTGTTTCGCTGACAGTTGTCATGTGAACTCCTTCTTGGTGGGGGGGTCTAGACGCAGCCGGCCGGCTTCGGAACGCCGGCGATGTAGGACATCTTCTTGGCCGGCTTCTTCGGGAAGAGCACGAAGAGTTCCTTCGTGGCGATGCCTCCGACGTTGGTGACGCGGCGCAGGGTTGGGGTCACCCCGTTGGCCTTGTAGTCATCGCGGAGAAACTTGATGGCGGGCCAGTGGGCATCGGTGAGCTCGATTCCGATGTTGCCGGCGAGCACTTTCGCCAGCTCTTCGTCCCACTCATCGAATTCGGTCATGAAGCCTTCCTCATCCACGTGGATCTCTCGGTTGGCCATTGTTGCGAGTGCCATGTGCACTACCTCCTGTTGCTAGTTCTTGTTTCCGTCGACCGGCTCGAGTGCTCCCGAAGCGGGAGTCTCGTCGCCGAGCGAACGAAGCATGTGGAGAGCCTTGTTGAGGCCCCGTCGGACTTCCGGATTTCGCATCTCTTTGAGGAGGGCAAACGCTCCGGGGGGTTCGCCCGACTCGCCGTGCTCTCCTTCTTGGACGGTCGTGAAGGTCCGCTGGAACATCTGCATGACTTCCGGCTGGGTCATTTCGCGAACGGTCTGGAGAATGAGCACGATGTTGTCGCCGAGGGCTTCGACATCCTCCTCGGTGAACGAGGTGACCACCCGGTCCAGGACACCCAGACCGCTCCGAGCCAGGTCGAAGTAGCCTCGCTCATCGAGCGTCGCCATGGCGTCGGTGGCCGAGTCCATGACGGGCCTGCCCAGCGGTGCAGCCACCTCGACCAGCTCGGCGACGACCGGCACCTGTGCGAGAAGCCTCTCGAGGGTGGGGAGGGTGGCCGCCGCCGTCCTGGCGAAGCGAGCAAGATCGTCAAGGCTCAGGTCGAGATCCTCGAGTTCGGTCGACATCGTGTCCATCGCTTGCGAAGCGATTGGTGTCACCACCTCGGTGAGTTCCGACCACCGCTCCCGACTGGCCCGCTGTCGCATCACCTCGTCGGTGAGCACCTCCAACTGGAGGGCCATACGGTCCAGGCGCTCCTCGATGGTGGGGGTCATGGTCGGGGTCGTCACGACGTGGCCTCCTCGAGATCCTTGCCGACCATGCTCATCAGAGCAGGAAGAGGCAGCTCCTTGCCGGGCAGCAACAGGTTCCAGTACATCCAACGGAAGAACAGCTTCCCGAAATGGTTCATCTCGGTCTCCTTCAGCAGGCTGAAGGGGCCGACTCCCGGCAACGGATACTTGCCCGGCAGCGGCTCGGTCGTGTAGTTGAAGTCGATCAACATGCCCTTCCCGTTCCCGGTTTCGATGAAGCAGTTGGCGTGCCCATCGAACGCCTCGGTCATGGCCCGGCCGGCAATGTGCTGGAGGAAGTTGTGGGTGAAGATATCGACGGCGAAATGTGCCACAGAGCCTGCCTTGGAGGCGGGAATGTTGGAGGCGTCGCCAATGGCGAAGATATTGTCGTACTGCGTCGACAGGAAGGTCTCCTTGTCGACCGGCACGAAGTTCAAATCGTCGCCGAGCCCACTACGGGCGACGAAATCGGCGCCCATGTTGAGGGGCACGGTCACCAGGAGATCGAAGGGGATCTCACGCTCGTCGTAGGAGACGATCGCCTTGGCCTCGTTGTCCACCCGCTCGATCATGAAGTCCGACTCGAGGACCACCTTGCGTTCGTCGAGAGCGTTCCCGAAATGCTTCGAGGCGACGGGCTTGGTGAATGCGCCGCCGAGAGGCGTCACATAGACGATCTCGACCTGGTCGCGCATGCCCTTCTTCGAGAAGAAGTCGTCTGCGAGGAAGGTGAATTCCAGCGGCGCCACCGGACACTTGATCGGCATCTCGGTGATGTGGACCACCATCCGTCCGCCTTCCCAGGTGGCGAGCTTCTCGCCCAGAGCCTTGGCACCCTCAAAGGTGTAGAACTCGTGGACAGATTTGCGCCATTCCTCCTCGGCCATGCCGGGGGTCTCGTCGGGGCGCGGCGTGGTGCCCGTGGCGATGACGAGTTGGTCGTAGGGAAGTTCGGTGCCGTCGGCGAGCAGAACCTTGTTCTCGTCCGCCACGACCTGGTCGATTTCGCCCATGACGAGCTCCACGCCTTCAGGAATGAAGTTCTTCTTGGGTTTGACGATCTCTTCCGGGCGGTAGTCGCCGAACGGGAGAAACAGGAAACCGGGCTGGTAATGGTGGGTCGCTTCTTGGTCAACGACCGTGATGGTCCACTCGGCCTCGTCGAGGCGGGGACGCAGCTTGTTGACCACCATGGTCCCGGCCGTTCCGGCCCCGAGGACAAGCAGTCGCTTCATTGTGTGCTCCTTTGTTTTTGTATGGTTCCGCACGCCTTGGCGATACGGGAAAGCAACGCCGCCGTTTCGGGCAGAGCGGCGAGAACGTGTTGTCGCTCAGACTTCGTCAGGACGAAGAGGTCCGGGTCGATGCGCCCCTCCGGAGCGACCCCACCCACCAGCACCATCCCGATGAGCTGGGTTCCCGACCGCACGAACGATCTGGCGCATTCGAATCCGTGCACCCCGGAGCGAAACCGTGGCCGGAGGTCGGGGTCGTTGGCCAGATCCCGCCATTCCGCGGCGCATTCGGCGACGAAATCGGGGTCGCCGGCACGCGCTTCGAAACGCCGGCACGGGTTGGCCACCTCGGTGATGGGTGTCCCTGTCATATCGGTGAAAACCATCATGATTCCGAGCGCATGGGCGGCCATGCGCACTGCGGCCTCGGCGAGTTCGGTGATCATCGTCTCCGGCTCCTGCACCGGGCCACCGTTGTTGCCGGTCAGCAGGCGCTCGATCTGGTCGGCTGGAAAACGCCATTGACGACCGACCTTGACGGCGGGAAGGCGCCCGTCGCCGGCCATGCGGTAGATGGTCGAGGTGTCTACATCGAGGATGTCCTTGACCTGATGGGCGGTCAGCAGTTTTTGAGTCATACATGCATCTCCTGCATCACATGCACACTATGCCTGCTCCTGCATGTGCATCTAGGGGCATAAGTCCCACCTTGGGGGGCATCTTGCCTGGGTCGCCTGCACCGAAACCCGACCGAGACGGGAGCGGAGCCGTTTGCCCTGCCTTCAGGCGGTCGAAAGGCTCTGGCGGGCCGCTTCTCACTCATCGCACACTGAGCCCAGCGAAGATTGGCGATCGAAAGGCACGTCATGGCGGTTGTGAGGCGCGTCAAGTCCTATCTGCGCACCGCGCTCGGCCTTCCGCAGCGGGTCGTGGACGACGGGTGGGTGTGGTGCCCCAAGACCGGCAACGTCAGGGTCGAAGACTGCATGCACTGCAGCCGCCTGGTGGAAGCGGACCTCACGGCGGATCCACCCTGGATCAGCTGCAAGGACCCGGCCGAGGACCTCCAGCACCTGTGGAAGGGCGGCTGACGCGGAGCGTCGGTAGGGGGCGGCCGAGGACTCACCCTCGGCGGTCGAGTCGGCGCTCCATCTCCTCGCGAAGTGCTTGGACGGCGTTGGGTGGTCGAATCATCACCTCGAAATCAACGATCTGACCGTCTTCGAGGTGAATGAGGTCGACGCCCCGCAAGGCCAGATCACCGATCCTGGCGGAGAATTCCAGCGCCCAGTCGTCCCCGTCGATCCACTGGCGGTGGTACTCGAAGTCCTCGAATACCGTCATCACCGTGCTGAGAACGGCCAGCACGAGTGTCTTCCCTCGTCGCTCCGCCCAATAGGTGGGGGCCTTGAACACAACGTCGGTTCCGAGCAGGTCTTCGAGGAGTTCAGGTCGGCGTTCGGCCACGAACCGGTGCCAGGATTCGAGTGCTGCGGCGGGCGACCTACTCATGGAGGCCAGCCTACGCCAAACCCGGCGCGTTCAGGCACCCTTCAGACCGGGCTGCCATAGTTGGTAGTGGGCTGGGAGGCCTGGGACGAGCTGAGGTGTCGCAATGGACCGGTATGTCAACTTCGACCTCGTGATCGACCGCGAAGATGACAACTACGTGGCGCGGGTCATCGACTCTCCGGCCGGAGAGGCCACCACCCAGTTTCCATTCCCGTTCTCGAGACTCGAACTCGAGAACTACTTGTTGAGAGTGGGACAGTCGAATCGGTCGATGAGGCGGATCGACTCTCCGCAGATGGAGGCCGCTCGCCAGTTCGGCGGCAAGCTCTACGACACGGTGTTCAGCGGTGAGGTGCGCACCTGTTTTCGACGGGCGCTCGACGAGGCTGATCGTCAGGAGCAGGGCCTCAGGCTGCGTGTCCGTTTCGACGACGCCCTCGACATGGCCGACCTCCCTTGGGAATACCTCTATTCGTCGGGCCTCGGCCGCTTTCTCGTCCTCTCGACTCAGACTCCGTTGGTGCGCTACATCGACCTTCCGACCCGCATCCGGCCGCTCGAGGTTGCGCCGCCTCTGCGGATCCTCGTGATGGTCTCGAGCCCCACCGATTACCTGAACCTCGATGTCGAGAACGAATACCGGCGGCTGGCCGAGGCGCTCGACGACCTCGTCCAATCGGGTCGCGTGGAACTCGATCGTCTCGACGAGGCGAGCCTCTCCAAGCTCCAGCAGCGTCTCCGCCAGGGGACCTATCACATTTTTCACTATGTCGGCCACGGCGGATTCGACGAGCAGCGTGACGACGGTGTGCTGATGTTGGAGGATGAGCAGGGGCGTGGCCGGGCCGTCTCCGGTCACGAACTCGGGACGATACTCCACGACCACCGTTCGCTGCGGCTGGCGGTTCTGAACTCGTGTGAGGGAGCACGTACCTCCACCAGCGATCCCTTTGCGGGTACCGCCCAGAGTCTCGTTCAGCAGGGCATCCCGGCTGTGATCGCCATGCAGTTCGAGATCTCCGACGATGCCGCAATCCTCTTCGCCCACGAGTTCTACGCGGCGGTCGCCGATGGCTACCCGGTCGATGCTGCCACGGCGGAGGCCCGCAAGGCCATGTTCACCAACGCCGCGGACGTGGAGTGGGGCACGCCGGTACTCAACATGCGGTCGCCGGACGGCATGGTGTTCGATGTGCAGGGAGACCCGGTCGCCCGGGAACCAGCTCCCGACGGGGCAGACGACCAGAGCCCAAGCGAACCTCTCGACTCCGGGCCGGAAACGACACCCGACGAAGAGGAGCCTGCGACCGACCCGGTCGCGGAGCCGTCGGAGGATGCGTCCACCGACGAACCCGGCGATGTGCGCGCCGCCACCGAGGTGCTCCACTCTCATCCCATGCCGCCGGTCCCGCCTCCGATGACGGAAGGCTCGACCAACACCTCCGACACCGAGGAGGCCTCGTCCCGTCCAGCCGCCTTCGCCGCCCCGGTCTCGCCGCCTGGACCGACCGACGTCGGGACCACCACGCCGACCCCGAAGAAAGGCGTGCCGACCTGGGCGTGGGTAGTGGGTGGCGTCCTTGGGACGCTCCTGATCCTGGGCGTGATCGGCGCTCTGATACCCGAGGAGACACCGGCTACCACCACGCCCAACACCCTCGTCACGATCCCAAACACCGTCCCGGACACCGTCCCGAACACGATCATCGATGAGGTCTTCGTGGAACGGCCGGGACCCGAGGCTCACGCCGAACCGTTGTTCAGCTTCGATGCCGACGGCTGGCCGCTCTGGGACACGCAACCGACTGATATCCAGGTCACGCCTCATGTGGTATTCGCCGCCGACGAGTGGGACG
Organism: uncultured Acidimicrobiia bacterium; assembly: GCA_965366365.1. Taxonomy (GTDB): domain Bacteria; phylum Actinomycetota; class Acidimicrobiia; order Spongiisociales; family JAENVV01; genus CBDUEV01. Next base: position 21,293 of record CBDUEV010000004.1, on the reverse strand, counting down.
GGGAGGTCGACCACGGCACGGCATGGCGGTTCGGCTGGGACAGCGATTTCCTCTATGCCCAGATCACGGTGGCCGATGACTTCTACTTCCAGGATCAGTTCGGAGCGACCTCGTTCAGAGGGGACAGCCTCAATCTCGACTTCGACACCGATCTAGCCGGTGATGAGACCTCGGCACGCCCGGACGGCGACGACTTCCAGGTCATCGTCTCGGTCGGTTCGGTCGACATTCTGCCTAACCTCACCCTCTTTCAGGGCGACGGGTCCATCTTCACGCCGACGGCGTTCCAGACCAGTTCGGCGGTCCGTTGGTTCCCCATGGATTCCACACTCGGGCTCGATGATCTCGACTTCGTCGGCGTGGATCAGGTCTTCTACGCCGTCGATGTGGCGATTCTGTGGGACGAAATGGGCATCGTTCCAGAACCCGGAATGCGGATCGGCTTCCGAGTCTCGGCCAACGACAACGACTTGGGTTTCGCGCTTCAGGAAGTGATGTATTCGAACGCAGCCAACAGCAGTCTCTTCGACACGAGGACCTGGGGCACGCTCGTGCTCGACTGAGACCAGCCGAGCACGAGCAACGCGCTAGCCGGCGTCGGTCGCCGCCGGAGCGTCCTGCGGGGCGCCCTCTGGGGTTTCGGCCGGCAGTGGCTCGGGAGCCACCTGAGTCAGGAGCACCTGCCAGGCGATGTCGAGGTCGTCTGCTGCTGCCACGGGGAACTGGGGAAGGGCTCCGAGGCTGCGCTCGACGCGATCGATCACCTCGGCCATCACCGTGGGCTCCCAGTCGGGATTCGCCGCCTGCACATCGGTCAGGATCGCCTGCGCAGCCGCGAGGTCGGCCCGGGCCAGCCCGTAGTTGGCCTGGAAGAGGAACAGTCGGGCGCGAGACAACAGCTCGGTGGAACGGAGCAGATCTACCTGGCGGGTCGCCTCGTCGCTCACCGCGCCAAGGTCGGCGGAGAGTGCGGTTTGAAGTTCACCGAGAGAATCGAGACGAGTCGTGTGCCGGTCGATCTGCCGCTCGATGGTTCCGAGCCGTCCGTCCAAGCTATCGGTGGTGTCGAGGAGGGCGGCAAGGTCGCCTTCGACCGCATCGAGCCGTCCCGGCACTTCGAGGTCGGCCTCCTGGAGGCTGGTGACCTGGGCTTCGAGGTCGGCGATGCGGATCTCACTGGCTTCGAGACGCGATTCGGCCGTCTGGACGGCGCTCGAATTGGCGGCAATCGGGTCCAGATAGCGTTCCTTGACGATCGGCCATCCGTAGAAGATGGCCGCACCGATGCCGGCCAGAACGGCCAGGATCAGGAGGATCCGCAGGAGCGTCCACAAACCCCGTCCGAGGCGTCGAAAGAACCCTGGGCGGGTCGACTCAGGGGGTTCGATTTGATCGGAGATCGGGGCAACGGTCGGTTGGTCGGTGGTCTGAGGCTGCGTCATTGGGGGCACTCCTGGGGTCAGGTTCGAACTAGCCGGGACGATCCAGCCGATGATAGGACCCTCCAGAGTGCCCGGAGTTCTCGGATTCTGGCGTGATCAGCCGGGGACGATAACGGCGTGGGGGTGAGCGTAGACCGTATACGCCAGCCAGGTGGCGTCGCTGGCGTCGGCTGCTGCCTGTCGGGCGGCGATGGTGGCTTCCGTCACGGTCTTGCCGTTCAGAAGTTCTCGGTACCACGTCTCGGTGAACGTGCGAGCCGGCGCATCGCCGACCGACCACAAGGACGAAACGAAAGCTCCCGCCCCAGCCCTGGTGAAGGCCGCCGCGAATCCGCCGATGCTGGTCAATTGATAGCCGGCCCTGCCGACCTGACAGGCGTTGAGCACGACGATCGGCCGATTCCCGTTCTCGTCCGACAGGTTGCCGAACTCGCTGACCGTGGTGGCGTTCAGATACTCGGGCACGTAGGCGTTGTTCTCTACGCGACCCTGCATCATGAGTCTCGCCTTGCCCACGTCGCCTTGGTCGGCGGTGCCGTGGCCGGCGAAATGCAGCAGATCGAACGAACCGGGCTGGGAGATGAGTTCCCGAACTTCCTGGGTGGTGGGGCCGACGGGAGTGGCGCCGAACTCGTTGCTGAGGAACGCCATTTCGGCCTCGGCTTCGGGGAGTTGGTAGTTGGTGCCCTCGGGGTAGGCGGGGATGATGGCGCGAACCCGATCGGGTCGGACCCGAATCTCCGAAGGCGGCCACGAACCGTGCAGCCACCGGACCAAGCCTTTGCTGCCGAGGAAGTGTTCCTCCTGTCCCAGCGAACCTCCGGGCTCCTTCAGGTGAACGATCTCCCAGGGGATGAACGGTTCGGTCGAGAGGACCTGGATGGCGTCGATACGATCCCGGTTCTCCCACATCGCTTGTTGGATGTCAGGCGGAACCAACTCGTCGAAGAGGGCGGATCCAAAAGCGCGCAGATCCTGCCGAAAGTTGGCGGCGTCCCGGCTGGCACCCACCCACCGATCCTCGATCTCGGAGAACAGCTTGGCGACGTATGAGACCCGATCGACCTGGAGCGGCCGGGAGGTGGCGGCAATGAGCACGCCCAAAGTCTCAGACTCGAAATCGAAGTCGTAGACGATCTGGCCGTCGCTCATCCGTTCGCTGATCCTCAGCTGATGCAGCGGCACGGCCAGCGGCGCCGCAGCAGCCGCCGACCCCGAACCGCGCACCTCACCCGTGGATTCGGGCGCGCCTGCCACGACCTCAGGCGCCAAGGTCAGGGTGAGGATGGGCACCTGGCCCTGGCGAAACACGATGTCGATCTGTCCCGTGCCGAGATCGGTGGCCGTCACGTCGAAGTACCGAACGATCGTCTCTCCCGTCGGCGGGTCGACGGTGATTCGCTTCTCGCCCTCCGGTCTGAAGCCGGATCGGCACATCAACTGCACGATGATCGGCACCGAGGCGTCGACCGTCCCCGTGCCTGTCGCCCACTCGCCGGCCGAGATCTGGTCGTCGCCGATCCGCACCTCGATTGAAGCGGTTTCGCCTCGGGTGACTTGCTCGTCCATGCCGGCCGAGAAATCCATCTCGACGGGTCCGCTGTCGCCGTCGGGCACGATCGCCGCAGGAGGCGGACCTTCACCCCCGGCTCCGCGAGTACGACGGGGCTGTTCGGGCGCCACCGCTCTCGGCGGCTCGGGTGCCGCCGCCATCGGTGGTTCGGCCGCCGCCGTCTCGGGAGCGAGCTCCCACCAGTTGGCCAGGGCGCGCGGGACCTCGGGTTGCTGGAAGTAGTTGGTGTGAAACACGGTTCCGTTCGTGCCGAACTCCCACGTGTCCTTCAGGTAGCCGGGTTCGACCGAGGTCATGGACGAGGTATTGACGACGAGGTCGTTGTCTTCGCCCATCAGTCGGTCCATCAGCCCGTCCTTGAGGATGAACTTCATCCGGGACGGGAGCTCGTCGGTGGCGTCGTCGGCATCGAAATCGGAGGTGATGGCAAAGTAATCGATCGTATCGGGAGCGGGCTGGTTGGGCTGCCGCTCATTGATGGAAGCGACGAACGCGCCGTCAGGCTGCATGGCCGCCAAGCCCGGGATCGTCTCATCGTCGATCAACTGGGTGGCGAGGGCTTTGACGGCCGCCCCGATCACCTTCAGGCTCGATGAGATGATCGCCGCAGGGGGGGCGGCGCCAGGGATGACGACACTCAATCCCCCCGCACCCGCCACCACGAGGTTTGTGTAGAGGTCGATCAGCTGATGCCAATGCTTCGGACTGGCCAGGATCGTGCCGTGGTGGGTGACGCCGACGAAGGCGGCCTTGCGCACCGTGGCAATCCAGTCCGACTCTGGCAGGACTCGTTCGATGAGGCTGCGGAGCACCAATCCACCTCGGCTGTATCCGAGTGCGTCGATGACGGCGCCCTCGCTCCCGGGGATGGCGGAGAGCAGTTCGGCGATTCGCTCCGCGTTCTCGAGCGGGTTGACGCTCAGGGTGGGGTGGTCGACACCAAGGACCAGGTCGTACGCCTGGTCGGCGTCGGCCAGGAACCGCTGCCCCTCCTCGGTCTGCCAAAGCGGCCCGAAGCTGTTGGAGGTACTGGAGAACGTTCCGTGGACGAACAGGAGGATGCGACCCTGGGCAGGCATCGTCAGGTCCCCGGGTTCAGCATGCCTCCATCGTGCCGGTCCGTCGGCGGACATCACGACCAGACCTTCCTCTACCTTCTCGAAGTGGCGGATGGCCGCCCGGCCCAAGGGCGGAGCCACGTAGCGCAGCACAAAGGCGGTCGCCTTCGAGTAGATGAGATCATCGATGAAGCCGCGCGTCCGCGCCTCGTCGGCGATGTCGGCACGGAGCGAGAGGTCGAAGGTGCGAACTCCTCCCGCCCGGGTCGTCGTCTCCGATTCGCTGGGGAGAACCCAGGAGTAGACGCCGTCTTGTTCCACCAGGACCACAGCCTCTTCCCCAGGTGGCACATCCACCGACACCTCGACCGGTTGCTCGGCCGGAATGGCTGGGGCGCTGCGACGGCGAACACCCGTGACCGACGTGGCTTCGGATGTGGGCGTCAGTTCGACCCGATCGACGACCTCGAAGTCGGCAGCCTCCAGGGCGGCGGCCATGTCCGGACCAGGGGCGGCCCCGATCGGGACGGGACCACTCGGGAGGTCTCGTGGTCCGCGTCGAGTCGGTTCGGTCTCCAGTGTGAACGTCTCCGGCACGGAAACGCGCACCCCGGACGGCAGTTCGTTGATGGCCAAGCGGTCCCCCTTTTCCTTCTCTCCCAACCTACTCTTCTACCGTCGAGGAAAGGAGCCCGTCCTGTTCCCGGCTGCCGCCGGTGATCGGCGATGGCTCGGCTCAGTCGAGTTCTTCCCAGAGCGCCCGCATCTCCTCGCTCCGCTCCAGCAATTCGTCGAGTGTTCCAACGTCGGCGACCCGGCCACTCTCCATGACGATCACCTGGGTTGCTCGACGCAAAGCCGGCCGCCGGTGGGAGACGACCAGACAGGTGACGTCCCTTTGGGAGAACAGCCGGTTCCAGACCTCTGATTCCGTGTGGACGTCGAGCGCCGACGAAAGGTCGTCGAACACCAGTAGTTCGGCGTCGGTGGCGAACATCCGGGCGGCGGCAGAACGCTGAACTTGCCCGCCGGAGAGCCTCACCCCCCGCGTCCCCACCAGGGTGTCGAGCCCCCGTTCCATGTGGGCGACATCGTGGTGGAGCCGGGCGAGGCCGAGGGCCTCGTCGAGTTCGGCATCGTCGAGAGGACGTCCCATGGTGATGTTTCTCTGCAGCGAGTCGGACACCAGGCGAGGCACCTGGGGGGTATACGCAGAGCGCGGCGGCACGAGGTACGAGGCGGGATCCGCCACCAATTCCCCGTTCCAGTACACGGTCCCGGCATCGATCGGGACCAGCCCGAGCAGAGCCCGAATCAGCGTGGTCTTCCCGGCGCCGATCCTGCCGGTGATCACCGTGAACGAACCGCGGGGGATGGTGAACGACACCTGGTCGATGCCTTGTCCACCCTCGGGATGGTGGAAGGTCAAGCCCTCGACGCGGAGCTCTCGCAGCCGGTCCTGAGGGCGAAGCACAATCGGGGCATCGCCGCGTTGGGCGCCCTCGAACTCAAGTGGATCCGCGCTGAGGAGATCTTCCGGCTGAGCGTCGACACTGAGCCGGAGCATGCGATCGAAGGCAACGTCGGCTCGCGAGTGCTGCGCAATCATGTCGCCGCCCCATGCCATGTAGTCGGTGAGCCGGGGGATGTACACCAAGAAGACGGCCAGCTCGTCGATTCGCAGGGCGCCTGAGCGCACCGCCCCTGCGCCGAAAATCAGCACCAGCCCGGTGGCGATGTTCGCCATGTTTCGGTGGAGCGAGCGCAGGAGTTCCTCGAGGAAGGTGTCGCGCAGAGCGGCGTGCTCGCGCGCAGCGTTGAGGTTCTTGAACTGGGTCAACATCGGCTCTTCGGTTCCCGCGGCCTTGACCGTTTCGATCGACGTGAAGAGGTCGCCGATGAACCCGGTCACCGACTCGGTGGCAGTGCGCATTTCTTCGCGGTAGCGCCGAATGAGCGGAACCGTGACCCGGGTGATGACCGCTCCGGCCAGCATCGGTACCAGGACGACGGCCGTGAGGCGGGCGTCGATCCCGGCAAGGATGGTGAGCGCAGCGACCGTGAAGCCAAGGAGCCCGCCCAGGTCGGTGTAGTTCTCGACGAATTCGCCCAACTCGTCGACGTCCTCTCGGAAGGTCGAAACCGCCGCTCCGGTGCTCATGGGGAGCACTCGTGAACCAGGCGCCTCCATCAACCAACGCAGCAGGTTGCGACGGAGGAGGAGGAGCCACCGGTGCCAGAAGGTGGCGTAGAAGTACACACCTCCCTCGAACACGAAGAGGCGTCCCACGATCGCCGCCGCGAACAGCCCGAGCGCCACCGCAACTCCGTTCGGGTCGTCGCCTTCCAGCGCACGGAAGGTCCACCCCACGGCCAGTCCGAAGAGCAGTGGTATCGAGTGGAAGGTGGTCCAGATGATGGCGTTCAGAACGAAGAGGCCCTTCCATGGCCGAACGGCGGCACGAAGAATCCTGGCGCCGTTCATGGCGCGGTCTCCAGGTTCAACAGTCCGTCGTGGCTGGCCTCGACCATTTCGGAGAAGGCACTCGACGGGTCGGCTGCGAGTGTGGTGCGCGACCCGTGCTCCACGATGTGACCATCCTCCAGGATGAGAACCTCGTCGACGCTGCGGATCGTGTCCAGGCGATGAGCGATGATCACGGCGGTGCGATCGGCGATGAGGCGCTCGATGGCCACCGCGAGGATGGCTTCGGTGGCGGGGTCGACCCGCGAGGACGGCTCATCCAGGATGATGAGCCCTGGGTCGTGCAGATAGGCGCGTGCGAACGCCACCAGCTGGCCCTCGCCAGACGACAGACCTTCACCACCGGAACCGATCAAGGTGTGTATTCCGTTCTCGAGGGTGTCCACCCAGGCGCCCAGCCCGATCTCGACCAGGGCCGCCTCGACGGTCTCGTCGGGCACGGAGTCGTCGAAGAAGGTCACGTTGTCCTTCACCGACCCCTCGAAGAGCTGGACGGCCTGGGTGACCATGGCCACCTGACGGCGCAGCGAGACAGGGTCGACGTTGCGGAGGTCGTGGCCGCCGAGGAGCACCGCCCCATCGGTGGGGTCGTAGAACCTCGCCAGGAGTTTCGTGATCGTCGTCTTCCCGCTCCCGGTCCTCCCCAACAGGCCGAGATGCGTTCCGGGGGCGAGGGCCAGATCGAAGCCAGACAGCACCGACTGCTCTCCGTACGAGAAGTCCACAGAGGTGAACTCGACACTGAGCGGGCCCGCCGGAAGTATCTCGGTCCCGGTGCGGTCGAGGGCCGGCGAGATGGCGAAGAGCTCTGAGAGCCGAGCGAGCCCTGCGGCTGCCTTCTGCAGTTCCTGCATCTGCTGGCTGATCTGCTCTATGGGGCTCTCCAACTGGGTCATGTACTGGTACAGGAGGTAGGCCGACCCGAGCGACAGGGTGCCACCCAGCACCAGCCAGCTTCCCGCCGCCAAGGCGATGAGCGAACCGAGCGAGAACAGGCCGATCGAGCCGACCCAGATGATCGAGCGACGCATCCAAGCTCGGCGACCGCGGTAGAAGAACCGGCGCATCACCCCGCGGAAGCGACGCATCACGTAGGCGCCCGCCCCGTTGGCGCGCACATCGTCGATGGCCGCCAGCCGCTCCTCGATGAATCCGTACAGTTCGGCTGAGATGCCTCGTTCCTCCTTGGAAGCCGCCACACCGATCGCTCTGGTCTTGGAGAGAAAGAAGACCACCACCAGGGCAAAGGCCACCACCACGGAGCCGGCTACGACACTCTTGATGAAGGACACGACGAAGATCCCGACGAGCAGCAGTGCGGCGGCCACGACCCGAACCGCGAAGTGAGAGAAGACTTTGGCTACCGCGGTGATGTCACCGTCTATTCGCTCGATGAGCGTTCCCGGGCTGGTCGTCGTGTGGTAGTCCAGATCGAGAGACACCAGGTGGTCCGCCGCCTCGAGCCGGAGGTCGTTGGCGACGTCCCAGCCCAACTTCGTGCCTGCGTAGGTGTAGGCGGCACTGAAGACCTGGGTTCCTATCCCCGCCGCCAGGAAGAAGATACCGAGGAGGGTCAGCTCACTCAGTGCCGCGGTCCCAGTTGCTCCGTCGATGAAGAGTCCCACCAGTATTGGTGAGGCAAGCTCGAGAAGTACCGAGGCGACGACCAGCAGAAGGGTGAGCGCGACCAGCCCCTTCCTCGTCCGGATGTATGGAAGGAGCACCGACAGTCGGAGGCGGGCCATCCCGCGTTCGGTACCCATAGCCCAACCAGGCTAGGTGAGGTTGCGCTCGGGTGGACTCCATTTTTCAAGAGGAGCGTCCACGCGGCCCGCCCGGAGGGTTGAGTCCGGACTCGCCTTTGGAAACCTCCCTTTGGTCCCTTGACAGCCAAGGCGAGGTGTCGGAGCCTGGCATCACGCTGAGCCATTGGAGATGACATGGAGAAGCTTGGAACCATCCTCGTTGACAGCCCGCCCGACATCGACCCCTCGATCGCCGTTGAGTTCTTGCAGCGCACCGGTCATCCGGTCGAGGTGTGCGGAGGACCGGAAGGCGGATCCGATTGTCCCATCGTGGTCGGACAACGCTGCCCGAAGATCGAATCGGCGCGCGGCGTGGTCTTCAGTTTCGACCTGGATCGACCACAGCACCGAGCCATTCTGGCCAAGTACGAAGAGATGGTCCCGGAGGGAACGCCGCTGCGGGTGGTCGTGAGGCCGGGCCAGGAGCAAACCTATCGAGACATCCTCGCGGGTGTGCAGGTGTGGACGCACAACCCCACGGTTGGGGAACTCGACGGCTTCTCGGCCCAGGTCGAGGCGGCCGACTGACCCACCCTGTGGGCTGTGGCACCCACTATCTCCGGTGGGTGGCCCTCACTGCCAGGCAATCGGGACGATGAGAACGATCAAGGCTGCCACAGCAATCGTGATCGGAAGGCCGAGGCGGGCGTAGTCGAAATAGCGGTAGCCGCCCGGACCGTAGACCATGGTGTTGGTCTGGTATCCGATCGGGGTCAGGAACGATTTGGATGCGGCAACGGCGACGGCGATCGCAAACCCGCGCGGGTCGCCTCCCACGGCGAGTGCGCTGCTGATCGCGATCGGAAACATCAGGAGGGCGGCCGCGTTGGTCGTCACCAACTCCTTCAAAATCGTGGTGGCGAGCACGATCCCGATGAGGACACCGATCGGTTGATCGCCTCCGGCGACGCGGACGGCCACGTCCGAAATCTGGTCGGCCAGACCGGAATTGCTGATCGCCGCCGCCAGACCGAATGCTGCGGCAATCGTGACGATCACGTCGAGGTCGACGGCCCTCCGAGCGTCGCTGGGGGATAGAACTCCAACCGCGACCACGCCCAGCGCCAAGAGCAGCACGGCCGTGATGAGCGGTAGACCCAGAAGAATCGACACCGCCGCCACCGCCGCCAAGACGAGGGCGAATCTCCACGGGCTCACCCGCGTCGGCGTCTCGGCACGCAAAGGTGACACGAGGAGGAAGTCGGTCCGGTCGGCCCATCGAGTCGCGAAGCTCGGGTCGGCGATGAGCAGCAGTGAGTCACCTACGCGCAGAGGGACACGGCCCAACTGGGCGTCGATTCGAGATCCGGCTCGATGGATGGCGATGACGGCCGCCTGGTATCGGCTCCGGAACCCGGCTTCGCGCAACGTCTGGCCGGCCAGACCGGCGCCACCGCCGATGACGACTTCGTAGTAGGCCGATTCATCAGTGGCGACACGCTCGACCTGGTCCCGTTCGGATGACACGAGCCCGTCCATCTCGTGGAGTTCGACGACGTCGTCCGGCTTTCCCACAAACCGAAGGCGGTCGTGCCCGTGCAGCCGCGTGTGAGGCGAGACAGGGCTGACGACCTCGTCTGCCCGGATCACCTGGGCGAGGAACACTCCACGCAGGTCTCGAAGCCCGGCTTCACGGACGGTCAATCCGTCGAGGGCGCCGTCAGCTTCGACGATGAACTCGACCTCGAATCGACCGGCCCCGAGGTGGAGATCCTCGCGAGGGGAGATACGCTCCGGAAGGAGACGTGGAGCCAGAGCAACGATGAGGGCTCCGCCCACCAACCCGACCGGCAGTCCCAGTTTGGCGATTTCGAAGAACCCGATCGGTTCGTATCCCTCCGCGTCGAGGAGACCCGAGACCACCAGGTTCGTGGCGGTGCCGATGAGCGTGATAGAACCGCCCAGAATCGCTGCGAAGGACAGGGGCATCAGGAACTTCGAGGGTGACCATCCCCGTCGCTCCGACCAGTCCTCGACCTGCGGGGTGAGCATCGCCACGATGGGGGTGTTGTTCATCACCGCTGAGGCGAACATGGATGGAGCAACCAGGCGCGCCAGCGAACCTCTCAAGCCGCTGTTCTCTCCGAGCACGCGAGCGACGATCGGCTCGAGAAGCCCCGTTTGTTCGATGGCCTTTGCCGCCACGTACAGCGCAGCGATTGTGATGGGAGCCGTGTTGCTGAACCCGATCAGCGCTTCGGCGGGGGTCACGATATCGGCAACCATCACCGCCACCATGGCTCCCACCATGGTGGCGGACGGCGGGAGGATCTCCCGTGCCAGGATCACGATGGTGCCGATGACGACGGCCAGCGTGATCCAGGCCTCAGCGGACATGACTCAGTGGTCCGTCATCAGCCGTTGCGGCGGACTCCGAAGTAGCCGAGTGACTCGAGATGCAGGATGATCTGGTTGGCGGCGTTCTCGGGGCTCGTCTCGGTGGTGTCAATGACGACATCGGCGTCGGTCGGCTCCTCGTACGGATCGGAGATCCCGGTGAATTCGGGAATGATCCCGGCCCGCGCCTTGGCATACAGCCCCTTGCGGTCTCGGGTCTCGCACACCTCGAGAGGCGTAGCGATGTGGACGAGGATGTAGCCGCCGACCGATTCGATCAGGTCCCGGTTGGTCTTCCGGGTGTGCGCATACGGTGCAATGGGAGCACAGATGGCGATTCCACCATTCTTGGTGATCTCCGATGCCACGTACCCGATCCGGAGGATGTTGAGATCGCGATGCTCCTTCGAGAAGCCGAGCTCCGACGACAGGTTCTTGCGGACGATGTCGCCGTCGAGGAGGGTGGTCGGACGCCCTCCCATTTCCAGGAGCTTGACGAGCAACGCATTGGCAATCGTCGACTTGCCGGAACCGGAGAGGCCGGTGAAGAACACCGTGAATCCCTGCTGGGTCCGGGGGGGATGGGTGCGACGGAGTTCCTCCGCCACCTCGGGGAAGGTGAACCACTCTGGGATCTCTCGTCCCATCGCCAAACGTTCGCGCAGCTCGGTTCCCGAGATGCTCAGGGTGCGGGTGCCTTCGGCGAGCTCGTCGACCGGCTGATAGGCGTCCTGATCCTCGACGTACACCATCATCTTGAACGGAACCATCTCGACGCCGATTTCGTCCTGGTACTCCACCACCAGCTCCTGGGCGTCGTACGGACCGTAGAACTCTTTCCCCGTGGAGTCCGAGCCCGGACCGGCGTGGTCACGGCCGACGATGAAGTGGGTGACCCCGTAGTTTTTCCGGATGAGGGCATGCCAGAGAGCTTCACGTGGGCCGCCCATGCGCATCGCCAGCGGAAGAAGCGCCAGGGCGGCGGTCCCGCGCGGGTAGCGGTCCATGATCGCCTGATAGGCGCGGACTCGGGTGTAGTGATCGACGTCACCCGGCTTGGTCATGCCGACCACAGGGTGGATCAAGAGGTTCGCCTTCACGCTCTTGGCTGCACGCATGGTCAGTTCCATGTGCGCCCGGTGCATCGGATTGCGGGTTTGGAATGCCACGATCTTCGTCCATCCGAGACGCTGGAACTCCGCACGGGTCTCGGCCGGGGTCTGGCGCAGGCGCCGGAAGTCGTAGTGGTGGGGTGCGGAGACGCCCTCGATGCTGCCACCCACGTAATGGGTTCCCGCCTGGGACATGAGGTACGAAACGGCCGGGTGTTCCTCGTTGGTCGTTCCGAACACCTTCTCCGCCTCGGCGGCCTTGTCGACCTCCCAGACATCGGAGACGGTGAGCACCGCCAGCATCACGCCCTCCTCGTCACGGAGCGCGACCTTCTCGCCAGGGTTGAGCGATTCGGCGAATTCCGCGTCGACGTCGAGCGTGATCGGCATCGGCCAGAGCGTTCCGTCGGTGAGTCGCATTTCGTCGCGAACCGACTCGTATTCGTCCTTGCCCAGGAATCCCTCGAGAGGGGAGAAAGCGCCGTTCATGAGAAGCTCGAGGTCGTAGATCTGCCGACCGCGCAGGTCCCACGAGGCGAAGTCTCGAGATTCCGTCTTGAGCTCGTCGGCTCGAGCCTCCGAAACCATGAGGTCGATGAGAGTGCCGCCGTGGGGGGCGATCAGTTGATTGGCCATGAAAAGTCTCCTTGTTGGGCCGCGTCACACGCGCCCGATGCGATTCGTTACTGGCGGGGGGAGCAGGAGTCTACCGAGTTTGGACCGCCGCCCGCCATCCCGACCCCAGGTTGGGGGGCGGAGCGAGGGCGCCGCTACCCTGGCCGCCTCACCGCACGATGGAAGGGCAATGACGGACGAGACGCTACGACTGGCCGCCAATACGATTCGGACTCTCTCGATGGACGCCGTTCAACGAGCCAATTCCGGACATCCGGGCATGCCCATGGGAATGGCCGACCTGGCCGCCGTTCTGTGGGGGGAATTCATCGTGGTGGATCCCGACGCGCCCGAGTGGCCCGACCGGGATCGCTTCGTTCTCTCCAATGGCCATGGCTCCATGTTGCTCTACTCGCTGCTGCATCTCAGTGGCTTTGGTTTGACCATGGCGGACCTCCAGGATTTCCGTCAGTGGGGCTCGATCACGGCCGGACATCCGGAGCGTGAACGCCACGTGGGCATCGAGATGACCACCGGCCCGCTTGGGCAGGGGTTCGGAACCGGCGTCGGGATGGCTCTGGCCGAGGCCCACCTGCGAGCGCGCCTTGGTTCCGATCTCGTGGACCATCGAACCTGGGGCTTCGTCTCCGACGGTGATTTGATGGAGGGCATCTCCTACGAGAGTGCGTCCCTGGCCGGCCATCTGGGCCTGGGGAAGCTCACCTACCTCTATGACGACAATGAGATCTCCATCGACGGTTCGACCGATGTGACTTTCACCGAGGACGTCGCTGCACGGTTCGTGTCCCAGGGCTGGCACATCGTCGACATCGATGGTCACGACCACCAGGCGATCAGGGAAGCCTGTCGGGAGGCGATCGCCGAGACCGAAAAGCCCACCCTCGTGGTCGCCCATACTCACATAGGGTACGGAAGCCCGAACAAGCAGGACACGTCGTCCGTGCATGGCTCGCCCCTCGGCGACGACGAGATCCGGCTCACCAAAGAGGCCCTCGACTGGCCCGCCGACTCGTCATTTCTGGTTCCCCCCAGCGTCACCGAGTTCTTCGGAACGGCCATGAATCGGGGCCGGGAGGCCCATGCAGCGTGGAAGACGCGGAAGCAGGCAGCCGGGCCGGAGAAGCTCGCCCTCTGGGGTGCGCTTTGGGACGGTGGTCGAGTGTCACTGGACATGCCGGAGTTCGAAAGCGGCTCCAAGCTCGCCACGCGCGCCGTCAATGGCAAGATCTTCGATCAGATGGCCGAGAAGGCGCCGGGTCTCATCGGTGGAGCAGCCGATCTGGTCGGTTCGACGATGACGCACATCTCTACCTCGCCGGATTTCTCGGTCGACGACCCGGCGGGACGCAACATCAACTTCGGCATTCGTGAGCATGCGATGACTGCCATCGTGAACGGCATGGCCGTCCACGGTGGGCTGAAGGCGTATGGCTCAACCTTCTTCGTGTTCACCGACTACATGAGGCCTTCGTTGCGGCTCGGGGCGTTGATGGAAGCGCCCAGCATCTGGGTACTGACCCATGATTCGGTCTTCCTCGGAGAGGATGGCCCGACTCACCAGCCGATCGAACACCTGGCTTCCTTGCGGGCCATGCCCGGAATGTGGGTGGTGCGACCCGCCGACGCCGTCGAGACGGTGGAGGCATGGGAACTGGCTCTGAACAGGAGCGAAGGTCCGACAGCGTTGGTGCTCACTCGACAAGGCGTCCCGGTCCTCGACCGTTCGGGGAGTCGCGGTGCGCTCGTCCAGGGTGGCTACGTCGTCAAGGATGGCGACGGCGTGGTGCTGGTGGCCACCGGCTCGGAGGTTTCGCTGGCGGTGGAGGCGGCCTACATCCTCGACAGGCAGGGTGTCTCAGCACGAGTGGTCTCCCTGCCGTGCTGGGAGGCGTTCGACGAGCAGTCGGCCGAGTATCGAGAGGGTGTGCTGGGCGCGGGGATTCCTCGGGTGTCGATCGAAGCGGCCGCCACCTTCGGGTGGGACCGTGTTGTCGGCGCCGATGGGCTCAAGATCGGGATCGACCGTTTTGGCGCGTCGGCTCCCGCCGGGATCCTCGCCGAGGAGTTCGGTTTCACGGCCGAGGCGGTGGCGTCCAAGGTGGCTGCCTGGCTCGCCTAGCCCTTACGGTGGGGAGCCAAGGCGCATCTGGCTAGAGTTGTGTCATCCATGGCGTCTCCTGCAGCAGTTCTCACGTCGCGCATTCACCGCGTCCGCACCTACCTCGCCGATCTCTGGACTCGGCGGGAATTCGCGTGGTTCCTCGCCATGGGGAACCTCAAAGCGCGCAACGCCTCAACAGCCCTGGGGTTGTTCTGGTGGGTGTTGAACCCCCTGCTGCTCGGGGCGGTCTATTTCCTGGTGTTCGGATTCATCTTCCCCGGAGGCCGAGATCTGGGATATCTGATGACGGGGATGTTCGCCTTTCACTTCACTGCTCAGGCCATGACCGGGGGAGCGAACAGCATCCTTCAGAATGCCAAACTCCTGGTGAACCTTCGCTTTCCCCGCCTCATCCTCCCGATTGCCAATCTCATCGAGTCCGGTGTCGGCTTCCTCGCTTCGCTGGTCGTGCTGTTCGTCATGGTGCTTCCCACCGGGGGACTCAAACTGACGGCCGGGTTGGCTTTGCTCCCTCTGATTCTGCTGATCCACCTCACCTTCAACCTGGGGCTCAGCGCCATCACGGCGAGGATGGCGGTGCCGTTTCGGGACATCAACAACGTTCTGCCCTATATCTCCAGATTGTGGCTTTACCTCACCCCGATCATCTGGCCGCTCGAAACCATGGATCGATTCCCTGACGACCTCGTGCCTCTCGTGGAAGCCAACCCGTTGTTTTCGATAGTCGGGCTGTATCGCACCGCCTTCCTCGGCTACGAGTTCCAAAGCGCCTACCTGGTCAGCGCCGCCGCCTGGGCGGTCGCCGTGGCGGGGTTGGGCCTGGCGCTCTTTGTCCGGTATGAGGGCAGAATGGTTCGGTACCTGTGACCCGCCCCGCCATTTCCGTCGAGAACTTGTCCGTTCGGTTCCGGCCGTATGTCGACAAGAAACCGACCATGCGTCGGACCCTCGCCACGTTCCGGCATCGTGAGGTGGAGGAGGTGACGGCCGTCGACGATGTGTCGTTCGAGGTGCACCGCGGCGAGGCTTTCGGGATCGTCGGACGCAATGGCGCCGGTAAGAGCACCCTCTTGCGCGTATTGGCCGGAACCCTTCGACCCGACAGTGGCAAGGTGGTGGTCAACGGACGGGCGTCAACGCTGCTGCAGCTGGGTGTGGGGTTCAACCATCAGCTTTCGGGCCGGAGGAACATCTATCTGGGTGGGCTGGCCGGTGGCTTGAGGAAGGCGCAGATCGATGAGATGTTCGACGATATCGTCGAATACGCCGGTCTCGAGGAGGCGATCGATCGACCGGTCAAGACGTACTCGTCGGGGATGTTCTCGCGACTGGCCTTCTCCGTCGGGATGCATCTGGACCCTGAGATCCTCTTCTTGGACGAGGTCCTCTCGGTCGGCGACCAGGCATTCCGTGAGAAGTCGATGAAGGCGATGGAGGATCTCCTCGAGCGGGCCGGAACCATCATCTTCGTGTCGCATTCTCTGGAGAGCGTTGCCGACTTCTGTGACCGGGCGATGTGGATGGATCGGGGGAAGATCGTCCAGATCGGCGAGGCCGCCGAGGTGGTGTCGGAGTATGGACGCGAATCGAGGCGTCGCGCCCGACGGCAGGCCAGGGCGGAGGCCGCCAGGGCTGGCAAGTCAGGCCAGGGCGAGGCCGGTCAGGCGAGGGGCGGTCAGGGCAAAACCGGTCAGGGCCAGGGCGGTCAGGGCAAGGGGGGCCAAGGCGGTCAGCGTCAGGGCGGTCAGAACAAGGGCGGCCAAGGCAAGGCGGGTCAGGGCCAAGGCGGTCAGCGTCAGGGCGGTCAGAACAAGGGCGGCCAGGGCAAGGCGGGTCAGGGCCAAGGCGGTCAGGCGAGGGGCGGCCAGGGCAAGCCGGGTCAAGGCAAGGCGGGTCAGAACAAAGGGGGTCAGGGCCAGGGCAAGGCCGGTCAGCGCAGCAAAGGCCCTGCCGACCCGAAGGCGGCCCCCGAAATCGGGGCTGATATCGACAGCATTGCCCCGAACGACCCCGTGTGATTCACTCCCGGTGGGCTAGATCATCGAGAAGCTCGACTATTGAAGCCGCATGCCCGCCCAGGAGTCGATTGCCTTTCACGTACGCGTAAGCTCGCTCCGCCATGGCGGTGCGGTGTTCGCTGTCGCGAGCAATCGACTCCAACGCCTCCTGCCACGCGTCCCGCCCGTCGGGAACCAGCACCCCGGTCTGGCCGTCGACGATCGTGTCTCGATAGGCCTCGACGTCGCTCGCAAGCACCGGAAGATGAAGCGCCGTCGACTCGAGATACTTGAGGTCGCTCTTGGCGCGGGTCCATTCCAGGTCGACGAGAGGAGCGATGGCCACGTCGAAGTCGGCGGCGATCGCTCTGAGCCACGCAACGAAATCCGGGTACTGCCGAACCTCGTGGGTCATGGGCAGGGCGGTCGCCCACTCGGGAGCGGAAGACGGGTTTGCGATCCCGGCCAATGTGAGGGTTCGCGAAGTGACGCCCTCGAAGGCGGACTGAACGAGCGGGAGGTCGGCTTGGTGGCTGTCGTTCCCGAAGAAGAGGACCCGCAGGACTCCTGCATCGGAGCCGCTGGGCCGAGGAGGAGAGGGAGTCATCCAGAGCCCTTCGTCGAGGTGGTTTGGGACGAGTGCAACGCGACCGAACCGGCCGAGTCGCTGGGCGAGGGGGGCGGTGCTGACCGTGATGAGGCGGGCGGCCTCCGCCAGCGCCTGCAGCGATGCCGCGACGTCGGTTCCGAAGGATGAGTAGTGGGGATGGGATCGGGGAAGCTCGATGAGGTCGTCATCGAGATCCAGAGCAAAGGGCAGGCGTTGCGACCTCACGGTGTCGAGAAACGGGCGAGTCTGCTCTGGTGGAACGCCGTTGCGCTCCACGATGATTGCATCCAGGTGCACCGCCTGCGGGTGGCGGACGAAACGATCGGGGTCGAGCAGCATCGGAACCACCCGATCGGCCAGGGCGGGGTGCCAATACCGGCGGAGGGCGCGCACATGAACCGATCCGGGATGGCGGTCGCCGGAGCCGAGGGCCACGACACCCAGGCGGACGGGCTCTCGAACGGAGACGTAGGCGCTTCCCATGTGCTGCTTGTAGAGAGCCTCGTAGTCCACGGCCATCTCCGCGGCGGTTCGGAGGAGCGCCTGGTCGACTTCCGTTCTTCGTCGGTCGTACTCTTCAGCGTCGTCGGCTACCGAGCAAATGAGGCGATACGCTCCCTCGGGATCGCTCGGGTCGATCAGCCACCCGCCTCCCTGGCTGCTGATTCGATCACGAAAAGCTCCGAGGTCGGTGGCGAAGACGGGCAATCCCATGGACCACGCCTCGGTCAACGTGTGTGAATACGACTCGGCGGTGATCGAGAAGAGGCCGGCGAAGGTCGGGTTGATGCGGCCGACCATCTCGGGAAAGGCCGCCCGTTCGTAGGGTCCGTGGGAGACGCCCAGTGCTTCTGTGAACGGGTCCAAGCGGCCGATGAAGTGGAAGTCGAGCCGACCGGCCTGGTCTGCGGCTTTCAAGGCGGAGAGGAACGCCTTCCCCTTGTGAAGGTCGAGATTGCCTGCCACGAGGATCTTGATCGGCTCGCCTGGCACCGGCTGCCCGGGTTTCCAGGGAGTGGCTGGAAGGTCTCGTCCGTGTTCGAAGACCGGGAACTGGGCTTCTGCGAGCTGCGGAAACGCCTCCAGGTGGATACTCCTGACGCTGGGGACCGTCGTAACGAAGGCGTCGACCGCCTGGAACATCTCGGCCACTCGATCCCGCCACTCGTAGACCCCGCTGTGTTTCAGGTCGGGCATGCCCGCCGCCACCCAGCTCATCGGGATTCGGCAGGGCCCTTCGCCCGGTGTGCAGACCCCACCGCAGAAGACTCCGTTCTCGTCGATGAGGTGGGTGGTCGGACACACGTGATAGAAGTCGTGGAAAGAGAGGACGACGGGAATGCCCAGGGAACGAGCGACAGGGGGAAGGTCGAAGGTGTGACCGATCAGGTGGCGGACGTGCACCAGTTCGATGGCGTAACGGGTGAGCACGTGCAGGGCGATCGACTGGTAGTCGGATCGCCGGAAGTCGGTCGAACGCAGAGGCTCATCGAAGGAAAACCGCTCGAGCAGCCGTTCTGAACCCGCCGACCGTTCCAGGAGGTCGGCCGAGGCGCCGTCCGAACGGAGGATCAGGAAGTCGAATCGGTGATCGAGGGCATCAATGAGATCCCGCGTCGAGGCGGGGGTGCCTCCCTGTCCACCGTGGAGGACCGCCAGAACGCGAGGACGGACAGTCTTGGGTGCAGAAAACGCGGCCGCGACCGCCGCTCGAGCAGACGCCAGGTGGTCACCCCGCACGAACTCTTGGGCCAGGCGTCGGTACTCCGGCCATCGCTCGTCGAGCACCAACTGGCCGGCTTCCGCCAGCGCCGAACGCTCCCCGCCAAAGCTGGCCGAGCGATCGTGCAACACGTAGGTGCTGTCGTCCACCACGTGCTTCCAACCTGCGGCCCGGCTCCGCATACAGAAGTCGTTCTCCTCGCCGTAGCCGCGCGGGAAGGCCTCCGAGTCGAAGAACCCCACCTCGTCGAGAGCCGCCCGTCGGAAGTACATACAGAAGCCATTGCCAGTCGGGCCGCTCGGGTAGATCCGACCCGAGGTCTGAGCGATCAACCGGCCCACGTTGTCGGAGGTGAGCCAGCTCGGCACCTCGTTTCGGCGACCGAATTCGGGTGCGGAGAAGGCACCCGCATTGTTCGAGAGGGCGGTGACGGTGGCGACCTTCGGCTGGCGGATGGCAGCGGCCACCATCCGCGTCAGCCATCCGGGCGGTACCAAGGTGTCGGAGTTCAGCAAGACGACGTCGCCGGTAGTGGAGCGGAACACGTCGTTCGCCGTTTCGACGAAGCCACGGTTTTCAGTGCTCCGCATCACATCGACGCCCCGCCCCGGGAGCGAGTCGAGCAGGTCGAGCATGCGGGGATCGGTACTGGCGTCGTCCGCCACGAGGATCCTGGCCGGGAACCTCGTGTTACGAAGCACCGCTGCGATGCAGGCTTGGAACTCGTTGAAGGCGTTGTGGACAGGAACAGCCACCGTCACCTTGGGTGGCTCGAGCTCGGACCACTGAGGGAGCCCTGGCGTTGGGGTGGTCTTCGGTGGATCGTGCGCCCTCTTGCTGCCACCTTTGACGAGCCTCCCCAGGCGGGCCCGTAGCGAACGGAGACTGCTCCGCCGCCCGGTGTCGGCGCTGGATTCGATCCGGTTGTGGGGGTGTGAATCCATGCCGTTCGGCGGCCTTCCGACCTTGCGAGCAAGGGCTGATCAGGCGGCCAAACTAGCACCGGGCAGGCTGGGGAGCCTGCGCGGTCAGGGGCTAGGCTGTCGCCAATGGAGCATTCTGGATCGTTTCTGCCGGAGGTCTGCGTAGTCGAACCCCAGGTGTTCGGTGACGATCGAGGCTTCTTCTTCGAAAGCTACAACCAACGGAGGTTCGCCGCGCAAGTTGGTCGCCAGGTCGACTTCGTCCAGGACAACCACTCGGGGTCTGTCGGGGGAGTGCTGCGTGGCCTCCACTACCAACTGCCCAACCCGCAGGGAAAACTGGTGCGGGCCGTGCGCGGTTCCATCTGGGATGTCGCCGTCGATATTCGGCGATCGTCGCCCACGTTCAAACAATGGATGGGAGTGGAACTCTCGGAGGAGAACAAGCGGCAGCTGTGGATCCCGGAGGGATTCGCCCACGGGTTCATCGTGTTGAGCGACGTGGCCGAGGTCGAGTACAAGGCAACAGCCTTCTACGATCCCGAGGCCGACCGGGCACTTGCATGGAACGACCCCGACCTCGCCATCGAATGGCCCACCTCGACCGGGGCGCCGATCCTGTCGGCCAAGGATCAAGCGGCGCCCCCGCTCTCCGCGGCGATTCTGTTCGAATAGGCCAGGTGGTTCGGCTCTGGCTGGCGGTCAGCGCCCCCAACGGCATAGCATGCCCGGCATGAGTCGCACCTATCTTGTCACCGGCGGGGCCGGCTTCATTGGATCGAACTTCATTCGGCACCTGATGAAGGTCGAGCCGGCCGCCTCGGTCATCAACCTGGACCTGCTCACCTACGCGGGAGTGAAGGCCACTGTCGACGAACTCGACCGCTCCGATGGGCATACCTTCGTCCGAGGTGACATTCGCGATGCGGCTCTGGTCGACTCTCTCCTGGGCAACGTGGACGTCGTGGTCAATTTTGCGGCCGAGAGTCACGTCGACCGATCGATCGAGGGGCCCTCCGTCTTCCTTGAAACCAATGTCGTCGGAACCGGCGTGCTGCTCGACGCGGCAATGCGACACGGTGTCGACCGTTTCATCCAGGTCAGCACCGATGAGGTCTACGGTTCGATAGAGGAGGGGTTCGCGACCGAGGAATGGAAGCTGCACGGCTCTTCTCCGTACTCGGCGTCCAAGGCAGGAGCAGACCTCCTCGTCGGCTCGTACGCCGTCACGTTCGACTACCCGGCCATCATCACCAGGTGCACGAACAACTACGGTCCGTACCAGTTCCCCGAGAAGATGATCCCGCTCTTCGTGACCAATCTCCTCGCCGCCGAGAAGGTTCCGGTGTACGGCGATGGGCTCAACGAACGAGACTGGTTGTTCGTAGAGGACCATTGCTCGGCCATCCATACCCTCGTCGACGAGGGGACGGCTGGTGAGATCTACAACATCGGGGCCAACGCCCAAGT
>CBDUEV010000003.1:0-99180 GCA_965366365.1 uncultured Acidimicrobiia bacterium | reverse complement strand
GCCGGACGGTTCTCCTCGATGCGAAACGGTGTCTCACCCATGGCGGCATGGTATCGGAGCGGCGCGGGCGGGTGGCCGACGCACGACGCTGGAGGAACAAGATGGCGTGAACCGGCGTTGGGAGCCGACATGAACGGTCCGAACCCGATCCGAGTGGCGAGGTCGATGACACGCGCCCTCACCCAGGTCCGCAGACCCGCCCCGGCCGGGGGCGGCGAGACGGTTGATCACTCGGCTTTGGCTCCGATCCTGAGGGACCTCTCCCGCTCGGGCGATGGGGGCCTTGCCGAAGCGGGGCCGGGACTCGACAGATACCTTGCTCAGTTGGCCGCGCTTCGCCCGAACGAGCTCTCCCGTCGCGAGGCGTTGGCGTTCTGGATCAACCTGTACAACGCCGGTGCCCTCCGTATCGCTGCGAAGGCGTCCGCCGGGTCTCGAGAATCGGTTCTGCGTGTTCCGGGTGCATTCGATCGGCCTTTCGTCGAGGTCGATGGCGAAAAGCTCTCTCTCGACGCCATCGAACACGCCAAGGTCCGTCGCTTTCGCGATCCACGCATCCATGCCGCCCTGGTGTGTGGATCCGTCTCCTGCCCGACTCTCCGCTCGACGCCCTACCAAGGCGGCGACCTGGACAGCCAACTCGACGAGCAGATGCGTTGGTTTCTCGCCTCGGGAGGGGCCGTGGCGACCGCCGAAGCGCTGATGCTCTCCCGGGTCTTCCTCTGGTACGGAGCGGACTTCGTGCGGCCCCGGCGGATGCCGTCGCTGCTGCCGGTCCGTCGGCGTTCGGTGGCAGCCGCTCTCGCCCCATGGATGCCGGCTGACACCGTCGCGGCGCTCACTCCGGAGCGCCGGATCGAGTTCCAACCCTACGACTGGGGCCTGCGCTGCGCCGTCCGGTGAACCGACGACAGTTCGGCGCGCCGACGGATGAGTCGGTCCTGCTACCGCGGCGGCACCCGCACGAGAAACCGCGCCCGAACGGTGCCATGAAGCCGGCCTAGAACGGCGCACGGATCTAGCATGGGTTCGTGAAGCTCCCACGCATTCCCTTCCCT
Source organism: uncultured Acidimicrobiia bacterium (assembly GCA_965366365.1). Classification (GTDB taxonomy): domain Bacteria; phylum Actinomycetota; class Acidimicrobiia; order Spongiisociales; family JAENVV01; genus CBDUEV01. Next base: position 98,122 of record CBDUEV010000003.1, on the reverse strand, counting down.
CAGTCTCGCCGTGGCCGCATCGGGGCTTCCCTCGGCGTGGCGGCGGCTCTCGTCGTTGGGGGAGTGGCCATCCAGGCGAGGGACACCCTCGACTCGGTGGAGGAGATCCCCTTCGACCCCGAGGTGGCCGCCGGGGTCACCAGCACCACCGCCACGGAAGCAGTTCGGGCTCAGTTTCGTGAGTTGGAGCCCTATGAGACGCTGACGCCGGAGGAACTGGCGGCGGCCCTCGCCGAGGCCGAAGCGATGGGCCGATTGATCGGCGATGGTTTCACCGTTCCGGAAGGGGTCGGCCGCCCGCTGCCCGATGAGATGTTCGACTCCTACCTCCTCATCGGTAGCGACGCCTCGGCACGCCGGGCCGACGTGCTCATCTACCTCATCAAGCCGACGGATGGTTCAGATCCGCTGGTGGTCTCCATCCCCCGCGATCTGTACTTCGAGCTGCCGTGCACAGATGATCTCGGGCGGATCAATTCGATGCTCAACGGTTGCGGCGACGAGGTGAACGGGCCGACTCTGGTTGCGCTGGCCGTCGAGCGATTCACCGGGATCGCCGTCGACCACTTCGGATCGGTCGACTTCGCCGGCTTCGAGGAACTGGTGGACACCTTCGGCGGCGTGGAACTCTGCTTCGACCGTCCCACCCGGGACATCAAGTCGAAGCTCGACGCGCCCGAGGGGTGCCACACCGCCGACGGGAAGGAAGTGCTGGCCTTTGTGCGATCGCGCCGGCCAGAGGAACTGATCGACGGCGAGTGGGTGCGCCAAACGGCCTCCGATTTCACGCGCCAGGACCATCAACAGGAAGTGATCTGGCAGATAGCAGAGACGGTCGGGTCCTTCGAATCGGTCGAGGAGTTGGCCCTCATCGCCGGTGCCATTCAGAACTCCCTCGCCCTCGACTCGCGGTGGACCTTTTTCGAGGCGACCCAGACCGCATACGACTTCGCACAACTCTCGATCGCCGACGTGACCAAACTCGAGTTGGAGCTGGAGGACTACCGGACCAGCACGGGCGCAGCAGTGCTGGTGCCGACCGTCACCTTCACAGAGATCCTCGAGCAGGCGTATCCGGCCGCTGCCCAATAGGGCGCTACTAGGTTCCTCCTACGGCATCAAGGAGGCGATGTGCGCATCGGGGTGGATCTCGGCGGGACGAAGATCGAGGTGGCCGGCCTGGGAGCCGACGGCGACATGCTCCTGCGTCGACGGGTTCCCTCACCCAGCCATTCCTACACCCAGATCGTCGAGACCATCACCGGCCTGGTGAAGGAAGCGGAGGAGGAATTGGGTGCCGAAGGGACGGTGGGGGTGGCCCACCCCGGCGCCATCTCGCCCGCCACGGGACTCATCAAGAACTCGAACTCGACCGTCCTCAACGGCCGGCGGCTCGGCAAGGATCTCGAAGCCTCCCTCGGCCGACCGGTCCGGTTGGCCAACGACGCCGATTGTTTCGTCCTGTCGGAGGCCACCGACGGGGCGGGCGCCGGATTGGAGATCGTGTTCGGAGTGATCCTCGGGACCGGAGTAGGCGGCGGAATCGTCGTGCGCGGTGAGCTGGTTCGGGGCCCCAATGCCATCACCGGAGAGTGGGGACACAACCCCCTGCCGAGTCCGCGAGCTTCGGAACTACCCGGGCCCGCCTGCTATTGCGGCCGATCGGGTTGTATCGAGACCTGGTTGTCCGGACGCGGCCTCGCCACGGCATATCGCGACCATCGCGACGAGGAGATCCCCGTTCCCCGAATCGTCGAACGGGCGGCGGCGGGCGAGGCGGCGGCTCGGGCGTCGCTCGATGACTACGTCGACCGGCTTGCCCGAGCGTTGTCGGCGGTGATCAACATCCTGGACCCCCACGTGGTCGTGCTCGGCGGAGGCCTGTCGAATATCGACGCCCTCTACGCCGAGGTGCCCCGGAGGTGGGGGTCGCATATTCTCTCCGACGCAGTCGACACGCAGCTTCGGAGGAGCGTCCATGGCGACTCGAGCGGGGTGCGGGGGGCGGCCTGGCTGTGGTGAGCTCAGGCTAGGGCGAGGCCGTCGAGACGCTCGAACACGACCCCCGAGTTGCGGAGGAACCACTCCGGCGAGAACACCCTGTCGAGGTCGGAACCCGACAGCGTCACCTCCGGGTCGGCGGCCAGCAGCTCACGAAGCGGGGTCCCCTCATCCCATGCCCGCATGGCGCTTCGCTGCACGATTCGGTAGGCGTCGTCGCGGGACATCCCCGTCTCCACCAGCTGCAGAAGGACCGCCTGGGAGAAGACCAACCCCCGGGTGGCTTCGAGGTTGGCCGCCATCCTGGCTTCGTCCACGACCAGTCCTTCCACGAGACCGGCGAATTTCGCCGCCATGTAGTCCAACGTGACGCAGGCATCGGGAAGGATGATCCGCTCGGCGGACGAGTGGCTGATATCGCGCTCGTGCCAGAGAGCGATGTTTTCGAGACCAACCTGTGCGTAACCGCGCAGGACTCGCGCCATGCCGGTCATGCGCTCCGAAAGGATCGGGTTGCGCTTGTGAGGCATGGCCGAGGACCCCTTCTGGTTCTTGCCGAAGGCTTCCCGTGCCTCACCGACCTCGGAACGCTGAAGATGGCGAATCTCGGTTGCGAACCGCTCGATCGAAGCGCCGGTGATGGCGATCGCCTGAAGGAGCTCTGCATGCCGGTCACGATGGGTGATCTGAGAGCTGGCTTCCTCGATGCCCAGTCCGAGCCGACCACATACGAAGGCCTCCACCGTGGGGGGTGTGTGGGCGTAGGTTCCTACCGCTCCGCTGATCTTCCCCACCGCCACGGACCGGCGGGCGGCGCCCAGGCGCTCGTGGTCGCGTGCCAACTCGAATGCCCAGGTGGCCAGCTTCAGGCCGAACGTGGTGGGCTCGGCCCAGATGCCATGGGTACGCCCGATCATCACGGTATCGCGATGTTCCACCGCCTTGGCCTTGACCACGTCGAAGAGTCGGGCCACCTTGGCGAGCAGCAGGTCGGTGGCCTCGGCGAGACGAACTCCGCTGGCCGTGTCGAGGACATCAGAGGACGTGAGCCCGTAATGCACCCATTCGCCGCCAGTCTTGGTTGCCGCGGCCAGGAGGTCGACGAAGGCGGCGACGTCGTGGTTGGTGACCTTTTCTCGTTCGGCGACGTCCACGGCCGAGACGGGAGGCGCAGCCCGCACGGCTTCGGCGGCTGCCGCAGGGGCAACCCCTTCGGCGACCCATGCCTCGACAACCAGGGTCTCGACCTCCTTCCAGAGATCCAGCTTGTGCTGATCGGACCACAGTGCGGTCATCTCGGGCAGGCTGTAGCGGGGGATCATGTGGTCCTCATTCGTCGGCCGTGGGTGATGATGCCATACATGGCGGCAAGCCCACAGCGCTCATATCGACTTCCCCAGGCGGCTCGCCAGATTGCCGCGCTCCATCACCTCGACGCCGTCCAGACCGAGCCACTCGGCCATGGCGTTGAGTTCGATGCCCATCTCGCGACCAACGCGAATCGGATCGTGACCGTCCTCCACGAAGCTGGCTTGAGCCCTCAACACCCCCGCTTGGCGATCCGCCTTGAGATCGACCCGTCCAACGAGTCGATCATCGAGAAGGAACGGATAGACGTAGTAGCCGTACTCCCGCGCGGCGGCCGGCACATAGATCTCGATTCGGTACCGGAACCCGAACAGGCGCTCCGTCCTCGGGCGGTGCCAGACCACCGGGTCGAAGGGGGTGAGGAGGGCACGCGCCCCGATGGCACGGGGGGTGGCCGCGGCAGGATCGAGGTAGGCGGTATCACGCCAACCTGTGACCATCACCTCCTCGATCAGACCCTGCTCGACGAGTTCGCCCACTCGTGGTCGGGCTTCGGGGACCGAGATCCGGTAGTAGTCCGCCAGATCGGCCAACGTCCCTACGCCGTGATGGCGAACTGCTCGCAGCAGCATCTCGCGGTGGGCGTGCTCCTTCGACCATCCGGGAGTGGCGAGCAGCTCCGGAGGGAAGATGCGCTCCGGGATGTCGTAATAGCGCTTGAAGTTCTCTCGGTGTGAGCACCCGATCTGGCCAGACGCAAACAGCCACTCCAGAGCCAGCTTCCCCTGCGAATATCCCCACCACGGGCCGGTTCGCCCCTCCTCCCCGTCGAGATCGGAGATCGAGATCGGCCCACGCTCCCTCACCACGTCCAGAATCGTCTGCACGAAGCCGGGGTGCTCGTCGAACAATGCCTGCACATGCTTCCAGGGATGGCGTTGCTCCATGCGGTGCCGGAACAGGGGGTAGGTGTCGATGGGGAGGAGGGAGGCCTCGTGGCCCCAGTACTCGAACAGCTCCCCCCGGTCGTAGGCGAAGCGGTCGAGATGCTTCTGTTGGTAGCTGCCCAGACGCGAGAAGACGGGCATGTAGTGGGAACGGACCGCCACGTTGACGGAATCGAGCTGGAGAAGTCCCATCCTGTCGAGCACTCGACGGAAATGGCGGACGTCAACCCTTCCGGAAGGCTGCGGGTCGCGAAACCCCTGCGAGGCCAGGGCGATGCGCCTGGCTCGAGCGACGGTCAGCGACTTCACCGGAGCGTCCGAGGAGGGCTCAACCCTCGAGGGTCTTGGCGGCCAGCTCGGTCCGATACTCGGAGAGCTGGTCGGCCAGCTGCGGATCGCCGAGCGCCAGGATCGCCACCGCCAACAAGGCGGCGTTGGCGGCACCGTCGATGGCAACCGTGGCAACCGGTATTCCGGTTGGCATCTGGACGGTGGCCAGAAGGGCGTCCATGCCGTCGAGGGTGGCCGCCAGCGGCACGCCGATGACCGGAAGGGTGGTCAACCCGGCCATCACCCCGGCGAGATGGGCAGCCTTGCCGGCTCCGGCGATTATGACCCGGTACCCTGCCTCCTTGGCGCCCTTGGCGAAGGCGAACGACGTCTCGGGCGTCTTATGCGCCGACATGACCGCCATGGTGTGCGGCACGTCGAACCGTTCGAGCACGGCGGCGGCTTTCGCCATGACCGGGCGATCCGAACCGGAGCCCATGACGATGCCGACGAGAGGGGGGGTTGGAACGCTCATGTCGGATCCTTTGCGATGTCTGGTCGATACTGCATGCCTTGGAACGACAGTGTAGAAACCCCTTCGTACGCGCGACGCCGGGCGTCTTGTACCGTCGGACCTGTTCCCACCACGTTGAGTACGCGGCCGCCCGCCGTCAACGTGACGCCGGATTCGGATCGGACCGTGCCGGCTTGGAAAACAAGGACGTCTTCGATGGCGGAGGCGGCCGCCAGTCCTTTGATCCTTTCGCCGGTCCTCGGATTGGTCGGATAGCCGGGGGCGGCCAGCACCACGTTCACCGCAGCGGTGTCCGACCAGCGGAGCCGCATGTCGGCGAGCGATCCCGCCAGGGCTCCTTCGAAAAGGTCTACGAGGTCCGTCTGCATCCGGGGCAGGACGACCTGTGTCTCGGGGTCGCCGAGCCGGCAGTTGAACTCGAGCACCCGCGGACCGTGGCGGCTCAGAATGTAACCGGTGTAGAGGAAGCCGACGAAGGGATTTCCCTCGGCGGCCATGGTGGCCAGGATCGGCTCGACGACGCGGGATTTGGTGAAGGCGACGATGTCGTCGGGTAGGTCGGGCACCGGAGAGTACGAGCCCATCCCGCCGGTGTTCGGCCCGGCATCGCCCGCCAGCAGGCGCTTGTAGTCCCGAGCCGGTTCCAGCATGACGGCGCTGGAGCCGTCGCAGACGGCAAAGACGCTCAGTTCGGGCCCTTCGAGGTACTCCTCTATGACGACCGTGGTACCGGCCGCACCGAAACGTCCGTCCATGCACGCTCGAACCCAGTCTTCCGCGTCTTCGCGTTGGTCCGTCACGAGGACTCCTTTGCCTGCCGCCAACCCGTCGGCCTTGACGACATAGGGCGCTTCGAGGGTGGCGAGGTACTCGATGGCAGGCTCGGGAGTCGTGAACCGCTTCCAGGCCGCCGTGGGTACGCCGGCACGATCCATCAGCTCCTTGGCGAACGACTTCGAGGATTCGAGCCGGGCGGCGCTTCTGCTCGGGCCGAACACGGGGACGCCGGCGGAACCGAGCGCGTCGGCCACTCCGGCGGCCAGGGGAGCCTCGGGTCCGATCACAACCAGATCGAACCCATGCTGCACGGCGACGGCCGCCACGGCGCCGGCGTCGGTGGGATCGATGCCCTCGATGGTCTCGCCCAGCGTGGCGAGACCGGGGTTGCCGGGCAGGCTGGTCAACGATGTGACCCGCGAGCTCTGGACGATCTTCCATGCCAGGGCGTGCTCCCTGCCCCCGGCGCCGATGAGGAGGACCCGCACGTCAGGAACGCTCGATCAGCTGCTGGCGCTCGGGCCCGACCGACACCCATCGGATGGGGGTGTCGATTCGTTCTTCGATGTACTCGATGTACGCCTGAGCCTGTTTCGGAAGATGGCGCCATTCTCGGACGCCGGAGAGGTCGGAGCCCCAGCCGGGCAAGGTCTCGTAGACGGGCTCGCAGTTGTACAGCACTCGTTGCTGGCGCGGGAAATCGTCGTAGCGCTCCCCCGCGGAGGTGTAGGCGACGCCTACGCCGATCTCGTCGAAGGCGGAGAGGATGTCGAGTTTGGTGAGAAACAGGCCCGTGAAGCTGTTGAGCCGAACGGCGTAGCGGAGGGCGACCAGATCGAGCCAACCACACCGGCGCCGCCTGCCTGTCACCGTGCCGAATTCACCGCCCAACTCCACCATCGTGTCGCCGATGGCGTTGTCCAACTCGGTGGGGAACGGACCCGTTCCCACCCGGCTGATGTACGCCTTGGCCACACCGACCACTTCGTCGATCGCCTTCGGACCGATCCCGGCACCCGTCATCACGCCGCCGGCGGTCGGATTCGAAGAGGTGACGAATGGATAGGTGCCGTGGTCGATGTCGAGCAGGGTTCCCTGCGCCCCTTCGAAAAGAACCTTCTTCCCCTCGCGGAGCGCGTCCCAGACCAACAGCGACGTATCGGTGACGAAGGGGAGGAGCTTCTCTGCGTACCCCAGATACTCCTCGGCGATGGGGCCGGCCTCCATGGGCAGTTGGTTGTAGACCCGTGTCAAGAGCTTGTTCTTCTCCACAAGGGCGACGTCGAGTTTGTCGCGGAAGATCTTCGGGTCGAAGAGGTCCTGAACGCGGATTCCCGATCGGGCGTACTTGTCCGTGTAGGCAGGCCCGATGCCCTTCTTGGTCGTTCCGATCTTCTGACTTCCGAGGTGGCGTTCGATCATGGCGTCGATCTTGCGGTGGTAGGGCATGATCAGGTGGGCGTTCGACGAGATCCGGAGCCGGTTGGGATCGACACCGCGAGATCGGAGCATGGCGAGTTCTTCCAGGAGGACCTTCGGGTCGATCACGACGCCGTTGGCGATGACCGGGGTCGTGTCGGGGTACATCACGCCACTGGGAGTGAGGGAGAGGGCGAACTTCTCCTCACCCACGATGATGGTGTGGCCGGCGTTGTTGCCGCCTTGGAAGCGGACGACGTAGTCCGCCGATTCGGAGAAGTAGTCGGTGACTCGTCCCTTGCCTTCATCGCCCCATTGGGCGCCCAGAACGACGGTGGCGGGCATCGCTGCAGCTCCTTGGTAGCAGACCGAGCGGCATGGTAGCCGAGCACTGCTCGCCCTTTCGGGCGGGGAGGCTACGCGGCAACTTCGGATAGGCTATGGACGAGGGGAGGTGGACCTGTGCCGAGGATTCGCGCCGCCAGCATCGCTGAGCACAAGACCCAGATGCGAGCTCAGGTCCTCGAGGCTGCCCAAGAGCTCTTTCAGCAGCAGGGGTATCACGAGACCTCGCTGGGCGACGTGGCGGCTGCCATCGGGGTGGGTCGCACCACCTTGTATGAGTATTTCAGAGACAAGGACGATCTCCTCGCCACCCTGGTCGAGGAGACCCTGCCGGCCCAGGTAGACGAGATGGTCGGTTCCATTCCGACCGGCTTGTCGGATCGGGATCGGTTCGTCGCCCTGGCGGTGAAGATGGTCGAGTTCGTGGTCAATGACCCAACCCTCGGCCTGCTCCTGCATCGCGAGATCCAGACCCTCGGTCCGGAAGCACAGCATCGCGTGGCGGTGGCGCACCGCGGTCTCTCCGCCGAGTTCGGCGCCATCTACCGTTCGGGTGTCGAGGCCGGCCAGCTGAAGGAACTCCCCCTCCGCCTGGCGGGTCACTTCGTCCAGGACCTGATCATGTCCGCAGCCAAGGCGGTCATCGACTCCGAAGACCCCAAGGCAGACCTACCTGTCATCGCCGAAGCCATGGCGGACGTCATGTTGAGTGGTTTCTCGGCCTGATGGCGGCTGGTGGCTCAGATCGTTTCGTGAACCGCGAACTGTCGTGGCTCGACTTCAACGAACGAGTGCTGGCCGTCGCCGAGGACCCGGCGGTTCCGCTCCTGGAACGCGCCAAGTTCCTGGCCATCTTCGCCACCAACCTGGACGACTTCTTTCAGGTCAGAGTGGCAGGCCTGATGGAACAGGTGGCCGCCGGAGTCTCCTCCACGCCGCCGGACGGGATGACACCGACCGAACAACTCAACGCGGTTCGGCGCCGGGCCGCTTCTCTGTCTGAGCGCCATGCTGCCCTCACCCGCACCGAGATCCTGCCTGCCCTGGCTGCGGAGGGGATCATCTTTGCCGACCCCGAGCAACTCGATCCCGAGGCCCGGGCCTGGGTGGACGATGAATTCCTATCCAAGGTGTTCCCCGTGCTGACGCCGCTGGCCGTCGACCCCGCACATCCGTTCCCCTACATCTCGAATCTCTCCCTGAACCTGGCCGTGACTATCCGCGATCCTCAGGAGGGCTCGGTCCGGTTTGCCCGGGTGAAGGTGCCGCCCATCCTGCCCCGGTTCCTGGCGCTGCCCGACGGGAAGAGGTTCGTGCTCCTGGAGCAGGTCATGGCCTCACACCTTGGTGACCTCTTCCCCGGCATGGAGATCCTGTCGCACCACCCATTCAGGGTCACCCGAAATGCCGACCTCGTCCTCGAGGAGGCAGAGGCCGACGATCTGCTCGAAGCCGTGGCCATGGAACTGAATCGCCGCCGCTTCGGTCGCGCCGTACGCCTCGAGGTCGAGCACGACATGGACCCGGAGACGCTGCGATTGCTGGTGAGAGAGCTCCAGGTGACCTCCGAGGATGTCCATTTCCTCCATGGACCACTCGACCTGAACGGCATGTGGGCGCCCTATGCGCTCGACCGCCCGGAACTGAAATGGTCTGCATGGCACGGTGTCGGGCTCCCTGCTCTGACCCCGATGGATGGCGAGTCGCCGAGCATCTTCGCGGCCCTCTCCGAACAGGACTTCATCGTGCAGCATCCCTACGACGCGTTTGCCGCCTCCGTCAACGAATTCATAGCGCAGGCGTCCCGGGACCCTCACGTGCTGGCGATCAAGCTGGCGCTGTACCGGACCGACGAAGACTCCGAGATCATGCGCAATCTGATCACGGCGGCCCATGCCGGGAAGCAGGTGGTGGCTCTCGTGGAGTTGAAGGCGCGGTTCGACGAGGAACGCAACATCGAATGGGCGCGCCGACTCGAGGAGGCGGGGGTGCACGTCGTCTACGGACTGGTGGGCCTCAAGACCCATGCCAAGGTGACCTTGGTGGTGCGCCAAGAAGGTGAGTTGGTGCGCAGGTACGCCCATATCGGGACCGGTAACTACAACGGCGCAACCGCCCGCATCTACGAAGATCTCGGTCTCCTCACGGCCGATCCCGAGATCGGAGCTGATCTCGGGGATCTCTTCAACCATCTCACCGGGTACAGCCGACAGGGCCGATTCCGGAAGCTGCTGGTGGCCCCGTTCAGCCTGCGAGACAGAATCATGGAGCTGATCCGGAGAGAGGCCGCCGCGGAGGACGGTCATGTCGTGATGAAACTGAACAGCCTGGTCGACCCTGAGGTGATCGATGAGCTGTACGCGGCTTCCGCGGCTGGGACCAAGGTCGAGTTGTACGTGCGCGGCATCTGCTGCCTCCGAGCCGGAGTGCCCGGCCTGAGCGAGAACATCACGGTGCGTTCGATCGTCGGCCGCTTTCTGGAGCACTCGCGGATCTGGCGCTTTGGAACTCGCGCCCGCGGCTACGACTACTTCATCGGCTCCGCCGACATGATGCCGCGCAACCTCAATCGACGGGTGGAGGCTCTGGTGCCGATCGAACGTCCCCAGCTCCGTCAGCGTATCGAGGAGATCCTCGACGTTCTCTCCGGCGACGACCGCCTGGCGTGGGACCTTCAGGCCGACGGGTCCTGGCTGAAGACGGAACAGGCCCAGGGATACGACACGCACGAGGAGTTGCAGCGCCGGGCCTTGCTCCGAGCCCACCACACGTAACTTCCAGATCGCAGGCGTGACCTGCTCCGGTCCCGTCATCCGCCCGGTATGTTTGATGAGTGACCAGGGTGGCTGTGACGACGAGCGCGGATCGTGCGCCTGGGATGGCGGTGGAGTTGGTGGCCGTCGGGCTCCAGCCTGTGTCCCTGCCGTGCATCGATGTGCAGGTGGGGCGTCCCGATGACCTCGCTCGGGCGCGGGCTGCCTGCGAAGAGGCAGATCTGGTGGTGCTGACCTCCTCTCGGCCACTCTCGTTGCTCTGGCCCGATGGGCCTCTCCCTCTCGCGGCGATCGCCGTGGTGGGCCCGGCCACTGCCACCAGCGTGGCCGAGAGGGGCGGCAAAGTGGTGCATGTCGGGACGGGGAGCTCTCTCGATCTGGCCGAGGAATTGCTCGGACGGGTGGCCAAGCTGTCGGTGGCCTACCCTCATTCGGCGAGTTCTGATCCGCGTGCCATCGTGGCGTTGAAGGATGCCGCCCGGAGCCTGGTGGCGGTTCCCGTCTACTGCACGGTTCCCATCTCGCCCAGCACGGAGCCCGTCGACGCGGCTGTATTCGTCTCCGCTCCCGCCGTCCACGGATGGGCCACCAATCGGAGCTTCACCGGGCTGGTGGTGGCCGCTCTCGGGGCATCTTCCGCCGCCGCTCTCGGCCAGTACGACCGGCGCCCCGACGTCAAGGTTCGGTCAAAAACGTACAGCGAGCTGACCGAAGCCCTCGCCCGCTACCTGCTCTGAGCGCGCGCCGGGCTGCCCGGAAAAAGGGGCCCGCAAACGGGCGCAAATCGGGTTTGCTCGGTCGAGTGGCCACGGGCACCTGGAAGAAATCTCCCGATCTCGGTTGAATCCCGTCCGGACGCGTGGCTACTCTCCTGAACCTGCGGGGGTGTCTAGTTCCCCGCGATCCTGTCCTGTAAGGAGAGCTATGAACTTGAAACTCCGCACTTTGCTGCTTCCGATCCTGGTCTTGGCGATGCTCGCTGCTGCGTGCACGGCCGAATCCGACGAGACGACGGCGACCGAAGAAACTACTGCCACTGAAAGCGGTTCCGAAACCGGGGCCCAAACGGAAACCGGCGGCGCCACCTTGGCGACCGTGCTCGAGCGCGGCACGCTCAAGTGCGGCGTATCCGGTTCAGCGGTTGGTTTCTCTGAGACCCAGCCCGACGGTTCGGTGACTGGTCTCGATGCCGACTTCTGCCGAGCCCTCGCTGCCGCCGTTCTCGGCGACGCAACGAAGGTCGAATTCACCGAAACGACAGCCTCGGAACGATTCTCCGTCCTGGAGTCCGGCGAGATCGACGTCCTCATGAGGAACACCACCTGGACGCAGACTCGTGACACCACCCTGGGCCTCGACTTCGCTCCGACCACCTACTACGACGGTCAGGCGCTGATGGGGAAGGCCGAGTTCGGCTTCACCGAAGACTCCACCCTGGCTGATATCGACGGAGCGGTGCTCTGCACCAACGCCGGTACCACCACCGAGAAGAACATCACCGAGGGTGCTGCGGTCTTCGGAGTGAGCATCGACCTGAAGACGGTTGCCGAGTTCCCCGAAGCCGTTGAAGGCTTCAAGGCCGGCGACTGCGACCTGATCACCACCGACGCTTCGGGCCTGTACGGAAACCGATTCCAGGCCATCGCCAACGGCGAGATCGCCGATGGCGACTGGATCGTCTTCCCCCGGGCGCCTATCAGCAAGGAGCCACTCGGCCCGGTGTACCGCCAGAACGACAGCCAGTGGGCCGACATCGTCGACTGGACCATCTACGCCACCTTCATCGCCGATGAGAAGGGCGTGAACTCCGGCAACATCGATTCGGTCATCGCGGAGGCAGAACTCGATCCCGAGTTGGGCCGACTCTTCGGCGTGACCGAGGACGAGCTGCAGAGCGGGATGGGTATCCCCGCCGATGGCTTCTATCAGGTGATCAAGCAAGTCGGCAACTACGACGAGATCTTCACGTCCAACCTTTCGGGCCTCGAGATCTTCCGAGAGGGCACGCCGAACGCACAATGGTTCGACGGTGGCCTGATCTACGCACCGCCGGCTCGATAGACAACCAAGAGAAGTGGGGGGCGCGCAAGCGCCCCCCACTCACATAGGAGGCACCGCACTGAGAGGAACACCGTGGCGTCAGTGATCGAACGACAGGCCAGGCCACCAATCTGGCGTGACGTCAGGATCCTGAAATGGATCGCCCAGTTCGCAGTTCTTGGCGGCGTCCTCTTCGTCCTCTGGCTCCTGGCCTCCACGGCGACGGGCAACCTGGGGGACCAAGGCAAGACGATCTCCTTCGACTTCCTCTCCAAGCCGGTCGGGATCACCCTGTCCGAAGGCAGTTACGTCACCGTTCCCGATTCGGCCTTGCAGGCGTTGACCGTTGGCGTGGTCAACATGTTCCGCCTCACGTTCTCGGGGATCATCGCCGCCACGGTGTTGGGGACGATTCTGGGTGTGGCCCGGCTCTCGCACAACTGGATCGTCAACAAGGCCGCCACCGGGTACATCGAGACGGTCCGCAACATTCCGCTCCTTGTCCAGATCTTCTTCTGGCTGATCATCATCCGCCTCTTCGGCCAGCTCACCACTGAGTCCGGTATCAGCCTGCCGTTCATGGAGAGAGACTTCTTCTATTACTCCGCCAAGGGCTTCGCGCTGCCCTGGTTCAACCCCACCGAGACGCGCTGGCAATGGGTGGCGTTCTTCGTTGTCGGGATCCTGGCCACTGTCCTCGTCTATCGCTGGCGTATTCGCATCCAGGAGTCCGGTCGCGGCGAGGCGAAGGTCGGGATCTACTCGATCGGCACCCTGGTCCTGTTCGCGGTCGCCGGCTGGTGGCTTCACCCGATCATGGGCTTCCTGGGATGGATCTTCGGCAGCATCGAGTGGGTGTTCGCCACCCTCCCGGTCTTGGTGTTCCAGGTGTTGCTCGCCCTCTTGGTCCTCTACGGCGGCTACTGGGTCATCAAAGCTCGCCTCGACTCGCTCAGAACCCCGAACGGCTACGGCAAGTTCTCGGACGACGATTGGTACAGGATCATCACCGCCGGATTGATGGCTCTCATCGTGGCGGTCTTCCTCTTCGCTGTCCCGGCCGTGACCGAAGCCATCATCGGGCGGGCGGACGTGTTCGGCAAAGCTTCGGGCTTTGAGAGGCTGTTCGGCGCGGCGGCCGACCGATTCGAGTTCATGCGAGGCGGGGCGCCCTTCGATCCCAACCTCCCCGTCCTGACCGAGGGCACGTTCGTCAACTACGACAGCAGCTTCGGGAAGGTCGTGACGATCTCCTACGCCGCTCTCTGGGGAGCATTGGTCATCTACACGGCGGCGTTCGTCGGCGAGGCGGTCCGGGCGGGCGTCATGGCGGTTTCGAAAGGCCAGACCGAGGCCGGCTTGGCGGTGGGACTGAAGCGGAGCCAACTCCTCCGGATGATCGTGCTTCCCCAGGCATTCCGAATCGTTCTGCCACCTATCGGCAACCAGTATTTGAACCTGGCCAAGAACACGTCGTTGGCAATCGCCACGGGCTTCTCCGATGTGGTGGCCGTCGGGTCGACGATCTACAACCAGACCGGTGCGGTCCTCCCGATCTTCTTGTTCTGGATGGTCTTCTACTCGCTGGTGAGCCTGGGTCTTTCGAGCGTGGTCAACTATTGGAACAACCGTCTCAAACTGGTGGAACGCTGATGGACGAAAAACGCTTTCCGGTCAGCGTGGACCTCGGAGTACCGGAGTCGGCGCCCGCCCCCGAACCGCCTCCGGCAGGAGCCTTCGTCTGGGTGAAGGAGAACCTCTTCTCGTCGGTGGCCAATTCGCTCCTCTCGATCGCCATCATCGCCGCCTTGCTGGCGTCCTTGTCAGGTATCGCCGCATGGGCACTCGAAGGGACCCGCCAATGGCGGGCGGTGGCTCAGAACTCGCGGCTCTTGATGATCCAGGCCTATCCCCAGGACGCCATGTGGAGAGTGTGGGCGTCGGTGGGGGTCATCGTCGTGCTGGCGGGCCTCTCGGTGGCGGCCTATCGAGTGGGCGACAAGATCAGCAGGCGGCAACTCGGACGGATCGTCATGGGCACCTCGGGCTTTCTCTTCGTGACCGTGTTGGTGGCGGCTGTCCCCTATTCGCTGAATCGAGTGGTATGGCTGGTGGTGTTCGGAGCGGTGTTCATGGGAACACGGTTCTGGGTCGACCGGCAAGGCGAGAACGCCACCGAGGAATCCATCTCCACCCTGGCCCTGATGGGGCTCGCTCTCCTCGGCGTCGTGGCTTCGCTGTGGGTGATGCGCGCCCCGGTTCCCGGAGTGAACGAGCAGGGATTCAATGCCGACGTGTGGGAGCCCATCGCCCTCTCCACCAAACTTCCCTGGACGATTCTGGCCGGAGTGGGTCTGCTCGCCTACTGGCTCGGGGTGCTGATCCGAGACCGTTTCGAGGGTCTCAGGGCGGCGACCGTGGCGGGCTGGACGCTGGCCTCCCCGTTCATCGTGATGATTCTTCTCCGGGCGCCCGATCTGGCCTGGACCGGTTCGCGCAGCGTGCTGACACTTGACGTGCCCATCCTCCTCGCCTTCGGTGTGGGCGGAGGCGTGTTGGTGTCGTGGCTGGGCACCGAGAGCTCAGGTGAACCGGGACGAGCGGTGGCGGGACTCATCTTTCTCGGCGGCCTCATCGCCCTCTTCCTTGCCCCCGTCCTCATGGTGGTCAAGCTTCTGGTTCTGACCCTCGGCTTGTTCGGCCTCCTCGCCCCCAACTTCGGTGGTTCGCCCCAGGCCCGCCGCCAACTCGTGGCGGTGTGGTTCGCCACGGTGTTCCTCATCGTTCTGGTGGTGCGGCTCTCGTCTTCGGAGTCGGCTCTTGGCTTTGGTGGCTCCGACTTCCTGGGCGGGCTGGCCCTCACCTTTGTCATTGCCATCTTCGGCATCGGTCTGTCGTTCCCGCTGGGTGTGATCCTGGCATTGGGCCGCACCAGCACTCTGCCGATCTTCCGGACCGTGTCCACCGTGTACATCGAGTTGGTGCGATCGGTTCCGCTCATCACGTGGCTGTTTGCCTCCTTGAACCTGTTTCCGCTCTTCCTCCCCGGGGGACTGGAGCTGGATCAGGTCGTGCGGGCGGTGGGCGCCGTGACCCTGTTCTCGGCGGCGTATCTCGCCGAGAATGTGCGAGGCGGACTGCAGTCCCTTTCCAAAGGGCAGTACGAAGCTGCCGACGCTCTCGGCATGACCACCATCCAGAAGACCTCGCTCATCATCCTCCCGCAGGCGCTCAAGGCAGTGATCCCCGCCCTGGTGGGCCAGGTCATCGCTCTCTTCAAGGACACCTCCCTGGTGGCGATCATCGGCCTCTTCGACCTGTTGTATATCGCTCAGAAGGTGATCCCATCACAGTCTCAGTTCCTCGGGTCGTTCCTCGAGTCGATCGTGGCGGTGGCGGTCATCTACTGGGTATTCACGTTCGCATTCTCCCGTGCTTCCATGCGCCTTGAACGGCGTCTGGGCGTCGGTCAGCGCTAGGAAAGGGAAGACAATGCCCGGAGACAAGGACATCATCGTCTGCAAAGGCGTCAAGAAGTGGTTCGGCGATTTCCAGGCGCTCCATGGCGTCGACCTGACCGTCAAGGAAGCCGAGGTGGTGGTGATCATCGGTCCCTCCGGCTCTGGGAAGTCCACCTTCATTCGCTGTATCAACCGGCTCGAAGTGCATCAGGAGGGCTTGATCTCGGTCGACGGGATCGAACTGACCAACGACCTCAGGAACATCGAGGCCATTCGTTCCGAAGTCGGGATGGTCTTTCAGAGTTTCAACCTCTTTCCGCATCTGACGGTGCTCGACAACATCACCCTGGGACCGATCTGGGTGAGGAAGAAGTCGCGCACCGAGGCCGAAGCCATCGGGCGAAGCCTGCTCGACCGAGTCGGCATCCCCGAGCAGGCGGACAAGTTCCCCGGTCAGCTGTCCGGTGGGCAGCAGCAGCGTGTGGCGATTGCCCGAGCCCTGGCGATGGAGCCGAAGGTGATGCTGTTCGACGAGCCCACTTCCGCCCTGGACCCTGAGATGGTCAAGGAGGTGCTCGACACGATGAAGGAGTTGGCGGGTACGGGGATGACGATGTTGGTGGTCACCCATGAGATGGGCTTCGCCCGCGAGGTGGCCGACCGCGTGTTGTTCTTCGATTACGGGCAGTTGGTGGAGGCCGGAACGCCGGACCATTTCTTCACCAATCCCCAGCACGAACGAACCAAGCTCTTTCTCAGTCAGATTCTCTGAGCGAGCCTTGGAGGGAGGGGAGCCCGGGTCCCGGACCCGGGCTCTTGCGCGTCCCACCCCAATGTGACGATCGGCCGTACCGGGCGGATGCCTCCGGTCCGTACCATCAGGCCACTACTACTCAGCGGAGGACCCATGGGCCACTATCACGACATCATCGGCGAGCTGAGGCAACCGTCGCGAGATCTTCGCGACGCCATCCCCGACGTGTGGGGCAGCTTCGCCGAGATGCACAAGGCGGCCGTGGCCGACGGCGTCCTACCCGCCAAGTTCAAAGAACTGATCGCCCTGGCGATCGCTGTCATCGAGGGGTGTGATGGCTGCATCGCCTATCACGCTCGCGCGGCTGCCCACAAGGGCGCTACGCAGGAAGAAGCCGCGGAGGCGCTCGGTGTCACCCTGCTCATGGGCGGTGGGCCGGCCACCATTCACGGTCCGCGCGCGCTCGAAGCGTTCCAGGAATTCGCTGCCACCGCCGTTCATTGATACCCACGGTCGATTCGCCACCTGACTAGTCCGGTACCCCGGCGTCCCTCGGGCTCGCCACCACCCAGCGTGTCGAGCGACGTCGGCCCGGATCTCACTGAGAGCGAACGACGCACCACCTGGCTCGGTCTCGGTCCCACACGGCCCAAGTCCAGGGCGCTTCGGAGCGGGGGAGGAACCGGAACTCCTCCCAGACCGGGGCGGCGAAAGGGCGTCGTTGATTGATCCTCACGGAGCGTGTCTGCCCTCCGAAGCCTTCACGCCAGGACGGCCACGCAAGGTGGGTGGCGATGGACCGAGAGTGTCTAGTGCGAATCGTACCTTTGCGAAATGAACCCCTCTTGCGTCGCCCTTTTCGGACATGCCGACGTACCATGGCATCGCACCAAGGTGGAAACACCGGGGGGGCACCGGATCGAAATCCGGGAGGCAAATCGCATTGGCTCGTGCGGCATTGGGAGGCGTTGCATGAGTTCATGGGTGAGCTTTGGCCAGGGGTCGGCGAGAGTCGGCACGAACCCAAGCCAGGGGAGGCATCCGAGTCGGCTGTGAGGCCGACCCGTGCCAGGGAAGACAGTTCGGGGTTGCCGGAGACGGCAACCCCTTATTGTTGTTCAGCGCACTGTGTTTCGGGGCACCGCCGCTCAGGGCATTGTCTTCGGGCATTGCCGCTCAGGGCGATCTAGCTAGGCGAGGACGATCATCTCGTCGGCGACGTCGACCGTTGCCGTGTCGCCGTCGGCGTAGGCGCCTTCGAGCAACTTCATGGAAAGCGGATTGATGATGCTGGTCTGGATCAGCCGCTTGAGCGGTCTGGCGCCGTAAGCAGGATCGTATCCGTGGTCGGCGAGCCAGTCGAGGGCCGGCTCCTCCACCTTCAACGTGATGCGCCGTTCGCTGAGACGTGCCTTGACCAGCCCCAACTGGATTTCGACGATCTTTCGCAGGTCCTGGCGGGTGAGTCGTTGAAAGACGATCAGCTCGTCGATGCGGTTGAGGAACTCGGGGCGAAAATGCTGCCGAACCACGCCCATGACTTGTTCGCGGACCTGCTCGTCGCTGGCAGAGCGGTCGATCAGCTCGGACCCGAGGTTCGAGGTCATGATGAGCACCGCGTTGTTGAAGTCGACGGTCCTGCCTTGGCCGTCGGTGAGCCGTCCGTCGTCGAGCAGCTGCAGCAACACGTTGAAGACATCGGAATGAGCCTTCTCGATCTCGTCGAGCAGGATCACCGAGTAGGGACGTCGTCGAACCGCCTCGGTGAGCTGACCGCCTTCGTCGTAGCCGACGTAGCCGGGCGGCGCCCCGATGAGGCGGGAAACCGAGTGCTTCTCCATGTATTCGGACATGTCGATGCGGACCATGGCTTGTTCGTCGTCGAACAGGAACTGTGCCAATGCTCTGGCCAGCTCCGTCTTGCCGACCCCTGTCGGACCCAGGAACACGAACGAGCCGATGGGGCGATGCGGGTCGGCGAGTCCTGAGCGGCTCCGTCGAATGGCATTGGAGACGGCCACGACCGCGGCGTCCTGCCCAACCACCCGCTCGTGAAGGTGGTCCTCGAGGCGGATGAGCTTTTCGATCTCACCCTCCATGAGGCGGGAAATGGGCACCCCGGTCCAGCGACTCACCACCTCGGCGATCTGTTCGTCGTCCACCTCTTCGGTCAGCATCCTCATTCCGGATTGGAGACCCGTCAGGTGTTGTTCGCGCTTTGCCAAGTCTGCCTCGAGGGTGGGCATGGTGCCGTAGCGGAGTTCGGCAGCCTTCTCGAGATCGCTCTGGCGCTCGGCTCGCTCGGCGGCGCTCCGCGTCGACTCGATCTCTTCCTTGAGTTCACGAATCGCGGTGATCGCCTCTTTCTCGAGACTCCAGTGCGCCTTGAGACGGTCGCTCTCCTCGCCGAGATTGGCTCGTTCCTCTTCGAGAGTCTCGAGGCGAGCCTGTGAGGCGGAGTCCGACTCCTTCTGCAGGGCCGCCCGTTCGATGTCGAGTTGCCGAATGCGTCGCTCGAGCTCGTCGATCTCCTCCGGCAGAGAGTCGATCTCGATCCTCAAACGCGACCCCGCCTCGTCGATCAGATCGATCGCCTTGTCAGGCAGCTGCCTGCCGGTGATGTAGCGGTCCGAGAGGACGGCGGCCGCCACCAGGGCCGAGTCTTGAATTCGCACGCCGTGGTGCACCTCGTAGCGTTCTTTCAGGCCGCGCAGGATCCCGATGGTGTCCTCCACGGACGGCTCCTCGACGAGGATCGGCTGGAACCGGCGTTCCAGGGCGGCGTCCTTCTCCAGGTGCTTGCGATACTCGTCGAGGGTGGTGGCCCCGACCATCCGCAGCTCCCCTCTCGCCAGCAGCGGTTTGAGCATGTTGGAGGCGTCCATGGCGCCCTCAGCAGCTCCGGCGCCGACGATGGTGTGCAACTCATCGATGAACGTGATGACCTCACCCTGGGACTCTGTGATCTCCTGGAGGACCGCCTTGAGGCGCTCCTCGAACTCGCCTCGATACTTCGCTCCGGCGATCAAGGAACCGAGGTCGAGCGCGATCAAGCGGCGGTTCTTGAGCGATTCGGGGATGTCGCCGTCTGCGATTCGCTGGGCGAGACCTTCGACGATGGCGGTCTTGCCGACGCCCGGGTCACCGATCAAGACCGGATTGTTCTTCGTGCGTCGTGAGAGGACCTGGATCACCCGGCGAATCTCTTCGTCGCGCCCGATGACCGGGTCGAGCTTTTGGGCCCGCGCCGCCGCGGTGAGATCGCGCCCGTACTGCTCCAGGGCGTTGAGGGTGGCTTCCGGATCTTGAGACGTGACCCGCTGAGACCCGCGGATGGTGAGGAGCGCCTCCTTCACCTTCTCGCGGGTCAGACCGAGATCCCTGAGGGTCCTGCCCATCTCGCCGGAGTCCTCGACGAGGGCCAGAACGAGGTGTTCGAGCGAGGTGTAGTCGTCACCCAAGCCGGTCCGCTCG
This sequence comes from uncultured Acidimicrobiia bacterium, assembly GCA_965366365.1. GTDB lineage: Bacteria > Actinomycetota > Acidimicrobiia > Spongiisociales > JAENVV01 > CBDUEV01. Next base: position 78,017 of record CBDUEV010000003.1, on the reverse strand, counting down.
TCCTCGGCCAGCTTCAGCGTGGCGGCGGCCTCGGGTGAGAATTGGACTTCCGTACTGCCGTACACCTTGGGGAGACGATTCAGAATCTCGACCGTGGCGTTGCGGACGGAGGTCGCCTGCACCTCCAGTCTGGCCAGCAGCGGGTAGACGATCCCATCGGTCTCCGCCAGCAGCGCCTCGACGAGGTGAGCGGGCGTCACATACTGGTGGCTGGCATCCTTTGCTGCGTCGATCGCCCCGAGCACCACCCGTTGTGAGGCGTGGGTGAGCTTGTTCATGTCCATGCGATTGTCCTTCGTGATCCGTCTCCCAAAGTATATATCATTTCCCAACATAAAAGTTGAGTCATAACGTATCAAGTTTGGGAGATAGAGAGACCTCGTCGTCCGGTTGTGTGTGCCGGACGCGTCCCCCAATAGAATGCTCACCGGACCCATCGCGTGAACGGCGGGCCTCGCCTGATTGGGCGACCGTGGCAGGAGCAGGAGGCGAGTTGATGACCCATTCGAGGACGCCGGAGGAAAGCCTGACCACGATGACGAATCTCATGAACGTCGGTCATGCCAACTCGGCGGGCTTCGTCCACGGCGGCGAGATCATGAAGATGGTCGATACGGCGGCGGGGGTGGCGGCGATGCGTCACGCTCGAGGCAGGGTGGTGACTGCGCACGTCGACTCGCTGTCGTTCTTGGCACCCGTGCACATCGGCGATCTCCTCTCCATCACTGCGCTCGTCACTCAGGCATGGACGTCGTCGATGGAGGTCGAGGTGACCGTTCGCCGCGAGGATCCCCAGAGCGGCGAGGGTGAACTCACCACGCAGGCACATCTGACCATGGTGGCCGTGGATACCGAAGGGCGACCCGTCGGCGTCCCCTCCTTGACGGCCACGTCTGAGGCGGAACGCCGCCGTCAGCGGGCGGCAGAAACGCGCCGATCAGCCCGTGTTGCGCTGCGGGAGCATCTGGAATCCGGTCTCTAGTGCGAGCCGGCCGGCCGGGCTAGAGGGCCTGGGCGAGGTGCCGGTTGACCGCATCCAGCACGGCACGGGCAGTCGCCTTCGATGGATTGTCCTCGTGGATCACGGCGCTGCCGACCAGGGAACCGGGCGCCGAATTGCTGGTCACCTGGGCGATGGCGACCCGCGAGGCGCCGAGGTCGGTGGTGGCGACAGCGGCGAGGTCCAGAACCAGCTTCCCTTCGGAGATCTTCTCGACGGCGCGGAGGGTCGCCTCGCCGATGAGTCTGGGACGTGCGTGAGGTTCGGCCGACCCGTTGGATTCTCCGGAGTAAGCCTCCTCATTCCAGGCGAGGGTCACCGTCACATGGGCATCCTCGCCCTTCACGTCTTCTTCGAACTGGGATAGGGCTGGTCGTCGCGGTCTCATGTCGATGCAGGGTAGTGGGTGTGAACACCGCGAGTGCAATGATCGCGGTTGATCGTCAGGCGGGGACCGCCCGGTCCCGCGCCCAGGAGCGCAGCGCGGCAATGTCTTCCGACCGCGCGCGGGAGAGGGGAACGGTGTCCCCGAACTCGGTGACCAGCTTTTCGGTCGAGAGGCCCTGGCCCTCCGCGAAGGCTCGATAGAGAGCGCCCACGATCCCGGCTTCGATCTCGGCCCCCGAGAACCCGTCCGTCAGCCTCACCAACTGCTCGAGGCCGAATTCGCCTGGAGAGTGACCCCGGTTGGTCAGGTGGATCGTGAGCACCTGGCGGCGGGCCGCTTCCGTGGGCAGATCGACGAAGAAGATCTCGTCGAAACGGCCTTTGCGCAGGAACTCGGTCGGCAGCGACCGGACGTCGTTGGCGGTCGCTACCACGAACACGCCGTCGGGGCGGTCTTGCATCCAGCGGAGAAACGTCCCGAGGAGTCGGGTGCTCACCCCGCCATCCGAACCACCACCGGACACCGCAAAACCCTTCTCGATCTCATCGATCCAGAGCACGGCCGGTGCCATTGCGTCCACGGCGGTCAGTGCCTGGCTGAGCCGCTGTTCGGTTTCCCCGATGTACTTGCTGTACAGGCGGGCTGGGTCGAGGAGGACCAACGGTTGACCCCAGGTGCGCGCCAGCGTTTTGGCCACGAAGGACTTCCCGCATCCGGGAATACCGGTGAGAAGCACCCCGCGCGGAGCTGGGAGACCCAGCTGGGCGGCCGCCGGGCCGGTGGCGCGCATGCGCAGCTGGAGCCACTTCTTGAGCCCTTCCAGACCCCCCACCTTGTCGAGGGTCCCGACGTCCGCCTCCGCCAGTTCGAGGATGCCCTCGGCGGTGAAGAGTTGGGCCTTGGCGAGGCGCAGGGGCGGTATGTCGCGATCGGACAGAGCCCCGTCCGAGATGGCCGCCTGCTGGACGAGGCGCTCAGCCTGGCTGATGCTGAGGCCTTTGAGCGTGCCGGCGATATGGGGAACCTGCGCGTCGTCGATCGCCACGTCGAAGCCCCGGGCAGCCAGATCCCGGGCGGTGCGCCACACCAGATCCACCAGTTCCGCCTCATCCGGGGGGCGGAGCTTCCAGACGTGTGCCACGCTCGTCAGCTCAGGAGGCACCTCATGGACCGGCGCGGTGAAGACGAGAGTCTGGTGGGGTTGGATCCTCTGGGCGGTTTCCTTGATGCGGCGGACGACGTACGCGTCCGAGAGGATCGGATGGGCGTCGACGAACACGAAAACAGCCGGGGCGGTCAGGTCTTGAATCCATGCCAGGGCCTGGTGGGGGTTCTCGGTCCTATACATTCGCTGACCGTCGGCGTTGACGAGGCCACTGGTGGTCGACCAGGTCCACACCGCGTGACCGACTTCTCCTGCGATGTCACGTAGGAGACCCAAGAAGCGTTCCTCTTCGTGCGTCTCGGCGAGCACCAGGGACGCTGGTGAAGCGAGAAGAACTCGGAGATCGGAGCTGTTGTCCATGCGATTCCGTATCGGCAGTCTGGTCGGTGCCCTTCAGTAACTTGGCGTCCCTGGATAGATCACAGAGCGGACGCTTTCCGTGGCGCGAGGGACACTGAAAGGTCGCGCCGTCGATGCCAAACCGCTAGCCTGGCTCCGCTCAATCTATCCCCCTATTGGAAGGAACCAGATGTACAAGGAATTCAAGGAATTCGCCATGAAACCGGGCCTCATCGAGATCGGTGTCGGCTTGGTGATGGCGGCTGCGCTCGGCGCGCTGATCACCTCGCTCGTCGAGAACATCCTCATGCCGATCGTGGCGGCGGTGTTCGGTCAGCCTGACTTCAGTTCGTTGTTCGCCGTCGGTCTCGGCGACAGCACGATTCTGTTCGGCGTGTTTCTCACCGCCGTGATCACCTTCATCTCCATCGCCTTTGCGGTGTTCTTCTTCGTGATCAAGCCATTCCAGGCTTATCAGGAGCGCACCGCCAAGCCGGTCGAGGAGGAGGTCGAGGAAGACCCCGAGGACCTCGTTCTGCTGCGCGAGATTCGCGACGCCCTGAACCGCTAGAGATTCGTCCGACCATCCGAGGGGGACCAGGCCATGCCTGGTCCCCCTCGACGTTGTCGGGCCGGGCTCACCGACGCCGGACGTCGGGGGGTAGGGGGTTCCGCACGACGATCTCGCGCCGATAGCTGCGATGGACGTCCCGTATCTCGGAGGCCGCGGCGCGCCGTTCGCGGACGATCTGATCGCGCAGGGAGGCGTTCTCGGTCTCCAGCTTGGCGATCTTGCGCTGCATGGCCAGCACTCGCTTGACCCCCTCGAGATTGAGGCCTTGCTCGGTGAGCTCCTGGATCAGTGCCAGCCGCTCGATGTCGGCTTGCGAGTAGCGGCGGGTTCCTCCTGGCGTGCGCGAGGGTTCCACCAACCCCCGGCGCTCCCAGATCCTCAGCGTTTGCGGGTGCATGCCGGCCAGTTCGGCAGCCACCGAGATGACGAACACTGCGTGTCTTTCGTTGGTCATGTCACAACCCCAATTCGGCGCGCGGATTACCGGATTCGTATTGGTCGCGGAACTCCTCGAGCAGCTTGCGGGCTGCCCTCGGGAGCTTCTTCGGGACAACTACCTCAACGGTGGCGAGGAGGTCGCCGGGTTTGCCTTTGGAACGCGGAACCCCGCGTTCTCGAATACGGAACGTCTTCCCGTTGGTCGTGCCGGCGGGGACTTTCAGCGTCACCGGGCCGTTCAAGGTCGGCACATCGATCTGGCCGCCCAGAGCGGCTTCGGTGAAGGTGATGGGGACCGTGACCGTGAGGTTGTCGCCTCGGCGCCCGAAGTAGGCGTGTGGGGCCACGTGAGCCTTCACGAGTAGGTCGCCGGAGGGTCCACCGTTCTGCCCCGGGCCCCCTTTGCCGCGGAGTCGGATGGTGGATCCATCCTTGACGCCCGGCGGGATCTTGACGGTGATCTGGCGGTTGCGGACCTCCGAGCCCGTCCCGCGGCAGTTCGCACACGGCTGGGGAATGATCCGGCCGCGTCCTCGACATTGGCGGCATGGTTGAGCGAAAGAGAACAGGCCCTGGTTCTGGGCGACCGTGCCACTGCCGCCACAGCTGGGACAGGTCTCAACGGCGCTGCCGGGCTCGGCGCCGTTCCCCTTGCAGCGAGAACAGCTGGCGGCGCCGGTCACCGACAGAGTGGTGGTGAGGCCGCGTACGGCGTCCTCGAATTCCAGATGAATATCGGCACTCAGGTCCTGACCCCGGCGCGGCCCCTGTGGAGATGAACGACGCCCGCCGCCGAACAGATCGCCCAGGCCGCCGAAGCCCCCCAGGAGATCTCCGAGATCCTCTACCCGGACTCGTTGGCCGCCTCCGAAGCCGCTCGGCCCGGTGCCGTAGCCGGAGAAACCCCCGGCTGCCACCATCTGGCGAACCTCGTCGTACTGGCGTCGCTGTTCCTCGTCGGACAGAGTTCCGTAGGCCTCGGACACGTTCTTGAACGTCTCCTCCGCCGCCGGATTGTCCGGATTGGCGTCAGGATGGTTCGCCTGAGCGAGCTTGCGATAGGCGCGCTTGATCTCGTCTCGGCTGGCGGTGGCCGGGACCCCGAGTACGGCGTAGTAATCCTTCTCGATCCAGTCTTTGTTCACGTCTCGCTTCCGACCTGGCTTTCATCTTGATCCGGTTCGCCGGTGCTTTCGCCGAGGGCGACCAAAGCGGCCCGCAGCAGCTTCTCCTTCAGGCGGTATCCCCTGCGCAGCTCGTGAGCGACCACCAGAGCGCCGGTGGCGTCCGGCGGCGACGACACCGCTTCGTGAACGGAGGGATCGAAGGGGGCGCCCACTCCGGGGACCGCCGAAAAGCCCTCTCGACTCAAGGCGTCCACGAGTTGGTCGTACGTACCACTCATCCCGGCCAGGAGGCGTTTTTCGTTCTCGGACTCAGCCGGCAACGCCAGAGCTGCGTCGAAGCTGTCCAGCACCGGCAGGAGCGCGGAGACGAGCCGTTCCGCCCCCAACTCGCGAACGAGGGCCGTTTCTCGCAGAGTCCGTTTCCGGTAGTTGTCGAACTCGGCCGCTTTTCGTTGGAGCTGGTCGAGGTAGTCGGCCGCGTCCGCCCGGGCTCGTGCCACTTCTCCGAGCAGCATGGCCGTGGCGGTGTCGGCGTCATCCGGGAGTTCGATTCCCAGCGACTCGGCGGTCACCACCTCGGCAGCACCTTCGCCGCCGGCGCCGCCTTGGGACGTTTCGGAATGCTCCGAGCTTTGCTCGGTCGACTCCGTGGCGTCCTCGGCGGGGCCGGCTTCGGTACCGGTGATGTCGTGTTCCGTCATTGGTCCAACACCTGCGTTTGGCGGTGGGTGGGGAGGCTCACGCCTCGTCACCCGATTCATCGTCGATGATCTCCGCTTCGACGACGTCGTCATCGTCATCGTCGTTCATCGCCTCGGCGTCGTCGCCTGCCCCGCCTGCGGCCGCAGCTTCCTCTTGTGCCTGTGCGTAGAGACGCTGGGCCAGAGCCTGCGAGGCGGTCAGGAGAGCCTCGATCTTCGGCTTGAATTCGTCGGTACCGGCGTCCTCTTTCTCGATGCTCGCCTTGAGATCGGCCAGGGCCGTCTCGATGGCGCTCTTCTCGTCGTCGTTGAGGTTGTCGGCCTGGTCCACCAACAGTTTGTCGGTGTCGTGGGCGAGCCGTTCGGCTTGGTTGCGCGTCTCGGCCCGCTCGCGATTGGCGCGATCCTCTTCGGCATGCGCCTCTGCGTCCTTGATCATCCGGTCGATCTCTTCGCTCGAGACGGCGGTCCCTCCGGTGATCGTCATTGCCTGCTCACGATTGGTGCCGAGGTCCTTGGCGTTGACGGAAACGATCCCGTTGGCGTCGATGTCGAACGTGACCTCGATCTGCGGCATCCCCATCGGTGCCGGCGGAATCCCGGTCAGGTTGAACTTGCCGAGGCTCTTGTTGTCGCGCGCCATTTCCCTTTCGCCTTGGAGGACGTGAATCTCGACCTCCGGCTGGTTGTCGGCTGCCGTCGTGTAGGTCTGGGAACGTCGGGTCGGGATGGTCGTGTTGCGTTCGATCATCTTGGTCATGACCCCACCCTTGGTCTCGATACCCAGGGTGAGCGGCGTCACGTCGAGGAGGAGGATGTCCTTGACGTCACCTTTGAGCACACCCGCCTGAAGGGCCGCTCCGGCCGCCACGACCTCGTCGGGGTTGACCCCCTTCTGAGGGTCCTTGCCTCCGAGCTCTTTGACCAGTTCCACCACGGCCGGCATACGGGTCGACCCGCCCACCAGAACGATCTGTTGGATCTGATCGACGGTGAGTCCGGCGTCCTTGATGGCCGACAGGAACGGCCGACGAACGCGTTCGAGCAGGGGCGCGGTGATCTTCTCGAACTCGGCCCGCGACAGCTTCTTCTGGAGGTGGAGCGGCCCAGAAGAGGTCGCCGTGATGAACGGTAGGTTGATCTCGGTTTCCGGAACAGACGAAAGCTCGATCTTGGCCTTCTCGGCGTCTTCCTTCAGGCGCTGCATCGCCATCCGGTCTTCGGAGAGATCGACGCCGTGCTCGTTCTTGAACCCCTTGACCAGCCAGTCCATGATCGCCTGATCCCAGTCGTCGCCGCCCAGGCTCGTGTCGCCGCTGGTGGCCTTCACCTCGAAGACGCCCTCGCCGATCTCGAGCACCGACACGTCGAACGTGCCGCCTCCGAGGTCGAAGACGAGGATCGTCTGTTCGTCGGCCTTGTCGAGGCCGTAGGCGAGGGATGCCGCGGTCGGTTCGTTGATGATCCGAAGGACCTCGAGCCCGGCGATGGCGCCGGCTTCCTTGGTTGCCTGGCGTTGGGCGTCCCCGAAGTAGGCCGGGACGGTGATCACCGCCTGGGTGATCTCCTCGCCCAGGAACGCTTCGGCGTCCCGCTTCAGCTTCATCAGGATGCGGGCTGAGACCTCTTGAGCGGTGAAGGTCTTGCCGTCAGCCTTGATGGACCAATCGGTGCCCATGTGGCGTTTCACCGAACGTACGGTGCCGTCGGGGTTGGTGATGGCCTGGCGTTTGGCGATCTCCCCGACCAGAACCTCGTTGTCCTTGAACGCTACGACCGACGGGGTGGTGCGTCCGCCCTCGGCGTTCGGGATGATGGTGGGTTCGCCTCCGTCGAGGGTGGCGATCACTGAGTTGGTGGTACCGAGATCGATACCTACTGCTCGTGCCATGGTGGGTTCTTTCCTCTCTGATGGGTGCTCGCCGCCAGGGGTCGGCGGCAGCCGTGTTCACACTTGGTTTGTGTCATCTTAGTATCTCGTGTCGTTATAACTTGAGTCGACCCTTATCATATTCCCTGGATCGAGGAATATCCAGCCCCGGCCGCGACATTACATCATTACATTCCTTCGTCTTCCCATGAGGAGCGGCCACGATGCCCGAAACCACGAAACTGACCCTTCCCGTTCTCCCCCTCAGAAACGGGGTCGTGTTCCCCCACATGGTGGTGACGCTCACGATCGATTCGGACGAGGGTGCGACCGCTCTGGCGGCTGCCGGCGGCACCGAAAACCGGATTCTGCTGGTTCCCCGTGTCGGGGACACCTATGCGCGCGTCGGCACGATCGCGGAGATCCAGGACGTGTCGGGCGGCGCAGGTGTCGTGGTGCGGGGTCTCGCCCGAGCGCGGGTGGGGGCCGGTCGCCGGGGCGAAGACGGCGCCCTCTGGGTCGACGCCGAGGAACTGCCCGACATGGACTTCACCGACGCCGCTCTCGAGGAGATGGTGGCCGAGTACCGCGCCACGGTGTCGGAGGTGCTCGAGCTGCGGGGCATGGGCCAGGTGGCCGAAAGGATTCTCGGCATCGACCACCCGGGGCAGCTGGCCGACCTGGCGGCCTACTCGCCCGACCTGTCACTCGAACAGAAAGTCGAGCTTCTCGAGACCGCCGACCTCCACGAACGGTTCGGGAAACTGATGGCCTGGATGACCGACGTCCTCGGAGAGCTCACGCTGCGACGTCGGGTTCGAGAAGACGCCGCCGAACGGATGGAGAAGAGCCAGCGGGAGTATGTGCTCCGCCAGCAACTCGACGCCATCCGTTCGGAACTCGACGAGGGTGGCGACGATGTGATCGCCGAATACCGGAAGCGCCTCGGCGAGGCGAACTTCCCGGAGCACGTCGCCGAAGCCATCGAGCGTGAGATCGATCGGCTCGAGAGGATGAACGAGCAGAGCCCGGAGCACGGTTGGATCCGGACCTGGCTGGACACCACATTCGAGCTCCCTTTTGGCGTCTTCAGCGAGGACACATTCGACCTCGCCGCCTCGCGCCAGGTGCTGAACGACGATCACGCCGGACTCGATGACGTCAAAGAACGGATCATCGAGCATCTAGCGGTGCGAAAACTGAGAGCCGAGCGGGGGATCGAATCCTCAGAAGGCGATCGCCGGTCCGGCGCAATACTCCTGCTGGTCGGCCCGCCGGGAGTCGGCAAGACTTCCCTCGGCGAGTCGGTGGCGCGAGCGCTGGGGCGACGTTTCGTGCGAGTGGCTCTCGGCGGGCTGAGAGACGAGGCCGAGATCCGCGGGCATCGACGCACGTATGTCGGAGCGCGGCCCGGACGGATCGCCAGGGCGCTGATCGACGCCGGCTCCATGAATCCGGTCTTCTTGCTCGATGAGATGGACAAGGTGGGCTCGGACTGGCGTGGCGATCCCTCCTCCGCCCTTCTCGAAGTGCTCGACCCTGCTCAGAACCACACCTTCCGCGACCACTATCTCGAGTACGACCTCGATCTCTCCGATGTCCTCTTCGTGGCCACCGCCAACCTTCTGGACACCATTCCGGCGCCGCTGCTCGACAGGACCGAGGTGATCCGGATCGACGGTTACACGGACGCCGAGAAGGTGGCGATCGGTCGGGATCATCTGGCCCGACGCCAGCTGCGCTCGGCCGGCCTGACGACGGACGAGGTCTCGCTCACCGAGGGAGCGTTGGAAGCCTTGGTCGACGGATATACCCGGGAGGCCGGCGTTCGTGGTCTCGAAAGACAGCTCGGGAAATTGGCGCGGAAGGTGGCGACGAAGATCGCCACTGGAGAGCTCGCCGGACCTGTCGAGATCGACGCCGAGGATCTCGTCGATCTGGTCGGAAAGCCCACGGTCCACCATGACGAAGTGGCCGATCGGACCGCGGTGCCGGGCGTTGCCACCGGCCTGGCGGTGACGGGAGCCGGTGGAGACGTCCTGTTCATCGAGGCGTCCGCCATGGGCGGGGAGCCGGGCTTGACACTGACCGGTCAGCTCGGTGACGTCATGAAGGAATCTGCCCAGATCGCCCTCAGCTACGTGCGAGCCAATGCCGCTCGTCTTGGAATCGCCGATGAGGCCTTCGATCGAAAGATCCACCTCCATGTGCCGGCTGGGGCGATCCCCAAAGACGGGCCGTCGGCAGGCATCACCATGGTGACCGCGCTGGCCAGCCTGCTGACCGATCAGTCGGTCAAGGAGACGGTCGGTATGACCGGCGAGGTGACGCTCCAGGGCGCCGTCCTGCCCATCGGTGGACTGAAACAGAAGGTCCTGGCCGCGTACCGCGCCGGAATCACCGAGGTGGTGGTCCCGGCTAGGAACGAGATCGATCTCGACGACGTGCCGGCGGAGGTACGTGAGGCGATCACGTTTCACGTGGTCAGCAGCGTTCCCGAGGTGCTTGCGGTGGCGCTGGCACCGGTCCTGTCCTGAACGCCGTGGTTCGACCCGGAATGATTATTTGCATGTCAAGGTAGATTTGCAGTAGTTTACGTTGCATGACATGGATCTTCGATCATGGCGATCTTCGGGAGAAGGCGACGACGCTGCGGTCGACCGCCGACGGGCTAGCTGCCACCCGCTCCTCGATTCTCAGTCGCCTCGGCGCGGTCGGCCGATATTCGGGTTCGACCAGTGCGCTGTCGGCCGCCGTGGATGCCATGCGCGGGCGCGCTTCCGATCTGGACGGGAGAGTGGCGTACCTCGATCAGCTGGCGGTTCGAGTTCGACAGGATCTCGGCGTCGACACGTTCGCCAGCATGCTCCTGGCGCCGCCACCTCCCACCGAGGAGGAGCGGCTGACTCTCGCCTTGGTGGCGGCTCAGAGCGAAATCGACCAGCACAGCGGCTGGGTGTTGGATGCCGAATACTTTCGCCTGGTGGCCAAGGCGGCCGTCCTCGGCATGCAGCTGCGTCGCCATCGCGAGCAGCTCCTCGCCGAGGCGTTGGAGAATCGGAATATCGCCTTGGGGATGGGCTCGGTGGGATCGTGGGTCGACGTCATGCGGGTGGGTGCCGAAGAGGAGATCCTCAGGCTCACCTCGGCCCTGGGGGTCACCCGGCAGGATCTCGTCGAAGTGTCCGTGGCGATGCGGTCGGGGATCTCGCCGGCGGCGGCCGGCCTACCCGAGTACCTCTTTCCAGCCGATTACGTGTCCAGGATGGCCGAAGCGGGAAGCCTCCAGGTGGAGATCGAGGAGGTTCGCGAGGAGCTCGAAGCTGCCGGGGATACCGCCCGCTTGGCCTACTGGGAGATGAAGCATGCCGATGGAATCCTGGGGGGCCTCGTGCTGCGGGATTCCGACTATCGCGCCAAGGCCCAGGCGTACGAAGACGCCCGGGACGTCGAGCATGGTGTCGCCCAACGGCTCGCCGGCCTGGAGGCCAGGTATGAAGAACTCACTGCGCCTGTCAGCCGGCAAGAGGTATACGACTATCTCGCCGGGGTTCCCTTTGTCCGGCCGACGGACCGTTCCCGTGTGGTGGGCGAGTACCTCGCCACGGAATGGGAAACGGGGTGGGAGGATTTCGCCGCTCCCGAGGAGCATCTCGAGATCCTCGAGCTGCTGAAAGGCCACGACGGGGTCGCGGCGGCAGCCTTCTACAACACCCTGGATGCGGCGGGAACCTACCGGACGGCCAATCTGGCACTCAACGCCTTTTCCACCGATGAGCACCAGGCCGAGGCGATGATTCGCCTGCTCTCGGAGACCCTGGGGGCGGCCACATTGGTGGGCGAGCTTTCCTTCTCGGGCGCCGACCTGATCAACGGCGTCGGTCTGGATCCGATGATCGTCAATACGGTCGACCCCGCCTGGCTCTTCACCTATGGGAGTTTCTCGGACGAGTTCCTGGTGAGCGCCACCGTGGCGGCCGTGGCGCGCGGTGAGATCCCCGCCAACACCGGGATGCAGCACTTCACCCCCGCGTACGAACCGGCCACCAACCTGGGAGCTGTGGTCGATGCCCGCGTCATGCTGCTTCAGCAGTTCGCCGACCTGCCCGACGCATCGGTCATGCTGGTCAATGCCCTCGGTTCAGCCGGTCTCCTCGAGGGTCTGCTCGACGCGGAATTCAGGGACGACGGGGTGGCCATGGGCGACGTGCTGGCCAATCTCGTCGACGTGCCCGGTCCCTCCGGGATGGCCGCCACGACGGCGGCCGTGATGGCTTTGGCCGGGATCGAGGCAGAGGGTCACGAAGTCGAGGCGGGCGTGGCGATCGGAGCAGCCGTCATGGTGGCCCCGCACATCGATTCGTTTGTTCCTTCGGTGGAGCGCCAGCGTGAACTCGGGACGCTCTACATACCGGGCGAGTTGCCGATGGGGGTCCTTCGCGAGCACCTCGAAGCAGAAGGCGCCGACTCGCAGGCGACCCTCGAGGCTCTCATGCACGTGGTGCTCGGTGAGGAGGTCGCCGCCGAGGTGTTCATCACCAACATGATGCTCTTCAACTACGAGACGCTCGGTGGGGTGGCCGACCCCTCCCAACCCGATCTGCGTCACCAATACACCAACGACCTGGCCGGCCTGGAGGGACTGACGTCGGCCATCTGGATCGACGAGCACCTGGCCGATGCGGCCGACGAGGACGCTCGGAATAGCGCCCTCCGGCAGTGGACGGGAATCTTCACGGCAGCCGCCATCACCACCGCCGCCTTCTTTTTCGCGCCGGCCACCGTGCTCGGATCGGCCGGATACGCCGCCATTGCCAAGTTCGGAGTGGGGCAGGTCGTGGGAAACGGAGTCAAGTCGCTCTACACCAACGAAGCATTCCCTGTCGACAATCTCGAGAAGGCTCAGATGGATGCCATCGCCGCCCTCACCCGGCGCGACCCCTACGGGTATGCGGTGCTCCAGGCCCTATCGGATCAGGGAGCCCTGGTGGACGCCACCACCGGCGAGACTGTGACTCTCGAGATCGACCTGGCCGAGCTCGACTCGATCGACAACCACGAACTCGGGGAGTTGCTCAGCACGTTGGTGGTCATCGACCCGGCCACCGGACTTCCGTCGGCCGAACCGGAGCCACTCGATTGGTTCATCGGCGGATCCTTCTTGACCCTGCAGGAGATCTCCGAGGTGGTCGGGACCTACCTGGAGGACGAGTAGGTCCAGAAGGAGCCCCAACGAGATCAGGTCAGGAGGATGTCGCGACTGAGTTCCACATGGCCGTGGTGCTGGGTGAGTTCTTCCAAGACATGCACCAGAGCGGCCCCCTGGGTCAATGGTCGGTCCGGGCCCTGGAAGCGTCCAGGAGGCACGGTTCGTGGAGGTGCAAGCGAGTCCATGGTCGCCAGATCCTGGCGCATCTGGGTCTTGGCGACGGCGACCCGCTTCGTCAGGTCCGCCACCGTGGCCACCGAGGTGAACTCGGCGGAGCGGTCGCGACGGACCACCCGTCCGGCGATCACGGCGCCGGTCCAGAACTCGATCACACCCAGACAGTGAACGAGGATCGCCACGGGCGAATTCGCTCCGGGAAGGTTCGGTGTTGAGTTGGCGAGGTCGTCGCCGAGCCCGCCAACGATTTCCATCATCCCGTCGAGGGCGCGGTCGGTGAAGTAGAGGAATTCCTCGAGGTCCAGTTCGAAGCGCACCAGCGGAGTCTACGAGGGTGGTGGGGGAGGCGCGGGCGCCCCCCGTCGGCTTCGCCGCTTGGCCCTCGCCCGGTCGGCCTCGCCCGGTCGGCCTCGCATGGTGCCTACTAATCTCGCCGCATGCCTTTCGGACCGGAAGAAGTGGCCATGCGTCAAGGCGTCAAGTGGACGCACTACCCACCCGACGTCTTGCCTGCCTGGGTGGCCGACATGGATCTGCCGCCACCGGCTCCGATCGCAGAAGAACTGCGACGCTATATCGACGACGGCGACTGGGGCTATGTGAACCCCCTCGTCCACCATCGGCGGGTCACCCAAGCCCTGCAGTCCTGGGCCGCGGACCGGCACGGATGGCGCCCGGAAACCGAACAGCTGCGAGTCGTCGGGGACGTGATGCAGGGCGTGGCCGCATGCCTGGCGGGGCTGACGGAGCCCGGCGACGGCGTCATCATCCAGACCCCCATCTATCACCCGTTTGGGATCGCCATCGAGTCGGCCGGCCGCCGGATCGTCGAGGCTCCTCTCTCCGACCGTGAGTCGGGCTATCGAGTCACCGCCGAGGCAATGGAATCGGCCATCGCCCAGGGTGCTCGGATGATCCTGCTTTCGAACCCGCACAACCCCTGTGGCCGCGTGCTGTCGCTCGAAGAACTCGGACTGATCGCGGCTCTGGCGGTGGAGCACGACCTGGTGGTGGTCTCGGACGAGATCCACGCCGATCTCGTCTATGAACCGAATCGCCACATTCCCATCACCGTGCTCGGCCCGGATATCGCCGAGCGCACCGTCACGCTCATGTCCGCCTCCAAGACCTTCAACCTGGCCGGCGTGGGGTGTGCGGTGGCCAGCTTCGGGTCGGAGCGGCTCATGGAGGCCTTCGAAGCCCTTCCCACCAGCCTGATGGGCCACCCCTCGGGTGTCGGGGTGCGGGCCACCGCCGCGGCTTGGGAGTCGGGTGGTCCCTGGTTGGAGGAAACCCTGCAGCTCCTGGCGGCCAATCGCTCTCGAGTCGCCGATTGGGCGGGTGGTCGGGTCGGGCATCGGTCCCCCGAGGCGACCTATCTGGCCTGGCTCGACTTCCGGCCGCTGCAGTGGAACGAGGAGCCCTACGAGGTGGCGTTGCGAGAAGCGCAGGTCGCCCTCAGCCCGGGAGCGCAATTCGGCACCGGGGGGCGTGGGCACGCCCGCCTGAACTTCGCCACGTACCCGGAGGTGCTCGCTCAGATCCTGGACCGCCTCGACGCGATCGTCCCGACGGTCTGAAGGCGGAGAGCGCCGATCTTCTAGGCGGGTGGGTGCTCGTCGGGTCCGGAGTTCGGTTCGTCGACGAACTGACGGGCGGAAAGCTCGGCGTAGAGGCCGCCCTGTTCGAGAAGGGCGTCATGGGTTCCTTCTTGAACGATCCGTCCCCGGTCGACGACGATGATGCGGTCGGCGTCCCTGACCGTGCTGAGGCGGTGAGCGATCACCAGAGAGGTCCGGCCTTCCATGAGTCGTTCGAGGGCCTCTTGCACAAGCGCCTCGGCCTCGGAGTCGAGTGAGCTGGTTGCCTCGTCCAGTATGAGAATGCGCGGGTCCTTGAGCAGGGCTCGAGCGATGGCGACTCGCTGGCGCTGGCCTCCGGACAGCTTCACGCCCCGCTCGCCCACCAGCGTGTCGTAGCCGTCGGGGAACTCAACGATGAAATCGTGGGCGTTGGCCGCCAGGGCCGCCTCGTGCAGTTCGTTGTCGGAGGCATGCGGCTTGGCAACTCGGAGGTTCTCGGCGATCGTGCCGGAGAAGAGCTGGGTCTCCTGGGGCACGGCGGCCATGTGCTTGCGGGCATCGATGGTGACCAGATCTTTCAGGTCGACGCCGTCCAGCAGAATGCGACCCTCATCGGGGTCGAAGAAACGGGGGATCAACTGCACGAGAGTCGATTTCCCTGCTCCGCTGGGACCCACGATCGCCAGGCGTTCCCCGGGTTCGACCTTCAAGGTCACCTCGGAGAGGACATCCACGTCTCGGTCCGAGTAGGCGAAAGAGACGTCCTCAAAGGAGAGCCGGCCTTCCACCGACTCGAGGTGGACGGGGTTCTCCGGCTCCACGACATCGCTTCGTTCGTCGAGGAGTTGAAAGATTCGGTGGGTGGCGCCGAGGGTCTGCTGAAGTTGGGCATAGAGGCCGGTCAGGGAACCGATGGCGCCGGCGACGGTCACGGTATAGAGCAGGAAGGTGACCAGGCTTCCCGCGGTGAGTTGTCCGTCGAGCACCTGGCGGCCCCCTACCCACATCACCACGGCCAGAGTCCCGAAGGCGACGAAGGTCACGGAAGGGTTGAAGATCGCCTGGAGCTTTGCCCGACGGCGAGCGACTTGGTAGGACTTGTCGACTGCACCGGTATAGCGCTCGATCTCGATTTCTTCTGCCGTGAACCACT
Source organism: uncultured Acidimicrobiia bacterium (assembly GCA_965366365.1). GTDB lineage: Bacteria > Actinomycetota > Acidimicrobiia > Spongiisociales > JAENVV01 > CBDUEV01. The sequence goes on along the minus strand of CBDUEV010000003.1, from coordinate 62,293 downwards.
TCACGACTCGATTGGCCGAGATGGCTTCCTCGGCATAGCTGTTGGCTTCAGCCACCCGGTCCTGGAACTGCGTAGAGATCTGCCGGAGTCGGCGACCAAACAGGCGCGCCGCCACCACGGCGATCGGAAGGAAGGACAGCACCGTCAGCGACAGCCTGAAACTGGTCAGGAACATCAAGACCACGCCACCCAACAGTGTGAAACCCTGTGCGAAGGCTTGCGCCAGGGCCGTTGAAACCGTGGCCTGCACAACCGCGACATCCGAGGTCAGCCGGGAGGTGATCTCGCCCGTCTTGCGCTGATCGAAGAAGGTGACCGGGAGCGTCATCAGGTGGCGGTAGACGCCTTTGCGGAGATCGGCGACGATGGCCTCTCCCATGATCCCGGCGTAGTAGACCCTGAGCACATTGAAGAGGGCCTGGCCGGCGAACACGGCGATGAGAATCAGAGCGATGCGGTCGAGTTCGGTGGTGTCGTTGTTGTCGAGGCCGGCCAAGGCGGTGTCGACCAGCGAACCCATCACCTGGGGAAAGACCAACCCGAGGACGCTGGCCGCCATGACGCCGAGCAAGGCGAGAGCCAGATACCGACGGTACGGCTTCACGAATTGGCCGAGTCGCCGAAGCTGACTCAACGATTTGCGGTTCACCTGCTGACGAGGCTGCTCAAGGCGCCTGCGCCGCTGCTCCTGGCGCCTGCGCCGCTGCTCTTCGGTCATTCCCGACCGTTCGGGGTTGGTGGACATCCGAGAGATACTAGGTCGTTCCTGACTCGTCGCATCTGGGCCGGCCGAATCCAGCCACTCGGGTGCCGGGACATGGGCCGATTTCGTCACAGCGAGCCGGTAAGGTTGCGACCGTGACCGAACCAACTCCACCCACGACGCCGACGCGCCGCGATACCGCCGACTCGAAGCGAGGAGGCACCACCACCTCCGCTTTCGGTGTGGGGCGGCGTGAGAACCACGACGCCTCGGCCTTCTACGCCAGGTTCGCTCCACCTGAACTGTCGGATGACGATGAGCTCGGCCCCAAGCCGGAGGATGTGCGCCTGCCTGACCCGCCGGTGATTCTCGGCGACGCCCGGGCCATGACCGATCTCCCTGATCGTTCGGTGGCGTTGGTGGTCACGTCGCCGCCCTACTTCGTCGGTAAGGAGTACGAGCAGGCCGTGACCGGGACGGGCGCCGAGTCGGGCGGATCTGCCCCGCCGGAGTCGTATATCGAGTACCTGGAGATGCTCCGCGACGTCTTCGCCGAGTGCAAACGCGTCCTCGAGCCAGGGGGTCGGATGGCGGTGAACGTCGCCAACCTGGGGCGGAAGCCGTACCGCAGCCTCTCCGCCGATGTGATTCGAATCCTCCAGGACGATCTCGGTCTGCTGCTGCGCGGAGAGATCCTCTGGGTGAAAGCCGACGGAGCCGCCGGTTCGGTGGCATGGGGATCGTTCCGCAAGGCCACCAATCCGGTTCTGCGGGACCTGACCGAGCGGGTCATCGTCGCATCGAAGGGACGTTTCGACCGGGCCAGGAGCCCCCAACAGCGCGAGCAGGAGGGGTATCCACACAAGAACACCATGTCCGTCGACGAGTTCATGGAGGCCACGCTCGACGTCTGGCGGATCGACGCCGAGAGCGCGCGTCGTGTCCAGCACCCGGCACCCTTCCCCCTCCAGCTCCCTCGCCGCCTCATCGAGCTCTACACCTACGAGAACGATCTCGTGCTCGATCCCTTCGTCGGTTCGGGGACGTCCCTGGTGGCGGCCGCCCGGTCGGGACGCCGCGCGGTCGGCTATGACCTCGATTCCGCCTATGTGGAGATCGCCCGCCAGCGCTATCTCGCCGAAGCGACTCGCGTTCGTCCGCGTCCCCTCGAGGTCCTGGCGACGGATCCGTTGCCGTTCGAGTTGCCGGAGTCGCATGACGAACGTGCCGAGCACTTCCAGGCTCGAGCCACATCGGAAGGGAAGAAGGCCCAGGACCTGGCTCGCAAAGTGCTGGAGGAGGCGGGTTTTCGCGTCATCAAGGAGCCTTACAAGATTCCGAAAGTCGGTGTTCAGTTCAATTTCCGTGTGATCGACGCCGACGAGGACCGTGAGTACCTCGTGGACGTATCCGGTGCATTCACCACCGTCCGGCCCGGCCTCATGCGGACGGATACGCTCTGGAAGACGCTCGGCCGAGCCCATGTCCTGAAAGCACAGGATTCGGCCGCCCGCCTCCTCGTCCTCACCTCGAACCTTCCCCGACCCTCCAGCCCCGGGGACCGAGCTCTCCGCGCCGTCGGGCCCTGGAGCGTCTTCGACGCGATCGAGATGTTCGACCCGCGCGGCCAGGAACGCCTACGCCGGTACGCGGAAGGAGCGGACGAGGCCTTGCCGGGCTTCTGGAGCCTCGACGACCTCGCCTCGGTGGACCAGTTCGAGACAGCCAGTCCCCCCGATCCTTGATGACCGGTGTCGCCTACTCGGTGGTGCGGTTCGATCCGCCCGAGGTGTTCCTCGCCGAAGACATCGAAGTCCTGCAGCGAGTCCTCGCCTTCGAGCTCGTGGCTCGCACCGACCCGGGAGAACTCGCTCCCGGTGGCGCCGAGGAACTTCGCCAAGCCCTGCTCGAGGAGCGTTGGGGCGACGCAGTGGTGATGTGGATGGAACTGCGCGGTGTGGCGGTGGACGTGTACACGTACCTTCCCGTGTACACCAGTGACCGGCTCCCTGCCGATTTGATCGGCGCTCAGCTCCAATTCACCCGCCTGTTCCGAGACGGCTAGGCGATGCCCTCGATCCGCACCGAGATCTCCGAGATCGTGACCGGCTTGGCCATGTTCGGGTTTCCCAGTGTCGAACATGCGCTGGACGTGCGACCCGAGAGCTTCCTCGGGGTGTCGGTGGCGGAGTACGATCGCCTCGTCGACGTCAACGCCGGCGGTGCCGAGGCACACCTCTTCGCCACGGCCTGGCGCAACGGCACTCAGTTCGCCCGTTCGACTGAAGGACTGCGAGGTCGACCGCCATGGGTGGTCGAGTGGAAAGGTTCGCATCGCCCTCCCGGCTACGACCAGATCCCGGCGGACCTGCGGGTCGATCACGTCTACCTGGTGTCGTGCAAGTACGGCTCGAACATCCTCACCAACTCTTCGCCCATGAATCTCTTCGACCGGCTGCTCGCGGACCGCCAGGAGGAGCGGACGGATTGGTTCCTCGAGGTGGCCCCGAGTGCCTACCAGGACTTCTACCACGTGTGCCGTGCCATCACGGACGACCAGGGTCTCCCCGACCACGTCGCCGACCTCACCCAGGCGGATCGAGATCGACTCAAACGGCACCTGCGGGGCAGGTTGGCGGGCGACGCACTCGTCGCCTACCGCGCCTTCGTGCCCAAAGTGGCGGAGGGATCGAATCGCCGGTGGGAGGGCGAGTTGCGCACCAAAGGCGCCCGCGAGCAGATGGTGTGGCGTCTCCTTCGGCTCCAGTCGGCTCCCTACTTCGTTCTGGGGGAGTCGGCGGAGGGTCACCCGCTTGCCTATCGGGTCGGGACACCGTGGGATCTGCGGTCTCGCTACGACTTCGTCGGCCTGGACCATTGGGCGGATCGCGACCGAGGACAACCGGTCGTAGGTTGGCGAGCCCGCTTCAAGGAGAAGGCGTCCGGCGAGCAGGTGGACGTGGTTGGCCATGTCGAGGTGCGGTGGAGTCACGGTCGATTCGCCCAGGTACCGGAAGCCAAGGTCTACCTGGACACGCCCCACCACCACGTTCCCGGATACGTGGCGCTGGAGCGACCCACCCGTACCGATGAGATGGTCCTCTTCCCCTGATCGGCGAAACCGATGCCGCCAATCCAGGGCGGCGACACTCACGGTATGGGCCGGGCCTCAGTCTTGGCCGGAGTCCAGGGGACTCAGTTGAAGAAGGTGGCGGCGAGGTCGTAGAGGTCGTCTCCGACGCCCTTGATCGACTCGCACGCCTCGGCGAGGGGGACGGCGACCATCTGATCAGAACGAACAGCAACCATCACCTGGCTCTCCCCGGCGATGGCCATGTCCACGGCCGCCGCCCCGAATCGAGTTCCCAGGACACGATCGAACGCAGTCGGCGTGCCACCTCGTTGGAGGTGTCCCAAAACGGTAACCCGCGTCTCGAAACCGGTGCGTTCTTCGAGCTCGGGGGCGATTTGGTAGGCCACGCCGCCGAGCCGCTCGAAGCCGAAGGCGTCGAGAGATTTGTCGGTGGTGACGCCTGCCGGGGGAGCCACGCCCTCGGCGACGACCACAACGGAGTAGGTCCTGCCTTTTCGGTGGCGCCGCTTCAGGTTCCGGGCGATGTCGTCCAGGTCGTAGGGGATCTCCGGGATGAGAAGTGCATCGGCACCACCGGCGATGGCTGCGTATGTGGCGATCCATCCCTTGGTCCGTCCCATGACCTCGACGAGCATGATTCGGTTGTGGGCCTCGGCCGTCGTGGCGATGCGATCGACGGCGTCGGTTGCGATACTCAGCGCGGTATCGAAGCCGAAGGTGTAGTCGGTGGCCGAAATGTCGTTGTCGATGGTCTTGGGGACGCCGACCACCGAGAGACCCTCTTCGGAGAGCTTGAGGGCGGTGCGCAGGGTTCCGTCGCCTCCGATCACGATGAGCGAGGTGATGTCGTTGCGCTCTACCGTTCGCCGGACGCTTTCGTACCCGTCGCCGTGGACGTACGGATCCTTGCGGGAGGTTCCGAGGATGGTCCCGCCCCGCTGCAGGATCCCTCGCACGTCGTCGCGATCGAGGGGCCTGGTCCGGCCGTCCATCAAGCCCTCCCAGCCGTTCATAATCCCGACCACATCTGCGTCGTGGTGTTCGACCGCCCTACTGACGACCGAACGAATGACCGCGTTGAGGCCCGGGCAGTCTCCGCCTGCGGTGAGTACGCCTATGACATTGCGCATCAGTACAAGAACATCGGTTTGCCGGTCACGTGGCGCACCTTGGGGCGGTATTCGTCTCGGTCGTAGAGCTCGTCCACGTCCACACGCTTCACGCCTTCCTTGGTGACAGAGATCGGCACAGCGGTGTACGTGCCGCCGCGCAGGGCAACCATCCGTCCGGTGGCGCCCTCCATGGCCAGCTCGGCCGCCATGACCGCGAAGTTGATCGCCACCATGAGGTCGAGCGAATCGGGGCTCCCGGAGCGCATCAGGTATCCGAGGCGTTGCTCGATGATGCCGATACCCGTCCGCGCCTTGATGAGTTCGGCGGTGTGGGCGCCGATGCCGCCCAGCTTGCGGTGTCCATAGGCATCGGATTCGCCACTCTCGATGATGTCCCCGTCGATGAGCTGTGCTCCCTCCGAGATGGTGAGGATCGCGTATTTGCTGGGGTTCTTGGCTCGGTCTTCAACCAGGAAATCCGTGAGCCGGTCGATGTCGAAGGGAACCTCCGAGATGATCGACCGATCGACGCCCGACAGGTAGGCCGTGACGAGAGAGGTCTCGCCGCTGTTGCGACCGAACAGTTCGACGACGGCGATCCGCTCGTGCGAACCGGTCGACGTGCGAAGGTTCGTGATGAACTGGACCCCGCGGGTGACGGCGGTCGAGAAGCCGATGCAGTACTCGGTACCGTGCACGTCGTTGTCCATGGTCTTCGGGATGGCGATGACAGGAAAGCCTTCTTCGTGGAGCCGCTGCCCGTAGGACAGTGTGTCGTCGCCCCCGATCGGAATGAGCACGTCGAACTTCTGATCTTCGAGGACCCGCAAGACATGGTCGGTCAGATCGTGGGGGCCGTCGCCCTCCACCTGATCCCGCAGGAAATCGGGGACCTCTCTGTCGCGGACACGCTGAGGGTTGGTCCGCGAGGTATGCAGCATCGTGCCGCCGCTGCGGTCGATGGTTCTGACAACGTTGGGGGTGAGGTGCAGGAAATGGCGGTCCACCGAGGTGGGGTCGTCGGGGTTGTGGTCGACAACTCCAGCCCAGCCTCGCCGAATTCCGATGACGTCGTGGCCTCGGTCCGCAACGCGGTTGACGACCGCCTTGATGCAGGGGTTGAGCCCGGGGACGTCCCCGCCGCCTGTGAGGATTCCGATTCGCATAATGCCTCGCTGTCCGTCTTTGCGTATCTGTTCGCTTTGTCACCTGCGACGATAGTTGAGCTGGAGGCAGGTCCACACTCCTGCCCCGCCGTGGAGCGTGTTTCTCTGCAGGGTCGCTCGCTTGGCGAGCCGTCAGGTGTGTGGCAATTCGCCCCTGGCTGGGTCTGTGGGGACCGGCTACGGTTCGGAGGCTGATGCTCGAAATCGACGCTCTTTCGAAGCGATACAACGAGGTGGTTGCCCTCGATGCGGCCAGCTTTGTGGTGCCCCCCGGCCGAATCGTCGGATTCCTCGGTCCGAACGGCGCCGGGAAGACCACTGCCATGCGGTGCATCTTCGGCCTTGCCGAGCCGGATGCCGGCGAGGTGCGTTGGAAGGGCCTACCGGTCACGCACGAGACGCGCCTGCGGTTTGGGTACATGCCCGAGGAACGGGGCCTCTACCCCAAGATGAAGGTGGCTGACGAACTCGCCTACTTCGGGGTGTTGTCCGGCTTGCCACGTAAGAAGGCGGCCGCGGCGGCCGATCACTGGCTGACTCGACTGGGCCTGGCCGACCGAGCGAATTCGCGTCTCGAGGAGCTGTCGCATGGAAACCAGCAGCGAGTCCAACTCGCCGCCGCGCTCGTGCACTCGCCCCAGCTGCTCGTGTTGGACGAGCCGTTCGCCGGTTTGGATCCCCTGGGAATCACGGCGATGTCCACCCTGCTGGTCGACCTGGCCGAGGAAGGGGTCGGCATCGTCTTCTCGAGCCACCAGCTCGACCTCGTCGAGGACGTCTGTCAGGACGTCGTGATCATCCACAAAGGCACGGTCGTCCTGTCCGGAGAGGTGGCCACCCTTCGTTCCCAAACCGATCTGATCCGCATCGAGGTGTCGGTCGACGGCGTGGCGTGGTCTCCCGACCTGGAAGGGATGGCGCCGGCGACCGGAAACGCCCGTGGTGCTGGGTTCCTGGTTCCGGCCACGATCCGGCTCGACGATGTTCTTGCCCAGGCCGGAGCCGAGGGCGACGTGACCGATTTCTCCTATGGTCCGCCCCACCTCTCGGATCTCTTCCGCCAGGCGGTCGGTTCATGAGTCGATGGCGTTCGATCTTCGAGGTGGCCCGCAGGGATTTCGTCCAGCGTGCCCAGAGTCGGATATTCCTCGTGGCGACGTTGGCGGTGATGGCTGCGATCTTCGGAGGTGTGCCCCTCCTCGCCCAAGTGCTCGAAGGTCCGAGTGCGATTCCTGTCGGAATGGTGACCCCCTTCGCAGTCGAGTTCGAAGCGGCGCTCGACTTTGCCGCGGACGGGGCCGGGGTCGATCTCGAAGTCGAGAGCTACTCCTCTCGGGAGTTGGGCGAGGTCGCCCTCGACGCCGGGGAGGTGGAGGCCCTCGTCGACGGACGCGAGGTCGTCTATCGCCAGCAAGCCTCGGGGACTCTGCAAGCGATCTTCGTGGCCGCGTTCGGGTTCGCCGACCGTCAGATCGCCAGCGTCGAACTTGGCCTCGCTCCCGACGAGCTGGCTGCGCTCCTGGCCCCCGAACCGCCCGAGGTGGTGACGCTGTCCGAACCCGACCCCGACGCCGAGGCGCGCTCGGCGGCTGCCTACGTTGGTGTGCTGCTTCTCTTCATCTCGATTGTGATGTTCGGTCAATTCGTGCTGCTCGGTGTCCTCGAGGAGAAGGCGGGTCGAGTTGCCGAGGTCGTCTTGTCTCGGGTGCGCCCCGTCGAGTTGCTCGCCGGGAAGGTGATTGGCATCGGGTTGCTCGGTCTCGTCCAGCTCATCCTGATCGGGGGATCCCTGGTGGCGATCCTGAACGTCATCGACCTCGCGGACCTGCCCGACCTCGGCGAAATGGGTCTCGGCATTCTGCTTTCAGTGGTGATGTGGTTCCTCCTCGGCTATAGCCTCTACAGCGTTCTCTTCGCCGCCGCCGGGTCGCTCGTCTCCCGGCAGGAGGACGTCCAGTCCGTCTCGTGGATCCCCATCGTTGCGATTCTCCCCGGCTACTTCATCGCCCTCGTTGCCACCGCCGATCCCGAGACGACTCTCGTCGAGGTGGCGTCCATGCTGCCGATCACGGCTCCGATGGTGATGCTCGTGCGATCCGCCGCGTTGGAGGTCCCGCCCTGGCAGTTCGGCGTCGCCATCGCCTCCACGGTGGTGAGCACCATCGTCTTGATACGGATCGCGGCCCGGATCTACCGAGGTGGCATCCTTCGTTCGGGCCGAACCAAGATTCGAGAGGCGTGGCGCCAGGCCGGTCTCTGAAGCCATCACAGCGCTCAAGCCGGGTCGATCCGGGCCGATGAAAACTGTATATGAAGAAGCTCGGCATGGTGCTCGTCGTTGAGTCTTCACAACCAGGCACCTTGTGCCGGCTCGTGGAAAGCTCAGGCAGTACCGACGTGATCAGAACGGCGGGTTCGCTCGCCGAGGGTTTCACTGCGCTCCACGAGCGCCCCCCTGATGCTGTGGTTTTGGATCTAGGCGTGCCTGACGCCGACGGCATTGCCGGACTGCGCGCCGTGCGGGCCATGATCGGCAGCGCGCCTCTCATCGCCATCGTCGACGATCCCCTGCTGGGGGAGGCTGCCGTCCAGGAAGGTCGAGCCGATGACAGTATCGCTCGCGAGTCGGTGAATGCGGCGGCATTGGGTCGCGCCCTGCGCTACGCGGACTATCGACGCCAGGCAGGTTTGGACCTGGGCGCCTCCGAGGCGCGCAACGCTCGCCTGGCGGCGATCATCGAAGCCGCCGACGACCTCGTCCTGCTCATCGACGCCTCCGAACGAGTCTTCTTCATGAATCCATCCGCCCATCGGTTCTTCGGGAATCCGAACCTGGATGCGCTTCCCAGCTTGCGGGCGTCGGCTCTTTTCGCCACAGACGACGACTCGGCCTTCTGGTACGCGGTGCTACCGGATCTCCTCCTGGATGGCTCGTGGCGTGAAGACCGCTACCTGGTCAACGTCCACGGCGTGCCGATTCGTCACACCGTGACCCTCATGCATCATGAGAAATCCGACCACGACGACCAGGCGTACTTCTCGGTGGTGTGCCATGACCTCTCGGCCCTCGAAGCGGCGGCCGAGAAGGAACACATGCAGCGCCTGGTGGATGCCAAGGACGAGTTCGTTGCCACGATCTCGCACGAGCTACGGACGCCGTTGACGGCCGTTCTCGGCTTCGCCGAAATGCTGTGCGCCGGAGCCTTTGGCGACGACGTGGAGGGCCGGACCGAAGCGACTCGCATGGTGTTCTCTCAGGCTCAGGAGGTCTCCGACATCATCGAGGACTTGATCGTGGGGGCGCGCGCCGACCTGGGAACGGTGAGTATCGACCCGGTTCCGATGGACCTGAGCGCCGAGGTGATAGCCGCCTATGAACCACTGCAGCGGGACGCCGGGAAGGAGTTCGTGGTGCAGGCCTCTCCGACCATGGTGCTCGCCGATCCCCTCCGGACCCGACAAATCGTCCGCAACCTGCTCACCAACGCCAGCCGCTACGGCGGCGACATCGTCCGGATCGAAACGGTGCGGCAGGACGAGGTCGTGACTCTCGTCGTGAGCGACAACGGCAGCGGGATCCCTGTGGACGACCGCGCCGGGGCTTTCGAGCCGTTCCAGTCGACCGGCGGGGCTTCGAGGCCCGACGCAGCCGGACTGGGGCTAGCCGTCTCGCGGCAGCTCGCCCGAATGATGGACGGTGACCTCACCTACGACTACATCGACGGATGGAGCGAGTTCCGCTTCGAGTTGCCCACCGTCGAGCAGCGTTGATCAGGCGAGCGTCCCGTCCGCCGGCTCGCGAGCGGCGATCCCGACGAGAGAGCTGCGTGGGCGTCAGTCGTCTGAGGCGAGGATGGCGTCGATGCGTTCGACGGACTCTGGCAAAAGATCGACACCGCTGGCCCCGAGGCTCTCGGCGATTTGGCTCGGGTGAGTGGCACCGGTGATCGCAGAGGAGATCGAAGGGGAACGCAGGACCCACGCCAGGGCCAGCTGAGTGCGGGTGATTCCCAGATCGTCTGCCACCTCGCGCAGTGCCACCACACGGCGCCGGTTCGCGTCATTGAGCAACTGTTCCCGGAATCCGTCATTGCTGGTGAGGCGCGCCCCTTCAGGCATCCCTTCGTCGTATTTGCCCGTCAGCATTCCCATGGCCAGCGGGCTCCACACCACGACGCCCATGCCGGTCGAGTCGGTGACAGGAAGAATGCGTTTCTCCACACGGTCGCGAACCAGCATCGAGTACTGGGGCTGTTCGACCACGGGGGGATGGTATCCGTGTCCATTGGCAAAGGCCACAGCCTCGGCGATGCGAGCGGCGGGCCATTCCGAGGTGCCCCAGTAGAGGATCTTGCCCTGATCGACCAGGCCCGAGAACGTCGAGACGATCTCTTCCATGGGGGTGTTGGGGTCGTACCGGTGAGCGAAATAGAGGTCGACGTAGTCGACTCTCAATCTCCGAAGGGTCTGGTCGATCGAGTGGCGCAGGTGTTTGCGGCTCAGCCCACGATCGTTGACGTCGTCGGACATCGGCCAGAACGCCTTGGAGGACAGCACCAGGGTGTGACGAGGGAAGTCGGCCAGCACCTCACCCATGACCTCTTCGGCCTTTCCGGTGGCATAGACGTCGGCGTTGTCGAAGAAGTTCACCCCGGCGTCATAGGCGATCCGAGCAATCTCGCGAATCTGGGCGAGATCGCGGACACTGTCGCCGTAGGTGGTCCATGCCCCCAGCGAGACCTCCGAGACCTTCACTCCCCACTTCCCCAGGCTTCGGTACCGCATGTGGCTCTCCCGTTGGACGACTCGTCCGGGAGCCTACCCGGACTGAACGCTACTGCTCCTCGACCCGGCCGCGTACTCGCGGGAACTTGACCGGTGCGTGCACATGACAGAACTCGCCCTTGTTGTATCGGGAGAGGCGCGTTTCGCATCCGGTCCCACCACACACGCGCCCGGCTTCGTAGCTCTTGGGGCGACGCGGCCTGCCGGCCGGTCGTTTGGCAGAAATAGCGTGGTCCATGTGGGTTCCTTTCAGGAGAGGTGGCGGGCGATCGGGGAGGGAGGATCCGATCGCCCGCACGCTTCACGGTGGCCGGTCTCGGGAGGATGAAACCTTGCCGGTCTTCATTCACATGTGCTTGGATGCCTCTTCCGGCAACTGGTCCTGCTTCGACGGTCTCGATTTCGATTGCTTGGTTCCGTATTCCCGTATTGGACTCTCAGTATTGGGCGCGGTTCTGAACGCTCTGTCAAAGGAACCTAAGAGTTGGATGAGAAACGGGCTCGGTGCGTCGGACGCCTCGAGCGAAGGAATCGCTTACCGGGCGGACTTCGTGGGCCGATACATCTGGATATGTTCAATCGTCCCGTCAGGCTCGAACGCGCGCTTCCCCGGGCGTTCCGCCTCTGGCTCATTCTGGGTCTCGTGCTGCTGCAACTCGTTGCGGTCGGAGCCCTCCTGATTTCCTCCCATGTGACGTCCCAGGGCGTGCTGCTTGCCCACATGCAGGAGATCTTGGTTGGCGCCGCTGATCGGTCGGAGGTTCGAACGCTCGGATTTCTGGACCCGGCGGTGCGTACCACCGAGCTCACCGCGGCTCTGCTCGAGACCTCGGCCCTCGATGTCGGCCAACCCGACCAGGTCGAGCAGTTCTTCTTCGATGTCATGGACGCCAATCCCGAGTTCGACGGCATCTACTTCGGGGGAGCTGATGGCTCGTTCACCTTCGTGAATCGGGACTTCACGGAGCCGGAAGCCGTCTATCGCCTCAAGGTGGTGGAACGGGACGTCAACGGCAACCGAAGCGTCAGTCTCTCGTGGCGGGATACCGAGCATCGGGAGCTGTCCGCCCGGCCAGATCCGCAAGACTCCTACGATCCGCGCGGGCGACCTTGGTACGTGTCAGCCGCTGCGTCGGACGAACCGGTGTGGACCGACCCGTACATGTTCTTCTCCTCACAGCAACCGGGCATCACGGTGGCAGAGGCGGTCCACAAGGACGGTCAGCTGGTGGGGGTGGTCGGTGTCGATATCGATCTTTCCGCTCTGGCGTCCTTCCTTGGATCGCTCGATATCGGCGAGCGCGGCTCGGCCTTCATCGTTGACGAAGAGGGTCAGTTGATCGCCTATTCGGACCTCATCGAGGGGTCTGAGCCGGTTGCCCCGGTGACGGGCTCCGACCCGATCGAGTCGTGGCAGGTCGATTCCTCCCAGACGACTGCCTCCGAGGCCGCCTACGCGGCGTTCGTGGCCGGGGGAGGTGCCGGGACCCCCGCGGCATCGTGGACCCGGGAGTTCTCGCACGGGGGCGAAGTCCACCAGGCGGCCTTCGTGCCGTTCGAGATTGACGAGGCAACAACGTGGATCATCGGGGTGCACGCCCCGGAGAAGGACTTCCTCGGTGGGCTGCGGGACAACGAACGCACCAATGTCTACCTCGGCGTGGCGATCTCGATCGTCCTGGCCGGCGCCGGTCTGTGGATCGCCCGACGAGTTCTGGCCCCGATGAACGAACTTCAGGGCATCGCCGACACGGATCAACTGACTGGCTTGGCCAACCGCCGGCACCTCCTCGACGCGGCTGCTCAGCTCGCCACCCAGGCGGCGGTCCGGGGCCGGCCCATCACCGTGGCCATGGTCGACGTCGACAACTTCAAGGTGATCAACGACACCCACGGTCACGCCCTGGGCGACGAGGTCTTGGTGGCGCTGGCGGGTCGCCTTCAGCACGCCGTCCGAGAAGGTGACCTCCTCGCCAGGTACGGGGGTGAGGAGTTCACCATCGTCATGCCCGACACCGATCTGGGTGGGGCTTTCGCAGTCGTCGACCGTCTGCGCAGCAGGGTGGCCGAAACGCCCATACGCACGACCGGAGGTCTCATCCAGATCTCCCTGTCGGCGGGGGTGGCCGAACTGTCATCCGACGTCCCGGACTTCGACAGTCTGCTGCACGAAGCAGACAAGGCTCTCTACCGAGCGAAGGACCTCGGCCGGAACTGTGTGGTGGCCGCCGGCATCTAGGAAACGGTCCGATCGTCCTGGACGGGGATCGTGAAGCCCACGACGGATCCTCCTCCGTCCGCATCCTCGACGAACACGGTCCCGCCGTGCGCCTCCGCCACCTGCTTTACGATGGAAAGTCCCAGTCCGGAGCCAGGAAGGGTCCGGGCCTCGCTCGCCCGATAGAACCTGTCGAAGACACGGGACTTCTCGTGGTCGGGGATGCCGACGCCGTGGTCGGTCACCCGCACGTTTCCAGCCTCGACGAGTACTTCGATCGGGCTCCCGTGGTCGCTGAATTTGGCCGCGTTGTCCAGCAGGTTCGACACAGCTCGCTCGAGCAGATTGGGGCGACCCTCCACCAGCACCGGTTCGGCTCGCAGGTTGATGGGTCGCCCCCAACGCCGCTCGGCTCGTTCGGCGACCCGTGCCACCAGTTCGTCGAGGGCCACGTTGAGTCGCGGCTCCTCGGTCGCCTCGGTGTCGGTGGCGAGTTCGACCAGTTCCGACACCAGAGACGTCAGCTCCTCGAGCTCGAAGGTGGCGTCAGCGAGGATTTCCTGTCTCTCCTCGGTCGGCAACTCGGACGCTCGGGTGAGGAAGTCGATGTTGGTGCGCAGCGCCGTGAGAGGGGTCCGCAACTCGTGGCTGGCGTCGTCGATCAGGCGTCGCTGCTGCTGCCTGGAAGCTCCCAGGGCGGCCAGCATCGTATTGAAGCTCACGGCCAGCCGGCCCAACTCGTCGTCTCGATCCACGCGGATGGAGGCAGTGAGATCCTGCGTGGCGGCAACATGCTCAGCGGTGCTGGCCAGTTCGTTGACGGGCGCCAGCGCCCGATTGACCACCAACCATCCGATCATCCCCGCAACGATGGCGCCGAGCAATCCGATCGTCGTGAAACGGACTCGGAGACCGTCCAGCACGGCTTCCTGCTCCGAGAGGTCGCGGGCCAACATGATCGCGCCATCGGACAGGGGAACGGTGATGACCCGGAAGTCGCCCTGTTTGGTCGAGACCGTGTGGATGGGTGAGATCGTCTGATCCTCCAAGGCGGCGAGATCGAGCGACCCGACCGGTAGCGGATCGTCCAAGCCGCCGATGGCAAACGGTGTCCCTTCGGAGTTGAGGAACTGGACAGGGTCCGATCGATTGAAGAATCGTCGATCGTTCCCGTCGGTCTGGCGCCCGATCGGATAGTCGGCCGCTCCCAAATCGGAGGCGCGGGAGCGCAGAACCGCGTCCGCCTCCTCGCGCACCTCGCGCACGGCGGAGGCGAACGCCGCCCCGGCCACCAGAGTGACGGTGACGATGACCGCCCCCGACACCAGCAAGGTCAGCCGGGTTCGGAGGCTCATGACTCGCGGAGGGCGTAGCCAACTCCACGCACCGTGTGAATGAGCCGAGAGGCGCCACCTTCTTCGGTCTTGCGACGGAGGTACCCGATGTACACGTCGAGCGAATTGGATGACGTCGCGAAGTCGAAACCCCAGATCCGGTCATAGATGACGTCCCGGGTGAGCACGATTTCGGCGTTGAGCATCATCAGCTCGAGGAGGTCGAACTCGGTCTTGGTCAGCTCTATTCGTGTGTCGCCCCTGGTCACCTGGCGGGTCGAGGGGTTGAGGACGAGATCGCCGTAGATGAGCTCGTCGGACGGCTCCTCCGGATCGGCGCGGCGCAGCAGCGCCCGCAGGCGGGCCAACAACTCCTCCAAGGCGTAGGGCTTGGCCAGGTAGTCGTCCGCGCCGGCGTCGAGACCCGCCACCCGATCCGACACCTCCTGGCGAGCCGTCAACATGAGAATCGGGGTGGTCGAGCCTTTCGAGCGGAGTCGGCGACACACGGTCAGGCCGTCGATGTGGGGCATCATGACGTCCAGCACGATGACGTCGGGTGTGTCGGTCGCCACCGCTTCGAGGGCCTCGGCGCCGTCGTGGGCGACCGATACCTCGTAGCCTTCGAACTTGAGGGCGCGTTGCAGTGACAGCCGTACGGCCCGGTCATCCTCGGCTATCAGGACCTTGCTCATCGACGAAACTGTAATCAGCCCGGGTAGGAACGGGCTGAGGGTCACCTAAGAAGAACCTAAGACCGATGGCCGGCCCGGCCAGGCGGGTGGTCAGTCCGAGCGACCCGTCTCCCGCCGCCAATGCGGGCCGAGGTGGCATAGGTGCAGAACCTCGCCAGAATGAGACCATGAAACGGACTTACGCCGCAGCACTGATTCTCGTTCTGACACTGGCCGCCTGTTCCGGCGGTGACACGCAAACCGACGATTCCGTCGCCACACTCGAGACCACCGCATCGACGGTGGCGGGTCCGACCACGACGGCCGCCCCGATCGACATGGAGGCAGCCGCACTGGAAGCGGTGGCGTGTTTCCGGGAACAAGGTGTCGATCTGCCCGATCCTGCCGTCGACGCCGACGGCAACGTCCAATTCAGCCAGGACATCGACCCTTCGACCCTGGATGAGGATGCCTTGGCGGCGGCGCAGGCGGCGTGCGCCGAGGAGTTGAGTCGCGTCATCACCGGCTTCATCGGAACCGACTTGACCGGTTTCCAGGATGGCCTGCTGGAATACGCCCAATGTATGCGGGACAACGGGTTCGACCTCCCCGATCCCGACTTCTCCAACTTCGCCTCCGGTGGAGCGGCCGCGGGGCCGTTCGGCGACATCGATCCCGAAGATCCGGACTTCGTGGCCGCCAACACGGTGTGCGAAGACATCCTTGCCGACATCACCCCGGGCGGATGAGCGGCGCCACGACTCGGGGTGCCTTCTCACCTGACGTTCATGTTGCACTCAGCCGTCACTTAGACGTGCCGTCGACACTCTGAGCCATTGCGCGTGAGAGGAGCGGTGTCATGGAGCGAACGATGGTGAAGCTGGTCCTGGTGATGGCCGCCCTGGCCATGGTCCTGGCCGCGTGTGGAACGGGGTCGCCTTCGTCCGCGGAAGAGGTGGCCAGTCTGGAATCGGGTGGTGACGCCGAGGGGGCGCTGGTGGCGCCAGGCGAAGGCGAGGAACCCGTGGACCGGGAGGAAGCTCTGCTCGCCTTCGCAGCGTGTATGCGCGACAACGGCGTGGAGATGGCCGACCCGACAGTCGACGCCAACGGCAACGTCCAGCTGGCCCGGCCCGGCCAACCCGGCGAAGAGGTCGAGGAGTTCGATCGGGAGGAAGTAGAGGCTGCCAGGGAAGCCTGTGGGGAGTTCCTCGACGGCGCCCGGCTCGGATTCGAGGGAACGGACATCGTCGAGCTCGAGGACACGATGATCGAGTACGCCCAATGCATGCGGGACAACGGCTACGACATGCCCGATCCCGACTTCTCCAGCTTTGGTCCCGGCGCCGGTGGCGACGGTGAGCCTGGCCAAGGCGGCCCGTTTGGAGCCCTCGACCGGGAAGACCCCGACTTCATCGCCGCTCAGGAAGCCTGTGAGGAAATCCTCGCCGGGTTCGGCCCAGGTGGCGGTGGGTTCGGCAGGGGACGAAACTGATAGACACGATGACGACTGAATCGCACGCAGCAACGGAAGAAACGCGTTCGACGGCCCCGACCCGCCGGGGAGGCCGCACGTGGATCCTGTTCTTGGTCGTCGTGGCGGCGGCGACGGTCGGCTGGTGGTACCTGAGCCAGGAGGCCGAAGCTCCCGTCGAACCAGAAGCAGAGGTCGAGCTGTCTTTCGCCGAAGTGGTCCGCCGAGACCTCGTCGAGGTGGAAACCTATGACGGGACGCTGGGGCGATCGGACGGCGACGCCATCCTCAATCGCGCCCCAGGCACCCTCACCGCCGCGGTCGCCCCGGGTGCCACCGTGACGGCGGGCCAGGAGCTGTACCGTGTCGATGATTACCCGGTGGTCCTGCTGCCGGGTGACCTGCCGGCCTGGCGTCAACTGGAGGAAGGCGTCGACGAAGGCCCCGATGTCGAGCAGCTTGAAAGGGCACTGGCCGACCTCGGGTACGACCCCGACGAAACCGTCACCATCGACGAAGAATTCACGACGTTGACCGAGGACATGGTGCAGCGGTGGCAGGAAGATCTGGGGGTGGAGGACGACGGCGTAGTGGAGTTGGGTGAGGTGATCTTCCTTCCCGGTGACGTCCGAATCGCCGACGTCACCGCCGCAGTCGGTTCTCCCCTCCAGAGCGGAAGCCAGTTGCTGATGACGTCGTCCGTCGACATCGTCGTGCTGATCGACCTTCCCACTGCCGATCAAGGAGTGCTGGAAGAAGGAGATTCGGTCATCGTGGTGCTGCCTGACAACACCGAAACGTCAGGGACAGTGACCTCGGTGGGGACGATCGCCACCACCGACGCGCAGGGCTCCGCAACGGTGGAAGTGGAGGTGAGCCTCGACGATCCGTCGGTCGCCGGAAACCTCGACGAGGCTCCGGTCGAGATCGAGGTGGTGGCCGACTCGGTCGAGAACGTCCTGGCGGTTCCGGTCACCGCTCTGGTAGCTCTCTCCGAAGGCGGATACGCGGTTCAGGTCGCCGACGACGACGTGACGCTCAGCTACATCGCCGTCGATCCCGGGTTCTTCGCCGACGGTTTCGTCGAAATCGACGCCGACGGTCTCCAACCCGGCGATCGCGTCGTGGTCCCCTAGGGCAGCGATGGCACGATTCCGCAGCAACGGAGTATCGAACGGCCCCGACGACGGTCTGGTGCTCGAGCTCCGCGACGTCGTCAAGGAATACCCGGGGACGCCTCCCGTCCGGGCGCTGGACGGAGTGAACCTCGCCGTTCGCCGGGGTGAACTGCTGTCGGTCGTGGGGCCCTCGGGCTCGGGCAAGTCGACTCTGCTGCACATCATCGGAACGCTGGACCGACCCTCCTCCGGCACGGTTCGGGCCATCGGCTACGACATCGACGACCTGTCCGATCGTCAGCTCTCGGCGCTACGTTCCCGCAACGTCGGCTTCGTGTTCCAGCAGTTCTTCCTGCTCTCCGGCTACAGCGCTCTCGACAACGTGGCTGACGGGCTGCTCTACACGGGCATGTCGCTCGACGGTCGGCGTGAGCTGGCCGCGCTGGCGCTTCGTCGTGTCGGGATGGGACACCGCCTCGATCACGTGGCGACCAAGCTCTCCGGTGGAGAGCGTCAACGAGTGGCGGTGGCGCGGGCCGTGATCGGTCGACCGGCCATCGTGCTGGCCGACGAACCCACCGGCAACCTCGACTCCAAGTCGTCGGACGCCATCGTCGAACTTCTCGAAGAATTGAACGAGGAGGGGACGACCCTCATCGTGATCACCCACAACCGCCAGATCGCCGAGCAGTTCCCGCGCATGGTCGGGATCCTGGACGGCAGGATCGAGTACGACCGACCGAAGGCGGAGGTATGACCACGGAGCTTCGGCCGAGTCGTATCCACCCTTCGGATCTCGGCCGCACGGCCACGGTCGGGCTTCGCACACGAAAGCTTCGGGCCGCCCTGTCTGCGTTGGGGATCATGATCGGGATCGCGGCGATGGTGGCGGTCCTGGGACTGTCGGAATCCTCGAAATCCGATCTCTTGGCCCAGCTGGATCGCCTCGGCACCAACCTGCTCACCGTGCAAGCCGGCACCGGGATCGGACTCGGGACGGGCCAGCTACCCGAAGACGCCGCCGCCATGATCAGCAGGATCGGACCCGTCGAGGCCACCTCGGCGGTCAGCGAGGTGGACGCCAACGTCTATCGGACCGACTACATCCCCGCCACTCAAACCGGAGGAGTGACGGTCAAGGCCGCCGACCTCAGTCTGCTCGACACCCTGTCCGGGTCGATGGCGGACGGACGCTGGCTCGACGCGGCGACAGCCTCCTATCCGGCCACCGTTCTCGGCTCGGTTGCCGCCGAACGTCTGGGGGTGACCGATCTTCAGGCGAGTCCCGTCGTCTGGTTGGGTGACGAGTGGTTCGCGGTGGTCGGGATCCTCGAGCCGTTCGAGCTGAGCCCGGACCTCGACCGCGCCGCTCTGATCGGAGTGGCCGTCGCCGAGGACTTCCTGAATCAAGAGGTCGTGCCATCTTCGATCTATGTGCGCACCGATCCTGCTTCGGTGGACGCCGTCATGGGAGTTCTGGCTCCGACGGCCAACCCGGAAAACCCAGAAGAGGTGGAAGTCGATAGACCCTCCGACGCGCTCGAAGCCCGTGAGGCGGCCGACGACGCCTTCACCGCGCTGTTTCTCGGATTGGGTGCTGTTGCGCTCCTCGTCGGAGGGGTTGGGATCGCCAACGTCATGGTCATTTCGGTACTCGAGCGGCGATCGGAGATCGGATTGCGCCGGGCTCTCGGGGCCACCAAACGGCACGTCGCCCTGCAGTTCCTGATGGAAGCCCTCCTGCTGGCCGGAATCGGCGGGGCGGGCGGTGTGGCGCTTGGCTTTGCGGTCACCACGGCCTACGCCCAGTACAAAGGCTGGTCGACCCTGGTACCGGAGATCGCCATCGTGGGCGGCTTCGTTGCAGCCTTGGTGATCGGAGCGATCGCCGGTTTGTATCCCGCCATCCGGGCGGCCCGCATGAGTCCCACGGAAGCGTTGCGCACCGCCTGACCAGCTGGGCCTCAGGGAGCGTCGCCCGCCATCCGGTCGACGAACCCGGCCGCGGCGCGGCGGCAGATGGCCACCACCTCCCGGAACCCTTCGTCGCCTTCGTAGTAGGGATCCGGGACGTCGAGGTCGGTCGCCGTGGCGTCGAAGGATCGGAAGAGGCGCACCTTGGCGGCCAGCTCAGGGCTGGGGGCGATGGCCTGCAGGTCGGCGAGATTGGACCGGTCCATGGCCAGGATGATGTCGAACCGGTGGAAATCGGCGGTCTCGACCTGGCGGGCCGAACCGCCCAGGCCGAGGCCGGCCTGGCGCGCCGCCTCGGTCATCCGTCTATCGGGCGGCTTGCCCACGTGATAGTCAGCCGTTCCCGCCGAGTCCAGATCGATCGAGAAACCGTGGTGGGCGGCGACTTCGCGTAGTGCCGCCTCGGCCGTGGGCGACCGACAGATGTTGCCGAGGCAGACCGTCAGCACCCTCATCGGTCAGTCGATGATCAGGGTGAGCCGTGTTTCGTACACCACGGTGCCGTCCCAGCGCCATTCACCGGTCACCTCATGACTGCCCTTGGAGAGCCGCGGAATGGTGCCCGTGAACCGTCGCACGAACGACCCCCCCTCCGATTCCGTCGGAGCCGAGTCCAGATCGATCGCGATGCCGTCGAGGCGGGCCCGAAAATCGGTGGTGCCGGCCTCGAAGAGAGCCTGTTCTCCCGGCGCAAAAGGAGGCTTGTAGAACCAACCCTCGTTGATCAGGTAGGCATCGATACTGGGAAGCGTGATCGTGGCACTGCAGGAGGTCTGTTGGGAGTCGCAGACGCCGGAGAACGGCAGGGCGAACTCCAAGGGGCCTTCGATGTAGACGGCGGGAAGGTCGAAGGCCCTCGTCAGAAAGCTCGCCATCTGGGCCCGGGACACCGTGAGATCCGGGCAGAACCTGTCGTTGTCGGGAGGGTTGCACCCCAGAGTCACGCCCGCATCGGCGATGGAGTTGATCGCTTCCTCGAGCGGGTTGCCGTTGTCGTCGACGAAGTGGTCGGTGCTCGATTGGGGCAGCCGGAGAGCGTTGGCGAGCATGGCCGCCATCTCCGATCGGCGCATCGGCACCGAGCCGCAATAGCGCCCCCCTCCGCATCCTTGTGTGATGCCGTCGGCGGCGATGGCGTTGATGTCGTCCTCGAATGTGGACCCGTTGTCGTCCCAGAAGTAGTCGGTGGTCACGAACGGCAGGCCTTTTGCCCTGCGGAGGAAAGCGGCCATCTCGCCTCGGGTGACGTCCTGGGCCGGACAGAAATTGGTGTTGGCGGGTGGATTGCATCCGAGGGTGATGCCGGCGGCGGCGATCGAATCGATGTCCTGTTCGTGCACCGAGGAGTTGTCATCGTCGAAGTAGCCGTTGATGTCGAGTTCGGCGGCTCCTGCCGCCGGCAGTGCCACAACCGCGAGCAGGATCGAGACCAGCAGGGTCCGGAGAGCTCGGGTCGTGCGCCATCCCCTCATGTGATCGCCACCGTTTCGAGGAGGGCGTTGACCGTGCCGACCAGTTGATCGGCGTCCGCCAGGTTGCCGAGCACCACGTAGAGGCAGAATGCCCGGTCTGATTCGGCGAAGAACTGTTGCAGGCCACCCTGTCCGGGGAGCGGGCGCTGCAGGCGGTTCTTGTCGAAGTCGGCGGCGTCGAGGGGCCACGGAACTCCCACTCGTTTGAAAAGGGCGGTTCCGAGGTTCTCCGGGCCGTACTCGGCCAGGATGACGAGGACGTCCCCGCTCCGCATGACCTCGACGGCGCCCGAACCGAAGTCGCCTCGCTCGGTCGGCATCGGCCAGTTGGCGATGTGAAGGACCGCATAGGTCTCCTCCGGGGTGGTGGTGCCAAGGGGAGCCGGATCGGGGGCTCGGCGAATGAACTCGGCCTCCCATCCGGGTGGCAGGTCCACACTCACGCGCTGGTCGGCGATCTGGGCCACTGTCAGAACCCCCCACTCAAGGAGGAGACGGCGACGATCAAACCGGCGGCGAGGCCGGCGTTCGTCAACCGGCCGACCTTCGGCCCGACCCGCTGCATCCTGCGGTGGAAGGTACGCAGGCCCGACGGATCCACCGCTCGCCGTACCGTGAGGATCGGAAGGGCTCGGGCGAACCCGTAGGCCACGCCGACGACGGCGCCTCCTGGGATCGAAGCGGACAGGAACGCCATCGAGTAGGCCACGTAGGTTGCGGCGGTCGGGACGATCGTCACCACCCCCAGGCCTAGTTGGTATCCGAATCCACCGCCGTACACCCAGCTCCGGTAGAGACTGAGCCAGTCCTCATTGACCTGGCGATGGATCGACGGGACGGAGCCGACCAGGCCGAAATCGAACACCAACCCGACCAGGAGTATCCCCACCACGGTCAAGCCCAAGGCGAACTCGGTCGGCCACCACAGCGTCTCGGCGAGACTTCCCAACAACCCTGCCGCCACACCAAAGGTGAGGCCGCCCAGGGCCGAACCCGCCACGTACCAGGCGACGGTGGCACCCCATCGATTGTCCCTCGTCCGCTCACCGAGCGGCGTGATGCTCGACAGCATCGATTCTCCTCATGGTGACCAACTCGACCGGACGGCCGCCGTAACGCCGACGAGCACCCCGACCAGGACGGGGAGGTTCATTCCGCTCTCTCCACGTCGGGTGTGGCGGCCGGATAGAGACTGGCGTGCCCGGGCTCGATTCCGGCCTCGCGCAACTCGCGGTCGATGCGGTCTTCACGGTCGGCTCCCGACGACACGCCGGGAACGGGGGTCCGGGTGACGATCGACTGGTCGGCAACGGCCTGCGCCAACAAATGCTTCACCTGTCCCCAGGTGGCGGCCGCCCCTTCGCCGAGGACGCGTCCTGCCCGGCCATCGATGAGGATGAAGTAGGGCGACACAGGCACTTGATAGTCATTCCATGCCTCCGATGACATGACCAGAGGAAACTGGCGGGGAGCCAGATCCCGCAGCCGGGACTCCGACTCCTCCCCGGGACTCTTGGTGACCACCACGAGGCGGGTGTCGACCCCGGGCAGGTCGAGACGATCGGTTTCGCTGAACGCCTTCCAGAACGACGCGCAGGTCGTGCAGCCGGTCGAGAGAAACGCCAGCAGCGTGGTGTGATCCGTCTCGACGACCGCGATGCGCCGTGCGGCTCCGTCGGTCTTCACTCCGGCGATGTCGAATGCCGGGGTCGAGGATTGGCGCGGCTCGGGGACGCCGGGGATGACGTTGGGGGTCTGGCGGGCCGGGGCGGCGACCCGTTCGCCATCCTCGCCGACACCGAGGTCGTGAAGTGAGCGGAGTATCTCGGCGTGGCTTCTGAGAAGGCCTGCCACCAGGATGCCGAGGACCAGAATGACGACTGCCTCGATGACGAGAAGGGCGACGGTCATCGGCCGGGCTCCGCAGTCATGCGAGCCTCGGTGCGGTTGGATCGACCGGTTCGGGAACTGCTGCCAGCGTGCCGGCGCTCCACACGACAGGCAGGCCTTCGGCTCCCAGGTCCATGATGAGGTCGGGATCTCCGGCACTCGGGTCGTTACGGAGGAGCCACGTGGTCCCTCGCACCACGCCGGGTCCATCGATTCCGTCTCCGTTCCAGTCGCCGACCACGAACTGGTCACCTGGCTCACCGAACGCAAAGCTCAGATCCGAGGCTCCTCCCGAATTCGAATTGCGGAGGAGCCAGGTGGTTCCGCGCACCACGCCCGGGTTGTCGATTCCGTCTCCGTTCCAGTCGCCGACGACGAAGGTGTCACCGACTTCTCCGAATTGGAATGTGATGTCGGCGGCTCCGGTGCTGTTGGCGTTGCGGAGATACCACGTATTGCCCCTGATGACTCCGGGGGTCTGGATCCCGTTGCCGTTCCAGTCGCCGACGATGGGGATGTCGCCTGGCTTGCCGTAGGAGAAGACATAGTCCGGCTCGCCCGACCCGGCGTTGTTGCGCAGACGCCACCACATCACGCCGTCCTTGTACCGCCCGAATCGGCTGTTGCGCACCACGCCCGGGGTCACGGTGCCGTCGCCGTTCCAGTCTCCCGTCACGGGTATCTCGCCGAGGGTACCAAAGGCGAAGACGCTGAGAGGGTCGCTGGCCCCGGTCCCGGTGGCGAGGCGCCAGGTACCGGCTGCGAAGACCCCGGGTAGAGCGGGATAGTCGGGTGCGTCGTGAAGGCACGGACGGTCGTGGAAGCGAGTGTTGTTGTCGGTGCGGCTCGTCGTGCCGCACGAGTCGTCCCAGATCCAGGGTGCCGTGCAGGTCACCACGCGACACACGATGGGACCAAGGCATTCGATGTGGTTGCCGCACTGCCCGTACCGGAACAGCGTGCAGTTGGTCTTCCGGTTGTTACACGAGCCGAGCGCGCATTGACAGTTCCCGTCGGAGCACGAAGGGGAGCACAGCCCGCTGGAACCGCATCCGCACCCGTTGCAGCTGGCGTTGCAGTCCAGGTAGTAGCGGGGCTTGGGCACGCCGTCGACGTCGCAGAAGCCGGATCCATCCGCCTTCCACCAGCCGGCTACCTGGGTTCCCGGCGGACAGGTGTTGGAGCCGTAAATCGTGCAACAGAACTCGGTGTAGCCGTCGCAGCAGAGAGCGCTGCAGCTGCACGTGGAGCCTGAGCAGGAACAGACCGCCGCAAAGGCGGAAGTCGGCTTGAGCGCGTAGGTGAGGGGAGCTGCCACCAGGGCCGATCCGACTGTGGCGACCCGGGTGAGGAAACTGCGCCTGCTCACCGTGCGCTCGAGGATTTCCGTCGTGCGATGCACGAGCCAGTTGCTCACGTTGCCCGCCTCCGGACTTCGGCCATGGTCTCGGGGAAGGCGGTCAGAGCGACGTAGACGAGGTACACCCCCACCAGGCTCAACACCAACAACGGAATGCCCTCCGCCAGATGGTCGCCGAGTTGGGACACGAACGAACGGTCGGCGGTGACGGCCCAGCCGACTGCAGTGGCCGCCGCCGAGAGGTTGACGGCCAGGTGAGCGGCCGACGGAGGAGTGTCGACCCGACCGAAACAGCCGCAGGACTGGATGGAGAGTCCTCTGCGGAGGGCGAGGAGGACGAAGCCGGCAAACGCCACATATGCCACGGCGACCGCAAAGGCCAGGATCGGCATCGCCCACACCAGAGTGCTGAGGCCGAGAGCTACCTCGGCTCCCCCCATCGACCGGACGAGAGCCCGGTGCGACGGCAGTCCCATCGCTCGCATGGCGTTGGCCGTGTCGTCAGGTCGGACGATTTTGAGAACCCCGCCAAGGGTGAGGACGACCAGGGCAACGAAGAGTGGGCCGCTCAGAGGATGCATGGGAGCGCATGCTACCCGAGGTGTCGGAGCTGGCGAATCGGACCGCGTCGGAAGGGTTTGGGACCAGCCGGCGTTGTCGAGTCCAACGAGGAGAGCCCGCCATGGACGAAAGCGACCGGAGGCATTTCGCCTGGTTGGCGCGCAGCTTTGGACGCACCGACTACCTTCCGCTCAGGGAGTCCGACCTGGAAGCACTTGCCTCGACGGGCGAGGTGATCGAGAAGTATCCCGGCACTCACCTGTTCAAGGAAGGAGAGGAGTCCCGCTCCGCCTTTGTTCTCGAGAGTGGCCAGGTCGAGCTCTACCGAGGCGCGAGATCGGCCAAGCGAACGGTGGGTAGGGCGGGCACCGGGTCTGTGTTGGGCGACATCGCCATGTTTCAGGGTGAGCCCTACAAGCTCTCCGCCCGAGCGACCATGCGACTCGTTGCCTTCAGGTTCGATCGTGATCTGCTGCTGCCGGTCCTCGTACAGCGCCCGGTGATCACGCTGCGCTGGCTGGTGGCAGGTTTGACGCAGCTCGAGTCGACTCAGCGACGCGTTCTCGGCCTCATGCAACGCACCGTGAGGGAACAAGTCGCGGAGCTGATTCTCGACGAGTGCGACGTGCGAGGTGACGTGCATCTATCCCAGGCAGGCATGGCGGAGTTGCTGGGCGCCAGCCGCCAAACCGTCAACGAGGCGCTGGGGCTTCTGCGCGAAACGGGGGCCGTCGCCACCGCCTATCGGCGCGTGCACATCGTCGACCGACCGACTTTGGAGTCGATCGCAGGTCGCAACTGAGAGCGGCGATAGGGCGGTTTCGTCACGCCAGGTCGGGCGGGCCGTCGAGGCCGCTCGATCTCCGGGCGTCTGCCCTCCCGGGCGACCAACCCCGGTGGCGATGATCGAGTCAGGGAATGAGGGCGGTGACGATCGAGCCGTACATGCCCGTCTTGATGGCGCCCAGCGTGGCGGGGTCCTTCCCGGCCAGCTCGCCCGCCAAGGTGACCGCGCGCTCCAGAACGTCGGATTCGGTGGCCGTCTCGTCCACGATGCTCCTGGCTGCGGCTGCTTCGCCACCGAACCGATGGGCGGTCGTCATGGCGAGGTGTGCTGTCTGGGGATCGAGCCGGCCCTGGATCAGTGCGCCCATGCCGTCGGTGAACGGGATTCGGATATCCACCTCGGGCAGGCTCCAGAATCCGCGATCGGCCCGCATGATGCGGAAGTCGTGACAAAGCGACCACATGGCGGCGGCGGCGAAACAGTGTCCGTTGATGGCGGCGACGGTCGGGCGGGGGAACGTGAGGGTTCGGGCGAGGAACCGTTGGGTCTCGCCGGCCAGCTCCCCGAGCGTCATGTCGGCTTGGCCGCTCATGATCCATTCGAGGTCGAGGCCGTTGGAGTAGAACTTGCCAACCCCGGTGGTGACGAGGGCGGCCGGACCCTCGGCGGCCTCGACTTCGTCCAGGAAAGTGTTGAGCAGACTGAGCGACTCCCGATTGAAGCGGTTCTCTCCCTCGTCCATGGTCAAGACGAATACGTCGCCCTGGCGGGTCAGTTCGTAACTCATCGCCCGTCCTCTGATCGTGTGGTGTTTGGATAATCTACTATGCGGATGTAAACGTTCGTTAACTGATGGGATGAAGACGTGGCAGCGCTGACAGGGAAGACGATGTTCGTTTCAGGAGCCAGCCGTGGCATCGGCCTGGCCATCGCCAAACGGGTCGCTGCGGACGGCGCCAACGTGGCCCTGGTGGCCAAGACGGCGGAACCCCATCCGCGGCTCGAGGGAACGGTGTTCACCGCCGCGGCTGAGATCGAGGCAGCGGGCGGGAAGGCCCTGCCCATCGTGGGGGACATCCGGTTCGAAGATCAGGTGTTGGAGGCTGTCGAGCGGACGGTTGCCGAGTTCGGCGGGATCGATCTGTGCGTGAACAACGCCTCGGCGATCGACCTGCGGGGGACCGAAGCGCTCTCCATGAAGTCATACGACCTCATGCAGACGATCAATACTCGCGGTACCTTCCTCGTGTCGAAGGCCTGCCTGCCGGTACTCAAGAAATCCGCCAACGCTCACATTCTCACCCTCAGTCCTCCGCTCAACATGGCCCAACACTGGTTTCAAAACCATGCCGCATACACCATCGCCAAATACGGCATGAGCATGTGCACCCTGGGGATGTCGGCCGAGTTCGCCTCGGATGGGATCGCAGTCAACAGCTTGTGGCCTCGCACGATCATCGCCACCGCTGCCGTCCAGAATCTCCTCGGTGGAGACGAGGCCATGGCTCGGTCACGCAAGCCCGAGATCATGGCTGACGCCGCCTACGCCATCTTCTGCCGACCGAGCCGGAACGCCACGGGCAACTTCTACATCGACGATGAGGTACTCGCCGAGGAAGGCATCACCGATCTCTCGGGCTATGCCTACCGCGCCGACGCAGACCTCCAGACCGACATTTTCCTCGACTGAGCAGGACTGGAGCGCCCTCACCCGAGGAGCGGGCCGCGATCCCGTCAGAGCCGGTGAAGGAAATCTTCCAGCACCGGCAGGAAGAGGTCCGGACGCTCCATGGCGGGCAGGTGGGCCACGCCGGCAATTTCGAGGAACTCACCCTGCGGAATCTGGTTGGCGACCAGCGTCGAGCGTTCGACGATGAAAGGGAGATCGAGGCTTCCCACCAACACGAGGGTTGGCGCGGCGATGTCGCCGAGCCGGTCGAAAGCGGGCGGGCGGGGCCGCTCGTCGCCAGGGCCGGGGGCGGCCAGGGCGCGTCCGTTCATCTCGAGGAACAGTTCTCGCACCTCACCCGTCACGCGTCCCTCGGGTCCGGCCGGCCCGTCCAGCCACAGGTGTGCTTCGAGACGGTTGACGGCCTCCAGATCGCCTACCTCGTCTGCGGCGTCGAGTGCGGCGTCGAGCGAGAGAAGGGGCTCGGACATGTCCTTCGGTGGCGGGGCGCCCGACACGGCCGTTCCGATCAGGACCAAACCGCTCACCCGGTCGGGGAAGGCCAGGGCAAAGTCGAGAGCCAGGCCGCCGCCCATCGAGTTTCCTACCAGGGTGACGGTCTCGATCTTCTGATGGTCGAGAACGGCGCAGAGGTCGTCCAGGTGAGAGAAGGACCCTTCTTCGTAGCTCGTCTCACCGAAGCCGCGGCGGTCGTAGGACACGGCGTGGTGGGTGGCCGAGATCTCCGATTGAGACTCGGCCCAGCTCCGCCGGTCGGCGACGCCGGCGTGCAGAAAGACAAGACCGTCGCCTTCCCCGCTCGACTGGCCGACGAGCTGAGCTCCGTCGAAAACCAAACGCCACGCCATTCAGACTCCCGTTCCTCCCCGGCCTTCGCCTTGCACGAATCGGGATGCTCCCTCGGCGGCCGTGCGAAGGGGTAGAACCCCACCCAGTCCTTCGTTCCGGAGGGCGGCGGACCACTCCTCCCCCCATTGGGTGATGCAAGCGTAACGATCTGCCCGGACACAAGCCTGCGGAAACGCAGCAATGCGGTGGGCAAGCTGCTCGGCGACGGACCGAGCCGCACCAGGAGGAACCACCCGGTCGGCCAGTCCCCAGCTTTGGGCCTCGTCGGCATCGACGGCCCGACCGGTGAGGATCATGTCCAGAGCTCGGCCCTGGCCGACGAGGCGAGGCAGCCGAACCGTGCCCCCGTCGATCAACGGCACGCCCCATCGGCGAGAGAAGACGCCGAAGGTGGCGTCCTGGGCGGCGACCCGCAGATCGCACCACAGCGCCAGCTCGAGCCCGCCTGCCACGGCGTGACCTTCCACGGCGGCGACGACCGGTTTCGAGAGCATCATGCGGGTCGGCCCCATGGGTCCCTCGCCCTCGGGGTCGTAGTCCAGGGACCCCGAGGCTGCCACGCTCAAATCGAATCCGGAACAGAAGGTGCCGCCTTCGCCCCACAGCACAGCCGTCAACTGGGCGTCGTCCCGGTCGAACTCGACGAAAGCGGCGCGGAGGGCGTCCGCTGTGGCGGGATCGACTGCGTTCTTCACTTCCGGGCGGCTCAAGACGACGGTGGTGACCGGCCCCTCTCGCTCTACTCGGACGGTCATCGATCGACGGCCAGCGGGAGCGCTTTCATGCCCCTGAGGAACAGCATCATGTTCCAGCGAAGGTCCTCCCGGGGTACGGCCATGTCGATCTCCGAGAACTCGGCCAGCAGTGCCGCAAAGGCCACCCTGGCTTCGAGTCTGGCCAGGGGTGCTCCCAGGCAATGATGGATGCCGCTGCCGAATGCGATGTGTCGATTGGGTGTGCGGGTGATCTCGAATCGATCGGGATCCTCGAACTGGGCGGGGTCGCGGTTGGCGGCGAGAAGCACCGGGACCACCAATTCACCTGCGGGGATGACCTGGTCACCCACGGTGATGGGCTCGAACGCCCACCGTAGAGTCGGCACCTCCACCGGCCCGTCGTAGCGGAGCATCTCCTCGATGGCTCCCTCCATGAGGTCCGGATTGGCGCGCAGCTTGGCCAGTTGGTCCGGGTTCTGAACCAGAGCCAGGGTGCCGTTGCCGATCAGGTTGACGGTCGTCTCGTGTCCTGCCACGAGGAGGAGAAGGACCATGGCCAGCAACTCGGCGTGATCGAGACGATCGCCGTCCTCCTCGGCGTGCAGCAATCGGCTGAGGAGATCGTCGCGCGGGTCGTTCTTCCGGATGGCGATCTGATCGTTCATGTAGGCAATGAATTCGAGTCCGGCGAGTTGCGCGTCCATTTCGTCATCGGTGAACAACAGGCGTTTGGTCCAGTTGCGAAACAGGTCCCGGTCGGCGGCGGGAATCCCCAGCATCTCGGCGATCACGGTGACGGGCAAAGGAAAGGCGTATTCGGCGATGAGATCGACTTCTCTCTTCGCCCGCATCTGCTGGATCAGGTCGGAGGCGATTTCGGCGATGCGAGGCTCCAGGGCTGCCACGGTACGGGAGGTGAATGCGGTCGAGACCAGGCGTCTCAGGCGAGTGTGGTCCGGTGGGTCCACGAACAGAAGGTTGCGATTCAAGACCTCAAAACCGGTCTGGGGAACATCGACCGCACCGGCGCCGGGGACATGCTTCTCGATTTCTTTGCCGATCCTGCGATCCCGGAGGGCGGTGTCACAGTCCTCGTAGCGCGTCAGAAACCAAATGCCTTCGCCCGAGAGAGGTCCGGTGGCGCGATAGACCGGTGCCTCGTTCCGCATCCGGTGGTAGAGGGGATGGGGGTTGGCGCGGACCGACGGGTCCCACGGGTCGAAAACGGTCATGAATCGCTCTCCGGCATCGTCGCCGCCCACCCTACGTGCTCACCGCCGAAAATGGCACACAAACTCAAATTTGGCGGGATGTTCCCGATTAACAGGAGCGGAACAACCTGGCTTTGCTCTTGCCTTTGGGACCGCCACGATCCACTCTGGCGGCATGCACACCACAGACGCGCCTCCAGGCGAAACCTCCGAAGGTCCCCCTCCCTCGCTCACCACCCGCTTCGCAGCGCTCTCCGGAGCCCTCGCCGTAGGCGCCGCCCTCGGTGCGTCCGAGCTCGTGCCCAGCCTGATCGGCTCCGGTCGATCGCTCGTGCCTTCCATCGCCGACTTCACCATCGACACCGTTCCCTCGGCGGTGGCCAAATGGGCGATTCGCGTGTTCGGGATCTACGACAAGCTGGCTCTCGTGATCGGCATTCTCGTGGTCAGTCTGCTGATCGGCGCCATCGTCGGGCGACTTGCGGCGAGGAGGTTCTGGGTGGCGTTGGTGGGATTCGTTGCCTTCGGAGCTCTGGGCCTAGCCGCCGGGTTGGTGGATCCGCTCAACGACCCCACGTCCGTGGTGGCCGCCTCGGTGGCCGCCGTCGTCGCCGGGCTGGCTGCCCTCGCCTTCCTTCACCGACTGGGCAGCGGTGACCGCTGGACGCAGCACGACCGCGGGCGTCGGGACTTCTTCAAGGGGGCCGGGGCAGTGGCGGCGCTGGCGGTGGTGGGCGCCGGGGTCGGGAGGTGGCTCGTGAATCGGATGGAGTCGGCGGCTCTGCGAGCCGATGTGATCCTTCCCGGAGTGCGACGCCCCATCGCGGCTCCGCCGGCCGGTGCGCAGGTAGAGGGGGCGGTCCCCGTCATCACCCCAAACGACCAGTTCTACAAGATCGATACTGCCGTGATGACGCCGCACGTCGATCCGGCCGGATGGTCTTTGAAGATCACCGGCATGGTCGACACTCCCTACGAGCTCACGTTCGACGACCTGCTTGAGCTGCCGATGGTCGAGCGCTACATCACGCTTTCTTGCGTTTCCAACAAGGTGGGCGGAAGCCTGGTCGGGACGGCCAAGTGGCAGGGCGTCCTGCTGTCCGACGTGCTCGAACGCGCCGGGATCCAATCCGGAGCCACCCAGATCGTCGGCCGGTCGGTGGACGATTTCACCGTCGGTTTTCCCACAGAAGCGGCCTTCGACGGACGAGATGCCCTCATCGCCGTCGGCATGAACGGCGAACCTCTTCCGTTCGACCACGGCTTCCCGGCGCGTCTGGTCGTGGCCGGGTTGTACGGCTACGTCTCCGCCACCAAGTGGCTCTCGGAAATCGAGCTGACCACCTGGGAAGGCTTCGACGCCTACTGGGTACCGCGCGGTTGGTCCAAAGAAGCGCCCATCAAGACCCAATCGCGAATCGATGTGCCTGCCGCCAACGCCACGCTGATGGCGGGGCCGGTCAACGTGGCCGGCGTGGCGTGGGCTCCCAATAAGGGGATCGAAAGGGTCGAGGTTCGAGTCGACGATGGAGCCTGGCAAGACGCCGATCTGGGGGACTCGCTGAGCGACGACGCTTGGCGCCAATGGATCCTTAGGACGGAGATGTCCGCCGGTTCCCACACCATCCAGGTGAGAGCGACCGACCGAACCGGCCACACCCAGACCGAGGAGTTGGCCGAACCTCGACCGGATGGC
Organism: uncultured Acidimicrobiia bacterium; assembly: GCA_965366365.1. Taxonomy (GTDB): domain Bacteria; phylum Actinomycetota; class Acidimicrobiia; order Spongiisociales; family JAENVV01; genus CBDUEV01. The sequence goes on along the minus strand of CBDUEV010000003.1, from coordinate 30,409 downwards.
GCCACCGGGTACCACACGCGCTCCGTGAGCGTGGGTGTGGCGTGAGGCAGCTGACTGCCCTCCTCGCCCTGAGCCTGTCACTGAGCGCCTGTGCGGCGGGCGACGCCGTCGGTGACTCCGCGACGCCGTCGACCACCACCGCACCCGACACCCCGGCCACCTCCGTCATCCCGGCCACCTCCGTGATCCCCGAGCCTGCTTTCGTGCCGCCGGATCTCGGCGAGGCCGGGACCCTGGCGGATCTCGACGGGTGGCTGCAATCGGACGTCGAGTCCCTCGAAGAATTGCGCGGGAGAGTCGTCGTCGTACAGTTCTGGACCTTCGGTTGCTACAACTGCAAGAACACCCTTCCCCACCTCCAGGCCTTGTACGCCGACTACGGCGACCTGGGCATGGAGATCGTGGGAGTACATTCTCCCGAATTCGACCGAGAAAAGGATCCCGAGGCGATCAGCGCAGCCGCCGCCGACTTGGGGGTCACCTGGCCCATTGCGTTGGACACGAACAAACGAAACTTCTTTGCGTGGCAGGGCAGTCCCGCCTACTGGCCGCGCACCTTCGTCGTTGACCAAGACGGTCGGATTCGGTTCGACCGGATCGGTGAGGGTGCCTACGACGAGCTCGAACGAACGGTGGCCACGCTCCTCAGCCAAGCGTGATCTTTCTCGAGGGTCTGGGCGACGTACTCCTTCCCTGTGCGGCGGCGATCGTGGTGCCTGGCGTGCTGGTGGCGGTGATCGGCAGCCAACGGGCCTTGCTGACTTCCACCATCTACGCTCTCACCATCGGAGTGATGCTGTGGCTCCGTGCGGGTGGTTTCTTCGCCATGCCGCCTCGAGGCTGGATCGTCGCCGGAGGCTTCCTCGCCGCAATCGCCCTGTTCGTACTGCGTTGGTGGTGGGCGCCGCCGGTGGGGGCGGTCGTCGCCGGCGCCGCGGCCGCCTGGATGTGGCAGCCGTGCGTCGGGCTCCATCTCGGATCGGCGTTGACCATGGCCGGCACCGATCCCTGGAGCGCCATGCTGCCGCTGGTTGCCTACGGCGTGGGGCTGTCAATGGTTCCGGTCGGCCTCGGCCTCTTCGTGCAAACCATCGGAGCTCGTTGGGTGGGCAAGCGACCGGTCTGGCCCGCGGTGGGGCTCGGCGTCCTGGCGGTGTTGGCTGCCGGAGGTTGGTACGAGGAAGCGGTCGCCCGTCTCGTGCAGGTGAGCGTGCAGTAGGTTGACCGTGTGTCCGGGGTATGTAATGATGTAATCATGATTACAGAAATCGAATCCTGGTTCAAGGGCCGCCTCCCTGATGGCTGGTTCGCCGATATCGACGTCGAGGTCGATCGCGATGAGATCGTCGTGATCGGAAGGCTCGAGGTCCCCGCTCTCTCCGAGGATGCGGGCGAAGAAGAGAGCACTCTGGCGTGCACGAGTCGCATCGAAGGGTTTCGTGAGGACACCCGCCGGCAGCGAATGAAGATCGCAGACGAAGCACAACGGAAATTCGATCGGAAGGTGTCGTGGGGGGCACGATGCGGGGAGGTGGGAATCCTCTTCACCCACTTGGCGGTCCCGGCGATGACTCGGTTGAGGATGCGGGAGCGGAAGGTCTTGGACACGCTCATCGACGGCGGGATCGCGCGGAGCCGTTCGGAGGCACTGGCCTGGTGTGTGCGCCTGGTGAGTCGTCACGAGACCGATTGGATCGCGGAACTGCGCGAAGCACTGGTGGCCGTGGAGGACGTCAGGGATCGATCGCCGCTCGACTGAGACGGATCGCTAGCGTGGTCGGTCATGACGACGGATCAGGCCCGCTCGATAGCTTTTGGGCACCGCCTCGAGCAGCGGATGAGCACCCACGTTGAGTCCCTGGGGTGGGGTACGGCCTACTTCGACGACGACTTTCCCCTCCGATACGGCTCGAACTTCTTGTGGGTCGACGGTGTCCAAGACCTGTCCGCAGACCAGTTGGCCGCTGAGGCAGATCGTCTGCTCGGCGGAGCGGGCTTCGAACATCGAGTGGTCCTCGTCGATCCACCCGGATACTTCGAGGACCTGCGGCCGGGATTCATCGAACTGGGTTGGTCCGCCAGCCAGTACGTCCTCATGGTCCTGCGGCGGGAACCCGCGCCGCCTCCGGGGATGCCGACGGCGCAGGCGGTGAAACACGACGATGTCGTCGAGCTGCTGGAGAAGCACGTGCGGGCCCATCTCGGCCGGAACGAAGCAACGGTTCGCACCCTCGCCGACTATCCCGGCAAACTGGAACGCCAGGCGGGGGCGCGCCTGTTCATGGCGGAGGCTGACGGCGTGCCGGCCGCCTCCTGTGAGCTCTATCTGGACGGTCTCGAGGCGCAGGTCGAGTCGGTGCAAACGCTCGAGGAGTTCCGCGGGCGAGGTCTGGGCCGCGCCGTGGTGATGGCTGCGATCGCAGCTGCCCGACAAGCCGGAGCCGAGTGGATCCATCTCTACGCCGAGGCGAACGATTGGCCGGCTGATTGGTACCGCCGGCTGGGTTTCGAGGAGGCTGGATCGTTCGGCGAGTTCGCCTTGTACCCGACGGCCTGACGGGCTGGGCTGGTGTCCTCAGGTGTGAGGGCTGGGTTTGTGTCCGCCGGCGTGAGGGTGTGAAAGGGTTCGCCGCTTCTCCCGAGCCCTAGGCGCGCGCCGTATGCTCGGGCGATGGACACCTACGACTACATCATCGTGGGAGCCGGCTCCGCCGGTTCCGTGCTCGCCAATCGGCTCAGCATCGACCCCCGCACCTCCGTACTGGTGCTCGAGGCGGGCGGGTCCGACAAGCACTTCAACGTGACCACCCCGGCCGCCTTCTCGAAGCTGTTCCAGTCGAAGCGCGATTGGAACTACCACACGATGCCGGAGCCGGCCTGCGACAACCGGCAGCTGTACCTGCCGCGCGGCAAGATGCTGGGCGGCTCGAGCTCGATGAACGCCATGATCTACATCCGCGGAAACCGGCTGGACTACGACGGTTGGGCCGGGAGCGGATGCGACGGTTGGAGCTATGACGATGTGCTGCCGTACTTCAAGCGAGCCGAGCACAACGAGCGAGGTGCCGACGATTTCCACGGCGTCAACGGACCCCTCAACGTGGCCGAACCGCAGTCCCCGAACATCCTTTCCTCGACGTTCGTCGAGGCCGGGGTGGAACTCGGCTTGGATCGGAACGTCGACTTCAACGGTGCTCGGCAAGACGGTGTCGGTCTCTACCAAGTCACCCAGAAAGGCGGAAGTCGCTGGTCAACCGCTCGGGGGTATCTGCGGCCATCCCTCGGACGCAGCAACCTGTCGGTGGAAACCGGGGCGCTGGTTCATCGGGTGATCTTCGAGGGGAAGCGCGCCGTGGGTGTCGAGTACAGCCAGAACGGATCGCGGTACTCCGTCGGCGTGGAGCGAGAGATCATCCTCTCTGGAGGCGCCTACAACACCCCTCAATTGTTGATGCTGTCCGGGGTCGGGGGCGGTAGCCACCTCACCGGTTTCGGAATCGACGTTGTCGTGGACAATCCCAACGTCGGTCAGCATCTTCAGGATCATCCCGTGGTCCTCAACGTCTTCAGGGTGTCCCAGCCGGTCAGTTTGGCGCACGCCGAGAAGCCAGCCCATCTCGTGAGATACCTTGCCAGGAAGACAGGGCACCTCTCGTCCAATGTCGGTGAAGCCGGAGCGTTCACCCGGACTCGCCCCTCGCTCGAGGCTCCCGACATGCAATACCATTTCGCTCCGGGTGCGTTCATTCGCCACGGCTTCGACACCATCGAGGGCGACGCCATGACGGTGGGGGCCACCCTGGTCGGCGTGCGGAGTCGCGGCTCGGTGACGCTTCGTTCGGCGGATCCCGAGATCCATCCCGACATCGTGACCATGGCTCTGAGCGAACCCGACGATCTGGCCGCCATGGTGGACGGCTTCAAGCTCGGTCGCGAGATCTTGGGCTCGTCGGCTTTCGGTGAGTACGCGGCGGGCGAGCTCATCCCGGGCGATCGGGTGGAGTCCGACGAAGAGATCGTCGCCTTCGTCCGCGCCAACGCCGAGTTGCTGTATCACCCGAGCTGCACCGCGCGCATGGGCCCGGACCCTGGCAAGGCGGTCGTCGATCCGCAGCTGCGGGTCTTCGGGACCGAGGGTCTCCGCGTCGTGGACGCTTCGGTGATGCCCACCGTGCCGCGCGGAAACACCAACGCCCCCACGATCATGATCGCCGAAAAGGCTGCCGATCTGATCGCCGCCAGCTGAAATCTGGCGAACCCTGGGTTCTAGACCGCCATAACGGCGGTCAGGAACCCAGGGTTCGCCATTTGCGCCTCGTGGGTCGGCTAGTTGATGGCGTTGCCCGATGGGTCGACGACGAACCAAACGTCGTTGACGCCCTGACCGTTGATGTCCCCCGGCGACCCGTCATTGGCGAAGTAGTAGAGCGGCCAGCTGTTGTAGGTGGCCTGCTCGCCGCCTTCGGGTCGAGTGGTGGTGCCCATCAGCGCCTCGCTCACTCCCGACCCCGCCGCGACATCACCCGGAACTGCGGGCCAAGCCTCGAGGCATCCCCCCTCGCAGGTCGAATCCCCTTGCGCATCGGGCACGAAGAGGTAGAGCGTGTTGCCATCGGAATCCACCAGAATGGTTCCGAGGTCTGAATCGCTTGTCTCGATCTGGAGGCCGCCGTCGCCTCCGCACGCCGTCGACAAAGCAGCCAGAGCAAGCGCTGCCACCAAGAGTCGTCTGGTCATGTGCCGTCCTTTGTTTGGGTACCCCAATCTGTACGGGCAGGCCATTGATTCGGTTCGCCTCCCGCAGAGCGGGAGGATCGGCAAGAATGCACCAATGAGTGACCCCGATCTCCTGCGCCGATTCAGAAACGGTGACGAAGACGCCATCCGGCAACTGTACGGGCAGTACGCCCGGCCGGTCTTCACCGTGGTGTACAGCGTCCTGCAGGACCGGGAGCTCGCCAACGACGCAGTTCAGCAGACGTTTCTCAAGGCATGGAACGGCGCCCACAGATTCGAAACGGATAGGCGATTCGAACCGTGGCTGTATGCCATCGCCCGTCGAGTCGCCATCGACGTCTGGCGCAAGGAGCGGCGGACGCCGGTTCCCTCCGAGTTTGCCGAGCCCATCATCGATCGTGATGCCACCGACGGCCTGTGGGAAGCCTGGCACGTTCGCAAGGCTGTGGACCAGCTGCCCGACGATGAGGCAGCCATCGTTCGGCTGGCTCACTTCGAACAACTCACCCACCAGGAGATCGCCGCCAAGATCTCCGTGCCGGTCGGCACCGTGAAGTCGCGTTCCCATCGGGCCCATCGTCGCCTGGCAGAGCTACTCGCATTCCTGCGAGACGACGAGAATGGATGAACCAGTGACGCCACCCACTCGTAATGAAGGTACGCATGTCTGACGAGCGCTTCGCCGACCAACTCGATCCCGAGAACACCGCCCCGGCGGGCTTGGCGGCGCGGGTTCGTGGCTATCTGTCCGGCAGCGGGATGTGGGCCGAGCCCGAACCTGACATGGCTGACAGGCTCGTCGGACTGATCGGCGAACGGGCCGAAGAAGCCGCGCGAGAGCAGAGCTCCGACACCGGGAGCCTTCGACCATTGCTGCTCCGGCCCGCCGCCATGTGGATAGGGGCGGCCGCCGTCGTGGCGCTCATCGCTCTCGGCGCGATCACCCTCAACGCCACTCGCAGCGATGACCCGGTTGGCATCGATATCGTCCTCCAAGGCACCGAGTTGGCGGCGGGCGCATCAGCGGACGGCTCGGTGATCACCACCGACGCCGGGTTCGCAATCCGGCTCGAGATCACGGGCCTGCCTCCGGCTCCAGCCGGCACGTTCTACCAGGGCTGGGTGAGAGGCGAGGCGGGGAGCGTGGCGATCGGCACCTTCCACATGCGTGGCAACGCCCCTATCGGACTGTGGTCCGGCGTCGAGGTCTCCGACTACCCCACCCTCAACATCACCCTTCAGGACGAGGGCGCCGGGCCGGAGTCGTCGGGCAAGATCGTGCTCACTGGCCAGATTCCTTCCGGGTAGCCCCCACTTCGGAAGGGCCACCCGTCTCTACCAGAGCGCTTCTCGCTGGTTCCATTCTGGGAGAGAGATCACGAGAAGGGAGTCTGTGATGACCCTGCTTCGAGAGCGGGAAACGGTCGAAGCGCGCCCGACACCCAACGTGGTGCGGACCCGCCTCGAGATGACGTTTGGGATCCTCGGCGTACTGGTGGCAGCCCTGGGCGGTTGGATGCTCCTCGCTGATGCCGCGTCGGAGATCACCGTGTTTGCTTGGACGTGGGAGGTGGGTGCCCTCGCGGCCGGGTGGCCACTTGGGACACTGATCGGAGGCGGCATTCTGATGGCCGCCGGCTTCGGCGTGATGGCCTACCGCCTGTTCCGCCGGGACGAGGCACTCACGACCAGGTCATACATCGCCTTGGCTGGATCGCTGCTGGGCGCGGCGGTGGCCGTCGTCTACGCCCTGGTTTGGATCTTCTGACGGAGCAAGAGGACTGACCACGCCCCGCCGAAGCGCAGCAGCCGGTGGGGCGGGGTCTTTGGCGGCGTCGAGTAGCGTTGCCCGGATGCAGACTCGAGCGAACGCGGCCATTCTCCTCGCCTCGATCGGTTGGGGTTTTGCCGCCGTGGGAACTCGCTTCCTCTTCCTGGGCGGAGCCACGACCTTCACCGTGGTCTCGGGGCGGACCGTCTTTGCGGCAGCAGCCGTGGCGGTGTTCGCCCTGCTGATTCGCCGTAAGGCCGGCGTGGCGGCGTGGCGGCGTGGAGCCGCCATCGGGCTGCTCCGGGTCGGGGCTGCTCCGATGCTTTTCATCGCCTCCCTCCAGTACATCTCCGCCGGATTCGAAGGTCTGGTGATCACCCTCATACCGGTGGTCACCGCGGTCCTGGCCCACTTCGTCCTCGGCGAGCGGCTCGTGCGGGTGCAGCTGGTGGGCCTGTTGCTCGGGCTGGCCGGGACCTCGATCCTCATCCTGTCGGGAGAATCGGGTATCGCCGAAGGTGGCGACGCACTGCTGGGCGGGGCACTGGCGCTGGGAGGGGTGGCCTTCGGCTCGGCGTCGGGCATCCTCCAGCGCCGCTACGCCCCCCACCACGACACCCGCGACCTGGCGATTCCCATGTTTCTGACCGGGGCGGCTTTGGTCCTCACGGTGGGATTCGTGACCGGGGGCATCGAGCCTTCCAGCGTCCCAGAAGGCGGTTGGTATGTGCTGGTCGCTTTGGCGATGGGCAGTACCTTGCTCCCCTTCATCGCAACCCTCTTCGCCTCCCGCTACACAACGGCCGGCCGGGTCGCCCTGGTGGGCTATCTGGCGCCGTTGATCTCGCTGACGGCCGGCGTACTTCTCCTCGACGAGGTGATCACCCCGTTCATCGTCGTGGGAGGGACGATCACCCTGGCCGGGGTGATCATCGCCGGTAGGGCCAAGACCGGCCGTCAGACCATCATCAAAGCCACGGCGTGACGGATGGAATGCCCCAGCCACGCCGAGGGAGCCTGTCCCCGACCCACTAGGCTCGCGTCATGCCAAGTGAGTCTGAGGTTCGGGAGGTGGTCCGACGTGTCGTGGCCGGGTTGGGGCAGAGCGGCGAGCACGTCGACGTCCCTTCCCAGACGCCGTCAACCGACCCGACCACCGACGGGGTGACGCAGCCGGTCATCGCCATCGGGGCCGATCACGGTGGCTACCCGCTCAAGGAGCGTTTGGGTTTTCGGCTGAAGGAGGCGGGCTACGAAGTGGTCGACTGCGGAACCGACAGCGCCGACTCGGTCGATTACCCGGACTTCGCCCACGCCGTGGCACAGGCCGTCTCCCAAGGCACAGCCACCTACGGCATCATCGTCGACGGGGCAGGGATCGGTTCGTCGATGGTCGCCAACAAGGTCCCCGGCGTGCGGGCCGCCCTCTGCTACGACCTGTCCAGCGCCCGAAACAGCCGGGAGCACAACCACGCCAACGTCCTCACCCTCGGGGCGGGCCTCATCGGTGCAGGGCTAGCATGGCAGATCACCGAGGAGTGGCTCGCCACACCCTGGGGACCAGGACGTCACGCTGATCGAGTCGCCAAAATCACCGAGATCGAACACCGATACCTGAAAGCGACCTCATGAACACAGAAGAGCTCATCGAGGCCGTCACGCGGGAGGTGCTCGCTGCCCTGGCCGGCCAGGACCCTTGTGAGGACTGCCACGGGAGTTGCGCGGCACACAGCCCCGACAAGGTCAGGTCGGTCGTTGCCAATGGAGCCGACCGGGTTTCGTATCGGGGAGAAGGCTCGGAGGTTCCCCTCGACCTCGCCAAATACATCGACCACACCCTTCTCAGGCCGGATGCCACCGCCAGTGATATCGATCAACTCTGCTCCGAGGCCGCCGAGTACGGTTTCGCCTCGGTGTGCGTCAATCCCGCCTGGGTGAAGCGGGCCTCCACGAACCTGCGGGGCACCGACGTCCGCGTCGCCTCCGTGGTGGGGTTCCCGTTCGGAGCCACCACCTCGGACATCAAGGCGATGGAGACCCGCCGCGTCTTGCGTGACGGTGCCAGGGAGATCGACATGGTCATCAATATCGGGGCCCTCAAGTCCGGCCAGCACGATGTCGTGCGAGAGGACATCGCCAAGGTGTCCGATGCCTGTCACGAGGTGGGGGCTCTCAACAAGGTGATCATCGAGACGACCCTGCTCGACGACAGAGAAAAGGTGATTGCCTCCCACTTGGCCAAGGAGGCCAAGGCCGACTTCGTGAAGACCTCGACCGGCTACGCCGGTGGGGGAGCAACGATCGCCGATGTGCTCCTCATGCGCGAGACGGTGGGCCCCAAGATGGGCATCAAGGCATCCGGCGGGGTGCGGAATCGTGAAGACGCTGAAGAGATGATCGCGGCAGGTGCCACCAGGATCGGTGCCTCGGCAGGAATCGCCATCGTGACGGGAGGAACCTCGAGTGAGCAATATTGAATTACGGTCCTACGCGTTTTTGGACAGCCTCCAGCCGCAGTACGCAGCCTTCATCGGCACGACTGCGCCGGGCTTCCTGCCGCTGGCCGGCGAAGCATCGCTGTTCGTGGAGATCTCGCCCGGAATCGAGATCAACCGGCTCACCGACGTGGCGCTCAAATCGAACAAGGTGAAGCCAGGCATGCAGATCGTTGAGCGGTACTTCGGGCTCCTCGAGATCCATTCGCCCGAACAGGCCGAGACACGGGGCGCCGGGGCGGCGATCCTCGAGGCGTGCGGGCTCACTGAGGGCGACCGACTCAAGCCGCGCATTCTCTCCAGCCAGATCGTCCGTCGCATCGACGACCATCAGGCACAGCTCATCAATCGTATGCGCCACGGGCAGATGATCATCCCCGGCCAAACGCTCTACGTGATGGAGTGCGAGCCGGCCGCCTACGCGGCGTTGGCGATCAACGAGGCAGAGAAGGCGGCCAACATCAACGTGCTCGAAGTGCGAGCCTTCGGCGCCATGGGACGGCTCTACCTCGGAGGCGAAGAGGCCGACGTCGAGGTGGGCTGGCAGGCTGCGGTAGCTGCATTGGAAGGTCTCGAAGGACGAGAAGCGAAGTAGTCGACAACAAGAAGAAAGAACGAGGAGGAACACATGGCCGATGCTCTGGGAATGATCGAGGCACGCAGCTTCCCGGCGATGGTGGAAGCTGCCGACGCCATGGTGAAGGCTGCCAAAGTGGAGTTGGTCTCCTATGAGGAGACAGGTGGAGGATACGTGACGGCCATCATCAGAGGCGACGTGGCGGCGGTGAAGGCTGCCGTCGATGCCGGGGTCCGGGGCGCCGAGCGCGTCGGTGAGGTGATCGCCACGCACATCATCGCCCGTCCCCACGCCAACATCGACGCCATCCTGCCCCTGGGGCGCGCCGACGCGGCAGAGTAGGAGCCCGGCATGCTGCTTGGACGGGTCGCCGGCACGCTGGTCGCCAGCCGTAAGGAGCCACGTCTCGACGGGCTCAAGTTCCTGGTGCTCGCCCAACTGGATGTCGACAACGCCGAAACCGGCTCCTATGTCGTGGCGGCCGATGCCGTCGGCGCCGGGGTGGGCGAGGTGGTGTTGTACGCCAGCGGCAGCTCGGCGCGCCAGACCGAATACACCCACGAACGCCCGGTCGATGCGGTGGTCATGGCCATTGTCGACTCCTGGGAAGTGGGCGGAGCGGATCGGTACACGAAATAGACGATGAGCGAGCTCAATGACGTAGAGATCCAGGCCATCATCGAGCGGGTCCAGCAGCGGCTCGGGGACGTGTCGACGCGCTCCCGACCCGCCGCCTCCTTGGTCGCCCAGGCGGAACTCGACGCCTCGGTTGAACTGGGGGACGGGATCTACCGGACCATCGACGAGGCGGTGTTCGCCGCCAAACGCGCCCAGGCCCGCTACGCCGAGATGGGACTCGGGGCCCGGCACGAGATCATCGCCGCGGTGCGTCGCTCCATGCTCGAGCAAGCTGAACACCTGGCCCTGCTGGCCCACACTGAAACGGGCCTGGGTCGGTATGAGGACAAGGTCCGCAAGAATCGGTTGGTCACCACCAAGGCGCCCGGCCCCGAGGATCTCGAGCCGCAGGCCGTGACAGGGGACGGGGGCATGGCGGTGATGGAGTGGGCGCCTGTTGGACTCGTCGGGGCCATCACGCCGACGACGAATCCCACCTCAACGATCATCAACAACACCATCTCGATCGTCTCGGCCGGCAATGCCGTCGTGTTCAACGTTCATCCGGGTGCCAAGAACGTCTCAGCCGAGAACGTGCGCCTGCTCAACAGGGCGATCGTCGGCGCCGGGGGGCCTCCCGATCTGGTGACTGCCATCCCCACGCCCACCATCGACAGCGCCAAGGACCTCATGCAACACCCCGACGTCCGGGTGTTGCTGGTGACGGGTGGACCCGGCGTGGTCCGCGAAGCGCTCAAGACCGACAAGCGTGCGGTGGCGGCAGGACCGGGCAACCCACCGGTCGTCGTCGACGAGACGGCAGATATCGAGCGCGCTGCCCGGTGCATCGTGAGCGGCGCATCCTTCGACAACAACATCATCTGCACGGACGAGAAGCTGGCGATCGTCGTGGAGTCGGTGGCGGACCGTCTGGTTCGCGAGATGGGGAAGGCCGGCGCCTACGTGTTGAAACAGCATGAGCTGCAGCGGCTCGAGCGGGTGATCTTCAGGGAGATGGGCCAGCCCAACAAACCGGGCGTCATCAACCCGGCCTGGATCGGCAAAAACGCCTCGGTGATCCTCGCTCAGATCGGTGTTCAGGTCGACGACGACGTGCGCCTGGTGGTCGCCGAAGTACCGGTGGAGCACAGCCTCGTGTGGACCGAGCAGATGATGCCGGTCTTCCCGGTGGTCCGTGTTTCCAATGTGGACGTAGGCATCGACCTGGCCGTTCGCGCAGAGCACGGCTTTCGTCATACGGCCGGGATCCATTCGACCAACGTGGAGACGATCACTCGGATGGCCCGCGCCATGAACTGTTCGATCTTCGTGGCGAATGCGTCGTTCTTCGCAGGGCTCGGGGAAGGCGGCGAAGGCTATTCGTCGTTCTCGATTGCTTCGCCGAGCGGTGATGGCCTGACCCGACCCCGGACGTTTTCGCGTCCCCGGCGGGTGACCGTCGTCGGGGCGCTGCGGATCGTCTGATGCGACTCTCGTGACCACGGAACGTTCCCTCCAGCCCGCCATCGCCCTTCTCGAGTTCGATTCGATCGCGGCGGGAATCGAGGCAGGAGATGCCATGGTCAAGCGCGCCCCCCTCGATATTCTCCTGGCGGGGACGGTGCAGCCGGGCAAATACCTCGTTCTGGCGGGAGGGCAGGTCGGCGACGTCGAGGAGGCCGTCGATGCGGGACGCCAGGTGGCCGCCGAGCATCTCATCGATGAGGTATTCCTGGCCGATATCCACCCCCGAGTCGTGGAGGCTCTGGTCGGGACGCGGATGGAGGGGTCCGGCGAGGCGCTGGGCATCATCGAAACCGCCACGGTGGCCGCCGTCATCGAAGCCGCCGACGCTGGTATCAAGGGAGCGACCGTGACGCTGCGGGAGATCCGTCTCGCTGACGGCCTGGGCGGTAAGGCGTACCTGCTCTTCGATGGCGTCATCGGCGAGGTGGAAGTCTCGGTTGAGGTCGGAACGGATCGCATTCCGGGTCAGGTCCTCGGCAGTCGCGTGATCGCCCAACTGCATCCGGAGATGGACGAGAACCTGGCGGCCGACGCGCGGTTCTCGCGACGGATCAGGGGAGCGTGACGACGTGCACCTGGGGCGCGTGATCGGCACCGTGGTGGCCACGGTGAAGACGCCCGATCTGGACGGGGTGCGGTTTCTCATCGTCCAGCCCTTGACGCGTGAACTCGAACCGAAGGGCCGGCCGGTTGTGGCCGCCGACGGGGTGGCCATGGCCGGACCCGATGAGCTCGTCTACTTCGTCGGAAGTCGCGAGGCGGCCCAGGCCATGCCGGAGCCGTTTGTACCGGTCGACCATGCCATTGTGGGGATCGTCGACGAGGTGGACATCGTCGCGGCGCCAAGCGGACCCAAGAAGCGTCCGGCGAGGAAGAAGAGATCGTGAAGGTGGCGCGCGTCTCCGGCACGGTGGTCTCGACGATCTCCGCCCCGGTCTTCGATGGGCGCCAGCTCCTGTTGTGCGACCTCGTTCACCCGGACGGAACCGCCACGGGCGACTACGTGATCGCCGTCAACGTGGTGGGAGCCGGCGTAGGCGAGACCGTTCTGATCCTGGACGAGGGCACCGGCGCCCGCCAGATCCTCGGCGAAACGGTGGCTCCTGTGCGGGCGCTGGTCGTGGGCGTTGTCGATGAGGTGACAACCCCCTGACCGGCGCCATGGGCGATCTCGAAATGGTGGTGCACTCCCTCGCCACCCCGCCACCGCCGGCCCAGCCCGGTCCGATCGACGGTCCCAGCTTCGAGCTGCCGGGCGGCCGCCGGTGCCCGGCTCGACGATCGGGAGCGATCTGATCCTGCCGGATCTCGGTGTGAAGATCCGGCCCTGGAAACGGCTCAGTCGGCCCGCGGCTCAGCTGGAGACGGCCATCGATGTGCCGTTCCGACTTCCAGGGCAGGGGTTGGGATGAGTCGATCATCACCCGGGCGCTCGACCGAGCGGTCGGCGAAGGTGCGCGGAAGAGGAGTCTCCCCCAGATCGAAGCCTCGATGGAGGCGCTCGATCCCGTGTCGCGACTGACCGAGGAAGCATCGAGCGCAACGCTTCTACGAACGACCCGAGTCAGCCGGCGAAATTCAGGGAACGTCCCATCAACACCGAGGACGTCACGCAGGGGCTTCGGGTGGACGTGTGGGACGACACCGCCAAGGCCTAGGTACTTGTTGCATGCCCGCAGGATCCAGGCAGAGGTCCTCGTCCACGGCACCGTCGTGAAGACGAGGCGGAAGAAGTCTTCGTTCAGGGCACCACCCTCACCGAAACGCTCGGCGTGGAAGAGAGCCCGGTGCACGTTCGCGAAGCGGTTTTCGGCTGACAGGGCTGCAGTCTCAGCGCGACACGGCCCGGGAAGCCGTTCCTGCATGAGGACGGCGAAGAGATTGTCCTCGCGTTCCTCGGGGTTCCGCCGGTGGCCGGCTACCTGACCGGCCGCTGGGGAGAACGAAGCCGTGGCATCGACTGGTACGAAGACGGGTTTCTTCCCGGCTGGGCCTGTGGGCGCTCGACGGGCTGTTGTTCACGCTTGTGATCCTGTTCGCCTTGTAGGGAGCGACCATCACCGCCCGGCCACTGGACGTGGCCTGGATCGCCCTCCCTTGCTCGTCTACGTTGCCCTCATGTGGGGGATCTCCTTCGCCGTCGGGCTCCGCCTGCGTCTCCCCGACGAGGAGAACGCCAGAGTGGCCTTCACCGCCGCCAGCAACAACTTCGAGCTGGCCATCGCCGTCGCCATCGGGGTGTTCGGCGTTACGTCGGGCGAAGCTCTGGCGGGGGGTGGTAGGCCCGCTCATCGAGGTCCCCGCTCTCGTCGGCCTCGTCTACCTCGCCCTGTGGACGCGCCGCCGGTGCTACGGAGCCGTCGAGTAGGGTCTGACGAGTATCTGGAGAGGATCACCATGCGTTCCATCGCACTCATTGTTGTTTTCGCTTTCGTGGCGGCCGCCTGCGGAGGCTCTGGTGGCCCCGATGCTGACCGGTTCTGCGAGATCCTCGACGAGCTCGACGCCCAGGACACGACCGGCCTTGCGCCGGAGGAGGCCCTCCCGATCATCAAGGACGGCAGAGACAAGTTCGTTGAGGGCATCGAGGTTGCGCCCGATGAAATCCGGGCCGACGTCGAAATCTTCGCCGACGGCGCCTTGCAGATCACCGATCTCCTCATCGCCGCTGGAGGCGACGAGGCGGCCGTCGACCCGGCCGAGATTCAGAGCCTGGCTGAGTCCGTCTTCACCCCTGAGTACGATGCCGCCGCCCAGAGTGTGACGGCATGGCGAGGAACCAACTGCTCGTAGGTTGCCGACAGGCCATTCAACCGGCCGGGGTCTGGTCCTCGATCCCGGCCAGCCGCTTGGCGAAGGCGTTCTTCTCCTCGTGTCCCATCTGACGGCCGATTTGGATGCGCTGGGCCTGGGGTGACCCGGCGCCGGGGGCACCGTTCTCAACAGCAGCGCCCATCTGGTGCCGATCCTTCGGGCGGACACCGCCGCGGTGCTCATGGGAGACCGCCTCCAAACGGTGGAGCCGGCCACGCCAACGGCACCGATCGGTTTCACGAGCGTCGACCAGCCGGACATCAACGCAGGTTCGGACTGAGGAGGGTGTTGGGCGGCGGAGCTGAATACATCCGCCTTGTGGTGCCAGGCTTCGGGCCGGTCTGGGTTCACAGCGCGATTCACAAGCTCAACGACACCCGCCACCGCAACATCACCTATCGGTTCCGAGCCGCCACCCGTTTCCGTGAATACTTCGACTCGGGCGCCCTGGCCCCCAGCGGTGACGCCACCGTCGACGGGGTGGCGGACGACGCCGACAAACTGGTGGGGTGGTGGCATCGTCCGCGGCTCGGCTTGTCAGCGAAGAGGCATTTCTTCGACCTCGGTGGCTTCCGGAATGGATTCGCCATGACGGCCCTCGAACCAGTCTGCGTAGCGTTCCGATAGCGGCACCGCCGTCAGGCCGTGGAGGAAGACACTGGCGAGCACCGTCCAGATCACCACGAGGAGAATGTCGTCACTCGCCGGAAGGTCTGCTTCTTCCAGGATGAAGAGCCCGAACAGGATCGAGGCCAGGCCGCGCGGGCCAAACCACGCCATGAACGCAACAGTCCGGTAGCGGAGGCCGGAGGCGATCATTCCCAGGGCCACGGGCACCATCCGGACGACGGTGAGGCTGAGCACCGCGTAGAGGGCGATCCTCCACGTCAGTTGATCGAGCGCCGGGCCGGCCAGCGCTGCTCCGAAGAACAGGAATGTCAGCAACGAAAGAAGCTGTCCCTGGTCCTCGGCGAAGTCGTGGACGGTCGGGCAATGCTGGCGGGCTGCCTCACCGAAGGCCAAACCCGCCACGAAGGCGGCCACGAACCCATTGCCGCCCGCCGCCTCTGCCGCGGCAAACGCCGCCACCCCAACCGCCAGCGCCGACAGTTGGCGGAAGGCTCCGTCCATCCAGTTGCGGGCCGAAAACCACTCGATGAGTTTGCCGCCTGCATAGCCGACGACGATGGCGATCAGGACCCCGAATCCGATCTGGCGGGCGGTGAACCGGACCCAGTAGGAGGGGGTCTCCAGGTCCACACCTGACGCGGCAAGTGCCAGGAATAGCGTGATGACCGGGAGCATGATGCCGTCGTTCAAACCGCTCTCGACATTGAGAGCCTGCCGGATACGCACGGGCACCCGCCGGTTGGCGACCACCGCCTGCCCGAGAGCAGCATCGGTTGGCGACAGGATGGCAGCCACCAGGGCCGCCTCCCAGAGTCCGAATCCGGGGAGGATCGCCAAAGCCCCCGCCGTCCCGGCGATCACGGTGAGCGGAAGCCCGACCCCGAGCAAGCGAGCCGGAAGATCGACCTGGCTGCGGAGCCGACTCAAGTCGATCCGAATGGCGTCGGTGAACAACAACAAAACCAGGGTCGCTTCGGCCAGGACCCGGACTGCTCCTTCGTCCATGCCGAGGTTCAGCACGTCCAAGCCGGGCGGTCCGAGCGCGATCCCCGCCACCACGAAGACCATGGGCCCCGTGACTGGCGTTGATTCGAGTCGTCGCGACACGAGCGAATAGGCGATCACGAACCCTGCGAGGATGGCCAGCCCTGTTACGTCCATGGGCCGCCGCTCGGGGCAGGTCCTGGTATTCCGCCGAACGTGGCGATGCGTGAAGCAGGATCGAGCACTGACGGTGAGGCTACCGCCGGCTGAGTCCCGACGCGGTCGACGAGGGCGTCTGGTACTCTACCTAACGCTTGTTAGGTAGAGGAGTCCTCCGTGGTCATGACCCATAGCGATGGTCGAGAGCGCTTGCTGGAAGTCGGCGCCGATCTCTTCCATGACCGGGGGTATGCCGAGACCACCCTCCGGGACATCGCACAACAGGCCGGCATGAAGGCCGGCTCGATCTACTACCACTTCGCCTCGAAGGACGAGCTTCTCGCCGAGGTTCTGCGTCTCGGCATGGCGGCCATCACAGAGGCGTTCGTCGCCGCCGATGCCGAAGCGCGCCAGGGCCAGGCTGAAACCCGCCTGCGGGCGGCGATCTCTGCGCACATGGAGGCACTGTTTCGGCACGGCCCATTCACCACCGCCCACGTGAGTGTGCTCGGTCGCGCACCGCAGGCGGTGCGGGATCAGATCGTCCCCCTGCGCGACGCCTACGAAGCGCTCTGGACCCAACTCCTCTCGGAGCTCCGAGACAACGGTGCCATCCGTGCCTCGCTCGACGTCCATTTCGTCCGCCTCAACCTGTTGGGGGCGATGAACAGCTCACTGGAGTGGTTCGACCCGACAGGAGAGCACTCTCTGGAGACGCTGATCGATCAACTCGTCGATCAGTTCTGGGGAGGGCTCGCTCACACCGATGTCACACGGGAGAAACAACGATGACGAAACGAAATGCATACATGACGGACGAACTGGAGGCGATCTACGACCAAACGGTCGAGTTCGTCACCAAAGAGGTGCGACCCCACGGCGACGCCTGGGAGGAGGCGGGCCACGTACCCCGGGAAGTGCTCGAGAAGATGGGGTCGCTCGGCATGTTCGGCTTGCGGATCCCGGAGGCCTTCGGTGGTTTGGGTCTGGGGCCGCTGGCATCGGCGACCTTTTCCGAGGCGCTGGGGGCCTCGACGTACGGCGGCTTCGAAGCCACGGTGCTCGTCCACACCGACATGGCGTCCCCTCACCTGGTCCATTCCGGCAACGAGGAGCAACTGGGACGTTTCCTCCCCGGTGTTTTGTCCGGAGAGATCATCACAGCAATCGCCATCACCGAACCCGATTCCGGATCGGATGTGGCCGGGATGCGCACCAAGGCCGTGCGGGACGGCGACGGTTGGCGGATCAGCGGCACCAAGATGTTCATCACCAATGCCGTTCACGGCGATCTGGTGATCGTGGGTGCTCGAACCAACACGGAGGATCGGTACGGCATCTCCATGTTCCTCGTGGAGAAGGACCGGCCCGGGTTCGGGGTGGCCAGGAAGCTCGACAAGACGGGCTGGCGGAGCTCGGACACGGCCGAACTCATTCTGGACAACGTGTTCGTGCCTGCCGAGAACCTGTTGGGAACCGAGCACCGAGGCTTTTACGAGATCATGAAGAACTTCCAGAACGAGCGGATGGTCCTGGTCGGAATGGGCGTGGGAGCCGCCCAGACAGCGATCGATCTCACGCTGGAACACACCCAGAACCGTTCTGCGTTCGGAGCAACCCTCTACGACCTCGGAGGGCTTCGCCAGCGGATGGCCATGAACCAGGCGAAGCTGGACGCCGTCCGAGCGTCGCTCTATCACTCGGCATGGCTGATGGAGCAGGGCGATGCCACCAAGGAGATCTCCGGAGTCAAAGCCTGGGGAGCCGAGGTCGTCAACCAGATCATGTACGACTGCGTGCAGTTCCACGGCGGGATGGGCTACATGACCGAGACCACCGTGGAACGCATGTCCAGGGACGCCCGGATCCTGCCCATTGGCGGAGGAGCCACCGAAGTCCTGCTCGAGGAGGTCGCCAAACGGTCGTACATGAATCGATGACCCGCTCGACCTCCGCTCGTGCCGCGCTCGTCCTGCTGCTCGCCGGCGTGGTTGCCCTCGCCGTGCTCTACGGCTGGATCGCCGCGACTCAGCCTGAGATCGGCGGAATCGATGCCCGCGTTCTCGATTTGGCGGCAGGTGCCGAACTCCCCGGGAGCCCCCCGGTTCTCTCGTCCTTCAGCAGCGGAACCGACACCGAGCCCCTGCTCGTAGCCACCATCATCGTCGGCGTGGGCGCATGGATGGGTGGCGCTCGGCGGGCGGGGCTGGTGTTCTGGGCGGTCTCCGGGTTCAGTTCGTTGGCCGTCACGGTGTTGAAACGCCTCGCCGACCGGACTCGCCCTCCGCTCGGGCAGGTCGTCGAGACCTCAGCGGCGTGGCCCTCGGGACATTCTGCCGGCGCCATGATCTTCGCAGTCGGGGCAGCCCTGGTGATGTGGCGGGCGGACCGCTCCGCCGCTCGAGTCCTCGCCTTCATGCTGGTGCCGGCTGCCCTGGCCGTCGGCTACAGCAGGGCCTTTCTGGAGCTTCATTGGGCGTCGGACGTCGTGGCGGGTTGGCTCGTGGCAGGCGTGGCTGCGACCGGTTTTCTGATGTTCGACTCCCCGGTCGAATCGACCGACGACACGCGGCCGGGATGGCTGTACGGCGCCATGGCCCTGGCTCTTCTCTACCTGGTCGGCGTGGGCGTCAGCGCCCCTGGATTGGCCTGACTCAGCCGCGCACCGCCGCAGCCAGAACCGGCGCCAAGGTGAGAGCACTGGGATCGGCCTCGAGGGCCACCAGATGCCGGGTGACGTTGTGGGCCTGACGGTTGTCGGTGAACCACAAGGGCTTTGGCTGCTGACGGAAGGGTCCGCGCACCACCGATTTCTGTGCCATGTCGAACATGAGGGAGTTGTGGACCGTCCCGCGCCCAGACTGGATGTCGGTGAGGTCGTGGCCGGGGAAGCCGCCCCATGTGGTGCTCGTGAAGGCGTACCCCAGCCCGGTCCACACGTTCAGGCCCACCGTCCCGTAGCGAAGGTCGGCGATCGCCTTCTCCACCGCGGCTGCCGTCTCAGGATCCTTCATGGTGGCGGGATGCACGATGAGCGAAGCGCCGAGCGTCCCCCACAGGCTGTCGTTGGCGAAGCTCACTGCCTGGCTGAGGAAGTCGGGCACCGAGCGTGGCGCGTCGAGGGGCGCTTCGCCGAACACCCCGGCGAAGGCCTCCACCGCGAAACAGGTGTGGTTCGGGTCGCTGCTGTCCAGATCATGGATGAGCGTCCACGGTATTGCTCCCTCGGTGGGTTCGCCGTGCTCTTTGACGAGATGATGGGACTCGGCGAAGGTCCGCCAGCGATCCTCTGCACCCGGGTAGTAGGCCTTGCGGCGTGGCGTGGCGTGGAGTGCCTTGCTCACGGATTCGAGCAGCGCTTCCCGGTGGAGCCAGTCCTTGTGGGTCACCACCACCCGCGTGGCGACGCAGTTGAATCCGGCATTGTGCGTCAGCATGGCGGCGATGTTCTTGCCCTGGTACTCGAGGTCTTTGGCCGTCCACGGTCCAGGCACGACGATGACCGGCGAAACGTTGCCGAGTTCCGAGGTGATTTCCTTGTCGAGCAGCGGATCGCTTTCTGCTTTGCGCCGGGCGCCCTCGGGGCCGGGTCCGAAGACGATGGAGTCGTGGGTCTTGTCGGAGCCGGTGATGTGGACCGAGGTGACCTTGTCGTGATGAGAGAGGTAGCTGCCTCCGTTGGCGCCGCCGTAGACGATCCGCAGGTATCCCTTCTCGATGAAGGGAGCAAAGGACTCGGCGAGGAACGGGCCGAGATACTCGTTGACGGGGTTCATCTTGAGGATGGTCACTTCGTTGTCCACGAACAGCTTGGTGAGCACGTCCATTGGCGGAATCGAGGCGATGTTGCCTGCCCCGAGCACCAGCGCCACCCCCGCCTGGTTGGCCGCCACGCCCGGGCGGCCTTCCCGGTACGCCCGGGCCATGGTGGATGGGAGGTTGCCAGGCGTGACTCCCGGCTGCATCCACACCTCTCCGGTGTATCCGGCCCAGAGCACCTTGTCGTAGGTGTCGACGGGAAAGACCTGAGCAACCGTTTGGCCGTCGGGACGGACGGTGACCGGTCCCGGAATGCGGGGGGTGCCGAACTGGGCGATGTCTTCGAGGGAGTTCCGCAAGAGTCGGGCGTTGCGGATGGTGAGCACGGGGCCGGAATGCCACTCCTCGCCTGCCACCGGCGCGTCCTTGGAGATGCCCTTGTGGAGGCAGGCGGCTTCGACCCACCGGTCGGCCACACGACGAGTGTTCTCGATGACGGCGTCGAGCAGTTCGATCCTGGTCGGGATCGGAAGCGTCACCCATTCCTGACTCTTCCTCGCCAGGACATCGAGAGCGGCGTCGAGGTCGGTGGTCGACGTAGGCGCAATCGTGGATGCGCCCTCGGGTTTGTCGAGGCTTCCGGAAGTGACGGACACGTTCTTCCTCCGTGTGGGTGCTCCACCCAGCGTACCGATCAGGCTCGCCTGACGTCGCCCTCCCCTGACCCCATCTGGTTGCTTGGCGGTTTGGGCGCCCGGGGAGGCCGCTACCCTTCCGCCGTTCCCAATCAGGAGTTTCCGTGGCACTACAGGCAGGAATCGTCGGCCTGCCCAACGTCGGCAAGAGCACCCTGTTCAACGCTCTCACCTCAGCCGGCGCCGAGTCGGCCAACTACCCGTTCAGCACCATCGAGCCCAACGTCGGTATCTTGCCGGTCCCCGATCCGCGCCTCCAGGAGTTGGAGAGCGTCATCGCCACGGAGAAGGTCCTTCCGGCGGTTGTCGAGATCGTCGATATCGCCGGTTTGGTGCGTGGAGCTTCGGAGGGGGAGGGGCTCGGCAACCAGTTCCTCGGGCACATTCGCAGTGTCGACGCAGTACTGCAGGTCGTGCGATGTTTCGAAGACTCGGATATCACCCACGTCGACGAAACCATCGACCCGCTGCGCGACATCGAGACCATCGCCATCGAGTTGGTGCTCGCCGACCTGCAGGTGGCGGAGCGACGACTCGATCGGGTCGCTAGGGCGGCCCGCGGGGACAAGTCGCTGATGCTCGAGCAAGCCACCATGGAGAAGCTGGTCGCTCATCTCGCCGAGGGTCGGGCCGCTCGCACACTCGCTCTCACCCCGGAAGAACGCGCTTTCGTTCGTGACGCTCAGATGATCACCCTGAAACCGGTGCTGTACGTGTGCAACGTGGACGAAGCCTCGATCCACGGCAACCAGTTCGTCGAGACGGTGCAACGGCACGCCGACGAAGAGGGGTCGGGCGTCATCGTGATCTCCGCTCGGATCGAAGCCGATATCGCCCAGCTCGAGCCGGAGGAGCGGGGGGAGTTCCTCGGAGAACTCGGGCTCAGCGAGCCCGGCCTGGCTCCGCTCGCCCGGGCCAGCTACTCATTGCTCGGCCTCGAAACGTTCTTCACGGCCGGCCCCAAGCAGATCCGCGCCTGGACCATCGAACACGGCACCAAGGCCCCACGGGCAGCCGGGGTGATTCACACGGACTTCGAGAAGGGATTCATTCGGGCGGAGGTCTACCGCATCCCGGATTTACTCGAACTGGGTAGCGAAGCCGCCCTCAAGGCAGCCGGCAAGATGCGCGTCGAAGGAAAGGATTACGTCGTCAAGGATGGCGACGTCATGCACTTCCGCTTCAACGTCTGAGCAACCTGGCGGGGTCACCAGCCTTTTTCTGGGAACTTCTCGGGCATCGCCGGGTCCAAATCGGTGAGCACATCGGCAACCGGCGGATGTGGATATGGAGGGTCAGCAATGAAGCTCGGAGAAATCGGTGCGAAGGTCAGGGACGGTGTGGTGGGTACGGTCAAGGGGACCGGCACCATCGCAGATACCACCGCCAATGAGATCAAAGACGCCACTGTCAGCGTGATCAAAGGTGCGGGCGGGATCGTTCACGGCACGACTGACGCCATCTCAGACGTAGTGGTGGGCGCCCTGTCGGCTGTCGATCAAATCGGCGGCGGCGTCCTCAAGGTGGCCAAGGGTGTTGCACTCGGCGTGCTCGAGACAGTCGGCAAGGTCGCCCAGGTGACCGCGGGGACTATCAGCGACACGGTCCGTGCGGCCATCAAGGGAACTGCCGCCATCGGTGGCGACCTGACGCAGGCCACCAGCGGCGTTGCCCAAGGTGTTTTGACGGGCGCCAAGGATGTTGGCATGTCCATCACCGATGCCGCCTTCAGCGTGGGCAAGGCGGCCGTGACCGGTACCTCCGAGGTGAGTGGCGACGTCGTCGCAGCCGTCACAGGCACGGTGCGCGGTGCCGTCAAGGGCGCCCAGGAGACGGGCGCTGACACCCTCGGAGCCCTCTCGAGCACGGCGCGCGGCGTCGTGCGTGGGGCGGGCGAAGTCGGTGGCGACGTGGCCAAGGTGACGAAGGCCACAATTTCCGCCGCCATCGGTGTTGCCAAGGAGACCGGTCTGAGTGTCGAGGACGCCGTGTCGGCTGCCGCCTCCGGAGCGCTCGAAGCTGCCGGGGCGGTGGGTGAGTCTGCCGTCGGAGCGGTGACGGGTGTCGTCGGCTCCACGGTCGACGGAGTAAAGGTCGTCATCAAGGGCGACCAGTAGCAGTCCCACTTCACCCCCGCCGGGGGCAATCAAGAGAGAGGGCCCCGAGGGGCCCTCTCACTTTGGTGCCGTCACCCGTCTCGTCTGCCGCCGGACGCGTCCTATCCACCGGTCGACTGCCGGACCGGCTCAGTCAAGGCGCCGGCCGGCGCGTAGCCGGGCCGGGCGCCCCGAGCACCGTCGCTAGCGTTGGAGCCAGGGCGCCAGAAGACGGGTCAACCAGGGCATCAGAACCCAGGAGAGAACCACCACGCCCAGAAGATTGCCGAGGAAGATGGCGGCTGCCCAGGGAAGATCGGGGAGGAAGCGCTCTCTCAGCACAGTGAGCACCAGAGCCGTCGGGAAGAGCGCCAGCAACACGACCGCCGACTGCTTCCAGGTCTTCACAGGGGTCCCACCGTCCGAAGGGAACCAGCCGGCGAACCCGCCCACCACGTTCAGCGTCCGGTCGCCTTCCAGCAGCTCCTCCATCTGTCCGAGCACCTCTGCCCGGGTGTCGGAGACCAGCCAGGCATCGAGGGACGAACGATCTGCGAACGCAAACACGATCACCGTGTCATCCTGGACGCCTGGCACGGCTTCGTAGTACTCCGACCACAGGTATCCCTCGAATGTCTCGAGGCGAGCGATCAATTCCTGGTGGAGGGCGCGATATTTCGCTTCCCGACCTGCCCGGATCCTCACTGACGCCACCGCGGTGACGGGCTGTCCGGCCGCCGAGTCCACGGCCAAGACCTGTTCGACCGGCTCGCCCAGGACCAGATCGGCCCCCTCGGCGATCAAGGCCCGCCGGGTCTCGGACTCCAGCCAGGCCGCCCGGGAACCGGCGTCTTCGAAGCGATAGACGACGGTCCATTCGTCCGGGTGGGAGGGTCCGGGCGGTTGATACTCTGAGGCGACGTGCCCGGGAGCGAGGAACGCCGCGTCCCGGATCTTTCGCATCCACTCCTCGAACTCCGCCTCACGCCCCGGCACCACGCGGCGCGAGACGATGACGGTCGGAGAGAGGCGCTCGTGAGACCGAGAGGCGGACATCGGTCGATGTTACCCCTGCACGGCGCAGCGGCCGTGGGAGGACCGCTGACGTTCAGAATTCGACGACGGTGAAGCCGCTGGTGGCGAAGCGTGTCATGGCGTCGAACTCGGCGGCCACTTCCCCCAGGCCGATCCGTTTGCGAATCAGCTCGCCGGGATCCAGCCGGCCCTCGGTGATCATCGACAGGAGTGTGTCGTAGGCACCCACTGGCATTCCATGGCTGCCGACCACCTCCAATTCGAGGGCGATGACTCTGCTCATGGGGATCGCCAGGGTGTCACCTGCCTCGCCGACCAGGCCGATCTGCACATGGCGGCCCCGTCTCCGGAGGCAGAGAACTGAATTGGTGACGGTCTCGCTGCTGCCCAGGGCGTCGATGGAGATATGGGCGCCGCCCCCGGTTGCGTCGCGCACGGCGGCGACCGCATCGACAGCGGCAGCATTCACCGTGCTGACCGCCCCCAATCGTCCAGCCAAGGCCAGTTTTTCGGCGTCGATATCGACGGCGACCACGCGCAGACCGAGAGCCGTTCCGATCTGCACCAACGACAGCCCGACGCCCCCGCACCCGTGCACTGCCAGCCAGTCGTCCCTTCCGGCGGCGCTCTGGCTCGTCACGGCGTGAAACGCCGTCATGAATCGGCATCCGAGGGCAGCCGCGGATGCGAAATCGAGATCCTCGGGGAGTCGGATGAGATTGGTGTCCGCATAGGGGAGGGCGACGTACTGCGCGAACGAACCCCACCCGGTGAAGCCGGGCTGGTATTCGCGCTCGCACAGGTGGGTGTCGCCACCCTGGCAGCTGTCGCACGTCCCGCATCCGCAGCAGAAGGGGACCGTGACGCGGTCGCCCACCACCCACGTCGAGACTAAGGGACCCACCTCGTCGATGACCCCCGCCAACTCGTGGCCGGGCACATGAGGCAGTCTGATGCTCGAGTCGTGGCCCATCCAGGCGTGCCAGTCGCTTCGACACACCCCGGTTGCCGCGACCCGGATCACCACTCCGTCGGCGGGTGCCGGCGGACGGGGCACCTCCTCGATTCGGCTCGGCCCGGCGAACTCCCGGATGACGAGCGCTTTCATGGAACGGCCCGGTTCGACAGGCATGGTCTACGGGATCGGGAGCTCGATGGTGAGCTCGGCGTCGTATTCGAGAATCTCGAAGGTGGCGAGGTAGTACTCGGGAGCCGTTGCCGAAGCCCGAACGCCTCCGAAGTCGTAGATCGCCTTGGCCAGGAACCCGGCCTTGTCCACCCACAGATCGATGGCGGCGTATTCGATGGTGGTGAAGGACGCGAAGGCGGGGTCCTCGCTGGCGTTGAGGAGCACCTCGAGGGTCTCCGGTCCGCCGCGGTAGTGCACGGTAGTCCGGCCCGCCACGTCCTCTTCGCCGACCTCGTCGAGCAGCGGCAGGATCACAGAGACAGTTTCCGGGGCCAGAAGGCTGGTGGACGCGAGGGACAGCAGTTGCCGGGCGAGGGGCTCCTCGGCCCAACCGGTGCCGTCGTCGAGGAAATAACGCTCCTCGACACCGATGATGGCGAACTGACGGGAACCGTCGATGACCACGTCGACGGCGACCGCGTCCGGGCTGCGCTGGTAGGCGGCGTCGATCACGCTCTGCACGACCGGAGCGGAGCCGTCGGGGTTGTTGGCGAGCCGGACATCGGTGTGGCTGCGGAACGTATCCAGCGTGGTCTTGCCGAAGACCGCCCCGGCCAGGTCGGTACCAGAAGGCCCGTCGCCGGCGCTGGGAAGCAGAGACGTGGTCGTGGTGGCGGGCGGCGACGTGGTCGTGGTGGCCGGAATCGTCGTCGTCGGCGTTCCGATGGTGCTGGTCGTGGTGGTGTTCGAGCAGGCAGCCAGGATGACGAGCAGGGCTGCGGCCCAGGGAAGGGAGGTGCGCATCGGCTGCAGCGTACCAACGCAATCCCGTTGTCTCGACAAAGTCCGGGCGGCTTTGGCCCTGCCGGTCATCGGCCCCGGTAAAGAGGTTGGCGTTTTTCGACGAATGCCTGAGTGCCCTCCCGGGCGTCTTCGGTCCGCATCATGTCGGCGATATTCCTCGCTTCCCATTCCATCTGGGATTCCAGGGATTCGGCGAACGTCGACTGGAGCATCTGCTTGACTCGCCCATAGGCGAGCGTCGGGCCGGCTGCCAACTGCCGTCCCAGAGCAACGGCTTCTTCCATGAGCGATTCATCCGGCACGGCCCTGGTGATGAGCTGCCAATCGGCAGCCTCGGAAGCCGTGAGCACCCGATTGGTCAGGAAGAGCTCGGCGGCTCTGCGCAGGCCTACCGTTCGCGGAAGGAAAAACGTCGAGCTTCCATCGGGCGAGAGGGCCGCAGAGGTGTAGGCCGACGTGAACTTGGCCGACTCGGCGGCCAGGACGATGTCGCCGACGAGGGCCAGACTGAGCCCGCCTCCGGCGGCGGTTCCGTTCACCGCCACGATGAGAGGAGCACTCATGCGTGCAAACCGAGAGACCGCGGCATGGAGGTACGTGGTCATCTCTTTGACGAGCACGGCCGGGTCCTCCGCACTGGTGAAGGCCTTCATGTCGCCGCCCGCCGAGAACATCTTCCCCGCCCCGGTCAGCAGCACGGCGCGAATGCTCGGGTCCTCGTCGCATCGGATGGCCACCTGCATGAGCTCGTGGCTGAGGCGCAGGTCGAAGGCGTTCGCCTGCTGAGGCCGGTTCAGCGTGATGGTCGCCAAACCCTCGTCGACGGACAACAGCAAGAATTCGTAGTCCATTCGCTCCTCCTCGGTCAGATGCTTCTCGTTCTCTCTGCCAGCAGCCGGTCAGCGAACGCCCGCAGGTCGAAGGTCGGATCGAGCGAGGTATGGATGGCCAAACCGTTGAGGGTGGCGATGAGCAGTTCCGCTTCCGCACGGGCCTCAACGGCTGAGAGAGCCGGGTGCTCGCGAAGCAGAGCGTCGGTGAATCGATGGACTCGCTGCTCGTGGTGGCGGAGCACCCGTGTCCTCAGGTGCTCGTCACTGGTGCTGGCTGTGGCGGCGAGTTGCACGAAGATCTTGGCCAGGCTGTCCGCTTGGATCACGAAAGTCACGTAGGCCTCGACCAGGTCGGCGACGGTGTCGGTACCTGCGCCGGCGGGGTCGGGGTCCACCGCGGTGATGGCCTCCCTGACCACGGTCAAGACCGCTTCGTCCTTCGAGGGAAAGAGGTTGTAGAACGATCCCGATTGGATTCCCGCCCGGTCGCATATGGCCTTGAGGGTGGTGCCCTCGAATCCCACCTCGCCGAGGAGTTGGCGGGTGGCTTCGAGGATCTTCGCCTGGGTTTCGATGCCTACCTTGTAGCGGGCCATGCGACTCCGGATCAGTCGATTCGATGCTAGACGAGCGGCGGCTGCCGTCACTGAAACGCCTTGCGGGAGACATCGGACCAGCCGGTTGGTAACACTTGGTTGTGTCGATGCACGACCGTTGCGGAATGCACCACGTCCGGGAGCGGGCAACCTCGAACGAGCTGAGCCAGTGGGCCTCAGGAGTGCCGTGCAGAAACGTCGCAGCGGCTGGACGCGAAGTCGTGCGCTTCTGCCGCACCCGCCTGAACGGCCCAGCGCCAGACAGGTTCTGGCCTGGTTCGTTGCTCACATGGCTCAGCTGAGAACGGCGCTGATCCGGTCGAAAAAGTAGGATTCCGCCTCCGAATTTGGTTGATGTTCTAAATTTGGGTGTATAATCAAGCAACCGTTGGACTCGGCCAGGAGCACGCGCGATGACTCACTACAAGCCCAACCTTCGAGATCTTGAATTCAATCTCTTCGAATTCAATGACATCACCAGGTACTTGGGCACAGGGCCTTTTGCCTCCATGGATGTCGACACTGCACGCATGATTCTGCGGGAGGTCGAGCGCCTGGCACTCAACGAGTTCTCGGCCAGCTTCGTGGAGGCCGACCGCTTCAAGCTCGAGCTGAAAGACGGAGAGGTCCATCTTGCGCCGGGGTTGGCGAAGTCGATCGAGGTCTATCAGGAGGCCGGCTGGAACCGGCTCGCCATGCCCGACGAATTAGGCGGGTTCGGAGCCACCCCCTCGTTGAACTGGGCGGCGGCCGAACTCCTGACCGGCGCCAACCCGACTGCCTATCTCTATGCCACCGGCGAACTCATGGCCAGAGTCCTCTTCGAGGAGGGAAACGACGAGCAGAAGAAGGTTGCCGCCTTGATGCTGGATCGCAACTGGGGCGGCACCATGGTGTTGACCGAACCCGACGCCGGATCCGACGTCGGTGCTGGAACCACGAAGGCGACCCCGATCGAAGGGGACCTCTACCACATCGAGGGGGTCAAGCGTTTCATCACCTCGGGTGAGTACGACCTTGCCGAGAACATCGTCCACCTCGTGCTGGCTCGACCCGAGGGTGCCGGCCCCGGCACCAAGGGACTCTCGCTGTTCATGGTGCCGAAATTCCTCATCAACAAGGATGGAACGCTCGGCGAGCGGAACGGCGTGTACGCCACCAACATCGAAGAGAAGATGGGTATCAAGGGCTCTGCCACCTGCGAGCTGACCTTTGGCATGAATGAGCCGGCTCTCGGCTGGTTGGTCGGCTCCAAACACGATGGGATTCGGCAGATGTTCCGCGTCATCGAGCACGCTCGCATGCTCATCGGGACCAAGTCGGCGGCGACCCTGTCGACCGGTTATCTCAATGCCCTCGAATACGCCAAGGAGCGCAAGCAGGGACCCGACCTCACGAAAGCCACCGACAAGAGCTCCCCTCGCGTGGAGATCATCCGACACCCGAATGTGCGCCGCATGTTGATTATGCAGAAGGCGTATGCAGAGGGCCTGCGGGCGCTCGTCATGTACACCTCCTGGGTGCAGGATCAGGTCATGCTGCACCCCGACGACGACCACTGGGACCGGCTCAACGACCTCCTTCTCCCGATGGTGAAGGGTTATTCCTCCGAGAAGGCCTACGAAATGCTGGCCGTGTCGCTGCAGACCCTGGGCGGCTCCGGTTTCACGCAGGACTACCCGATAGAGCAGTACATTCGGGACGCCAAGATCGACACGGTGTACGAGGGCACGACCGGTATTCAGGCGATGGACCTGTTCTTCCGGAAGATCGCACGGGATCAGGGCCAGACCTTGACTCGACTCGCCTCTGAGATCACCGAGTTCGTGAAGGGCGGCCCCGATGCGGACGAGTTGTCGGCCGAACGGGAACTGCTCGGGAAGGCGCTCGACGACGCCCAGGGTGCCATCGGAGTCCTGGTTGGAGGACTGATGGCCTCCATGCAGAACCCGACCGAGATCTACAAGGTAGGTCTCCACCTCAACCCCATGTTGGAGTCCCTTTCGGAGGTCACGATTGCCTGGCTCATGCTCCGCCACGCCGAGGTGGCCCTCGCCAAGCTGCCAGAAGCCGAGGGGGCAGAGCGTGATTTCTACACCGGAAAGGTCGCCAGCGCCCGCTGGTTTGTTCGCAACGTTCTGCCGAAGATTGCGCTTCGGCGGGCGGCGGCAGAGAGTGAAGACGGCGGCCTCATGGAACTGCCCGACGAAGCGTTCTGAGCGGCCCAACACCGGCGCAGGGAAGTCACTGAACCGACGCGGGTGACTTGCTCCCGAGACGGGGCGCCTTTGATTCTGGGCGATCTTCGTCGGTAGGCTGGTGGGAACCGACTGACCAGGGAAACACGTTGTGACGGTGACAGGATGGAAACGCGCGCTCATGCGCCTCGCCGTTTTTACCGGGGTTTCGCTTGGCGTGCTCCTGTTGCTTCTCTGGCTGGCCGACATCCCGGCTCAGTACCCAAACCACGGATTGGACGCCATCCGCGAAACGGAGGATGCCGATGTCGTGGCCACCGTCAGCTGTCTCATCGAGCAGGTGCGCCTGGACCCCGATGCCTTCGGGGTGGGCGAGGATTTTGAGATCCGTCGCCGGGACTCCGATTCCACCGTGCTGCTGGTGCACGGCTGGATTCGCCAGTCCTCGGTCTCCTGGGTGGAGAACGGAATAGTCGTCCGGACCAATCCTCTGTCGAGCGGGGACTTGCTCCCCACTGCCTGTCGTCCCTGGGAATCGATCGAAGCAGGCTGATCGCCAAGGCTGACGAGGACACGCAACACCTCGCCCGGTTAACCACGGTTTGAGGCAAACGAGATGCGACCTTACGTCGCTGTCTGTTCTACTTCCCATGACAGACCAACCAAGGAGACCCGCATGAACAGACGTACACTCATCACGCTCCTGTCGACAGCCATCCTGCTGCTCGTCGTGGCCGGTGTGGCCACCGCCACAACCGGCCGGAACGCTCCGAATGCCGACATGACCGACACCTCGATGGTGACCACGAGCACGGTCGCCGATGCGACCACGTCGACCACCATCGATGACGACGACGATGCGACCACGTCGACCACCATCGATGATGACGACGACTTTGCGACCACGTCGACCACCATCGATGATGACGACGACTTTGCGACCACGTCGACC
>CBDUEV010000002.1:0-115286 GCA_965366365.1 uncultured Acidimicrobiia bacterium | reverse complement strand
GTGCCGGGATCGAAGATGGCGGTTGGCTGGAACTGGCGTTCCGTGGTCAGGATGATCTCACCAAAGCGATCGAAATTGAAATACTCCGAGATGTAGAGGTCCTGTGGGAACGAGACCAACATCCCTTCATAGGCTTCGAGGTCCGATACCGGTGAGACCGGCAGCGTGAGTTCGGTGGGAACGATGGGCTCCGGTGGGACTTCGCAGATGGCGATCCCGTCGGCGTTCACCTCGGTCAGCGACGAAGCGCCCCCGCTGGTCACGAACTCCGCAACGTCACCTTGGACGCGCACCAGGTCGCCGACGGCCGCTTCGTCCGGCAGGACGCCACCGAAGACAAACACGCCTTCGGAGGTCATCGGGTCGGTGTCCTGATCGGCTGGTTCCTCCTGCAGGTAGAAACCACTCAGGCCCGGGAAGATGCCAGTGACCACCGCGTCGACGACGACCACCTGGCCGACTAGCGGCGATGAGGCGCCCGACCCCTGGATGTCGTGGATCGGCGTCACCGTCAATGGATCGGCGCAGCTCAGCGGCGGCACGATGATCTCGCAGAGATTCGACTCGCCCGGAGTCGGCTCGAACTGGGCGTAGGTGACTGTGTTGCGAGCACCGCCGCTGCCATTCGGGCAACGCTGATTGGAGTCACGGGTGCCGTCGCCGCCGTCACGCTCATTGACCTGCGGCTGGCCCGAATTCAACAGGACCAGCAATCCGGCGTCGTCCGAATCGTCGGTGTCGTAGACGAGGGCGTCGATGAGGCCGACCGTGGTCACGGGAGTGTCCTCGGGGAAGTCATCGGCATCCCCGGCGATGAGGGCCACCGCATCGGCGCCGTTCTGAATCAGATTCGTGTCTGGTGTGACGTCGAGGTCACAGTTTGCGACGTTGGCCGCGTCTCCGCACAGCACGAAGTAGCCATCCGCGTTGGTGGAGAGACCATCGAGGTCGAACGCCGCGTAGCTGGCGTCGTCACTGCCGTTGAACAAAACGATGGACAACCCGGTCAGGTCGGTGCCGCCCGTGCCGCCGTCGTACAACTCGACGAACTCGGCCGCGTCAGTGCCCACCTGATCGGCGTCGACCTCGTTGATGAGGAGCGAAGGCTCGGCGACCGTGCCGGTGAAGGTCTGGCCGGGGTTGATCTCGCCGAAGCTGGCTGCCCCGCTCGTCCAGGTGAAGTCATCGTAGGAGAAACCGGTTCCCACCAAATAGAGCGAATCGCCCACCGGGGTCGACGAGGATTCGCTGACACCGATGTCGACACTGTTCATGCCGCTGGCCGGTCCATCGGTAGCGGTGAAGCTTCCTTCGTAAGAGAGGAACTGGACCACGGTGTTTCCGGCATCCACGAGCGCCACCCCGTCCGGGGCCCCGTTCTGGAGCCCACTGATCGGGAAGCTGGCCGTGCCGTAGCCTCCGCCCTGGTCTGCAAGCGAGCCCGACAGATTCGTGACGCTGTATTGCGTGCCGCCGTTCCCGTTGTAGGGCACGAGGCTCCACCCCGTGAGGTCGGTCCCGACAGGCCCGGCAACCTCGATTGCCTCCCCCTCGTCGGTGCTCACGTTGTCGTAGTGGATCTCATTGATGAACACCACCGGCCCTGTCCCGGCTGCCGCCGGTACCGCCGCCATCGGCAGCAGCGCTGCCAGCATCCCCAGAATCGTCATCAGCGCTACTCGCGAGCGCAATCTCGACCGTCTCACTCCGTCCTCCATGTTTGGAAACCCCATCCAGCCTCAACCTACGAGTGGAGTGTGACAAGAAACCGAAGGAGCCCTGACCTCCCCGTCGCCCCGCCGTGACTCTTCTCCACCGCCCAGTGGACCGGCACTGAATCGACACTACCGCTCTGAGTGGCCGGCGGCTCGAAATCGGGCCGGTTCTTCGTCTGGAATCTCCTGGAAGACGCTTCCGGCGCCTGCCGTCGGCCGGGTCAGGAGGTCGAAGGCCGTCCGGTAGCCTGTCCGCCATGACCTCCTCCCGCCGGTCCGCACTCGGGGACGGCATCTGGCTCACGATTGCCTCGGCCGTCAACGGTGCGACCGCATATGCGTTCGCCGTCATCGGCACGCGCTATCTCGGAGCAGCCGCTTTCGCAGACGTCTCGGTCGCCTGGTCGTTCTGGGCCTTGACCGTGGCGGTGCTCACCCTCCCCGTCCAGCACTGGCTGACCTGGCGGTCCGAGGTCGACAGAGGCCTGGCCGGCGTCTTGGGCGCCCGCCAACGCCTCCTGATCCTCGGCCTGGTCGCCAGCGCATTGATCGGTCTCTCCGCGATGCAGCCCCGTTTCTTTTCGGTCCCCACCACCTGGGCTCTCGTCGTCTTTGCCCTGGGGGTCGGTTCGTGGCTACTCGGCTGGGGTCGGGGAATGCTGGCCGCCCACGGTGACTACCGGCGGCTCGCCTTCGTGATCGGAGGCGAGAACGCCATCAGGGTGCTCGCTTTGATCGGAGTCATCGCCATCGGAGGAGGCCCGCTCCTGGTAGGCGGAGCGCTGCTCGTCGGTCCACTGATTCTCGTGTTCGTGCACGCGCAGCTACGCGCCCCGCCCGGAGTGGACGCACGGCGCGTTCCCGTGATGAGAGCAGTGTTCGTCTTGAGCGGCGCCATGGCCATGGCCCAGTCGATCCTTCAGCTCGGGCCGGCTGCCGCCGCCTGGATCGGCCAGTCTGATGTGACGGTCACCGCCACCTTTTCGACCTTCGCGCTGCTGCGGGCGCCCGTCGTCGTGCTCCTCGCCTTGAGCAGCCGGGTGACGGCACCCATCACGCGCCTGGTCGCCGATCGAGCCTTCGGCACTCTCCAGCGCCTGGCGGCATGGTCGGTGGGGGTGACCGTGGTGGCCGCCGCGGTGGCCGGCGGAGTGGGGACGCTGGTCGGTCCGACCATCGTCGAAGCATTCTTCGGACCCGAGACGTCGCTCTCTGGATCCGAGACGGCGCTGGTGGCGGCGGGCATGGTGCTGGCCTCCTACGCCCTCCTCCAACTGCTGTTCTTCCTGTCGAGCGAACGTACTTCCCAGGCCGTGATGATCTGGGTCGGGGCTTCCGTGGCCGGTGTCGTCCTCCTCAACGTCGCGACCACCGGCCCGGTGGCGGTGGCGTTCTTCGCTTCAGAACTGAGCGCCGTCGCCGCCGGAGCGATCGTCCATCACCGGTGGTTGCGGTCGCGGGTCGAGGCCCTGACCAAGTAGCGCGGAGGTCGCCCCGCTTCGATCACCAGGCGAGCCACGTACTCGCCGAGCAGTCCGATCGAGAACAGCGTCGCCCCGCCGAAGAAGATCACCAAGGTCACCAGCGTGGCAAAACCGGCCACGGGAGAGCGTCCCATCAACGCGAGGATCAGGTAGTAGATCAGAGCAACCGCTGCCACCATCGAGAGGCCGATGCCGACCAGACTGATTGCCCGCAACGGGGCAGTGGAGGCATTGAGGATGGTCTGCGCCGTTGAGGAGATCAGCCGAAGTGGGCGATAGCCACTCGAGCCCTCCACCCGACGCTCGTGGTCGACCGGCACGTTGACGATCCTCGCCGTGGTCTGGAGAAGGAGCGCGCCCGGGACCGGGCGGACGGTCCCGAAAGTGAGCATGCCGTCGACCACAGGGCGGCGCATCGCTCTGAAGCTGGACATCTGCACCTCCGCCGGCTTGCCGTAGGCTCGACGGTAGAACCGATCCATCAGCCATGTTCCGCTGTTGCGAAACCGTGAATGACGTTTGGCCTCGTAGCGGCCGATCACACAATCGACGTCTGGATCACTCCGGAGAGCTTCGAGCAACTTGGGGATCTCGCGCGGGGGGTGTTGGAAGTCATCATCGATGGTCACCACCACCGATCCGGCGGCTTCCTCCAGCCCGGCGATCAGCGCGGCGAATTGACCGACGTTCCTCAGCAGGTCGATCCCCACCACGCGAGAATCGCTCTCGGCGAGCGCCACGATGGCTGGCCACGTGACGGCGTCCGGGGAACCGTCGTTGACGAGCACGATTTCAAACGATGACCCCTCCCCCTCCAAGGTGTCGATGAGGTTCTGGGTCAACCGCCCCAGCCACTCGCCGCTGCAGTAGCAGGGCACGACTACCGAGATGTGCGGCGGGCCGGGCGTTTCCATCCGGGCACAGTAGCGCACCGGCTTATCATGCCTGGGTGATCGACGTCCCGGTACTGATCGTCGGGGCCGGGGCAGCCGGGCTGATGGCGGCGCTGGCCAGCGCCGAGCGCTGCGAAACCCACCTCGTGGCAGATGGGCCGATGAAGCGTTCCAACTCGCTGATGGCCCAGGGCGGCCTCCACATCCCCGACGAGAACCCCGGCTCGATGAACGGCATGGTCGACGACATCCTCAGATCGGCGCGGGTTCCCCTCGACCAGAGACGGATCCGGGAGTTCGTCGGCGCGGTCCCAGGGGTATTCGAGAGACTGATCTCATGGGGTCTGGAGATCGATGTCGAGCCCGATGGCCGCCGGCGGAAGCGGATCGCCGGGGGGATGTCGGAGCCACGCATCGTCACCAGCGGCGATCAGATCGGACGCCCGCTGATGGCCGTGCTCCACCGACGTCTCGACGAAGCAGGGGTACACCACCATCCCCACCACCCCGTGGTCGATGTCGAACCCCGGCACGGATCGCTCCTGGTCAGCTTCGCCGATGGATCGGCGATGTCGGCGAAGCGGGTTGTGATGGCCACCGGAGGCACCGCCTACCGCCGGGCCGTCGAGTCCGGGGAGCAGACGACCAACCCCGTCAACCAAAACCACGTCCTCTACGACCGACTGCTCGAGAGGGGCGCTGAGACGATCCACGGCGGGTTCTTTCAGTATCAGCCGTTCGGTCTGGTCGAGGGGCCGCCCGGTCCCCCTGCCCGGTGTGTGCCCGAGAGCCTGGCCGCCGAAGGGGTGCGCCTGCTCGATCGCCGTGGTCGCCTGCTCTGTGAGCCGGGGGCGGACCGTCTGGCGGTCACGGAGGCGATGGTCACCAACCGGGCCAGGGCGATCGACACCCGATTCGGTCCGGCCTTCGAGTTGACGTTGAACGATCTCCCCGCAGGGACGATCGCCACCCACTACCCGAGACTGGGGCGGACACTTGCCGAAATGGGCGTCCTGGACGGCCCGGTTCTGGTCTACCCGTTTCTCCACTATCAGTTGGGCGGATTGGCGGTCGACCCCGACGGGCGCTCATCCCTGGCGGGGTTGTTCGTTGCCGGAGAGGCAGCCGGTGGACTGCATGGGCGGAACCGGCTCATGGGAAACGGATTGACGGATGGCCTCGTGAACGGGTGGAGGGCGGGTAGCAGTGCGGCCGCGGAAGCTACGGAGCGTTGAGATAGTCCGGGTTCGGAACGAGGACGAGGTTCCGGCCAGACGAGTCCTCCACCCGCAGAGACTCGTAATACGAGGCTGCAACCGAAAGCGCGTCCCGGCGGTCCACGCCCTGGACGACAAAGAACCCGATACGACCCAGGCTGTTCGACACGTCGCCGAGCACCTGGCCCGGTCGGATGTAGTACTGGGCATCGACGACCCCGTCGCCGTGAGGGAGGGGCGCGATGGAATGAACCTGGCCCGCCGACCCGAGTACGAAGTTCACCAGAACCGACGAGTTGCCGTCACTGTGGCGCTCATCGTGGGCAACAGGTGAGCACGTCCCGTCCAGGGCCAGGTCGATCAGCCGGTCCTCGACCCCCTCGCCGATGATGAGCGGGAACATGGCCGATTCATGGCCGCCTCCCACCCGGGCAGCCGCCTCCACGACGACCGGGCCGGACTCGGTGCCGATCATCTGAACGTAGAGCGGCCCATTTCGCATGCAGTACGCCTCCCCTATCGTCGCCATGATCCGAGCAATCTCGTCCAGGCGGCCGGCGGCCCACTTGGACGGGTAGACGTGTTGGAATGCGACACCGAGCACGGGCGGCGGGTTGTAGGTCACTCGGTCGTTCACAGCCAGGAGCCGGGTCTCACCATCGCTCATCCAGGCGTTGGCGGTGAACTCCGGCCCCACCAGAAACTCCTCGATGATGACTCGGTCGGTGGCTGAATGCGATCGCGCGCCTGCCGCCGCGGCACCGAGCTGTGAAGCGCCGGTGACTGTCGTCACGCCCCGCTGGCCCTGTGAATCCGCCGGCTTCACCACCACTGGAAAGGGGAACGGAAGTCGAGGCGGGGGGTCGTCGGGCCCGAGCTCGACCTTGCGGGCCATGTTGAGCCCGGCGGCCCCCAGCGCAGCTGCCATCCTCGTCTTGTCCGTGGCGGTGCGGGCACCCTCGAGGTTCAAGTAACAGGGCAGGCCGAGGGCCTCGGCGACCGCAGCCATGGCGACCACGGCCAGATCCGTTCCCGTCGTGGTGACCCCCGAGATACCAAGGCGGCGGCCGGTGGCAGTGGCCGCTTCGATGTCGAGGGCGTCCTGGAGCAGGTCATGTGTGGCGAAGGCGCGTCCGGGGGCATCTGGCAGATAGTCGAGGAGCACAACCTCGATGCCTCGTTCTTCGGCGCGTCTGATCAGAGGGACTTGGTGCCGTCCGCCGCCCAGGACGAGGAGGCGTTTCGTCATCCGTGGATATCGAGCATGGTGTCACCTCGGAGTCCCAACCGGAGCGTCTCGAGCGACAGAGCGTCGTCCGGCCGGATGTTCCCGAAGTTGAGGTTGGGGCCGATGTGCCGGATCAACCACACCTGGCTCGACTTGGTGGGGGCCTCGAAGATGAGGTGCTCGACGCCGATGCCCGCATCCAGCACCTCGTCGACCAAACCCATCCGGATCTCTCCCGTAGGACGGTACATGCCGGCGGTGCCGGATTCGCGCCCCTCCAAGATCACATGCGAGGCGCCGGCGGCGAGCTCCTGACGGATCGCCGTCACCCATTTGGCCGGGGTGACGATGGCGGCCGCATCCTTGCTTCCGACCTCGGACAGAACCGTGAATTCCTCGGCGAAGCGAGCAATGATCTCGAGCTTCTCGTCATGAGGCATGACGATGGTGCCGTCGGAGATTTCGACGTGGGTGAGACCGTGACCAGCGACGTAGGAGGCGTATTCGTCCACCTTCCCCTGCAGATAGGCCAGCTCGAAAAGGGTGCCTCCCAGGCACACTTCGACCCCGAATTCTCGATAGAGGCTGATCTTCTCGGAGAGATTGCCGGTGATGACAGCCGTCCCCCAACCCAATTTGGAGAGATCGACGTAGGGGTGGGCGACTTCGAGAATGTCGGCCACGCCCTGGAGGCCCAAGCCCTTGTCGAGGATCTGCGTTCGTCCGTTCATTCTCGGCTTCTCCGACCGCTCGGGAAGCTTCAATTCGAGAGACGTCATAACTGCTCCTTGTAGGCTTCGATCTTGGAGAGATAGCGGAGGGTGTGATCCTTGAGCGGGTGATCGGCGAAGCGGCTCTTAGTCATCCGAATTCGGTCTCGTAGCTCTTCAAACATCGGATCGAGCTGTCCCGCGCCACCCTGTCCCCTTCGGATCTCGATCAGGTACCGGGCGTCCAGGTTGCGAGAGAACTCCGCCTCGTCGAGGTTGGGCAGATGCACGTCGAGGGCTGTGGCGGCTTCCATGATCGCCGACAGGTCCAGGTCGGGCCGCTTCTGTTCTATCGCCGAGCGGACGGCCAGGCCCACCACCTGGTGGGCGACGCGGTTCTCGATTCCGGCCGCCTGGACGAGGAAGTCACAGAGGTCGGTGGCGTAGGCGTAACCCTCGGCGGCGCCGGCGGCCATGCGGTCGCGATCGAAGCGAGCCTCGCGGATCATTTCGGCCAGCAGGCGGTGGGACTTGGCTCCCCAGGAGACGGTCGCCGGAAGGCGATCGTAGGAGGCGGTCCGGTTGTCGGGCTGACCGGATGGGGTCAGGTTGGTGGCGACGATGCCCGTGAAGTCTCCGAGGGCGGTGCGAGCATGGCCGCGGATCATCGCCAGCCCGTACGGGTTCTGTTTCTGGGGCATGATCACCGATGTCCTCGTGTGGCGATCGGCGAACTCGACGAAGCCGAACTCGCTCGTTGCCCAGATCTGCAGCTCTTCAGCGAATCGGTCGATCGTGGTCAATGCCGAGAGAGCAGCTGCCCCGACCTCGATCGCCACGTCGGGCGCCCACATGGCATCCCTGGTGTGGGGGACGATGCCTTCGAACTCGAGATCGGCTGCCATGCGCGATCGATCCAACGGGAAGCGAGACCCGTTGACGCTGCCTGAGCCGGCCGGCGACTGGTTCACAGAAGCAAAGGCCGTGCCGAGTCGATCCACACCGCGCACGATCGGGTAGGCAAAGCCCAGGAGATAGTGCCCCAGGGTGGTCGGGTGGGCGTGCTGGAGGTAGGTGAAGTCCGGCATGAGGGTGTCTCGTTCGGCCGCCGCCACATCGACCACACATTCGGCGAGTTCGAGCCCGGCCTCAATGGCCTCGATGAGCAGGTGGCGGAGCCGGAGGTGCCACGCCACGGTGGTGGCCTCCCGGCGCGCTCGACCCGTGTGGATCATCCCGACGATGTCCCCGAAACGTTCCTGCAGATACGTGTCACGGTTGTTGTAGAGGTCGCCGACGACGGGATCCAAGCCCACCGCCTCCGTGGTCACGCCGTGGGTGGCCAACAAAGCCTCCAGCAGTCCGCGGCCCGCCGGAGCCGGTATCACGCTGGATTCGATCAACTCACGGACATGGGCCATGTCGGCCAGGCTCAGTTCGTCCCACATCCACTGCGCCACTTCGAGTTCACGGGCGAAGGCGGTTTCGGCGAGACGGCCGGAGGGCGGTTGCGAGAGGCGCCCGCCCTCGCCGAGGAAGCCGAGGTTCTCACCCATGGGGGTCTTCCCTGCGCAGAGCCGGCGTCATCGCGACCGACCCAGGACATCCACGGCCGCCCGAAACACCCGATCCTGGTCGGACGATGTGAGGGCGTTGTGGAAGGGAAGCCGAATCAGTCGCCCCGAGATGTCGTCGGTGACGGGACAGTCGTACTCGCCGACCGAGAAGCGTTTGCCGCCAGGCGCCGAGTGGAGTGGCACATAGTGGAACGTGCCGCTGATTCCCCGCTCGCGCAGACCGGCCAGCAGTGCGTCGCGCACGTCTCGCGAACGACACAGCATGAAGAACATGTGATAGGCGGGAAGACGCCCCGCCGGTACCGTCGGAAGGGCCAGCCCGAATCGGTCGGCCACCTCGGAGAAGAGCTCGGCGTAGCGGTCGAAAAGGGCGCGACGCTTGGCGAGGACGACGTCGCGCTGCTCGAGTTGAGCGAGCAGGTAGGCAGCCGACACGTCCGACATGCCGAACGAGGAGCCCGTGTCCTGCCAGCTGTACTTGTCCACCTGACCGAGAAAAAATTGGCGACGGTTGGTCCCCTTGTCGTAGATCACGTGAGCGCGGTCGACATCTCGTTCCTCGTTGACGACGAGCGCCCCACCCTCTCCACAGACGAAGTTCTTCGTCTCATGAAAGGAGAGAGTCGAGAAGCGGCCGAATGTCCCCAGGGGTCGCCCCTTTATGCTGCCGAACAGGCCGTGGGCATTGTCTTCCACGAGTTCGACTTGGTCCGGCACGACGGCTTGCAGACCGGCGACGTCTCCCCCGATCCCCGCGTAGTGCACGGTGACCACGGCCTTGACATCAGGGC
The DNA here is from genome assembly GCA_965366365.1 of uncultured Acidimicrobiia bacterium. Classification (GTDB taxonomy): domain Bacteria; phylum Actinomycetota; class Acidimicrobiia; order Spongiisociales; family JAENVV01; genus CBDUEV01. The sequence continues at coordinate 105,671 of CBDUEV010000002.1, read as the reverse complement.
TCATGAGGTCCGCCACGCTGTCCGGGTCGAGCGCCAAGGTCTCCGGCTCGATGTCGGCGAAGAGGATCTCGGCGCCCTGACGGGCAAACGCCAGCGCCGTGGACACGAACGTGAAACTGGGCACGATGACCTTGTCACCCGGGCCAACGTCGAGCAACAACGCCGACATCTCCAGCGCATCGGTGCAGGAGGAGGTGAGGAGAACGCCGGGGGCGCTATGCGAAGCTGCCAGCAGCTCCGACACCCTGGCCGAGAAGGGACCGGACGACGAGGTGTGCCCCTGCCGAATGGCCTGCTCGATGTACTCCAGCTCGCGACCTTCGAGCGTGGTCTGGTTGAAGCGAATCGGATCGGATACTGCCAAGAAGCTGACCTCGGTTACCTGGCAGGCAGGGTAGTAGGTCCGGGTCGGCCGGCTGAGGGTCCGCTACTCCTCAGGCTGCAGTTCGAGCGAAAGCGAATTGACGCAGTACCGCTGGCCGGTCGGTTGGGGTCCATCCGGAAACACGTGACCGAGATGACCGCCACAGGCGGCACAGAGGATCTCCGTTCGAGTCATGCCGTGGGACGTATCGGCCTTCTCGATGATCTTGCCCGGATCGAGGGCCTGATAGAAGCTCGGCCAACCAGAACGCGAGTCGTACTTGTGGTCGGAGCTGAACAGCTCCGCGCCACATCCGGCGCAGGCGTAGCGGCCCGGCCGCTTCTCGTTGACGTACTCCCCGCTGAACGGCGGTTCGGTGGCCCCTTCTCGAAGCACGGCGAATCGTTGCGGGTCGAGCTTCGAGCGCCAGACATCCTCAGAGATAGGTTCGTTCATGGTCAGATCATACGTCAGGCGGACATCTACGGGGAGCGAGACCCGGCGGGGTCAGTCGAGCCACTTCCAGGCAACGCGCATCCACGCCGAGAGCGGAGAACCTGGCCGAACCAGAACGCCGCCCTCGTTGAGGGCGTCAGGCGGGCCGGTTTGCGGCTCAACGCAGACTCCGCGCTCCTTCTCCGTGAACACCACCACGTAGGGACAGTCCGACTCGATCGCGAGCTTGAGCACACCTGGCCACTCGACGACAACGGGTTGGACCAAGCCTCCGAAGCAGTCATCCCACGGTTCGTCGGGAACCGGCGCCTCTTGGCGCGTGGCGATTCCCTCGGCGTCCCGTCGCAGCATGAAGGAGGCCGGGAGCTCGATGCGAGCCTCTGCTCCGTCGATTCGCCTCCGAAACCAGGGGTGCCATCCGATGGCGGCCGGGAACTCCTCTGCATGACTGGAGAGCTCGAGTTCCAGCAAGAGGTGGTCCGACTCCAGCGTCATGCGCTGGCGGACGGCCCCGGCAAAGGGCCAGTCGGGACCGAGATCCGTGGACCAACTCCCGTCCCCTTCGTCGTGCCAGGGCCGCCTGAACACGGTTCCGTGGATTGCGTGCCCATCGGTGTGGAGCGGGAGCTGGTATTCAACCCCTCCACAGTCGAACCGACCTCGTCGAGTTCGGCCCGCCCAGGGCGCCATCGGATACCAGCCCCAATCGATGGCGTCGGGAGCGTCGGTCACCAGGAGCTGGCGATCCCCAACCATGAGGGAGGAGAGTCTGCCGCCTTGGGACAAGTCGACCTCGACCGCCACATCCGCTGCTCTGAAGGTCAACATCCGGGAACGGTACCGCGCGGTATCGTGGCGTGTCATGTCACAACCGCCGCCGTTCCTCGAACCAACCGGAGGTCACGGCGCCGCGCCGCCCGCAGAGCCCGCAGCATCACCAACCGCCCCCGCCGAACAACCACCGGAGGCGAGCACGGCCGCCGACGTGATCGGGTGGGGAACCGTGCTGAGCGGAGCAGCGATCTGTCTCGGCGCCTTCGTCGGCCCGTTCCTGGTAGGAGTCACCCGGAATGCCTTGGAGCTGGCGGAACGGAGCCCGGGGCTCGAAGGCGCCTACGCGGGACCGCTCCAGTTGTTGGCGTTCTACGATCGGCACGTCTGGTGGTTCGTGATCTCTCAGCTGGCCCTCGGCATCGGCATCATCGTGTTGGGGCGTGCCCTTCTCAACAGAAGGAGATGGGCGTTGCCAGTACTGGTGGCGGCCGCGACCGTGGCATGGATCGGCGGTCTCGGGTACATCCAGAGGACCGGAAACTCCCAGCCCGACCTCGCCGATCCGCTGTTTCAGCGCCTGACCTCCTTCGGCGTCACCGTGAACATCGTGATCACGACAGCTCTCTACGCCGGGCTCTTGTTCGCTCTCACCCGCCGGCCCGTACGCGAGGCGTTTCGGAGGTCGGAGCCGTATTAGGGTCATTCGTCCCTCGACACGGGCAGTCCGTCCCTGTTGTCGGCCGGCCGGACTGGGCTAACTTTCCCAACAAGCGAACTACTGCTGGTTCCTCCCTCCCCGGCAGGCAGTACAAGGAGTCCCAGGTCTCCCCCCCGACCCGGGGCTCCTTCGCGTTCGTACCCCTTCGCCCTAGGAGAAGGCTGCGATCACTTCTCCGAAGCGTTCAATAGCCCCCGGCTCGGCCACATTGGGCATGGTGACGATGGCCAGCTGCACGCCGGCGTCGGCCAGCAGGCGATACCGCCCGATCTGTTCGACCACTGTGCCGGCCTTGCTGATCTCGGCGAACTGAGCCCTGTCCATGGTCCGCGGGCGGTGGTGGTCGAGCAAGGAGGTCACGTGCTCTTGGTCGGCCCCTACGAGACAGGAGCCGAGATGGCTGACAACGATCTCGGCCGGATCCCTCTCAACGGCACGGCAATGGTCGGCCAGGACGGCGATCTTGTTTCGCACGGTGTCCGGATCTCCGAACAGGTTGCAGTAGTCGGCGTACTCGGCGACCAATCGCAGCGTCCGGCGCTCGCCCGAGCCGCCGACCACGATGGGGATCGGGTCCTGGATCGGTCGCGGGTAACCCATCGCCTCCGGCACGTCGATGTGGTGGCCGGAGTAGGCAGGAGATCCGGGTCCCCACAAGAGCGGGAGAAGTCGGAGTGCGTCCTCCAATAGCTCGTACCGGACCGCAGCTTCTGGGAAGTCGTATCCGTAGGCGCGCGCCTCCTGTTCGAACCAACCGATACCCAACCCACACATGGCTCTGCCTTCAGTCAGGACGTCGAGGGTGGCCAGCATCTTCCCGAGCAGAGCCGGATTGCGATAGCCGACCGCGGTAACGAGCGCTCCGAGACGAATCTCGGTCGTCACGCCGGCCAAGAATGCCAGCGTCACATACGGCTCGAGCATGTCGTCCCACGCCCGGCCCACTTGGGGAATCTGCCGGAAGTGATCCATCAGCCACAGACTCTCGAAACCGGCCGCCTCGGCCGCGGTGGCGATGGTTGTCAGGTGTTGCCTCGTGGTCGACGAATCGTCTGGCCACCGAAACGAAGAAACCTGCAACCCGAACCGCAATCCGACGGGCTGGCGAGCCTGGTTCCTGGCGCCTGCGTCCGCTGTAGCCATCGCAGGTGGCCCCTTTGGCAGTGCGACCTTGTCCTGGCTCGGCTCGATGACGATCAGCCCGTCGAATTCCTCCGACTCGATGTCGATTCGGGTCTTCTTGTACGCCGAGAGCTGCCGATTCAGGACGGCCTTCGGTATCGGATGAGTGCGCAGCTGGTTGCGGGTGTGACAAAGGGCGGCTGGGGTGTCGAAGGCAACCACGTAGGTCGACATGTCCTTGGACCGGGCCAGATCCCGGTATCCGGCTCTGGACGGAGCGTCCAGGCCGGTGGTGTCGATGACCGTGGTCAGCCGGCGAGCCAGGCGGCGGCGCACGATCTCGTCGAGGAGGAAGAAAGCGTCGGTGCTGGCTGTCTGATCGTTCTCGTCGATCCCTGCTACGGCGCGTAACTCGTCTGAACTGACGATCTCATGAGGCGCGAAGTTGAGCGCCACCCAGGTGGATTTACCCGATCCCGCTGCACCCACCAGGATCACGAGACAAGGAGTCACGATCCGCATGATGGGGACGCTAGCGAACCGCTTTCTCGCCAGATCGGAAACGCCCGGCCGGGCCGACGCTCCTGATCACTCTCGAACCCGCACGAATGTGCGCCGGTGGTAGACGAGGGGAGGTCGGTCGTCCAGGACGTCGCCCGTCAGGATGCGCCCGATGAAGATCCAGTGGTCTCCGGCGTCGATGGCTTCTTGCGTTCGACACTCGAAGAAAGCGAACGCAACCTCGGTGAGGACCGGTCCCGCCACGGGATGGGCGGGGGCGACGTAGCGAACCTCGTCGAACTTGTCGTTATCGGGCGAGGCCAGGAGCAGAGCCGTCGCTGCGGTGCCCTCGGCGAGGAAATTGATGGTGAAGCCGCCATGGGAGTACAGCGCATCCAAGGAGTTCGATTCGTCACCGATGCAGACGAGCACCAGCGGCGGGTCCAGGCTGACGGAGGCGAAAGAGCTCACGGTCAGCCCGCGCGGCTCCCCGCTCTCCGAATAGGTCGTGACGGCGGTCACCGACGAAGCAACGTTGCGGAACGTGTCGAGGAAGATCTGGCCGTCGAACTTGGGTTCATCCATCGGCGGTCAGCCTACCGATCGCCGTTGTCGCGCCACGGTCAGTACTTCCCCGGGCCGGCCCCGACAGTCGGGGATCGAGAAAGGCGGAGACGGCCGGGACGACCCAATACACTGGTGGTGGAGCAGAAGGCCAAAGGAGCGCACGTGGCGGACTACTACTACACCAAATTGGGCAGCCGGCAAGGTCCCGTCCCCGAGACCGAACTGCGGGCACTCATCGCCCGAGGCGAAGTCACGTCCACCGATCACTACTGGACCGAGGGCATGGCAGAGTGGGCGGCCGTCGGAGACGGCAGCCTCAGCCCCGCCACTACGGCCTCGGCGGCACCTGCGCCGATTGCGGCCGCCCCGACGGCGGTCCAGAGTCCGTTCGGGTCAGGCTCCGTGACCGCCGGAGCAGGCGGGGACCTGGTGCCCGTCAAGGACATCGCCTTGAAGATGCCGAAGCCACTGTGGCTGATCCTTCCGGCCAGCATGGCGATCCTGGCGGGGGTCCTGACCGGCATCACCATCGTCGGTCTCATCTTTGCCTGGCTACCGATCTGGATCGGCGTCTTGCTCTTTCAGGCGAACAAGGCACTCGAGAGCGCCCGCGCCTCAGGACGCCGCCAAGACCTGATCACCGCCACCGAGAAGATCTCGACGTACTTCACCATCACCGGAGTTATGGCCTTGCTGTACCTGCTGCTCATCGTCGTGTACATCATCTTCATCGTCACGGTCGGAGCCGACCTCTTCGCCGAGTTCAACCCGTAAGCAACCGTCGGCAGGGCCGAGGTCAGTCGATCCAGTCCTCGGCACGCTCGGTGAGATAGAGCGAGACCTCGTGGGCGAGGTCGAGTTGGGCGCAGAGCTGCTCTCGCCCCATGAAGAGTTCGGCGAGGGACACGTCAACCCGCCCCACGATTCCCAACCGGCGCTCAGGGGCGTCGGTGACCGCGGCGAAGGAATCGATAGCGGAGACCTCGAGGGGAAGATCCATTCCGGCCAAACCGGCCAGCTCGGTCGACAGGACCAGGAGATCGGGTGGTTGGCGGAGAGGCGGCAGGCCCCAGTTGAAAAACAGGCTCAGCCGAAACGAGGCGTCGGGTTCCTCGACCTCGTCTCCCATGGTGGCCACGTGATCCTCGAAACCGAGCAGGACCCGGGGATCGACCTCGAGGGCGGCATGGAGGTCGAGCGAGCCTCCACAGGCCTCTTCTGGGTGCATGACGATTTCCCACGACTGGGTGAGTGTGTAGGTCTCTATGAAATGCCGCTCGTCGTGGACATGGAAGCCATGGTCGATGGCGTGGTCTTTCAGGTCGGCGATGAAGCCGGCAATGTCGATGACAGCCAAGTGGGTCTCCGTTTGGGTCAGGGTCGGAACGGCCGGGTGGCCGCGACGGCCTCGTCAGCAGTTGGGCCAGGCACTCCAACCGCCGTTGGCTGAAACGAGCCAGGCTGTCACGGCGGTATTCGCCTCTCCGTCGTAGATCGAGGCACCTGCCCAACCGGCCTGTGCCGCTCGGTCAGGCCAGTAGTCGATGCTGTGTTGGAAGAGGCCACCGTACCCGGCCGGGTTGTAGGCATCCGTGTTGTAAGAGCTTTCGCACTTGGCGACCCGCATGGCAGTGTCGACATCCGAACCCGAGAAGTACATCGAGAAGAGTTCCAGGGCCTGCGCCTCGCTGAGCACCCCCGTATACGACCCGGTCGCCACCGTCGTGGTGGTGGTCTCGACCGGAGGGGTCGTTGTGGTCGTGGTCTCCGGCGGAGCGGTCGTCGTGGTGGTGGTTTCCGGCGGAGCGGTCGTCGTCGTGGTCGCCACCGGGGCGGCCGTGGTGATGGTCTCGGGTGGGGCAGTGGTCGTGGTCGTCTCGTCCTCGAGGGACGTGGTCGTGCTATCCGGAACACTGGTCGAAGCACTGCCTGCGGCTGCCGCGGCGGCCTGCGCCGTGCGCGCATCCGCCATCTCGGTCGCCCGGCGTTCGGCGGTCGTCGGGTTGGTCGGCTCAACGAGGTCGAGCCCGGCTACCAGCCCAGCAACCGAACCGAGATTCTCGGGGAGCTCTACCGTGGAGGCGACGGACGGGGTGGGCGCGGCCGACTGCTCATCGACTTCAGCAGAGGAGACGACAACGCGAGCGGACCCGATGCCGAGGGCCAAAACCACAGCGCCCAACACGACTCGGACCACGGAAGAATCCAGCGTTTTCTTCACGAACCGAAAATGGTACCCAAGCGGGAGCGCCTATGCACATCCTGAAACCCACTCGACAGCGCCCGTGGCGCCTCTCCAGCGTCGTGGCAGGGGTGGGAGCGCCAGCGCAGGGACTCGAACCCTGCTCGCTCTGCCGGTTTCGCCCGGGGCTTTCCGTGGGGGTCTCACCCGCTGGCAATCTCAGGATCCTGCGCTCGGCGATGCCCGTCCAGAGGCGGAGGACGGTTCTGCCTGGGCCGCGCAACCCGGGTCGCTCCTCCCTGCCGGAGGATCCGCAGCCGGTCGGCCCGGCGGGGTATCGTCCTGGCATGGCGAAGGATGAGACCACGGTGGAGATCGACGGCGAAGCCGTACGGGTCTCCAGTCCGGGACGGGTCGTCTTCCCGGAACGGGGGTGGACGAAGATGGATGTCATCGAGCATTTCCTCCTGTGCGCGGAGGGAGCGGCTCGCGGTATTCAGGGCCGGCCCACGATGCTCAAGCGGTATATGAAGGGTGTCGGCGAGCCGCCGGTGTACCACAAGCGTGCGGCCAAGAACACGCCGTTCGACACCGTGGACATGCGGTTCCCCTCCCAGCGTCCCGGGGTGATGAACGTTCCCCGCACCCAGGCCGACGTCATCAGACTCGCCCAGCTGGGCTGCCTGGACTTTCACCCGTGGCCGGTACGGGCCGAGGACATCGATCACCCCGACGAGTTGCGGATCGATCTCGATCCCACCCCCGGATTCGATTTCGAGGATGTCCGCAAGGCGGCTGCCGCCACGAAGGAGCTGCTCGATGAGTTGGGCATGCTGGGCTGGCCGAAGACGTCGGGGAGTCGAGGGATCCACGTCTATGTGCGTCTCGAGCCGATCTGGGATTTCTTCCAGGTCCGCAGGGCGGTCCTGGCCCTGGCCCGGGAGCTGGAGCGGAGGGAGCCCGAACTGATAACCACTGCATGGTGGAAAGAGGAACGGAACGGCATCTTCATCGATTTCAACCAGATGGCGCAGGACAAGACCGTATCGTCGGCATACGGTGTCCGGCCCACCGGGTTCGTGTCCACGCCGTTCACATGGGACGAGCTGGCCGACGTGCACCTCGAGGACTTCCCCATGAAGGGGGGGTTCGAGGATCGCTATCGGCGAGTGGGCGATCTCACCGCGGCGATCGACGCCACCACGAGCCGAATCGACACACTGCTCGAATGGGTGGTGCGCGATGACGCCAACGGCCAGGGCGATGCACCCTGGCCGCCGCACTACCCGAAACAGCCAGGCGAGCCACCGCGAGTCCAGCCCAGCAAACAACGCCGACCCGACGAGGAATACTGAGGTTGTTGCGCTTCGATTTCTTTGGGTTCCCGCTGGAGATCAGCTGGACTGTGCTCATCCTGGCTGTCTTCGTCATGAACAGCGGGCTCACGCCGGTTTCGGTGGTCATGTGGATGGTGGCGGCCATCCTCTCGATCGTGATTCACGAGCTGGGCCACGCCGTGATGGCTGAACGCGTCGGGGGTCGGGTCGAGCGGATCAGCCTCTATGCGTTGGGCGGTCTGACGATGTGGAGGGGCCCAACCAAAGGATGGCGGCGTTTCGTCGTCGCTCTGGCCGGATCGGTGGTGGAGATCGCCGTCGCCTTGTTGGTCTTCGGCCTGGCGAAGCTCGGCTGGTTCGGTGAGGCGACCAGATTCGTGATCGATACCCCGTGGAGGGTCTATCTGGGCGACGCTCAACTGCTCAGCCCGGTGGCGTTCTTCTTGGCGGCGTTCGTGTGGGTCAGTTTCGTGTGGGGGGCCGTCAACCTCCTTCCGATCGGCGGTTTGGACGGATCGACCTTGCTGGCCGAGGTCCTCGAGAAGATCGTTCCAGGGAGAGGACGCTTCCATGCGGCCATCATCGGACTACTGGTGGCCGCCTTGGTCGCCTGGATCCTCTACGACCGTCTGGGGAGCACGTTCGGCCCGATCATCGTCCTCTTCTTCGCCATCCGGAACCTGGCAGAGGTGACCAGCCGTCAATCCGCCTGAGCGGCCCCTCCTGGCTCTGCCCGGGCTCTGCTCGGTCGAGCGCAGAATCCAAAGGATTCCGCCTGAGCGGCACCTCGGGGCTCTGCCCGGGCGCTGCTCTGTTGAGCGCAGAATCCAAAGGATTCTGCAACGGCACCTCGGGGCTCTGCCCGGAGGTGCCGCTACCATCGCGCACCATGGACATCATCGAAACGATCCGAGGCTCGGTCATCGGATCGGAGGAAGCGGTGGCCGGTCCCTTTGGTCCGCGCCGGGTCACGTACGCCGACTACACGGCGTCCGGACGGTCTCTGTCGTTCATCGAGGATTTCATCCGCGATGCGGTTCTGCCCCTGTACGCCAACACCCATACCGAGACGTCGGGGACCGGCTTGCAGACGACCCGGTTCCGCGAGGATGCCCGCACCATCATCCGGGCGGGTGTCGGAGCCACGAATGAGCACGCCGTCATTTTCTGCGGCTCCGGCGCGACCGGAGCGATCGATCGCCTGGTCACCATTCTCGGGTTGCGGCTGCCGGCCGAGTTGGACGATCGGTACCATCTCGCAGAGCAGATCCCTCCAGCCGAGCGGCCGGTCGTGTTCATCGGCCCGTTCGAACACCACTCGAACGAGCTGCCGTGGCGGGAGTCCATCGCCGATGTCGTCCAGATCGACGAGGACGCCGACGGCCACATCGATCTCGAGCACCTGCGAACCGAGCTGACCAAGCACGACAACCGCACCCTCAAGATCGGGAGCTTCTCGGCCGCATCCAACGTGACGGGGATCTTGTCGGACGTTCGGAGCATCTCGAGCCTCCTCCACGAGCACGGCGCCCTCTCCTTCTGGGATTTCGCGGCGGCGGCACCCTACGTCGGGATCGACATGGATCCGACCGGGGACGACCCGCTGGCCTACAAGGACGCCATCTTCATCAGTCCGCACAAGATGATCGGAGGGCCGGGAACGCCGGGCGTGCTGGTGGTTCGGAAGGAGCTCCTCCAGAACCGCGTCCCGTCGGTGCCCGGCGGGGGGACCGTCGCCTATGTGAACATGCAGGAGCACCTCTATCTGGAGGACAAGGAGCATCGGGAAGAAGGCGGCACGCCGGCCATCGTCGAGTCGATCCGAGCCGGCATGGTGTTCCAGCTCAAGCTGGCCGTCGGTTCCGATCGCATCAGAGAACTCGAAGAAGGATTCATCGAGCGGGCCATCGCATCGTGGGGCGACAACCCGAACATCGCGATCCTCGGCAATCCCAAAGCCGAACGGCTGTCCATCGTCTCTTTCGTGGTCCGGTTCGGCGACCGCTACCTCCACCACAACTTCGTGGTCGCCCTGCTCAACGACCTGTTCGGCATTCAGTCGCGCGGCGGGTGCTCGTGTGCGGGTCCCTACGGGCACCGGCTGCTCGGAATCAGCCTCGACACGTCCCACGAGTACGAGCAGGAGATCACCCGGGGCTGCGAAGGCATCAAGCCGGGGTGGGTGCGCGTCAACTTCAACTATTTCATCTCCGAGGAGACGTTCCAATTCATCCTGGCGGCGGTCCACCTCATCGCCAACGAGGGCTGGAAACTGCTCGCCTGTTACACGTTCGATCCGCACACGGCCTTGTGGCGTCACAAGGACGGCCTCGCCGCCCCGCCGCTCAGTCTTGGAGACCTCTCCTACGAATCAGGGGCACTGGCGTACCGGGACCGACGGATCACCGAGCCGGAGTCTCGCCTGGCCGAGTACCTCGACGAAGCCCGGGACGCCCTGACGGCGGCCGAGGCCGAGCAACCCTGCCAGAAGGAGCTGGACGTCACCGAGCATTTCGAGAACCTCCGCTGGTTCCCCATCGCCACGGACGCTCTCGAGGTTCCCTGAACGAACAGGGTTGACCGGCCCGACCTATCGCCCATCCGTCGTTAGGCTCGGTGGCATGAAACGTTGGGGAGTCTTCGCGGCCGTATCCGTCTTTCTGCTTGCCCTCACGGGGGCCCCGGCAGCTGCCCAACCGGCGGACTGTCCGCCTGTCCAGGGCATCACCTGCGATGGGTGGGTCACCGACGCGGCGGGGGTGATCGAAGACGACGCCGGCCTCGAGTCGCTCGTCTCCGGAGTGGTCCAGAACTTTGGCCGCCAAATCGCCGTGGTGATCGTCGATTCCACCGGCAGCACGTCGGCGTCTTCCTTTGCACAGGACATCGGCAATACCTGGGGCGTCGGCTTGGCCGGTGAAGACGACGGCGTGGTGGTCCTCATTGCCGTCAGTGATCGGTGGACTCAGATCGAGCACGGCCCGGGCGTCGACCTCAATCCCGACGCCATCTCCACACTGGGGAACGCTTCGTTCGCCTCCGGCGATTTCGACGGTGGCGTCGCCGCCATCGTGGGTGGCCTGAGTGCCACCTTCGAAGCGCAGGCCAACGGTGAATCCGACCCGTTCGATTCGGGCGGTTCCGGAACCGGATGGGTTGTAGCGGCAGTGGGTCTGGGGACGGCCGGCGTGGTGGGAGCGACCGCCCTCCGGGCGCGCAACCGGGAACGTCAGAAGGCTCTCGACCTGCTCAGGGAGGAGCATCAGCGCAAGGTGGACGAGGTTCTGGCCAGGTTGGAGCCGGCCGGGCATGAGCTCAGTCTGCGGGGCGAACTGTTCGTCGAGAGGCCCATCGAGGCGCCGCGGGCGGATACGGCATCGGTGGTGGCGGTCGTCAAAGCAGTCACCGACGGACAAGCCGTTTCCGATGCCGCCGCGCTCACCGCGGCGTGGTCCGCCGGCCTGCTCGAAGTCCTCGACGCCGCTCAGGTGGCCGAACAACGCGAAATGCCGCTGGAACTCCAGATCTCGGGCGAACAGGAGCTCCTGGAGAAGGGTGTCCAGGAAGCGGCCCGTGTGGCGGCAGAGACCGATGACAAGGATGCTTTTGCCGTTCGGCTCGAAGAAACCGGAATACTGGCGCAGTCGCTCCGGCCGTACCGCGTGAGCCAGGCCCGCCAGCGGAACGCCCGCCAGCTCTCGCACCGCTCCATCGACACGGCGATCGGCCCGGTCATCGTCACCGACCTCGGGGAGAGGTTCCTCCAGGCCTCACCCGTGCTGGAAGACGGGGCACCCCTTTCCGACAGCGTCAACGAGATCGAGAGCGCCTACGAATCTGCTGCCGAGAAGACCACACGGCTGACCACCATCCACGGGAAGCTCGGCGAGAGCGCCGCACGGCCGGCCGTGGCTGCGGCCCTGGTCGACCTCGAAGAGGACCCCAATCTCGCTTTGAAACGGTACGAAGAAATCAAGAAGGAGCTGGACGCCGGCGCGACTCAGCTCAAGACCGACGGGCTCTCCGTCGACGCCATCGCCGCCTTCCTGATCCTCAACAACGACGAGGATGCCGTCGGCGAGTTCCTCGACACCTACCGTGATGCCAGGAAGTTCGGACACGAGCCGGGCGACGCCGTCGAGTACGCCATGGCCGGCCTCCGGAGCGAGAAGGAGATGACGGACATTCGGGCCGAGGCAGACGGGCTCGGATTGCCGGTGGCCATCACCGCCGCGCTCCTGCGCAAGGGCGGGGACGCCATCGAAACGTTCCGCCAGCTCACCAGCGAACTGGCCGCCGAGGGCGTCCATGAGGTCGAGGACATTCGCACCGTCGCCGCCCTCCTGGCGATCTCGCTGGAGCCTGCCCAGGCGATGCGACGGTGGGTGGCGGCGCGTGACGCCCTCGCTTCCCTCGGCTTGGAAGGCGCCTACGCCAACGTGGCTGCCGCCTTCGGCGCCTCGGACCCGCGTGGACCGCGGGCCTTCGCCCTCGCCTACGCCGCTCAACGCCAGGCCCTGGCGAGGAGCACCATCAAGGACGCCGACCGGTATGCCCCCGAGCTGGCATCGGCGGCAACGGGTCGCCAGAGGGACACCTGGACAGGCGAGCGGCTCCCGCGCGGCCTGGGCTACTTCGACCCGTTCACCTTCCTGTACTACCGATGGATCATCACGGGCGGGACCGGGCATGGCTCGGGCTGGGAGCCCATGTATCGCCACCAATCGTGGAGCAACGACCGCGACTCCTGGTTCGGCGGAGGCGGCTTCGGCGGCGGAGGCGGCTTCGGCGGAGGCGGAAGTGGTGGCGGGGGCTCGAGCTGGGGTTCCAGCTGGGGCAGTGTCGATATCGGGTCCTTCGGGGGAGGCTTCGGAGGAGGCGGCGGATTCGGGGGCGGCTTCGGAGGCGGCGGAGGCGGCGGAGGCGGCTGGTAGCTTCACCGGTTGCCGGATCGCGCTCTGCGGAAGTCGGTCCGTCGCCCACGAGGTTGCCGCCGAGCCCACGGAGGGGCCACGTCTACCGGGAGGTGGCGATCTCCGACGAGACGGGGACATCTACCGGACGCTCCGAGCGGAGGAAGACGAAGAACGCCCACGTCGCAACGGCCGAGAGCAGATGCCACACGGCATGCGCCTGGACCAGCGAGTCGGGGGCACACCACGCGTGTTCGGCGGTACCGGTTTGCCATATGGCGTAGGCGGTGAGGAACGAAACGATCCCCACCCAGAACCAGGGGATGTACCGGCGCCGGCCGTCGGCGGGGCGCCGGGCGAGGACGGCCGGTAGCCAGAAAAGGAACACCCACCAGTACTCGTCGGCATTCTGGATCATCTCGCCCGGGAAGATGCCGAACGCCGCGGCCACGGCAAACCCCACGAAACCTGACAGCGCCCGCACGGCAGGGGACCACCGTCGATAGACGACTTCCGAGATGATCCAAAGCGGGATCGACACACGGAAGAGCTCGAAACCGATACCGAGGTCGGGAGCGATGAACCAGTAGCCGGCGGCGTAGAGCACGAGCACGACGGCGTAGGTCGTGAACAGCGTCCGTTGCGACCAGCGGCCGAGGAGTGCGAGATTCCACAGGACCGGGATCGTGATGTACGCCACCATCGAAACGTTGTCGAGCCACGCCCCGAAGAAGGTGTGGGTGCCGTGCATGACCATCGAACCGGGGCCGAGGAACACAGCCGCCGACGCGTAGAGGAGCGCCACCGGCGAGCTGCCGATGAACCCGTTGAGAGCCGGTCGGTTCGTGGCCACGTCTCGCCCCAGGACCGCAAACATGGCGAGGCCGGTGACCACGAACCCCAGATTCCCCAGCGTGTTGACGGGCTCTCGCAGAAAGCCGCCGGATACCCGCTCGCACCACCGCGACACCTCGCCGATCGCCTGTTCGTTGGCGGCAGGAGGCCCCCATCCAGCCAAGCCGGCACCGATGAACCCGACCGCGAATACAGCGAGCGCACCCAGCGCGATCCTCATCGGTCGGTACGTCATCTCGCCACGCTACCGCTCCAGGGATCGTCGAGGGATACAGGGCAGACGCCGAACCGCCCCCAATGCGGCGCCGGTCGCCCAGGCAGGACAGGCCTCCTCCCGGCGGTGGCGGTGGAGAAGGCAGCGGCTGGTAGCTTCACCGAGTGCCTGATCGTGCTTCCGAGAGTCCGTCCGTTGCCCGCGAGTTCACCGCCGGTGCCCGTGAGGTCATTCCGGTCGTCTTGGGAGTCATCCCCTTCGGATTGATCGTCGGGTTGACCGCCTCCGAAACCGGCTTGTCGACCGGTTTGGGTATCGCCATGTCGGCCATCATCTTCGCCGGGGCTTCGCAGCTGGCCACGATGCAGCTCATCGCTGCCGAGTCGGCGGCGATGGTGATCATCATGACCGCGCTCGTCATCAACCTGCGCATGGTGATGTACAGCGCCGCCCTCCAGCCGCATTTCTCCCGCAAGCCTCGATGGCTGCGCCTTTCGTTGGCCTATCTCCTCACCGATCAGGCCTTTGCTCTGTCGGTTACCAGCTTCGGGGAACGGCCGGAGCGCACCAACAACCACTGGTACTACCTGGGGGTGGCCTCCCCGCTGTGGGTGGTCTGGATGATCGCCACGGTGATTGGAGTGGTGGTCGGGGCCCAGGTTCCCGAGTCGTGGGGCCTCGGGTTTGCGCCTGCCCTGGTCTTCCTGGCGCTGATCTTTCCCGCCATCACCGACTCGTCGACGGCCGCCGCAGCGGTCAGCGCCGGTGCGGTGGCACTGGCGGCCGACCCTCTCCCCTACAACCTCGGGCTGCCTTTGGCGGCGTTGGCCGGGATCACGGCGGGGATGATCGTCGAGCATCGCGCCAAGGAGTCGTCGTGAGCCGTTGGGCGATCGTAACCCTCATCGGGATCGGCACGTTCGGTTTGCGAGCCTCATTCGTGGGCTTTCTGGGGGACGCCAGGTTTCCAGACACCCTGAAGCGGGCGCTGCGATTCGTACCGGCTGCGGTGCTCACCGCCATCGTGGTGCCGGAGGTTCTCCGCCCCGCAGGGCCGATCGATCTCACGGTCGGCAATCCCCGATGGCTGGCGGCATCGGTCGCCCTCGTGGTCGCCTGGAAAACCCGCAACATCGGCTTGACGATGGCGGCGGGCCTGGTCGCTCTGTGGATCATCCAGGCCGTACTGTGATCTGAGGGAACCGGCCTCCTGGCGGCACCCAAGCGACGGATGCGCGACACTCGAGCGTGGAGGTGCGCAGTGCAACAGGTTGCTGACAGGATCTACAGGCTGGGAACGAGGGTTCACAACTTCTACGTGGTCGAGGATCGGGGCAGGGCGACCGTGGTGGATGCCGGGTGCTCCAAGGAGTGGAACAAGCTGGTGGAGGGACTGGCATCGATAGGTCTCATGCCCGGCGACGTCGAGGCCATCCTGGTCACCCACGCACATTCCGATCACCTCGGCTTCGGGAAGCAGGCTCAGGAGGCCGGCCTGTCGATCAAGGTCCACGAGGAGGAAGAAACCCGGGCGCTCGGTAAATACACCGGGAAGGCAGCCGTCGAACCCAAGGAGCTGCCTCTCTGGCGGCCGGTGGTCTGGACCTTCCTCGTGTCCCTGGTGCGAGTGGGAGTCATGAGCCGGGCGCCGTTGGCCAGCGTGGAGACCGTGCAGGACGGCGAAGATCTCGATCTACCTGGCCGGCCGCGGGTGGTACATACCCCTGGACATACCGAAGGCCACGCCGCCTTCCTCTTCACCGAGAGACGAGCACTGTTCACCGGCGACGCCTTGGCGACAGTCGACCTGATCGGCGATGGCACGGGAAGCGGACCCCAGCTGATGAACGACAAGTTCCACAACGATCCCGCCCTGGCCCGGCAATCGCTCGATCGACTCGCCGCTCAGGACGCCGACCTCGTTCTTCCCGGGCACGGCGACCCCTGGCGAGGGTCACCCGCTGAGGCCGCCGCGGCAGCCCGCGGCTAGCGGTGCCCCGGCTCCGCCGGTTGCCGGGCGCTGCTTCGGCAGGGTCCTGACACTGCGGCATAGTCAGCAAGCCCGATCGGGTCGAGGCTCTCTTGCGCGTAGGCTCCGAGAAGCGCAGCCGAATTGGTATCCGGAGCGCTTGCGAACTGACCGCCGAGCCGATCGGCGGGAATATGAGTGCTGAGACCCGACCCACCGCGATATCCGAGCGATGGGCCTGTCGACCCCGAGAGGAACACAGATGAGCTGGCTGCCTGACGGTTTCCGGCACCCGGATCGAGTCGACTGTTCGGACGGCTACCACCTCCGGCCGATCCGAGCTGACGACGTGGCGATCGACTATCCGGCGGTGATGAGTTCGCGCGCCAAGCTCTGGGACGTGTACGGCACAGCATGGGGGTGGCCGCCGGAAACGATGACATATGAGCAAGACCGCCAGGACCTACGCCACCACGAGGAGGAGATGGCGCGGGGCGAGTCGTTCAACTACGCCATCCTGCCTCGGGAGGAAGACAGGCTCCTGGGTTGTGTGTACATCGATCCGAGCGAGGAGTCCCACCACGACGCAGTCGTGTCGTGGTGGCTCATCGACGAGTTGGCTGAATCGGAGCTCGCCACAGAGTTGCGGGTGTTCGTTCCTGAATGGCTGCGAAGCGCCTGGCCCTTCGAGCGCGTCTACTTCGGAGCCAGGTGACTCCTCGCCGCGGAGGAGTTCCCGTCCCGAAGGCTCGGGCGAGACACGAGTGCCTATCCGCGGCCAACGGACGCAGGCCTGATCCTTCGATCACACCCAGGGCACCCTCGGACGCGCCCCAAACCCACGCGCGAGCGTTCGGTGGCGCGTCCACACGTCGCTAGCGGTACTCGTACAGAGGTGGGCAGGAGCAGACCAGATGCCGGTCCCCGTACTTCCCGTCGATCCGGCCCACCGGTGGCCAGTACTTGTTGGCGCGGAGTTCCGGAAGCGGAAAGGCTCCTTCCTCTCGCGAGTACGGGCGGTCCCATTCGGCCACCAGAAGTTCTTCCGCCGTGTGCGGCGCATGGTGGAGCGGCGATTGGTCGTAGGGCATGCGGCCCGACTCGACTTCTTCGATCTCGTGGCGGATGGCGATCATGGCGTCGCAGAAGCGATCCAACTCCTGGAGCGATTCCGATTCGGTCGGCTCGACCATCAGGGTGCCGATGACCGGGAAGGACATCGTCGGGGCATGGAAGCCGTAATCCATGAGGCGCTTGGCCACATCGTCCACACTCACGTGAGAAGCCTTGCTGATCTCGCGGAGGTCGATGATGCACTCGTGGGCTACCAGGCCGTTGGCCCCGCGATACAGCACGGGGTAGTGCGGATCGAGACGTTTGGCCACGTAGTTGGCCCCGATGATGGCGGCCTCCGTGGCCTTGCGCAGTCCGTCGCTTCCCATCAGCGCAATGTACGCCCAGGAAATCGGCAGGATGCCGGCCGAGCCCCACGGCGCCGCCGCGATCGGGCCAGGCCCGGTTGCCGGGCCGGCCTCGGGTACGACGGGGTGATTCGGCAAGAACGGTACGAGGTGCGCAGCAACTCCGATGGGCCCCACCCCGGGACCGCCTCCGCCGTGAGGGATGGTGAAGGTCTTGTGCAGATTGAGGTGCGAGACATCCGAGCCGAAGCTGCCCGGCTTGGCGACCCCCACCATGGCGTTGAGGTTGGCTCCGTCCAGGTACACCTGGCCCCCGGCCTCATGGACCAGGTCACAGATCTCGGTGATTGCCTCCTCGAACACCCCGTGGGTGGACGGGTACGTGACCATCAGAGCGGCCAGGTTCTCGCCGTGCTCCTTGATCTTCAGCTTGAGATCCTCGACATCCACGTTGCCTTGGGCGTCGCATTCGACGACCACCACCGTCATGCCGGCCATGGTGGCGCTGGCCGGATTCGTGCCGTGGGCAGACGAGGGAATGAGGCAGACCGTCCGATGATGATCGCCCCGACTGAGGTGGTAGCCGCGGATGGCCAGCAGGCCCGCGTACTCGCCCTGAGCACCCGAGTTGGGTTGGAGGCTCACCGCTGCATAGCCGGTGATATCGACCAGCATCTCCTCCAGCTCTGCGATGAGCTGTGCGTAGCCCTCCGCCTGGTCACGGGGAACAAACGGATGCAGGTGGGCGAACTCGGGCCAGGTCACGGCCAGCATCTCGGTGGCCGCATTCAACTTCATGGTGCAGGAGCCGAGCGGGATCATGCTTCGGTCGAGGGCCAGGTCCTTGTCCATCAGCCGTCGCAGATACCGCATCATGTCGGTCTCGGATCGGTACATGTGGAACACCGGGTGGGTGAGAATCTCGCTGGTGCGAGCCAGCTCGGAAGGAATCCCCGAGTCGGCGCCGGCAGGGATCGAGATCTCGAACACCACCGCCAGGTCGGCAAGATCCTGTTCGGTCGTGGTCTCGTCCAGCGAGATACCCAGGGTGTCGGCATCGACGAGCCGCAGGTTGATGCCCGCTTCCGTCGCCCTGGCCGCCAACGCCTCCGCACGGCCCGGAGCGCCCACTGTGAGCGTATCGAACCACGCGGCGTTGACCACCTGGAAGTCACTCGCCTCGAGTCCCGCCGCCAGCCGGGCGGTCGAATCGTGGACGCGCTCGGCGATAGCGCGCAGACCCTCGGGGCCGTGATACACGGCGTACATCCCGGCCATGACGGCCAGGAGCACCTGGGCAGTACAGATGTTGCTCGTCGCCTTCTCTCGACGAATGTGCTGCTCGCGGGTTTGCAGGGCCAACCGGTACGAGGTGCGCCCCTCATCGTCGACCGAGGCACCCACGATGCGGCCGGGCATCGTGCGGGTCAGCTTCTCGCCCGTGGCCATGTATCCGGCGTGCGGCCCACCGAACCCCATCGGCACGCCGAAGCGTTGCGTTGAGCCAACCGCAATGTCGGCTCCGATCTCGCCGGGGGACCGTAGAAGCACCAGCGCCAACGGGTCGGCCGCCACGGTGACCAGGCCGCCCTGTTCATGAATCCGGTCGATCAGCGCTTGGTCGTCTCGAACGGCTCCGCTCGACCCCGGATACTGGAGAAGCAGCCCGAAGACCTCCGGCAGGTCGCCCGTCGGGTCGCCGACCACAACCTCGATCCCAAGGGGGTTGGCACGTGTCTGGACGAGCGCAATCGTCTGGGGATGGCAATCCGAATCGACGAAGAACACGTTGCTCTCCACCTTGGTGATCCTCCGGCTCATCGTCATGGCTTCAGCCGCCGCCGTCGCTTCATCGAGCAGCGAGGCGTTGGTGATGGGCAGGCCGGTCAGGTCGCTCACCATCGTCTGGAAGTTGATGAGCGCCTCCAGCCGCCCTTGAGAGATCTCGGGCTGATAGGGGGTATAGGCCGTGTACCAACCGGGGTTCTCGAGCACGTTGCGCAGGATGACCGCCGGAGTGATGGTGTCGTAGTAGCCCATCCCGATCATGGAACGGTTGACCGTGTTCCGCTCCGCGATCGTGCGCAGACGCTCGACGACCTCCACCTCGGACAAGCCGTCTCCGATCGACAGGGCATCCTCGAGACGGATTCCCGCCGGGACCGCGGCAGCCATGAGTTCGTCGACCGTCTCGTACCCGAGTGCCTCGACCATGTCGAGAATCTCCTGGGGGCGTGGCCCGATGTGGCGATCAACGAAGGTGATACTTTCAGTCATTTTGTTCCTCGGTAGTAGCGATGTTCGACGAACGGCAGTTCGGCGATCAGACAGGACACTTCTTTGGATCTCACCTGGGCCACCACCCTCGTTCCGATCGTGGCACGATCGGCTGCCACGTACCCCATGGCGACCGGCGCCTCCACGGTGGGGCCAAAGCCTCCGCTCGTGACCACCCCGAGTTCCTCACCGGACTCATCGGTGAGGACAGCCCCTTCCCTCACCGGGGCGCGCCCTTCGGGTTGGAGTCCGACCCGTCGCCGGGGAGGCCCTTCGGCGATCTGTTCGAGAATCACGTCGTCGCCGGGGAAACCGCCTTCGGCACGCCGGCGTTTCTGGATGGCCCACACCAAATCGGCCTCGACCGGCGTGGTGGTTTCGGTGAGATCGTGGCCATACAGGCACAGACCTGCTTCGAGCCGAAGAGAATCGCGAGCTCCCAGTCCGACCAACGCAACGGCAGGGCTGTCGAGCAGTCTCTCGGCCATCGACGCGGCCTCATCGTTGGGAATCGAGATCTCGAACCCGTCCTCGCCCGTGTAGCCGGACCGAGAGACCGACACCTCAGGCGCCACCGAGCGGGCGGTCATGAATGCCTGCTCCTCGACGCCGGGGTACACCGTCGCCAAGACCTGAGCGGCGGCCGGTCCCTGCAAGGCGAGGAGAGCCAGATCGGGTCGGGCACGGAGCTCGATGTCTCCGGTCACCTGGGACTCCAGGTGGGCAAGGTCTTCTTCCTTTCGGCCGGCGTTGACCACCAGGCTGAGCCGGTCTTCGAGCCGAGTAATCATGAGATCGTCGAGAATCCCGCCCCGTTCGTTTGTGAAGAATGAGTACCGCAGACGTCCCGGACCCATGATGGCCAAGTCGGCGGGAACGATCGACTCGAGCCATTCGATCCGATCCTCGCCGAAGATCTCCACGATCCCCATGTGCGAAACGTCGAAGAGTCCGGCGCTGTTGCGCGTGTGTTGGTGTTCGGCGATGATCCCGGCTTCGTACCGAATCGGCATGTCATAGCCTGCGAACTCAGCAAAGCGGGCGCCGCGGGCTCGGTGCAAGGCGTCGAGTGGCGTCGTCCGGAGCGTGGCGGACCCGTTCGATTCGTCTGACATTGATGGCGTCCTCTCAGCAATGCAGCGTTCCCCGCCGCCAGGACCCCAACTGTCTTCAGAACCTGAGAGTTTCAATTGTCCGGATTACACCGGACAATCTTGTCCCCGTCGGTGAGGTCGCCTCCAGTCGGAGGGCGACCTGCTTTCCAGCGTGCCTCTCCCGAACGGTCCATGGGGCCTGAGAGATTCCGGGGCGGTTGCTCCTTCGGCGCCAAGCGGCCTGGGCCACTCGAGCTCTCCCGTACGGGTTTGTCGGCCATGAGTTGTAGCCCAAGTGTACTCGGCGCCTACAGAGCAAAACGCGAGATCACCGCCACAGATCCGGCCACCAGGAGCGAACCAACCACCTGAACCGGGGCGAGCGTCTGGCCCAGCAGTACCCAGGCCGCCGCGCCGGCCACCACCGGCTCGAGGGTGGCGATCACCCCGAGTAGGCCGGAAGGAACGGTCCGCACTGCCGCCATTTCCAGGGTGAATGGAACGACGGCTCCGAAGACCAGGACGACCCCGAGCTTCCACCAAGCCGAGGTCGACAGGTCGGTAGGGAACCCGCTCACCGGCACTGCGAACAGCCAGATCACCGAGGCGATCCCGAAGCCGTAGGCGGTCAGCGCCACCGGGGGGATGAGGCGAGCGAGGTGCTCCGCCAGCAGGAGGTAGGCGGCGAACAACACGGCCGAAGAGAGTCCGGCGGACACGGCCAGCGGATCGAGCGAGGAGACCTCCCAAGCCTGGGTGACCATGGCCACACCCGACACGGCCGTCACCGAGGCGGCCCATGCGATGGGAGCCACGGCTCGGTGCTGAACGAAGCGCATCCACAGGAGCACGAAGACAGGGGCCACGAACTGCACCGTGGCGCCGGGGCCCACTCCGAGAAGATCGAGCGCCCAGTAGAAGGAGAAGGTGACGCCCGCCAGGACGGCGCCAAAGGCGAGGAGGGCCGGCCAGGCCGCTCCGATGCGAGGTGCTCCCCGGGCGATCACGTACGGCAGCAGGGCGAGAGTGATGGCGAAGGCACGGGCCTCTGTCACCCTGGTCGGAGACAGCTCGTCGAACAGTCCGCCCGCCACCGCGCCCGACACCCCGAAGACGAGAGCGGCGATCAGGGCCAGAGTGAGGCCGGCCCGAGGCGAGGGGTTGTCCATCAGCGGGAGGTTAACGAGGTTCGAGAGCCCTGACTCAATCGCTAAGTGCGGCAGGCCCATCGACCGATAAGACACAGATGACCCGGATCTGCCCATGACCACCACCCATGCTCCGGCTACCGAGGCAGGGGCGGTGGTCTCCCAACTCGCCGCCCATCTGTTCACCAATGTTTCGGCCGTCGTTCGCGGCAAGCCGGATCAGATTCGTCTCGCCCTCGCCACGCTCCTCTCGGGGGGCCATCTCCTCATCGAAGACATCCCCGGCGTTGGCAAGACGTTGCTCTCGAAAGCTCTGGCCACCTCGGTGGGCGGTTCGTTTCGGCGAGTGCAGGGCACCCCTGACCTCCTTCCGGCCGACCTGACCGGCGTTTCGGTCTATCGCAGGTCCAGCGAAACCTGGGAGTTCCGTCCGGGACCGTTGTTCGCCAACGTGGTGCTGGTCGACGAGATCAACCGGGCCACGCCCCGGACACAGGCGGCTCTGCTCGAATCGATGGAGGAACATCAGGTCTCGGTGGACGGGACCACCCATCCTCTCCCTTCGCCGTTCTTCCTGGTCGCCACCCAGAACCCGTTCGAGCACGCCGGTACGTTTCCCCTCGTTGAGGGGCAGCGCGATCGATTCGCGGCGGTCCTCGAGTTGGGTTTGCCGGGACGCGCCGCGGAGCGGGAGATCCTGGCCGGGCGGGGTGGGACCGACGAACTCGATCGCTTGCAGGTGGTCACCTCGCCGGAGAACCTGGCTCGCGCGGTGCGGGTGGCGCGTTCGGTTCATGTCGACGAATCCTTGGCCGAGTACATCCTCGACCTGACCCAGGCCACCAGAGATCACCCCGAGGTGAGCCTGGGCGCCAGCCCACGTGCCAGCGTCGCTTTGCAGCGCGTCGCTCAGGCTTTCGCCTTGGTGGTCGGACATCGGTTCGTCACGCCCGACCACGTCAAGGCCGTCGCACCGGCCGTCCTGGCTCACCGGATCATTCTCAGCGGCGGCCCCGAGTTGGGGGCAGCCCAAGCTGTCGTCAGTGACATCCTGGGCCAAACCACCGCGCCACGCGGGTAGCCGATGAGCCGGCTGGGAGGAGTGCGGCTTCGCCCCACGCGGGGAGCGGCAGTGGTGGCGCTCCTCAGCCTCGCCCTGCTGGCGTCGTCGCGCACCACGGGGTCGGGCTGGCTGACCGTCATGGTCTCCTTGGGAATAGCCACACTGATCTGGGGATCGATCGGTCCGGTGCTGCTCGTCAGGCGTGTCTCGGTGTCACTGGCCGGCCCGTCGGACGCCATGGTGGGCCGGCGACTCGAACTGCAACTCGACGTGCACGGCCCCAGGGCCGGGTGTCGGATCCGCGTGCTCGAGCCCGAATCGGAGGTCTTCGGAGTCCTCGCTCCGGCATCAGGGGGATTCTCCCTCGTTCCACGTCGACGTGGCGTCCTCTCGTCGTTGCCGGTGGAAGTGGAGACAGCATCCGGTCTCGGCCTCGTGGAGGCACGCCGCGTGCTGGATGTCCCACTTCCCCGACCGATCGACGTGGCGCCGCGCCCCGTCCGCGTCGAACTCCCCAAGGCGGCGACTTCGGCGGGAGAAGGCGAGACGTCCGTAGGGGGTCGCCACACAGAAGGCGAAACCGTCCGCACCGTGAGGGAGTATCGCGATGGAGACCCACTGCGCATGATCCATTGGGCGAGCAGCGCACGACGAGACGCTCTGGTGGTGAAGGAGCTCGAGTCGCCCCAGAGCCCTGCACTGATCGTCTCCCTCGATCTGCGGGGTAACCCCGAGGTCGCAGAACGACACGCCTCACTGGCGGCGGGCTACGTCCAGGCGGGGCTTCGCTCGGGAATGCCCATTCGGCTGCACACGATGGAGGAAGCCGGACAGCACTCCGGTTGGGTGGGTTCCTCGCTCGAGGCCGGCCGCCGCCTGGCGCGCGCCGTCCCCGGTCAGGTGGTTGTCGCGCCGTCGGCCGAGCGGGCGGCCATGGTGCATCTGGGACCCCGATGAGCGCCGTCTGGACCAAGATCAAGGATGCCAACCGCGCGGTTGATCCCGAAGAGTCCCTGGCGGTCCGCGCCGCCGTGATGGTCACCGTCTTGATCGCCGTGGCGGCCCTGCTCACCGAGGGCCTGGTGGGACCGGGTGTGGCCGCAGCCGCTCTCTTCGGCATACCGGCCGGGTTCGTGGCCTCGTGGTTCCTCCGCACCTCTGACGCCCTGGGCTTCAAGGCCGTCCTGGCGATCGCCCTCCTGGCTGCGGTGGTGGTGTTCTTCGGTGACCTGATGGCGGCTGCCGCCAACGGGTTTGTCAATGTGCAGCGCCCGCTGGCCGAGTTGTTCCTTTGGGTGCAGATCATCCATTCGTTGCATGTGCCTGCCCGCCGCGATCTCATGTTCTCGCTGGCCTCCTCGGCGGTCATGCTGGCTGTGACCGCCACCAGCTCGATCAATCTGAGCATGGGTCCGTTCCTGGCCCTGTGGAGCATGGGCCTGATCGTCAGTCTCATGCTGGCGTACCGGAGTTCCATCAACGACCTGCCGCGTCTCGCCGGCCCTGGAGGCGAGGTCTCCCTCGGCCGTGGCGTGGCGAGCCGCGCGACAGGAGGGCTCTTGGTGATCGCCGTGCTGGGGGCCATGACCTTCGGAGTCATCCCGGCGGCCCAGGTGAGCAGGGCGTTCACGTTTCCCGTTCAGCTCGAATCCTCTCGAACCCTGGACTCGCCCGGCTCCTTGAGCAACCCCTCGCTGGGCGAGGGCGGCGACGCCAGCGGGGCGGCCGGAGCCGACGGGTTCGGGGGACGCAACGCCTTCGGCTACTTCGGTTTCGCAGAGCAGCTCGACACCTCGCTTCGCGGGCGCCCGGATGACACACTGGTCATGCGCGTTCGGGCACCCGGTCCAGCCTTCTGGAAGGGACAGACCTTCGACACCTGGGACGGGAGGACCTGGACCAATTCCGACGACAGCACCGAAACCATCGGCGGAGGACCGCCCATCCAGGTCCGACCCAGCGTCGGGACGACCGGCCTTCCGGGAGAGGAGTTCATCCAGACCTTCTACCTGGAGACCAGGGGTCCCAACATCGTTTTCGGCGCCCACCAGATGACCGATATCTACTTCGGCGATCGGTTCGTGTTCGAGATGACGGACGGCACAATCCTGGCCGGCGTCGACCTCGAACCGGGCACCGTGTACACCGTGGTCAGCGTTCGACCAACGGTGACCGCCGATCTCCTCCGAGCGGCGGACCGTCTCGGCCCGATCCCCGACGCCATCACACAGCGCTACCTCCAAGTGCCGGCCGGCACCCCCGACCGGGTACTCGAACTCGCCGAAGAGCTGACCGGAACCCAGCCAACCACGTACGACAAGGTCAGGGCCATCGAGGAGTGGATGGCCCTGAACACCACCTACACGCTCGACATCCCTCCTCTCGGGGCGGGCGAGGACACGGTCGATCAGTACCTCTTCGAGACACGCCAGGGATTCTGCGAGCAAATCGGGACCAGCCTCGTGGTCATGCTCCGCTCCCAGGGCATTCCCGCCCGACTGGTGGTGGGCTTCACCCCCGGTGAACGAAACCCTCTGACCGGGCTCTATGAGGTGCGCGGGCGAGACGCACACTCGTGGGCCGAGGTCTACTTCCCGGGGGTGGGGTGGCAGGGCTTCGACCCGACCGCACAGGTTCCCCTCTCAGGCGACTTCGAACCGGGCAGTGCCGCAGCCGGGCTCTCCGACTGGGTGTCCAGCCGGCTCGGGTTTCTCGCCTCCGTGGGGGGCGGCTTGGTTGCCGTCCTCGGCATCCTGGGGTTCGTAGGGGCCATCGGCGTTCTCGGCGTGCAGGTGTGGGAGGCCCGGGCTGCGCGCCGTCAACGTTCCTGGGCTGAGGCCATGCTGGACCGAGTCGAAACGGCCGGAGCCATGAGGGGCCGCCCACGAGCCGGCCACGAGACCACTCGGGAGTATGTCCGGGCCCTGGCGGCGGGACCCCTTCCAGACCTCCGCTGGGACGAGGTCGTTGAGGTCGTGTCCGGAGCCCAGATCGGAGGCGAGGACATCGACGCCACCCAGCGGAGCACCCTTGAACGGACGGTCGACGATATCGTCAACCGGTACCCGGTCTCGATCACCAGTCGGGTCCGGTCCTCGGCTCAGAAGATTTCCGAGGACCGAGGATCCCGCTAGCGGCAACACCTTCGGGGCAGCCGCAGCACCGGACGCTGGGCACCTCAGACCGGTAGCATTCACCATGAAGGGGGTGGAATGTCCTCGCGCCGTGCGCACCGCGTCATGCTGGCTCTGAGCCTGTTCGTCACATCCTGCTCGAACGCGGGCTCCACTCCCCCATCGGAGGAAACGGCGATGCGCCAGACCACGGAGACATCCGCTCCGGCCACCTCCCTTCCGGCTCCGCCCAGCACGGCCGCCCGACGGACGGCGCCCTGTGAGAGCACCGGAGGAGAGCCATGGCAGCCGACCGCCGCCACCACCCTCGAGGTGCTCGTCGAAGAGAGCAGCCTCCTGGTGAAAGGGGCCCTCTATCCGCACCCCGAGTACAAGGGCAATCCCTGGTCGCAATGGGGGCAGGGCATCGTCTTGACCGACGGCCGCTACATGTCGGCCATCGGTGACCACTTGGGGGCCGACGGCAACTCATTCGTGTACGAATACGACCCGGCCACCTCCGAGCTCCGGCGGATCGTCGATGTGCGCTCGCAGATCGACCACGTGGCCGGAGATTGGGGCTTCGGCAAGGTGCACGCCCAGATGGTGGCGGGTCCGTGCGACGACGCCTACTTCGCCACCTACTGGGGTAGCCGCAACGGCCTCACGTACACGGATTCATATCAGGGAGACCGCATCTTCCGCATCGAACCGGCGTCAGAAACCGTCGAAGACCTGGGGGTTCTGTTCGACCGGCGCGGAATCCCGTCCCTGGCCTCATGGCCGGAGGCCGGGCTGGTGTACGCCGAAGCCGTCGACCCTACTTCCTCGCCGAACCAGGGAGAGTTCGTGGTCTTCGATGTCACGTCGGGGGAGGTGGTTTTTGCCGATGCCACCACCAGCCACGTCGGCTTTCGGGCCATGGCTGTGGACGGCCAGGGCCGGGCCTACTTCTCGCAGGGTGACTCGCGGCTGGCCGTCTACGACCCAACCACCAACCTCGTCTCTGACTACCCGGGCATACTGCCGGGAGGCTGGCTCCGGGCCGCCACGGCTCCCGGCCCCGACGGAGTCATCTACGCCGTGACGCGCGAGCCCGATGTGTTCTTCTCGATGACTCCTGAAGGTCAGGTGACGAACCTCGGCCCGGCTCCGGGCTACGTGGCGTCGATGGTCGTTGATCCCGCCGGAGAGACTGTGTACTTCGCTCCCTACGCGCACGGTGGCAGCTACACGCGCGGAGGGCCGCTCATGGCGATGGACACCGCCACGGGTGAACAGCGAGTAGTCGCCGAGCTGAACGATGCCGCCGAAGATCGGCTGGGGGTCCGCCTGGGAGGAACCTACAACCTGGCCATCAGCGATGACGGCCGCACGCTGTACCTGGGAATGAACGCCGCTCCATTGTCTACCCAGGGAGGCTTTGGCGAAGTGGTGCTGCTGGTCGTCGATCTCCTCGACTGAGCTAGGGTTCCGACCCTCCATCGCCCAGCGCGATCTGGGTCCTTCACCGTCGAAAACCTGATATGACCGAAGTCGACTACGGCAAGAAATGGTTCGTCATGCTCGCTGTTTCGGTGGGCGTGTTTCTCTCCACCGTCGACGGCAGCATCGTCAACCTCGCTCTCCCGACCCTGGAGAAGGAGTTCGACGCCACGCTCTCGGCAATTCAATGGGTGGTGCTGTCCTACCTTCTCACCCTGGGCACGCTGACCCTGCTCGTGGGCCGTCTCGGCGACATGCTCGGTAAGAAGCGGATCTACACGATTGGCTACGTCGTCTTCACGGGGGGAAGCCTCTTGGCCGGTCTCTCCCAATCGGTTGGGATGCTGATCGGCTTTCGAGTGCTCCAGGCCATCGGCGGCGCCATGATCCTGTCGCTGGGGGTGGCCATCCTCACCGAGGCATTCCCCGACCGAGAGCGAGGAAAGGCGCTTGGGCTGATCGGAACCACGGTTTCGGTGGGAATCGTCGTTGGGCCGGCAGCAGGCGGCTTCATTCTCGAGTCCCTCGGATGGCGAGCCATCTTCCTCGTCAACCTGCCGGTCGGAATCCTCGGCACCCTGGCTGCGGCCAGGTTCGTTCCCGACACTCGCCCGACTGCCGCGCAGACCTTCGACTTTCGCGGGGCGATTGCCATGTTCACAGGCCTGAGCAGCTTCCTGCTGGCGGTGACGCTGGGCCAGGACTTCGGTTTCGCCTCGGGGGGAATTCTCTCGCTGTTCGTCATCGCCGGTGCGGCGTTCGTCGCCTTCGTCCGAGTGGAGCGGGCGGTGGAGCAGCCGCTCATCGACCTGTCGATGTTCGCCAACCCTCTCTTCACCGTGAACCTGGTCACCGGCTTTCTGACGTTTGTCGGCATCGCCGGAATGTTCTTCATGTTCCCGTTCTATCTGGCCGATGGACTGGGGCTCGACCCACGGCACATGGGGTTTCTGCTGGCGGCCTCGCCGGTGCTCCTCGGTGTGACGGCGCCGCTGAGCGGAACCCTGTCCGACCGAATCGGCTCCCGTCCCCTCACGATCGCCGGCCTCGCCGTCATCGTGACCGGCTACGTGCTCCTCCTTCGCCTCGACCTCACGACTGGCACCATCGCCTTCTTGCTCTTTTCGGCCCCGGTTGCGATCGGCATGGGGCTCTTCCAATCGCCGAACAACTCCATAGTGATGGGGGCGGTGCGCCCTGAACGGCTCGGGATCGCCTCCGGACTTCTCAGTCTGACCCGGATTCTCGGCCAGATCGTGGGCATCGCCGTTCTGGGCACGGTCTGGAACCTGCGGAGAGCCGCCTATGACGGTCCCGCTGACGAGGCGCTCCTGGCCGGCATGCACGACACGCTTGCCCTGGTAGCCGGAATCGTGCTCGTCGGTTTGCTGCTGGCCATCTGGGCCGGCGTCAAGGAGCGATCTCGACCGACCGTGAGTCGTCCTGCCGCCTAGGAGGCGGCGCCATCCAGACGCGCCACCCACCCTGCCAACATCACGCCTAGTTTGGCGAGCCTCTCTCGGGTCGGCTCATCGAGGTTGCGATCCTCGTCAAACGCCTGAGCCACCCGCTGCACAAAGAGCGATTGTCCTGGCAGAACCGGACAACCCATGTAATTGAGGGTATGCCGGAGCATGAGTTGAGCGTGGGCGGTACCGAATCGTCCCCCTCCGCCGATGACGGCACACGGCTTGGCTTTGAGTGGAGCATCCCCTCGGGAGGCCCAGTCCACGATGTTCTTCATCGAGCCGGGAATCCCGCCGTTGTACTCGGGCGTGGCGAACAACACGGCATCGGCGCGGGCGATGGCCGCGCGCAGTTCCAGCGCGGCGGGGGGATCCCCGGCCGCCTCCACATCGACGTTGAAGACGGGCAGATCCACCGCATCGAAGATGGAAAATGAAACCTCAGGAGGAGCAACCTCGCCAAAGGCGCGCAGCAGGGCAGTGTTGTAGGAAGCCTTGCGCAGACTTCCGGAGATCCCGAGCACAGAAACGGTCCGCATGGGCGCACGGTAGCGCAGCCCACTGCCTGGTGCCCGACTAGTTCAGGCTCGAGCTACTCCTTGACCAGGAAAGTCTCGATCTTCTGCCCGGCTGCCTCGGTCACCTTGGCGGCGAGTTCATTGAGAGCCCTGGAAATGGCCAGCTCCTCGCCGACCACCGGCATCGGCGGGTCGATCGGGTTTCTCCGCGCCTTACCGATCGCCTCGAAATGGTCGCCTCTGAGCGTCAGCGTCGCAAAGGCCATGGTGTCGGTCTCGTCCTCGGACAGATGCAGATTGAGAATGACATCCTTTTCCATGCGCACCTCCTGTTGACCGCATTCTGCGCTTGCCTGCTCGAGACCTGAAGGGGCCGATGGGCCCATCGAACCACGACCTTCGTCAAGGAGTGGCGCACCCTGAGACCGCGGCAGAGTCTGAAGGCCCTGGTCGGACCACCTCCGGCGCGACATGGTGGGAGTACGGGGGTATCGGACCCAGGAGGAACCCTGATGGCGCTCCTCACCAGCAGGCGAGAAGGCGACACGCTGGTCATCAAACACCACTACCCCATCGCGGAACGGGTTTGGGCAACGCTGCGGATCGCCCTCGGATCGATCTTCTTCTGGGCCTTCCTCGACAAGACGTTCGGTTTCGGATTCGCCACCGGGACGGAGGCCGCCTGGATCAACGGTGGAAGCCCAACTCGCCATTTCCTGGAGTCGGGGACATCCGGTCCGCTGGCGGCGTTCTACGAGAACCTCGCCGGCCAGATGTGGTTGGACTGGGTCTTGATGCTCGGCCTGGCTGCCATCGGTCTCGCCCTCTTCCTCGGCATCGGTCTCCGGATTGCGGCGGCGACGGGCTCCCTCCTGCTCGTCATGATGTACTCGGCCGCCCTGCCGCCGGAAAGCCATCCTTTCTTGGACCACAAGATCGTCTACGCCCTGGCCTTGGTGGCCTTGGCGGCGAGTCATGCGGGAGACACATGGGGCCTTGGTAGGCGCTGGGCTACGACGCCGCTCGTTCAGCGGCACCCATTCCTGAAGTAACGCCCACCGAAGCCGGGGCCCCGTCTCCTCCGGTCTGACGGAGACTGGCCAGTCTCCGTCAGACCGCGTCCAGAGGGATCACACCGGAGCGCCCATCACGGCAGGAGGAAGCAGGAGTCGCCGAACTCGTGCCAGAGGTATCCCTCCTCGACAGCTCGTTGGTAGGCCCTATCCACCAGCTCGGATCCCGCCACGGCCTCGAGGAGTTTCACGTGCGACGCCCCAGGTGGGTGCCATCCGGTGACCAACCCGTCGATCACCTCGGTTGGGTGATCGGGGCCGAGCACGAGGCTCGTCCATCCGGCTCGGGCGTGCACCTCGCCATGTTCGTCAACAGACGATTCCAGCGCTCTGGTCACCGTGGTGCCCACTGCGATCACGCGCCCTCCGTCAGCGCGGGCCCGGTTGACCGCAACGGCGGTTTCGTGTCCAACCGAGAACGCCTCAGCCGGAGGCGCTTCACCGGACTCGAGTGAGGACACCCCGGCATCGAGGACGACGGGAACCAAACGAACTCCTCTCGACTGCAATCGCTCCACCAGGTCCCTGCTGAAAGGCCGAGCCGCGCTGGCCATCTCTGCGCTTCCCGGCCAGTGCGACCGGTCGGCGAAGATCGTTTGATAGTGGTCGAGTGGCCAATCGCCGCTCACGTAGCCGTACCGGATGGGTGCTCCATGGCGGCGCATCAACCGTCGAACACCACCCGAGATGTCAGCCCGAGCACGCCACAGTCGCACGCCCACCCCTTTCGTTCGGTCCGCAGAGACCAGTAGCGTGACACTCCCCCCAGGCACCCTGCAGGTCTCCCCCTTCGCCCCGTCTCGAATGGGACCGGACCGATCGCCTCTCCGAAGTTCGACCGTCCAGGTGCCGTCGTCATGGAGTTGCGAGAAATGCACCGTGATCTCCCGCCCCTCTCGCCACCCTCGCACGGCCGCCGGCATGGTGGGTGACGTGTTCACCACCACGACGTCGCCGCGCCGGAGATGGTCAGGCAGGTTCGAGAAGCGGGTTCCATGCAGGCCCCCCGAGGTCGCCACCATGAGGCGCACCTCGTCGCGACGCAGCCCTCTCGCTTCGGGAGGCGAACCGGCCATCTGCAGCGGATCCAGTCCGAGGCGAAGTCGACCTGCCGTTGCCATCACTTCGACCCCACGAGCAGCGAGGCCGCCGAATAGCGACCGCTGGCGGGGCGCTGCTCGATCAGCTGCATGAGGGCAGGTACCACTGTCTCGGGATCCGGTCGATCCGAGATGTCCTCCCCAGGAAAGGCCCGCTGATGCATGGCCGTGCGCATGTCCCCCGGGTCGAAGGCGTAGACGGTGAGGTCGGGATGCTCGGCTGCCAGCACGGCGGACGCCTGATCGAGCGCTGCCTTGGAGGCGCCGTATCCGCCCCAGCCGGGATACGCCTCAACGGCTGCGTCGGAGCTGAGGTTGACCACGATGCCGTTGCGGTCCTCGAGCCGCTGGGCAAGGAGCCCTGCCAGAGCGATCGGCGCCACCACATTGACATCGAAGATGGATCGCAAAGCATCGGCGGTGATGTCCGAGAGCCGGGGCAGCGGGCTCGGACCGAGTTCGCTGGCGTTGTTCACGAGGAGGTCGAGTGCCGACCCCACTGCGTCGGAGAGGCGGGCTCGGTGTTCCTGATCGGCGACATCGCCCGGTATGGCAGTGGCACGACCTGGGATGACTTCCCTCGCCGCGGCGAGAGCTTCGGGATGGCGGCCTGTGATGGTCACCCTCCAACCTCGTCTGCCGAGTTCGCGGGCCGTCGCCAACCCAAACCCGGCCGATCCCCCCGTGATGAGTGCGGTACGCATGGGTGCTCCTGTCGTCAGAGTTCGATCTGATCGCACGATACAACTTGAAGTTGACTTCAAGTCAAGAGATAATTGCGGAATGGACGACCAACTCACTATCAGTCAAATGGCCGATCGCAGCGGCTTCGCCGCCTCGGCTCTTCGCTTCTACGAACGTCAGGGGCTGATCGAGGCCACTCGCACGCCTGGTGGGCAGCGACGCTACGAGCGGCACGAGCTGCGCCGGCTGGCGTTCATCGCCGCCGCCCGTCACGTCGGCCTCACCCTCGACGAGATCCGCCAGGCTCTCTCGCTCCTCCCCTCCCGGCGCAATCCCACCAAGGCGGATTGGACCAAGATCTCTCGATCCTGGCGTTCCCGTCTGGACGCGGAGATCGCCGCGCTGGAAGCACTGAGAGACGGCCTGGACGGTTGCATCGGGTGCGGCTGTCTCAGTCTGCAGCGCTGCAGACTCAGCAATCC
This sequence comes from uncultured Acidimicrobiia bacterium, assembly GCA_965366365.1. Taxonomy (GTDB): domain Bacteria; phylum Actinomycetota; class Acidimicrobiia; order Spongiisociales; family JAENVV01; genus CBDUEV01. Next base: position 72,775 of record CBDUEV010000002.1, on the reverse strand, counting down.
GCAAGACGTCGTGGCCCCACGCGGACCCGGTGCGGTCTTCCTTCCCTCGCCGCTCCACCCACCCTCGGAAGACGACGGCTAGGCGGATTCAGCAACCTCGGAACCGGCCTTCAGGCCTCCACCGGGGGTGACGTCCGAGTCGCCCTGGATGGCAGCCCGGAAACTGGGCGTGGCCTGCAGGGCGATGATGTCCGCCGGCATCTCGATTCCGGCCTCCTCGAGCGCAGCTTTGACCGCCTTGATGGCGCGATCAATGAGAACTCGGGCTTCATGCTGGCGAGGGTCGGCCCAGAAGCGTGCCTCAATGTCAACGGTCGACACTCCAAGCTGTGAAATCAGTGCTTCGGGCGCTGGGTCGTCCGCCACTCCATCCACGGAGCGCAGAGTATCGACAACGACACGGCACGCTTCCGCGGCGTCGTTCTCGTAGGCCGCTCCGACCATGAAGGAGAGACGCCGCTGGTCGTAGTGGGTCTGCACCACAATCGCACTCTTGTATACATCGCGATTCGGGATCACTACCAGCTTGCCATCGAAGGTCTTGAGTCGGGTCTCCCGGATCGTGATCGCCTCGACGGTACCGGCCTGATCCTGGACCATGATTTGATCGCCCGATTGAAAAGGTTGGCGGAACAAGAGAAGTACTCCGGACAAGGTGTTCTCGAGGATGTCCTGGAAAGCGAATCCCACGGCCACAGAAAAGAACCCCAGACCGGCTAGCAAGTCGACCGGCTCGATCGAAGGAAACACTGCCGTGACGCCCATCAACACCGCCACCCCGAGGACAATCCACCCCGCCAACTTGCTCATCACCCGCGCGAAGCTCGGCGTGTGGTTGTTCGAGAAGACTCGCTCGAGGGCCCATCGAACCAACCGGGAGAGAAGATAGCCCGCCACGACGATTCCGACGGCGATACCAAGCCGCGGTACGGCCTCCAGAACGCTTTGGACGAGATTGCCGGCCGAGTCGGATATCTCCTCAGTCGGGCTGCCGACCTGAGCCATCGCGGATTCGATCATCCTCGCCTTTCGAGAGCGTATGCCAGAGCCTTACCCAGCGGACAGGTCACGCAAACACCTCGACGGGCTCAAACTCGAATCTGATCAGGATCGATCCCGCCCGGACGGGGGTCGGACCGCTCTCGGCAAGCCCGTGACGGATGGTCCCCCGACGGCCGATAGCCGGCGGAGCCCTCGAGCCCTCCGGCTCGAAAACCCGGTCGGGAAGAGGCCGGCTCTCAGTCGATCGCCACGACCTCGATATCGAATTCGAGGGTTTCGCCGGCCAGGGGATGGTTCGGGTCCAAGGTCACGCCGTCGTCGCCGATCTCCGTCACCCACAGCACCAGCACCTCATCGTTCAGCTCCGCCTTGAGGGGAGTACCGACCTCGATGCCTTCCGGAAGGACCTCGCGCGGCACCTGTTCTTCGAGGCCTTCGAGACGCGGACCGTAGGCCTCTTCGGGAGGCATGGTGACCGTCTTGGCGTCCCCCACTTCCATCCCCATCACGGCGGCGTCGAAGCCGGCAATCATCTGGCCGGCGCCGGCCTTGAATACCAGGGGCTCTCGATCGGCCGAGCTATCGAACACCGATCCGTCAGCCAAACGGCCGGTGTACTCGACGGAAACCTGGCTACCTTCTGATACGGGCATGGGCTCTCCTTTCGGTCACAACCGGGAGCCCTCGCCCGGCGTCAGCTGAATCGTATCGACAAGACCAGGATCTTCCCAGCTGCCCACTAGCGTCAGCTGCATGCGTCCGGTTTCTCCACATCCGCGCCCCATCGCCCTCGCCGCGGCCCTGGCGGCGGCGCTCACCTTGGTGGGGTTGCTCGTGATGTGGCCCGGCAACACCGTTTCTCCCGACCTCGGTTTCCTCGGAGTGTCCAACGCCGTGTACGAGGCCGAGGTGGTGGCGGTCGAAATCGGCCCGTGTGAGGGCAGCCCGGCCGACGCGTTGCCGTGTCGCAAGGCGAGCTTCGAACTGACCCAGGGACCGGACACCGGATCCCTGTTCCACCAGGACTTCCCACTCATCGCTTCGTCGCCGACGTTCGAGGTCGGCGAGAAGGTCGTCCTCAGTTCGATCGAGGGAGGATCGGAGGGCTTCGAGTATCAGTGGGCCGACCGACAGAGGAGGGGCGTGCTCGCCGCCGTTGCAGTGGGATTTGCCGTGGCGGTCGTGGCGTTGGGGCGCATGAGAGGACTCGCCGCCTTGCTGGGCCTCGCCGCCAGCATTTGGGTTCTCCTTCGCTTCGTCGTGCCGGCGCTCCTGGAGGGTCGAAGCCCTGTGCCGGTGGCGGTGGTCGGAGCCGCCACGATCGCCTTCCTGGCCCTCTACCTCGCGCACGGGTTCACGCCGATGACCACCGTGGCCTTGCTCGGTACGCTGGCAGCCCTCGGTTTGACTGCCGTCCTCTCTTCCCTGGTCATCGGAGCGGCGAGAATCTCGGGATTCGCCACCGAGGAGAGCTTCTTTCTCACCCTGGTTCCGGGTCAGATCGACGTCGGCGGCCTCATCCTCGCCGGGGTGGTGCTGGGTGCGCTGGGAGCACTCGATGATGTGACCGTCACGCAGGCGTCGGCCGTGTGGGAGATCCGGGCCGCTCGGCCCGACATCAGTCGATCCGATCTGTTCTCAGCCGGACTCCGCGTCGGGCGCGACCACATCGCCTCCACCGTCAACACCTTGGTGCTTGCCTACGCCGGAGCGTCGATGCCGCTCCTGGTGCTGTTCATCCTCTCGGACCTGTCGCTCGGCTCGATCGCCAACAGCGAGATCGTGGCGACCGAGATCGTCCGCACGCTGGTCGGCTCGATCGGACTGGTGGTCGCCGTTCCCATCACCACCTGGCTGGCCGCCCGCTTCTCAGCCGGGGAGGCTTCGGAGGGCAGCGCCTAGAAGTACAAACGCGTGAGCGTCTCGGCGACACAGGCGGGCTTTTCGCCCCCCTCGATCTCGACCGTGACCTCGGTCTTGAGCTGGACACCGCCGGCCACCTCGGAGACCTCGAGCAGTTTGGAGTGCGTCCGCACCCTGCTGCCGGACGGCACCGGCGACACGAAACGCACCCGATCCAGGCCGTAGTTGATGCCCATGCGAACCCCTTCGACGTCGAATGGCGGAGCGATTCCGGCAATCAGCGACAGCGTCAGGAATCCGTGGGCAATGGTGGAACCGAAGGGTCCGGCCGCAGCCTTCTCGGGGTCGACGTGGATCCATTGGCGATCCTCGGTTGCATCGGCAAAAGCGTCGATCCGCTCCTGAGTGATCGTCAACCAGTCGCCTGTCCCGACGTCTTCCCCAACCCGGCTCTGGAGGTCTTCAAGCGTCCCCATCGTGTCACCCTTTTCTCGACGATGGAAAGATCCTACGCCCCTCGGTCAGAGGAGGACTAGCTGGCGCGGCGCTCTTCCTCGAGCCATTCCCGGCGGATCCTCCGCCGCTCCTTGGCGGTGGTTCCGGCCCAGATGCCTTCCGACTGGTTGGTGTCGATCGCGTAGGCCAGGCATTCGTCGGCCACGGGACAACCGGCGCAGATCGCTTTGGCCGCGTTGATGGAACCGAGATCCGAGTCGTCTGGGAAAAACAGACCCTCGGTGTCATCTCGGCAGGCGGCGGAGTCCCGCCACGGCTGGTCGGTGTGGTCGAAATACATCATGTTGCTATGGAAAACGTGCCAACAACGAGGAAGGTTCCATTGTTCCCACTATGAAGCGGACCACCTGGTTGGGGGACGGGGGTTGCCCGTCGCCCGCCTGAGCCACCACGAGCCGGGCTGCTCGCGCCGCATCACCGGCCGCCATCCACAGACCGTATGCCGAGGCGAGCGAGCGGTCAGAGTTCCGTGTACGGATAGGGTTCCGGAGTGAATCCAGGCTCGTAGCGGCGCAGTTCGCGCCGTGCCACGGTCCGCTTGTGCACTTCGTCGGGACCGTCGGCGATGGTGAGCGTGCGAAGGTGGCCGTACATAGCGGCCAAGGGGAAGTCGCTGCTCAACCCTGCCGCACCGAAAGCCTGCATGGCACGATCGACCACCTGAACGGCCATGCGCGGGACCGCCACCTTGATGGCCGAGATCTCGATGCGAGCCCCCTTGACTCCGACGGTATCGATCAGCCAGGCCGTCTTGAGCGTGAGCAACCGCGCCTGTTCGATGGCGATTCGCGCCTCGGCGATCCAGTCCTGCACCACGCCGTGTTCGGAAATCGGCTGGCCGAACGTGTGGCGGGCCTGCACACGGCTGCACATGAGGTCGAAGGCCCGCTCCGCCATCCCGATCGCCCGCATGCAATGGTGGATCCGACCAGGGCCGAGTCGAGCCTGAGCAAGCGCGAAACCGCCCCCCTCCTGCCCAAGCAGGTTCGTCTTGGGAACGCGGACGTTGTCGAAGTGAATGACGGGATGCCCGCCGCGGTCGCGGTATCCGAGCACCGTCAGATCCCGTTCGATCGTCACGCCCGGCGAGTCGAGCGGAACCAGCACCATGCTCTGGCGGTGATAGGGGTCGTTGTCCGGGTTGGTGACGCCCATCACGATTGACACCTTGCAGCGCGGCGAGAAGGCGCCCGACGACCACCATTTCCGGCCCTGGATCACGTAGGAGTCGCCGTCGGGGATGATGCGAGTGCGGATGTTCTGGGCATCGGAGGAGGCGACATCGGGTTCGGTCATGGAGAAGGCGGACCGGATTCTTCCGTCGAGGAGCGGCCGCAGCCACATGTCCTTCTGTTCGGCGGTCCCGAACATCTCCAGGATCTCCATATTGCCGGTGTCGGGCGCGGCGCAGTTCAAGGCCTCGGGAGCGATGTGTGAGCTGCGGCCGGTGATCTCGGCCAGCGGTGCGTAGTCGAGGACCGACACTCCCGCTCCCCATTCCTCGGACGGCAGGAAGAGGTTCCACAAGCTTCGGGACCGGGCTTCCGCCTTGAGTTCTTCGATGATGGGCGGATGGAAACTCGGGTCACCCGATTCGGCCATTTGCTGGGCATATACGGGCTCCGCCGGATAGACATGGGAGTCCATGAAGGCGAGCAACTGCTCCTGGAGTTCTGCCGCGCGCGGGCTGAGTGCGAAGTCCATTGGGTGCTCCTCCGGTGGGTCGGTGTCTGGGATCAACCTACCGTCCGACATCCTGCGAGGCCCTGGGCCGTATCGAATGGCCGGCTGAGTCGGGGCGAGCGTGGACGCGTCGTCGTCGGATCCACCGCTCACGACACCGCTTCGAAAACTCGACCGCGCAAGGACCGACCTCGCCATCGTGGTCGCCGACGATGAGACAACCGGCGGTTGGGGACGTAGTGCTCTGGCCACCGGACGCGGTTCCGCATCTAATGGATGGCAACAGGACCAACCGGGGAACCCGACCGAATGGGGCATGAGGACTGCCGAGGAGCAGCGTGTGCCCCTGTGTTGTTTCGGGTTCCTACCTCACTCCGGTGGAGCGGCCAGCGCCTCTTCGGAGTGAACCGCCGAGCGCTGGGTTGGGAGGACCGTGATCGCCTCGTCTCACCTTGAGCCCCTCAGTTGTGACGCTCTCGCTCGAGACGGCCAATTCTTCAGTCGAGATGGAAGAAATCGGATCACATAGCGAGAACAACGGGAGGAGTGGTCATGGAGACGCGCAAGCTTGTCTTCACTCTGGGAACAAGCGTTCTAGCGGTCGTGGTTGCCACCATGGGATTGGTCGGTAGCGCAAGCGCCGTGCAGAGAGTGTGCCCCGACGGGACACCCCCGCCCTGCGGCGGCGGTGGCGGTGGCGGCGATATCGAAACCCCGGATTATGGAGACCTCATCCTTCTCTATCGCGACGCTGACGGTGTTCCCTATCTCACCGCGGACAGTTGTGTCCAGCCCCTTCCGTCCGATACGTGTCCGGAAACGTGTGCGTTGGTGCCTGGCGTACCCGCCGGCACGAATGTGGTTCCCACTGACCCGGCCACTTGCGCCCTTACCCCTGAATGCGCCACCTGCGGACAGGAGGTTGAGTTCGGTCGCATGAACGCAGCCCGCTCGCCTGATTCGGTGTTGGCCAACCAGCTCGAGGACGTGGTCGTCAACCTGGCCACATCCGACTGCGTGACCCTTGATCCAGCTGGACGACTGGTCGCTATCACAGCCGGTGACCTCCTCGAGGACAGTCTGCTGAGCACCATCGACTCGCCACTCCAGAACCTGGCGATCTACAAGCAGCTCATGATGACGGGCTCCCTCGGGGTTCCACTTCCGCGAGGAGCGACTGCGCTCGACACTGCTGCCCGGGGACTTGGAGTCGCATCCGACAAGACCGGCGAGGTCAACGTCGACCTGGTCGCCTACCTCAACGACATCATGGGCCTCACCGACTCGGCCACGACAACGGTTCTCCCCAAGATATGCATCGACGTCAAAGAAGAAGTGATGGGCGAAGTGCAGCTGGTGGAGAAGTGCTTCCTGGACTACGGATCGGCGCCGTATGCCTATGGTCGCCAAGCGAACTTCGGGGCACTGCCTTCTCCGGCGCACATCCCCGGAAACGCACCGCAGGATGGCTGGTTCGAATACCTCGCTCTGGTGCCGGACACCGACCCTCCCCTGTTCCAAATCGTGCAGGGTCCGATCATGGATGCCGTGTTCGCCGGTGAGCCTGGTTTTACGGACGGCAATATCGGCGGCTTCGCCCAGGCTGCCGACGACACCCGGGCGGTGGTCTCCTTCATGCACACCTGGCAGGTACCGGTCGACTTCGAGACCCCGGTGGCCTGCGAGGCGTCAGGGGACACCACCTATGACGTCTCGATCAGCGATGTGTCGGGCCTGCAAGTGCCCAGAATCATCGTTGATGGCACCGAAGGCAGGGAATTCACCGTGACCGTCGCCAACGCCGGTCCGGACCCCGCCACGGGAACCGTGGTGGTGACCGCCACTGCCGCGAACGGAGGCATCATCGAGGGTTCTCCATGGACCTACGAATTCACCGATCTCGATGCGGGCGCAAGCCAGGCTTTCGTGCAGTTCTTCTCCGTCAACCTCGGGCAGCGGACCACGATCGCTTGGACGGCCACGGTGTCCGCCCCTGACGACGTGAACGCAGTCAACAACACCGTCACGGCGACGAGCAGCGTGAAGAGGACCGGCGGCGGCGGTGGTGGCTAGGCGCAGGGCGGCGGCCAAACCAAAACATGACATCGGCGATCAGAGCCCACCGCGGCATTGAGAGCCAACAACCTTCGAGAGGGGCGGTTCTCGCCCCTCTCGTCATTGCGATCTGCGCTGGGCAGCGGCGCTCTGTCGACGGCCACCCCGGCACCGCCGCGAGACCAGGCGAACCTCCCGCACTGGGTGGCGACGATCAGACGGAGGCATGTGCCCGGCGCCGACGGCGGACCCACCACACCACCACCGGAGCCACCACGACCAGCAACAAAATCCCGATCACGGTCGGAATGAGGATGGCGAGGAAAGAAACCGTGGCCGAGACGATATCTTCGGTGACACTCACGGGCGTGTTACCGAGGCCGGCGGTCGACACATTCACCGCAGGGCGGACGACCACTGACTTGCCGGCGTGCACCGATCCGGCCACGAGGAGCCCAGCCACCACGGCCAGCACCGGATTGACGGAAGCGGCGTCCGACGAGGCCGCCGCCACGATGGCGCCCGCCACGGGACGGACGAAGGTTTGGATGGCATCGTTGACGTGGTTGACCACCGGGATGTTGTCCGCCAGCGTCTCGATCAACGCCAGCCCACCCAACACAGCCAGCACCCAGGTGTTGGAGAGCAGCGCGTACGGATCATCGAGGTCCAACCAGGTGGTGTAGCGGTTGAGAAGTCCAACCGTCAGCAGCGGTATGTAGGCATTGAGGCCCGCACTGGCTGACAGCCCGAAGGCTGAGAAGATCGCATTCACCCATTCCACGGCCTCCAGGCTAGTGCCGACCCCGGCCGATCCTCCGGGTTCGCTCGCCGGCCAGGCGGGGCCGGTTGGGCTGCAACTAGCCTGATCGAATGCATAGCGACATTCGTTCAGCCGTAGATTCCTTCTTTCCCGAAATCGTCGATCAGCTCCAGCAGCTCGTTGCGATTCCCTCGGTGAGTTCCCTGCCCGCCCATGCCCCTGACGTGCGCGCGTCCGCCGAGTTCACCCGCCAACTCCTCGAACAGGCCGGATTCGAGAACGTCCGGCTGCTGGAGATCGAGGGATCGCACCCGGCGGTCTTCGGCGAGATACCCGCCCCCGATGGTGCCCCCACCGTGCTCCTGTACGCCCACCACGACGTCCAGCCGGCCGGAATCGGCTGGGACGGAGATCCTTTCACTGCCACGGAACAGGATGGACGCCTGTGCGGTCGGGGAACCGCCGACGACAAGGCGGGCATCGTCATGCATCTCGCCGCCGTCCGCGCCCATGGCGGCAAGCCCCCGGTGGGGGTGAAGGTCTTCGTGGAGGGAGAGGAAGAAATCGGTTCCGCGCATCTACCCGACTACCTGGATGAGTTCGGCGAGCTCCTCGCCGCCGACACCATCGTCATCGCCGACTCCGCAAACTGGCGCGTGGGCGTGCCGGCGCTGACCACGTCACTGCGCGGCCTTGTCGATTGTGTCGTCGAGGTGCGAACGCTCGAGAACGCCGTACACAGCGGCATGTTCGGGGGGCTCTTCCCCGACGCCCTCACCTCGCTGGCCCGACTTCTCGCCACGCTCCACACCGATGAGGGTGAAGTGGCGATCGAGGGGTTGCGGAGCTCGGACGCTCCGGCTCTCGATCTCACCGAGGCGGAAGCCCGGGCGGTGGCCGGCGTCGTCGACGGTGTCCAGGTCATCGGCGCCCCGGGCACGCTCAACGCCAAGACCTGGACTCAACCGGCCTGTTCGGTGCTCGCCATCGATGCGCCGCCGGTGGCCGACGCCATCAACGCCCTCATTCCGGTGGCCCGCGCCAAGGTGAGCCTTCGAATCGCCCCCGGTCAGGATCCCCAGGCGGCGATGAAGGCTCTCGTCACCCATCTCGAATCGAACGCGCCGTGGGGGGCGCAGGTGACCGTCACGCCGGGAGCCTGGGGAGACGCCTACGCTCTCGACACGACCGGACCCAGCTACGACGCCTACCGGGCCGCTTTCTCCGAAGCCTGGGACGCCGAACCGGTCGAGATGGGGGTGGGTGGATCGATTCCTTTTGTCGCGGCATTCTCGGACCGATATCCGGACGCCTCGATCCTGCTCACCGGCGTCGCCGATCCCACCAGCGCCGCCCACGGACCGAACGAAAGCCTCGAGTTGGACGACCTGCGGCGGGGATGTGTTGCCGAGGCAATAGCCCTGCGTCTCCTGGCTGACTGACGTCGGGTTCGGGGCCGAGCGGGCTCACCCGGCAAACGGGAAGCCGCGTTGACGCGCTGCTTCGTATACGCCGATGGCCACCGAGTTGGCCAGATTGAGACTGCGCGAGCGAGGCACCATCGGGATTCGAATCGTGCCGGTCAGCTCCGGCCTGGCCAGGATCTCGTCCGGCAAACCCACCGACTCCGGGCCAAACAGAAGCACATCGCCGTCGCCATAGCTCACATCGGTGTGGTTGACCGTCCCCGAACGGGAGAAGGCGTAGATGCGGCCCGGCGACTCGGCCAGGAGATAGGCGTCGAAATCGTCGTGTTCGGTCACGTCGGCATACTCGCGATAGTCCATGCCGGCCCGACGCAGCTTGGCCTCGTCCAGCCGAAAGCCGAGTGGGTGGATCAGGTGGAGCGCCGTGGCGGTGTTGGCGCAGAGACGCATGATGTTGCCGGTGTTGGGCGGGATTTCCGGCTGATAGAGAGCAACGTTGAGCGCCATGGTCAGAACAGCCGGGGAATGTTCGATTCGATGCCCCGGAGCTCCTCGTAGTCGACTTCGAACCAGCCGACACCACGCGCCTCGGCCAGGGTCTTGGCCTGCGGCGCAATGAGCTGGGCGACGAAGAGCCCCCGGACCGGGGCTAGCCGAGCATCATGGTTGAGGCGCTCGAGATAACGCACGAGTTGCTCGACCCCGTCGATGTCGCCGCGGCGCTTGATCTCCACGGCGACCGTCTCCCCCTGGGGTGTTCGGCACAGCAGATCCACCGGTCCGATGTCCGTGGGGTACTCACGGCGGATCAGCTCGAGACCCTCCTCCATGACATGTGGCTTCTCGGAAAGCAACACCTGGAGATGGGCTTCCACTCCGTCCTTCTGCAGACCGGGGTCGATCCCCATGTCGAAGGAAGTGTCGGAGTGGACTTCTTCCAGGTTGATCGTGAGTCGCTCACCCTTGGGGTTGGTGATCACCCAGTGATCGTCGAACTCCTCGATGTGGTTGGGAGCGTTCATCCAGTTGAGCGGCTTGTACGCTCCGCCGTCGGCATGGACCGCCACACAGCCGTCCGCCTTCACCATGAGAAGACGCACCGCCGGGGGTAAATAGGCCGTCAGACGGCCTTCGTAGTCCACCGAGCATCTCGCAATCACCAACCGCACCGCCGAAAGGGTAGCCCTTTCGGAGAGAAGACCCCTCGGCTCAGACCGAAACCACCGACCCGGCCGCGAAGATATCGATCGGGACTTCCAAACCGAAGCGTTCGTACACCGAGGGCGGCACCGAAATGTCCGCGACGAAGAGGTCTCCGACATACGGCGACCCGAGAAGCCCTTGCTTGGGAAGCGCCAAGGTCATCGTGGCATCCGCGGCGATGACCGGCCCCTCGGGCGGCTCCCCGTCCACGTCTACCCCGCTCGGAACGTCCAGCGAGAGGATGGGGACTCCGGTCCCGAGAGCCCAACCCACCAAGCGCCCGGCGGAGCCGCGCAGGGCGCCCGAGAGGCTGTAGCCGACCAACGCGTCGAGGATGAGGTCACCTGGGGCGACCGGAAAGCGGGTGGACGAGCCTGTGCCGATGGCGCCGAGGATCTCTGCCTGCCGGCGCGCTGCGCCCGTCAGCTCTCCAACATGTCGGGTGGTGACCACCGTCACGTCGAACCCGGTGTTGGCGAGATGGCGAGCCGCCACCATCCCGCCGCCGCCGTTTCCTCCCGAGCCGGCCAGCACGGTGATCCTCTGCGGTCGATAGCGATCGAGCGCCAATCGAGCCAGGTTGCGCCCGGCGTTCTCCATCATCTGCAAGAGCGTGATGCCCAGCTCATCGGTCATGATTCGATCGACTTCGATCATCTGGGCACGGGTAAGGGCAGGCAGCGGCACCCGCCCAGCCTATTCCTCGCCTCGAAACAGGCATGGGGATTGTGCCCGTGATGGGTGCGATGGACGGCTCCGAGTCGTAGAGTCCTTCCCATGTCCACGACCGAGCGACTGCGCACCATCTACTCGGACCACCCCCTCGTCTCGGACATCGTCATCGCGCTGACGCTGATGGGCGTCAGCCTGGCCGAGATCAACTGGTCGCCGAGTTCTCCCCAGGGAATCCGGGTTGGCCTCATCGCCCTTGGCACACTTCCCTTCGTGGCACGCCGCCGCTCCTCTGCCTTGGCGGCCATGGTGATGCTGACCGCCGCCGCCGGGCTCGAAGCGCGGGGTGGGGTGCCGGTGGCCACCATCGTCGCCGCCCTGGCGGTCTTCTACATGATCGGGCTCGACTACCCCCAACAACTCGCCGATCGTTTCCGCGCCTTGACGACGATTCCGTTCCTCGTCGTCGTGCTCGGCGGGTTCGTGTTCTGGAAGGGAGAGCTGTCCTCGGTGCTTCTCTCCTTCGTTCTCATTCCGGGCGTCTGGATCCTCTCCGAAACGGTGGCGGCTCGCCGCGCCAACCAGCGAGAGCTGGAAGAGCGCAACCGCCTCCTCGAGGAGGCGCGGTCGGATCAGATCAGACTGGCCATCGAGCAGGAGCGAACCGCCATAGCCCGTGAGCTGCACGACATCGTCGCCCACAGCGTGTCGGTCATCGTGGTGCAAGCCGCCGCCGCCCAGCGCGTCGGCGAAGCAGAGCCCGACCGAATAGTCGACGCCCTCGAGTCCATCGAAGCAACGGGACGCCAGGCACTGGCGGAGATGCGGCTCGTCTTGGGGGTCATGCGTGGAGACCGAAGCCTGGAACCTCAGCCCGGGTTGAGGACCCTGGAACAGCTCGCTGATCAGGTGCGCGCCGCCGGGGTTCCGGTCACGCTCATCGTCGAAGGCGAGCAACAGGTGCTCCCCGGCCCCGTGGAGCTCTCGGCCTACCGGATCATTCAGGAGGCGCTCACCAACACGGTCAAGCACGGTGGACAGAACGTCGCCGCCGAGGTGAGGACCCGCTACGGTCCCGATCGGCTCATGATCGATGTCGTCGACAACGGCCGAGGAGCGCCCAACGGGACGAGACGCGGACACGGGCTCATCGGAATCCGCGAACGGGTGGCCTTGTTCGGCGGCGTTGTCGAGATCGGCAACGTCAACGGCGAGGGCTTTCGAGTGCACGCCGAACTTCCCGTGCGGGGTCGCTCGTGATCCGCGTGGCTCTGGCGGATGACCAGGATCTGGTCCGTGCGGGGTTTCGGATGATTCTCGAAGGCGAACCCGATATCGATGTCGTCGGCGAGGCTTCGGACGGCAACGCGGCCGTCACGATGGCCGGTCGACTCGCCCCTCAGGTGATCCTCATGGATATCCGGATGCCGGGTCTCGACGGCATCGAGGCGACCCGCAGGATCATGGCGGTGGCGGACCCCGGCACGATCCGTGTGCTGATGCTGACGACCTTTGATCCGGATGACTACATCTACGACGCTCTCTCGGCAGGCGCCAGTGGGTTCCTGCTCAAGGATGCCCTTCCGGAGGATCTGATCGCGGCGGTGCGCACCGTCGCGATGGGAGAGGCGGCGCTCGCTCCCTCCATCACAAAACGCCTGATTCAACAAATGACCGAAGCACCCCGGGGACCGGCGCCCGCCGCGGAGCTCGGCGAGCTCACCGAACGCGAGGAGGAGGTGTTCCGACTCGTGGCCCGAGGGCTCACCAACGCCGAGATCGCCGCCGAGCTCTACGTGGGAGAGAGCACCGTCAAGACCCACGTCTCGAATCTGCTCGCCAAGTTGCGGCTGCGCGATCGAGTCCAAGCGGTGGTGCTGGCGTACGAGACCGGATTCGTGGTCCCCGGCCAGCCGCACTAGTACCTGGAAGGCGTTCTCCCCCTCGCGGCGGAGTCGCGATTCGTCCTTGCGGCTGATGCGCCCGACAATGCGTCGGGATACCATGACAGCATCGGTTTTCTGTCGATGTCAGGAACCGCCAAAGGGGGGTATCGACCCGGACTTCGGTCCGGGTCGGTCCGTTCAGGGCGACCCGGACGTGTTCATGGTGAGGCGTTCTGGTGGTCGAGTGCCCGGCTCAGGATGTGCGTCAGTTGCTTCGCCTCGCCGGCAGTCAGATGCCGTGTGAAATGCTCTTCGACCCCGGCCAGGTGGGTGGGAGCAGCCTTCCGCAGCGTATCTTTTCCCAAGCCGGTCAGCACGACGAAAGTACCCCGCCGATCCGTCGCACAAGCCTCCCGGGTTATGAGGCCGGCCTTCTCGAGCCGCTCCACGAAGCGCGTCGTCGCCGAACGGCTGATGAGGATTCGCTGGGCGAGTTCACCCATTCTCATGCGACCACCCGCCTCGTTGAGTTGGACGAGCACGTCGTACCAGCTGAGTGGGAGGTCTTCCGCTTCCTGGAGTTCGGACTCGAGGACTCGCATGAGACGAGCGTGCAGCTCGAGAAAGCTTCTCCATGCCTCCATGTGCGCTTTGTTGATCGTGGTCATGTGCCAGATCTTCGAAGCCGGTCGAATCGGTGTCAACTGTTGCACCGTGCAACAGTTGACGGTTTCGGCCGGGACGAACGGTTGCGCCGCTCGGAAAGCGCCGCTACTCGGGCACGTCGAACGCCAGCGCTGGTTCGGTCGTCATCGCCGCTGACGTTGCCTTGGTAGGCCGCGTCAGGACATAGGCGACGATGGCCAGCGCCAGGGCGATCATGGCGACGCGTCCCCAGAGGCCGGTGATGGCGACCGTCAGCGTCAAAGAAAACGAGAGGACGATGGCGATCACGGCCAGCACCTTGGCCCGCACAGTGAAACCAAGCCCAGCCCTCCAGTCGCGGATGATGGGCCCGAAGACTCGATGGTTCACCAACCAGCTATCGAAGCGCTCCGAGGAGCGCGAGAAGGCAAACCCGGCGAGCAGGACCGGCCCGGTGGTGGGGATGACGGGCATGAAGACACCGGCGATCGCTGTCGCCACGCTCACAAAGCCGAGGGCGAGAAGTAATGCACGCAGGACGGGGTTCTTGACGACCACACCGCAACCATAGGGGGCTGAGAAACCAACGTCGTGTCGAAAAACGAGCGCGGTCCGCCTCGCCTGGCTACGCGCGGCTCGGAGCCGCTACCTTGGAGGTCACACGATAGAAAGCGAGCCCGTCCATGCCGATCGCAACCCCCGAGACCTACCGCGCCATGTTGGATGCAGCCAAGGCGGGAGGCTATGCCTTCCCGGCGATCAACGTGACGTCGAGCGAGTCGCTCAATGCGGCACTCAAGGGCTTCGCCGAAGCAGAATCCGACGGGATCATCCAGGTTTCGACCGGCGGCGGCGATTTTCTGTCCGGCCTGGCGGTGAAGGACATGGCCCTGGGAGCCCAGGCACTCGCCGAGTTCGCCCACGTGGTAGCCGATCGATACCCCATCAACGTCGCGCTCCACACCGATCATTGCCAAGCCGACAAAGTCGACACCTACATCCGGCCGCTGCTGGCCGTCAGCGGGCAACGCAAGGCCGAAGGACGCGGGCCGCTGTTTCAAAGCCACATGCTGGATGCCTCGGCGCTGCCACTCGACGAGAACCTTGCCCTCGCCTCGACGCTTCTGGATGAGTGCGCCGCGGTCGACGTGGTCCTCGAGCTCGAGATCGGCATCGTCGGCGGCGTCGAGGATACGGAGGACCACGAGGGCGTGGACAAGGCGAAGCTGTACACGTCGCCTGAGGACATGGTGGCGGTCGGAGAACTGCTCGGCACCGGTGAGCGGGGCCGCTACCTTCTCGCCGCCGTGTTCGGCAATGTCCATGGGGTCTACAAGCCGGGATCGGTGGAACTGCGTCCGACCATTCTGCGCGACGGGCAAGCCGCCATGGAGGAGCGATTCGGTGAGGAGGGGCGCCACTATCTGGTCTTCCACGGCGGATCAGGGTCGAGCCTCGACGAGATTCGCGAGACCCTGGGATATGGCGTCATCAAGATGAATATCGACACCGATACCCAGTACGCCTTCACGCGTCCGATCGTCGACCACATGTTCTCGAACTACTCCGCCGTCTTGAAGGTGGACGGCGATGTCGGCGACAAGAAGCTCTACGACCCACGCAGCTACATGAAGAAGGCTGAGCAGTCGATGTCCGAGCGAGTCATCCGCGGCTGTGAGGATCTCATGTCAGTCGGCAAGAAGCTGTAGCGGAGAGGAAACGCCGGGGCGCCAGGTAACCTGGCCCTCGGTCGTCACCGGAGCCCATCCCGCATGAGCAAAACCACCAAGATCGTTCTCGGCATCGTTGCCGTGCTGGTCGTGATCGCCGGAGGAATCGGCTTCCTCCTGGCGCGGGTAGTCGGAGACAGCTTCACCCTGAGCGCCGACAAGGCATCGACAATCGGGCAGGAGATCGTCACCCACGATCTCCCCGACGGATTCGAGCCGTTCTTCGGCATGGACATCCTCGGATTGCGAGCCATGATGGCCGCGACGTCCTTCGATGCGGGCGGCGACATCGCCTCGGACGGCGCGGTGCTCTTCCTCATCAGCCTCCCAAGCGGCACGTCCGAGACCGAACTTCGTTCCCAGGCAGGGGGGGAGTTCAGCAGCCAGAGCGGACAGAACATCGACTTCCGATACGAGGGCACCCGGACCGCCCTGATCAATGGAGCCGAGGTCGAGATAGAGATCTACATCGGCGCGGCGGACGACGGCTCGGAGGTCCGTCAGGAATTGGCCGTCTTTCGCGCCGACGATGACTCGCCGGCCATGGTGATGATGATGGCACCCGAGTCCAGCTTCGACGCCAGCGGCTTCCATGAGTTCCTCGACTCCACCAACTGACGGATAGCGCGCCCTGGCGGAGTGATCCGTCAATGACCGGTGTACCCTCTTTCGCGCATGGCTGAAGAACACCCCATTTCCTCATTCCTCCAGTCGGATCGAATCATCCCGCGGGCGTTCGTACGCCCGGCGCTTCGGTTCACGCAGATCGAAGCCTCCTCGGGGGTGGTTCTCCTCCTGGCCGCAGTGATCGCCCTGGTGTGGGCCAACTCGGCCGTCGGCGAAACCTACGAGTCGTTCTGGGAGACTCATTTCGAGTTGGCGTTCGGACCGCTTCATCTCGAGGAGACGCTGCGGGAACTGATCAATGACGGTTTCATGGCCATCTTCTTTTTCGTGGTCGGGCTCGAGATCAAACGCGAGTTGGTTCTCGGCGAGTTGCGGGACCCGAAAGCCGCCGCCCTTCCCGCCATCGCCGCCTTGGGCGGCATGATCGTCCCGGCCCTCATCTACCTGGCCTTCGTTGGATCGGGCGAAGGAGCGGGTGGATGGGGAATCCCCATGGCCACCGATATCGCGTTCTCGCTGGGTGTGGTGGCGCTACTCGGTCGTCGGGTTCCGGTGGGAGCGAAGCTCTTCCTCCTCGCCCTCGCCATCGCCGACGATGTGGGAGCTATTGCCGTCATCGCCCTGTTCTATACAGCAGACCTCTCGGCACTGTGGCTGATGCTCGGGGTCCTGGCGATCGCCGCCATGGTGGTGGCCAACCGCGTCAATGTTCGATCCCTCATGTTCTACGTTCCCGTCTCCTTCCTGGCGTGGTTCTTCTTCCTCGAATCCGGCGTCCACGCGACCCTGGCGGGTGTCGCCATCGGCCTCATCACCCCGGCACGACCTCTGCTCGATGCTCGCGCCTTCGATCGTGAGGCGCGTCGGATCATCGATACCTACCCCGTTGGCGAGGACACGCAGGCCGATCGAGAGCGAGTCGACCACGAGGCGCGCATGCTTGCCCAAGTGGCCACCGAATCCATCGCTCCGTTGAACCGGGTAGAGCACGCCCTCGCATTGTGGAGCGGCTATGTGATCGTGCCGGTCTTCGCCCTGGCCAACGCCGGCGTCCGGTTTGAGGGCATTTCCCTGAGCGACGCCATTACCCATCCCGTCACGTTGGGGGTGGGGGTCGGCCTGGTGGTCGGGAAGATCGGAGGCATCACCCTGGCCACCCTCCTCGCCGTCAAGACCGGGCTCGGCAGGCTGCCCAAGGGCACCACCTGGTCGCACGTATTCGGATTGTCCGCCATGGCCGGGATCGGATTCACCGTGGCTCTCTTCATCGCCGGCCTGGCATTCCCGGACTCGCCGGATCTGGCCGACCGGGCCAAGATCGGGATCTTCGCCGGATCGCTCATTGCAGGTTTGTTCGGCTACGCCGTGATCCGATGGGGGCCCGCCGGAACACCAAAGCACGTGGATTTCGACGCCGTCGAGGGTGCGGCGGCACCATGACCGACGGCCCACCGCAACCGCCCAAAACGATCACCTGCGTCGACTGTCTGGGCACTGCCCACCTGCTCAGCTCTCCCCCTCCCGATGCCTTCTTCGAGCCCGGCGACTTCCTGATCTACCGCTGCGAGGACTGTGACGATCGGTGGGACCTCGTTTTCGAAGACGATGACGACGGGAATCATTGACCGACGCGCCGCGTTGAAAGTCCGGAACCCCGACAGATAGAGCGAAGCATCATGTTCAAGAAAAAGCGCACGAAGGCCGCCCCCGTCCACTCGATGGGCGAACTGCACGAGATGGCCGCCACCGGCAAGCCCATCCTGGTGGACTTCTTCCAGCACGGCTGCGCTCCCTGCCAGGTGATGGACGGCATCGTGGACGAGCTGGCAAACGAGTTCGGGGAGGGAGCCAACGTGGTGAAGATCAACGTGGCCAAGGCGCCCTGGGCAGTCGACGCCTTCAAGGTCCGGTCTACTCCCACCTTTGTGGTTCTCGCCTCACCCCGCCAGAAGGGCGCCAAGCCCGGGAAGTTCAATCAGCGCTGGCGCCAGAGCGGGCTGGTGAAGAAGGACGCCCTACGCGACGTTCTCGTCCAAGCCGGAGGAACACCGGCCACCGGAGGCTGAGGTCACTCCCCCCGCCATCGGTGGGGTCGAGTCCTCAAACTGGTGAATCCCAGCTCGTCGCAGAGCCCCTCGAAGGCGTCTCTGTCGGCTCCCTCCCAACGAAGATCGTCGAGATCGTCCGGGAGAGGCGCATCCACCCTGAGCGTGGCCAGCGTGCGATAGAGCTCGACCTCCGGGCGGCGTTCACGAAGATTGGCGGCCAGGCGGGCTGCGCCTCGCACCTTGATCGTCCACTCGGTCTCATCGTCGGGTATGGCGGCCACATGGTCGTACTCGAACAACACCTGGCTGGCCGACTTGGCGCCCCAGGCGGGAATACCGGGGATGCCATCGGCCGTATCGCCCACGAGCGCCAGATAGTCGGGAATCGAGGCGGGACGGACGCCGAACTTCTCGATCACCCCCTCCTCGTCGAGGACGATCTCGCGACGCCGGTCCAGCATGACCACCCGGTCGGTGGTGACACATTGAGCCATATCCTTGTCGGGTGAGGCGATCACAACCTGGTCGACGTCCTCCACCCAGCGCGCCGCGGCAGCCGCCAGAGCATCGTCGGCCTCGAACTCTCTCATCCTCCACACTTTGACGCCGATCGCTTCCAGCGCCCGCTCCGCCAGCCCGAACTGGGCCAGGATGTCCGGCTCGATCCCCTCCCCGCTCTTGTATCCCGCGAAAAGGTCGTTCCTGAACGATTCGATCACGGTATCGGTCGCCACTCCCACGTGGGTGACGTTCGGCTCGCGGAGAAGGCCGAGGGTGGACTCGAGGAGTCCGTGCACGGCGCCAACCGGACGGCCGTCCGGTGCGGAACGAGGCGGACGACCGAAGTACGCACGAAACAACTCATAGGTACCATCAAGGAGATGCAGCAACATACGGCGATCATAGAGGGGACACCATGAGCCGGAACGAGGAAGCGTGGAAGGATGTCGGCGATCGATTCAGCTCGCTCGGCAAGAAGTTCCGCCAGCACTACGAAAGCACGGACACCGAGAAGAGCGAGGAGGGCGGTCCGTCGTCGGATGAGATCAAGAAGGCCTTCGACACCATCTCCGATGGGCTGGAGCGGGTTTTCGGGAGCCTGGGTGCCGCGGTGAGGGACGATGAGGTGAAAGCCGAATCCAAGGCGGCAGCCTCCGCCCTCGTGGACGCCCTGGGCGCCACGGTCGAGGATCTCGGGGTGGTGGTCCGGAAGACCATCAAGGGCACGCACGAAGACCTCCCTGCCGAAGAACCCGCTCCTCAGGAAGCAGAGCCACAGACTCTCGAGGCGAAGCCGGATGAGGCCGCCGAGACACTTCGCGAGGACCTCCAGGACGACGCCTGAGAGAGGGCAACCCATTGATGAGTGAGCGGCCCTCCGGGGCCGCTCACTCGTGGCGAAGGAAAACCCGCTCAGGCATGTCCCTCTGGATGCCGATGGTGAAGATAGAGATTGGAGTCCGACCATGCCCGCCCCGACCACCATCGAATCCGCCGCCAAGGTCCGGTGCCCTCGCTGCCAGAAGATGCCCAACATCGCGTCCGCCCACGACTGCCTCGAATGCTCGATGCGGCTCCTCGATCGGATTCTGCCGACCATGGGCGAACCAGCCACTCTGCTCCCCTTCCAGCCCAGGACCAGTTCCCGCTGACCATAATGGCGGGCGTGCAACCGCTCGTCTCGACCTCATGGCTGTCAGAGAGATTGGCCGACCCGGCCCTGCGGGTCGTCGACGTCCGCTGGTACCTCGCTGACCATGCCCAGGGGCACCGTGAATACCTCAACGCCCACGTTCCCGGGGCGCAGTACCTCGATGTCGAGACCGATCTGAGTGCGACAACGGGTCGTGGACGTCACCCCCTGCCGTCGCCTGAGGTGTTCGCCGCCACGTTGGCCAGGCGGGGGATCGGGAACCACCACACCGTGGTCGCCTACGACAGCGCCGGCGGTGCCGTCGCCGCCCGCCTTTGGTGGATGCTCCGCCACCTCGGCCACGACGACGTGGCCGTCCTCGACGGCGGATGGCAAGCCTGGACCGAGGAGGGATTGGAGACGACCAGTGAAGTCTCGCCTCTGCCGCCCGAGGAGTTCGTCGCTCGGGTCCGCCCCGGTGGCGTCATCGAGCGGGAGGAACTGCTCGACCGCATGGGAGAGTGGCGGCTCATCGACGCTCGGGCGCTCGAGCGCTACGAAGGGATCTTCGAACCTGTCGATCCTGCTGCCGGGCACATCCCGTCTGCCATCAATATGGACTTCGCCGGGAATCTGGGAGCCGACGGCAGATTCCTCGACCCCGAGACGCTCCGCCGGCGCTATGCCGTCGAGGGCAAAACCAGTGCCGGTGACACGGTCGTCTACTGCGGAAGCGGCGTCACCGCCTGCCACACGTTGCTCGCCCATGTGGTGGCCGGCCTCCCCGAGCCGAAGCTCTACGCAGGATCATGGAGCGACTGGGCAGGGGCGGGTCTCCCTGTAGCAGTGGGCGCCGAACCAGGCACCCTGTGAGCGAGCCGCTCTCTGTCCCCGAGCTCATCGAAATCGGAACACCCGACGGGCTCATGACCCGCATCGATGCCTTCGTTCGCGACGGCCGGTGGGACGATCTGACCGACCTACGCGACCGGTGCCACGAGGCAGTTGAGCGGGGCAAGCAGCTGTGGGGGGTGGCCCATCACGTCGACTACCGCCTCGCCCTGGAGGGCCCGGGCGAGATGGCCGCTGCGGTGGCGGGGAGTCGCGCCAGTCGATTCACCCTGGGACCGCTCACGGAAGTGGCGGCCAGCACCAAGCAGTGGGCCGACCTGGAGCCGTGGCTCGACGAAGGACCGGTGCGAGCGATGGTGGCCTTTGAGCGGGTGATGCGTGGCGAGGATCTCTCGGACGCATCGTTCGACCGCGGGGTGATGGAGATGCCGGATCGGTTGGCGCCTTGGGAAAGAGGATATTCGCTGGCCACCTACCGCCCGGATCGAGTGGAGTGTGACCCGCCGCTCCCGGAGCGCCTGGAACCCGTGGACCTCCCGGCGCCTGGCGAAACTCTCGACGACCCGGAGACCGTGGAGGCACTGCTCGACCTGGTCAAGACGTGGACCGAGCACTCCAACGGGGCGGCGGAGGCGTATGCGGTGGAGGGGAACGCCATGGCCG
This sequence comes from uncultured Acidimicrobiia bacterium, assembly GCA_965366365.1. GTDB lineage: Bacteria > Actinomycetota > Acidimicrobiia > Spongiisociales > JAENVV01 > CBDUEV01. The sequence goes on along the minus strand of CBDUEV010000002.1, from coordinate 51,507 downwards.
CCATCGCCCGCCTGGGTCTCCGGCAGGCGCGGGTGGCCGAGGTCGACGCGTCGCAGGCCATGGCGATCATGGCCTGGACGGCCGCCGACGGTGGCGCCCATGGACGACGAGCCGGCGCCGCCACCGGGAGGGCGGCCGCCTGGTGGGCGGCCGCGGCGATGACCGATCATCTCGACATGTGGCCACCCGACCCTGCGGAGTTTGGAGAGGCGGTCCAGAGGCTGCGCTGGTGGTGGTGGACCGATCCGTTCCCGCCAACCGGTTGGGCGTGTCGAATCGCCGTCGAAGACGGGGACGAGGGGATCGCCTGGGTCCTCAACGCTTCCGACGCCGTGTAGGTGGCCGGATCAGACCAGGCCGAGGGCGGCGTTGGCCACGTCGAGGGTCTGACCGCCTCGGAGCACGGGGGCGAAGAGATCTCCGTACTTCTGGAGCCGTGGCCACAGCGTCTCGATCGTGAAGTCGTCCGGCTGAACCGCCCCGACCTCCTCCCACAACAGCGGGGTCGAGACGGGCGCTCCGGCGCGCGGCCGCACCGAATACACCGAGGCGATCGTCTTGCCACCCACATTTTGATTCACGTCGATGAACACCTTCCCGGCCCGCTTGGGGATATCCCATTCCATGGTGATGTCATCGGGGTTGGCTTTGACGAGAAGGCGGCCGACGCCGTCGACGAAACCCCGCACCGTCGAGTAGTCGGCCACGGGGTCGAGCGGCACGTAGATGTGGATGCCGGTGGCGCCTGACGTCTTCGGGTATCCCACCAGGCCGAGACCACCGAGGGCCACTTTGATCAGGTTGGCCACGTCGACCACCTGGCCCCACGTGGCGCCCTCGGCAGGGTCCAGGTCGAAGATGGCGAACGACGGGTTCTCGATGTGCTGCATCTGCGACAGCCAGGGGTGGATCTCGATGCAACCCATGTTGGCGAGCCACATCAGGCCTTCGCGACTGGTCGCCATGACGAAATCGATCGGCTTTCCGCGATGGCCGGAATGGATCGACGCCAGGGGCATCCAATCGGGCTGATGGCCGGGCGCCTGCTTCTCGTAGAAGAACTCCCCGTCCGCGCCGTCGGGATACCGCGACATCACGATGCCCCGCCCGGCCAGATGGGGCAGCAGGACGGGTGCCACCGAGGCGTAGTACTGGATGAGGTCGCCCTTGGTGAGCCCGTCCGGGAAGAAGGGTTTGTCGATGTTGGAGAGGCGGAGCGCCCGTTCCACGCCGACCGGCGAAGCGTACTTGCCGTCTTCGACCACCTCGACCGGGTCGGGAAAATGGATGTCTGCCGACGCAAGGCGCCGGGTCGACCCGACCGCCGGCTCCTCGATCGCCGCCAACGTCTCACGGACCTCCGCGAAGATCGCCGCGTCGCTCTCGGGTCGGCGCGCCTCGGAGATCATGGTCATGCGAAGGCCGCTCGCCTGAGCCGCCTCCACCAGAGGCCCCACCCGAAGACTGCCCTCGCCGTAGGGAACGTGCTTGATCTCGCCGGCCTCACCGAACAGGTTGTCGGTGAACTGGCAATGGAGCGGGTCGACCATCCAGCCTGGGAACTGGCTCCGAATGAAGGCGATCACCGCCTCGAATGACTCACGGGTGGTGAGAGCGCCGCCCGACATGGCGTGCACGTGGGCCCAATCGACGACCGGGCGAACGAAGCTGTATTCCGAAGCGAGCAGGGCGATATCACCCAGACTCCCGAACTGGCTGGCTTTTCCTCCCGTCTCCAGCCCCAGGCCGACCCCGAGGTTGCGAACCTTCGATTCGATCCAGTCGAGATGGGTTCTGATCCGGTCGAGCAGCACCTCGGGCGGCTCGCCGTGGGTGCTGCCGAGGTGGGCCACGATGATCTTGGCGCCCAGCTCGTGACCGAGCTTCATGGTGTGTTCGAGGGCCGCTCTGCATTGCTTGGCTTTGTCCTCGTCCTGGACGGTGAGGACGGCGAAGAAGGGGGCATGGGCAGACAGGGCGACGTCCCGCTCAGCGGCCAGCTCGCCAAAATGGCGGCACTGCTTCTCTTTCCAAGGAAAGCCCTTGGTGAAACTGAGCTCGACGGCGCCGTACCCGGCCTCCACCACCCCGTCGAGGAAGGCGGCCTCGTCACCATCGGGGGGAAGAGCAGAGATCCCGAAACGGATCACCGGGGCAACCTCCTCTGCGGACTCGTCGGTGGATGGGCGGCCATCATCCTGATGACGATACCGACCTGCGCCCCGCCACACACGGAGGCGCTGCCGAGCAGCCGAATATCCTGAGTATCATCTCGATCTGGGCCTCTAGCTCAATTGGCAGAGCACCGGGCTTTTAACCCGTTGGTTGTGGGTTCGATTCCCACGGGGCCCACGCCGCACGCACCAGAGGCGCGTCCGTCCCCCGGCAACCGCGCCGAGACCAGCCGGCGGACCGGCTCGCCCGCTAGCTCCGAAGCTCCGAAGCTCCGACGAGGGGATTGTGGTGTTTCGGTTCATGATGAACATTGGGGCTCCGGTTGGTGCCTGACAGTTTCGGGACGCGGCTCCGGTAGGTGGGCGACAGTGGCTTCGGGACGTGGGTGACATTTGCTGGTTCCATCCTTCTCTGAACGCTCGGAGGAGGTCCTGGTTGTGTTGGTGGAGCTGGGTGTCGTGGAGCAGCGGTATCAGGCGGTGTTGGAGTGGCATGCTGGTCGCTTCCCATGTTCGCCGGCACCAGATCGAGGACGAACCTGCCGTGTTTGAACGGTTTCGGCGGGCACGCCCGGTGCGGCCGGAGACGGTGGGTCGACCGGTGGTACGGAAAGTGGACTCGTCGGGCAACATCAGCTTCGCTGCCACCACCTATCGGGTCGGGAACCGGTACCGGCTTCAGAGCGTCGACGTGCGGGTGGTGGGCGATACCGTCGAGATCTCACACGACGGGAAGCTGATCCGCACCCACGCCGCCTCATAACCCGCCATCACGTGTCATGCAGGTGCCGGAGCCAACCTGTCAGACGGGTACCGAGACTTGACACCCGACGAGGGGATGAAGGCCCGGATAGTCACCACCTGGCCGGTTCGCTCGAACACTGCCCTGCTCAGCTCCTTGTCCAGCTGGAGACCCGGGAGGCGCACCTCGGAACCGTCGGCCAAACGCACTTCTATCGACGCGATGTCGTCGGTGAGGGCAACGACAACCGGCACTTGGCAGAACGACATCCCTAACGATCCCGCCGGCAGCTCGATCACGTGGGGACGGCCGCCGACGTCACGAACTCTCCACGTCTCCGGCTCCGCCAGGAACTCCCTGGCCCTCAAGAGGACGGGATCGAAGTGGATCCGACCTCCATCGACGCGAAGCCCCAGTTCGAGGGTCCGCGTCAGAATCTCCTCCTTGACCTGCCCGGTCATGCCCGGTTGTTGGGCGCCGGCGTGGGCAGGTGTGTGCGAATAGGCGTCGATGGGAAACGCTCCGAACTCGGCGGCCGTCTTTTCGAAACCCAGACCGGAGCGGATGCGCCAGTAGAGGTCGATCAGGCGCCGGAGCGTTTCGGCGGGGGCGCCTTCCTCCGACGCGCTGACCACCGCCTCCTGGGCGGCCACGAGAAGCTTGGCCACCATGTGCCAGTAGATCGAGCCGATTCCCTCGTACCCGTACATCGACCCGGAGCGGCCTGTGTACGCGCGATGATGGAAGACCTGTTCGTAGCCGGCGAGGGTGGCCTGGCGATGCGCCGCAACCAGCTCGGCCCATCGCTCCTGCAGGGCCAGATCATCCAGCGCTCCGACGAGGTCGTCGACGTGCTGGAAGTCGGGGTTGAACCGGTGCCGGCCATCCGCATCCACCAGAACGATCGACGCATCGCCGGCGGTTGCGAGGTCCATCAAGAGGGGGTTGGCAGCGACCACGGCGGCGGGGATCACGTTCTTCTCGAGGAACGACGGAAGGCGCCTGGCCGGGTACAGCATGAAGCTGTTCTGATCGGGTCGGTACATGGCGCTGTCGAAGAGAGCCTCGAGGACGCCGAGTTGCTCCTCCGGAGTGAGGACGCCCGATCCGAGCACGGCCACTTGGCCCTCGAGCATCTCGTAGAGATGTTCGAGCCGCGCCGTCGCTCCGTCGTCGCCAAAGGAGACGAGGTTGTACGAGTGATACAACCCGTCGGGGCGTCGATTGCGGGCAATCGTGTCATCGAGGTGCGGGACGGCTGCCTGGCAGAGGTGCATCACATCTGAAACGCTCAGCGGAACGGCGCCGGTGAGACCCGCCGTGTAGACCTTCGCCCGGTAGCGCGAAAAAGCTTGGCCCAGTTCATCGGTGATCGTTCGGCGGAGCTCGGCCGTGAGTTCGCCCCCGAGGTGCGCTGAGTTTCGTTGGAGTGTGCCGGCCACGTCACGCAACCAGTCGACGACTTCTGCCGAGATGGCTACGTCGGTGAGTTCGGAGCCGCCGAGCAGGGCATCGAGATGGTGAAGGTAGCGTCGCAGGTGGTAGAGGGTCACCATCGACACCCCATGCCCGACGAGGGCATTGTTGGCATCGTTCCATTCCGGGCGCTGGGTGTTCATCCAGATGCCCCCGCCAGGGACGAAGTTCGACAGTTTCGCCAGTGCCGGAACGAGCAGTTTCTCGACCATCGTGACGAGGTAGACGTCTCCCCCGGCCGTGGCCATCAACTTCCCGTCTCCACCCAAATCCTCGACGCGGTCAGCCGATGCATCGGCCGCCGCCCGGTCAAAGATGATGGTCGCCTTGGGGTCGCGCACCATGTCCTCGTAGGGAACGATCCGGTAGGGGACGTCGGCGTAGGAGAACAAGACCCGACCGAGCATGCCGGCCAGGGCGTCGGGACGAAACCGATCCGTCGCATCGAGGAGACGGAAGAGGTAGACGATCTGGTGATCGCCCCAGTACCCGATGTTGCTCCAGGGGTCGTCGGGTTCGGGAACCTCCCAGTCGAGACCGTCGCGGGTGATTCGATAGGGGTTGTAGCCATCCGCGGTGGAGGCATTGAGGAACACCGACACGACGCTGGGGAGGTAGGCGGGGAAGCTCGAGCACAACGCCTCCCAGTTCTGGAAGATGTCGCGCCAATTGCCGGCGAAATAGACGATGGGTCGGCCGGTCGTGTCCCTGACACGGATGGAGAAGGCATTCCATGGCCGGCTCGGGTCGCCGTGTCGTCGGGAGAACGTGAGCGGCAGATAGTCGAGGAAGAGCCGCATCAGGTCCGGGTCATCGGCGGCCTGCACTCGGCGTGTCAGGGAGGCGCGCTCGACCTGGTCTGGCAGCGCATCGATCCAGCCTTGGTGACGAGCGGCGACCGTGCGGTTGCGACCGGCCAGGAAGGAGGCGAAGTCGTGGCGGTCGACGGAATTCGCCGAGAGAAAGACCCCGCCTCTCATGACGTTGTACATGACATTGGAGAAGTGGTGGGCGGTGGCCATCCGATCGCCTGCGTGCTGGAGAGCATCGGCGCGCGCCATCAGCTCGACGAGGGACGCAGTTCCCTCGTCAACCGATCGCTCCACCACCCCTCGAGGGTCGGTCGGTTCCTCGAGCATGCCCAACAATTCGACCACGCTGCCCTGGGTCTGATTCACATCGGCGACGATCGTCCAGCTCGATGTTTCGCCTGGGTCGATGTCCACCCTGGATGACAGCAGATAGGCGCCGGGCCGCCCGGTGGTCAGGGCGCCCGTCTGAGGCTCGTTGCCGGCTCGGAAGACCTCGACGGCGTCAGGGTCGACCGTGACCGTGGCGGCATCGAGGCCGACCGACCATGCCACGGATGCAATCAACGCCTCCGCCGGCTCGGGACGATCCACGACGCGTGCCTCCAGTGAGTAGGAGGCCAGCCGGCCACGGGCGCCAAGGATTTCGCTTCGTTTGTAGGCGTTCGTCAGGTTGCTCATCCTCTCGTACAGCGATGGAGCCAACCCGAAGGGAAGGAGGTTCAGCAGCCCGTCGACGAGATCCAGCGTGACCCGTTGAGAGCCGAGGTTGACGAGGGTGGCGGTCCTGACAAACCCGAAGCGATCACTGTTCGACCACCGGTAGCGGAATCTCAGGCCGAGGCCGCGATGGACCTCCTCGAAGATGAGCTGGTTGCCGACCACGGACTTGTACAGATTGCGCTGCACGTGTGAGGTGCGAACGCCCCGGAACGGTTCCCACGTCGTCTCGCCGGCGTGTTCTGTCGACCGGATCAGCGTGACTGGCCCGGTCGAGCCGGAAGCGAGGTGGAGACGATCGTCGGTTTCGTAGGGGAACAGCGCCAAGGATGGGTCTCGTCTCCCGGCCGTGAGCCCCCCCTTGCTCGATACGAACATCCAGTGGTCGGCATCGCTGACGATGCTCATGAGGAAGGGCCCGAGTCGATCGACGTCGGGAATGAGGTAGAAGCCCTCGCCGTCGATCTCGACAAAGCCTTCAGCACCGGGTCCGGCGGTCGATTGTTCCCGATTGTTCACCAACCGTCTCCTGGCATCGTGGCGGGCGGCTCCGGCCGGGTCGCCGGCCGGAGCCCTTCAGAGGAGCGAGCGGAGACTCACTCGAGCTCGAATGCTCCAATATCGCACTCGGCGCCCTGCGGACGCGCTACTCCACGCTGATCGACGGCCGGGCACGCTCCGGCGTCTGCCGCGTCGATTGCCGGGCTACCGCTCAGCAGCGCATGAGTGAGTGTGAGCCCGCCGTTGTCCGTCAGCGACCCCAACAGCGGGTCCGTGTTGGGTAGGTCCGCGGCGGCGGTGAGGTTGCAGGTGCCGTCATCGTCGATGTTGAAACCGCCCGACGTGATGGTGCCCGCTCCCCCCTGGTTTTCGATGGCACACGCCACGCCGCTCAGGTTTCCGGCGATGATCGTGTTGGTCAGGGTCAGGTCTGGTGTTCCCCCGCCGAACGTCGCCACCACGATCCCGGCTGCCGTTCCCGCCGGCGCGGTGTTGCCGGTGAACGTGGAATTGGTCACCGTCAGCTGACCGTCTGTGTGGAAGATCGCGCCTCCGTGCCAGGCCGTCGACACATTCCCACTGAAGGTGCTGTTGACGATATTGGCGTCTCCCAGGGAGCGCAGCCCGCCCGCCACGTCGACAGCCGCCACGTTGCCGCTCACTGTGCTGCGGGTGATGTTGATCGTGCTCCCGAGGAAGCCGTAGATCCCGCCCGCCGGCTGGTTGAGGCTGGTGTTGTCGGCCACCGTGCTGTCCGTCAGGTTGAGCGTTGCTCCCTCACCGTTGTAGATCCCACCGCCACCGAACGCGAAGTTGGCCGGCCCGGCGCTCGTCTCGGCGTTGTCGCGTACGACAACTCGATCGAGTGTGAGGGACCCCAGATTGAGAATGCCACCGCCTTGTGGGGCGCCCGCCCCCTCGGCCACCACCAAGTCGCTCATGGCGACAACCGCCGACGGCTCGACCTGGAACACTCGCGAGACGTTGGTGCCGCTGACCACGATTCCCGGTGCGGCCGAAGCGTCGATGGTGACACTCCGGTCGACGAGGAGCTGGCCTGACGTCAGCCCGATCGTGCCGCCGGCCAGTGCGGGGTCGAAGTCGATCGTGCCGCCGTCGGCGATCAGAGCCAACGCCTCCCGAAGGGAGCCGGCGCCATCATCGTCCAGCGTGGTCACGGTCAGTTCGGTGGGGGGCGGGAACGGGACCCGTCGCACCAGGTCGAGCTTCAGCTCTCCGGTCGAGTTCCCATTCGGAAGCGCCAGGCCGTAGCCCCAGATCTCGTCGAGGCCGAAGCCGTCGTCGGGTGCTCCGTCAGGTTGGGTATCGCTACGGGCGAAGTTGGTCAGGGGAAGACTGACTTCCGTCCATCCGGCCACATCGTCGCTGAACGTAGTCTCGAAGCGTTCGGCCGTGTCCGGCCCCTGGTAGACCCGCACGTAGTCGATGGCGTATTCCTGGGGGAAGCTGGTCCCGGGATCGACCGGACCGCCGAAGTTGCCGCCGATGGCGAAGTTGAGCAGGAGGAAGAACGGCTTGTCGAACACCCACGGTCCAGGCACGTCGGCCGGAGTGGCCTGGTGGTACTGGATGCCGTCGACGTACCAGGTGATCAGGTCGGGCTCCCACTCCACGGTGAAGGTGTGGTAGTCGTTGAACACCGGCTCACCGAAGTCGTAGATGCCGCCGAAGCTGCCGCCCCCGTTGTAGCCGGGACCGTGAACGGTGCCGAAGATCTCGTTCGGCAGGCGACTCACATACTCCATGAAGTCGATCTCACCGGCGGCCGGCCACGGGTTGTAGGTGATATCGGTCCCGAGACTCCAGAAGGCTGGCCAGAGGCCGTCACCACCGTCCGGAACCAACAGCCGCGACTCGATCCGCCCGTAGGCGAACTCGGCCTTGTTGAGCGAGAGCAGACGAGCCGAATCGTATTCACAGGGACCGTAGTAGCACTCCTGCGAGCCGTCCGACTCGTCGAGGGTGATAACGAGGTTGCCGGCTCCGTCGGTGGCGGCGTTGTCGTCGGTGTAGTACTGCAACTCCTCGTTGCCCCACCCGTTCTTGCCATCGGGGGTGACGTCGCCGATCTCGTAGCCCCAGTTGGCCGGGTTGGGTGGCGCGCCGGCCGGACCGTCGAACTCGTCACTCCACACCAGGCTCCAGCCTGCCGGACCCGGGTCGGGAGCCCGATTGTTCTTCAAGGTAACCGTGACGTCCTCACCGGAGCCCGAGCCGTAGTACCAGAAGTCGAGCGTCTCGGTTCCGGTCCAGTCCTGGCTGATGGCGAAGTCATGGCCGATGGCGGCGTCGGAGCCACCGGCGGTGATGGGCTGACCGTCGAACGTGGAGCCGTTGAACGGCACGATGTCGGGATAGCACTCCAGCCCGGTCGCCCTGAACCGGAAATGGAAGACCAGATCATCCAGGCCGTCGCGATTCACGTCCACGACGTGTCGACGCGCCTCGCCCGTCCGGCGGTCGATGTGGGCCTCGCCGGCGGCGCCGAGCGTGACTGTCGTGTGGTCGACACTGGTGGCGTCGAAATCCGGCGTGCTCAAGAGGTGCACCGGAACGATGCCGTTGCCCCGGTCGCACAAGCGACCCTTCACGGCGATGTCGACATGCACGGGGACATCGGCCACCAGCACGTTCTCGACCGCGTCCTGGCCGGGCCGCTCATCGGGTTCGCCGGCTTCGAGCCGCAGGGTCCCCAACTCCACCGGTCCATCGCTCTCCCACAGGTAGGCACCTTGCTCGAAGTCATCGAGCAGTTTGGGATCGAACGGATCGTTGTCGGCAATCAATGCCGAACCCTGGAAGAGGGCACCGCGCTCGACGCCCACCGGGTTGGAGAGCCTGATGATGATCTGCTCGTCCCCTTCGAACTTGCTGTCGTCGAAGGTCTGGATCGGGAAGGTGAGTTCGGTCGCTCCGCCATTGGTGAAGGTGAGCGTGCCGCTGGTCGGTGTGAACTCCTCGAACGGAATCGCATTCGAGCGCTCGGTAGCGAAGTCGATACTGACCTCAGCCGGGTCGTCGGGGCCCATGGCGCGATTCAGCTTGACGGCGACGTCGCCGGTGGTGCCCTCATCGATGAACGTGTTGTTGACCGAGAAGGACGCCGCCAGGGCAGGGGGCTCGGCCAAGCCGTACAGGCTCACCTGGTCGACGTAATACGTGCGGGGTCCGGAAGTATTGAGCGTTCCGAGAGCCCAACCGTGCATCTCGAACAGGCCGAGGCCGTCGTTGGGTGCTCCGTTGCCGATCTCCTTGCGCGTGAAGTCGGCGAACGGGAATTCGAGCAGTTGCCATCCGACGAAGTCGTCCGTGAAGGCGACCGTCCAGCGCTCGGCGTCGTCAGTGGTGGCTCCGGCGTTGCGGTTGTCGAGGATGTCGATGAACATGCTCGAGCCCGACCCGGTTCCGTGCAGCCACATCGAGATGCCTTCGCTGGTCGACCAGTCCTGGGAGACCCAGGTGTCGACGGCGGCGTTCTCGAAGGCGTGGATCATGCCTGCAAACGAAGTCGAGTCGACGTCCATTTGCAGCACCGTGTTGGGCTCGCCGACCGCCGGCAGTGTCGGTGCGGGGGGAGTCGTCGTGTCGGTGATGGCCACCGAGCTTCCGGCACCCTGGAATGTGAGGAATCCGATGCCAACTCCGTCTCCGTCGACGCCGGACGGCAAGCCATTCTCGAAATCGTCGATGATCGTGGCGGCCCCACCCGCATCGGGTACCAGAGGACCGCGGGTGAATGCCCAGTAGTCGGTGCGGAAACTCGCGTCGCTACCGGTGCCGATCACAGCCACGACGACGTTGACCAGCTCGCCGTTGCCGCCTCGAGTGGCGGGAATCGGGTCGAGGACGCCGTTGCCGCCGGTGATGAACGAGTTGTCGTCGAAGAAATCGTCGAGCGGGATCGAGACGAGCTGCCAGCCGCCCCCCGAGACGGCACACGGTCCGGCCGCCCCCACGACGCAGTTGAATTGGAATTCGTCGTCGTCTGGCGCGTTGATGGCGCCATCGGCGTTGTCGTCCTCCTGGAGGTTCAGCTCCAGCGTGTATTCCTGGCCGGCGTCGGGGTTGATCCAGAAGTTGAAATGATCGGTGCCGGAGAGGTCGGAAGCGCTCGTCCGGCCGAAGCCGCCATAGAACCCGGCGGTGCCACCTGAACCCCAGCCGGTCTCGAGTGAGAAGGCGCCGCCTAGCGCAGGCGGCAGGTCGGCCGAGTTGGCGGCGATGCCGCCGCCGCCTACCGAACCGTCGAACGAGAACCAGCCATTGGCGAAGGGATCGCCGTGTTCCATGTCGTCGAAGAGGACTTGGTCGAACGCCAGCGGTCCGCCCGAGCTGAAGGCGAACGAGTCGAAGTCGACTTCCACGGTCGACGGGTTGGCGCCCGTGACGCCGGCAACGACGATTACCACCTCGTCCAGGTTGCCATCGAAGGTCCCGTCGCCGCCGGTGAACACATCGGTGAATGCGCTGAGGGGAGCACTGACCAGCGTCCACTGGTCGTCGAAGGAGGTGGAGGCGAATGTCGTATCGAGCCGGAATGAGTCTTCGGCGCCATCGGTCCAGCCGTTGCCGTCGAGGTCTTCTCGAAGGGTGATCTCCAGGGTGTAGCTATCAGCAGTGGCGTCGCTCTGATTGAGAACCCAAACGTTGAACCACGGGTCGGCCGGTGGCGCTACCTGGGCGGCATCGTCGAGATTCCTGAACGCCCCGCCATAGAAGCCACTCGCGGTTCCTTCACCGCCCCAGCCGGTGCTGAGATAGAAGGCGCCGTCATACGGGCGGTCGGAGAGCACCCCTCCCCCGCCGCCGGCGGCATTGCCGCCGAAGAAACCCCAGTCCGAAGAATCGCCGTCTTCGAAGTCGTCGATCACCGTGGCGGATGCATTGGGAACCGCCAGCGACACCGGAGCAGTTGTGGCGAGCCCCAACGTCGACAGCGCAGTCAGCAGCGCCATCGTCGCTACGCGTACCTTCGGAATGGCCCTCGAGGTCACGTCGATCATTCTGCACCCCTTCTTCCGGCGCACTCACCGGCATCGCTTCACTCAATGCAGGATTCCGCCAACCTGGCGTCCGCAAGACCAGCCTGTTGACCCGGCGGAGAATGGCGGTACCTCAGACCATACCAAGCGGGCCGCCCGCCTGGATGTGGGCCGCCGAACGAGTTGAAAGCCGGCTAGTCCTCCGGCAGACGGCGGCCAGTGATGTCTTGAAGGGCGTCGTAGGCGGCGTACTTGTAGGCCTCCGACCTGGTCGGCGTGTTGAAGGTGGTGTGCACGAATCGATCGACCTTGTCACGGGCATGGATGGCTGCTTGGCCGATATGCACGAGTTCGGCGGCGTCCTCACCGAGGATGTGCACGCCCAACAGACGATGGTCTGTGCGGTCACACACGAGCTTGATCAGTCCCGTCGTGGTCCCGGCGATTCTGCTCCGCCCGTTGTCGGCAAACCACGAGCGTCCGATGGCATACGCCACACCTTCATCTCGCGCCGCTTGTTCGGTGAGACCGACCATCCCCACTTCGGGCATCGAGTACACGCCGTAGGTCGGGAGCGCATCCAGTCGATCGACCACATGCAGCCCGAAGGCGTGCGAAGCGGCGATCCGACCCTGCTCGGCGGACACGGAGGCGAGCGCCGGAGGCCCGATGACGTCGCCGGCCGCATAGATCCCGGGATGCGACGTCTCGAAATGCGCACTCACGAGGATGTGGTTGCGGTCATCCGTATCGATACCCGCCGCCTCCAACCCGAGACCCTCGACGTTGCCTGCGCGGCCGGCTGCGAAAAGAACCTTCTCTGGATACAGGGTTTCTCCATCCGGCAGTTCCACCGCCAGACCTGCCTCGGATCTCGAGATGGTGGTCCCGGGAGAATCGAAGACAAACCTCGCTCCGTCAGCGGTGAGGGCTCGAGCGAGCTGTTTCGAGATTTCTTCGTCTGCAAAGGGAATGAGCCGTGGGCCGGCATCCACCAAAGTGACGCTGGCACCCAGCGCCGTGATGATCGACGCGTACTCGGTGCCGACCGGGCCGCCGCCGATGACCACCAGGGACCGCGGTATCGACTCGAGGGCGAGAATCGAGTCCGAGTCATCGACCGCCGGATCCGAGAAGGGCACCGAAGGGGGCCGGAATGGCCGGGACCCCGTGGCGATGAGCACCTTGTCGGCCTCGAGGGTACGAACCGACCCCGTCCCGTCGGTCACCGTAACGTTGCCCTCCGCGGTCAGGGCGGCCGAGCCGTGCAGGTAGTCGATCCGATGCCGCTCGATGTTCCGACTCACCCCGCCGGCTACCCGCTCGGTCACGGCATGGGCCCGTTCGCGCAGAACACCAAGCACCTCGTCGCTCGACAGGTCGAGGCCGACCCCGTACACCTCGCGGCGATGGAACCCGGACAGGTACATGGCCGCCTCGCGCAGAGTCTTGGTTGGGATACCGCCGCGCGACACGACCGTTCCCCCGGGGCGGGCATCCCGCTCGACGATCGCGACCGACTTCCCGAAGTAGGCAGCCATTGCCGCCGCCTTCTCGCCGGCTGGACCGGACCCGATCACCACGAAGTCATAACCGTTCGCCATGGTGCTCCCTCTTTCGCAATCCCAGCGTACCGAACGTTACGCCTCCGCTGGGGCACGCACACCGCGCCTCGTCGCCGTGGAGTGGCGAGTAGCTTCCGCTCCATGGACACAGCCTTCGATCCTCACGATCAGAGCGCCTACGATGCACTGCAGGCCAAGCTGGTGCCGCTGTGGTCGTCGATCGACCACCTCAACAGCGATGAGCAGACCATCGTGGTGGTGCCATCCGCGGACATCGACGTGGAGTTGTCCGCCAGCGAGCTGCAAGCCTATGAAGAGCGTTATCTCTTCCTGTTGTTTCTGCTTCGCCAGCCACGCGCCCGAATCGTGTACGTGACCGGCCAGGCAATCCACCCCGACATCATCGACTACTACCTCGATCTCCTCCCTGGGGTCATTCAGTCGCACGCCCGCCGCCGCCTGTTCTTCGTATCCCCGATGGAGGCACGGTTCCGGCCCCTCTCCCGAAAGCTGCTGGACCGGCCGCAGACCCTCTCGCGCATCCGGGCGCTCATCCCGAACATCGATCGCGCTCACCTGGTTCCATTCATGACCACGTGGGACGATCGGGAGCTTGCGATGCGGCTCGGCATTCCCATGTACGGTGCCGACCCGGCACACTCCCACTACGGCACGAAGTCCGCCAGCAGGCGCCTCTTCGCCGAGGCACAAGTGACCCATCCCCGGGGCAGGGAAGGGGTGCGGAATCGAACAGATGTCGTCGAGGCTCTCAGGGCTCTGCGCCAGTCGGTGCCTCACTTGAGCAAGGCCATCATCAAACACAACGAAGGCGTGTCCGGGTTCGGCAACGCCATCGTGGATCTGTCCCACCTCCCACCGGAAGCCACCGTCGCCGATGTCGACCGGATCCTTGACACGCTGGCGGTGGACGACCACGCGGGCGGCGTGCAGGGATTCTGGGACACGCTGGCTCGCGAAGGCGGCGTGGTCGAGGAGATGGTGGAGGGCGAGGTGATCGCCAGCCCATCGGTGCAGCTCCGCATCACTCCCCTGGGACAGGTCGAACTGCTCTCCACCCACGATCAGCTCCTCGGAGGAGCCAGCGGTCAGGTCTTCCTGGGCTCACGCTTCCCGGCCGATCCCGGTTATGCAGCCCAGATCTCGATCAACGCCCGCAAAGTGGCAGCTCGCTTGGCGGAACGGGGAGTGATCGGACGGTTGGCACTCGACTTCGTCGTGGTGCTCCGAGCGGACGGCTCATGGGACGACTACGCCATCGAGGTGAACCTGCGCAAGGGTGGGACCACGCACCCGTTCCTGACCTTGCAGTTCCTCACCGACGGCCTCTACGACGAAGAGCGGGCGGTGTTCGTGGCTCCCGACGGGAACGAGAAACATTACATAGCCTCGGATCACGTCCGGATCGATGGTCTCAAGGTGCTGGCACCGCAGGACCTGCTCGAGCTCGCCCTCTTGCGCGAGCTTCACTTCGATCAGGCTCGCCTCGTGGGCACCGTGTTTCACATGCTCTCGGCGATGCCCACCCACGGCTTCGTCGGCGTTACCTGTGTCGGCAACTCGCCCGAGGAAGCCCAGCGCCGCTACGACGATGTGCTGGCTTTCCTTGCCGAGGAGGCGGCCCGCCTCAGCCACTTTTAGCGCTCGAACGCGCCAACGGTTTGCTGGCTCACACCGATCGTGGGCCGCTCTGAGGAGTAGCCTCGATTCAGACCCCTCCAGCCAAGAAGGGAGCCTTGTCATGCGCTCGATTTCGAGACGGACCATCCTGGTCATCGCAGCCCTGTCGGCGCTGCTCGTTCTGCCAACCGGCGCCGCGTCGGCCGACCCCACCACTGCTGCCCAAACCGTCACCGACGTGGAGTTCCTCGGCGAAGTGGTGATCCCCACCGGCACCATGTTCGGCGGAACGGAGATCGGGGGCCTGTCCAGCATCACCTACGACGCCGGCCGGGACGTCTATCACACCCTCTCCGACGACCAGGGCAACCGTCCGACCGGAGACCCGGTCCGCTTCTACACCGTCGCCATCGACCTGGCCGACGGGATGCTCGACGCCGGTGACGTGGACTTCGTGGGCGTCAAGCCGCTCTTTGAAACCAGACGCCAACCTTTCGCGCCAGGCGGCCTCGATCCCGAAGGGTTCGTGCTGGGTCGGGATGGGTTCTTCTTCATGTCCTCGGAGGGCAACATCTTTGCGGATCCGATCATCGATCCCTTCATCAGGCGCTACAACCGCAACGGGCGCGTCACAGCCTCCCTGCCTATTCCTGCCCACTACCTTCCCAACGGCGTAGACCACGGGGTGCGTTTCAACCTCTCGTTCGAGAGCCTCAACATCACGCCCGACGGTCGCCAACTCGTCACGGCCGGCGAAGGAGCGCTGTTCCAAGACGGACCCGCCTCCACCTTCACGAATGGGAGCCTGGCCCGAGTCCTCACCTACGACCTGAGGAAGCGGATCCCCGTGAGCGAGTACGTCTACGAGGTGGATGCGTGGGCCGAGCCGTCGGCGATCTTCGGAGTCAACGGAATCGTCGAAGTCCTGCCCATCGACGATGCCGGCACTCTCCTCGTGATGGAACGGTCCTTCTCGGTAGGAGGAGTGCTCGGCGGCGGTACCGGCAACGTCGTCACGATCTACGAGGTCTCGACACTCGGTGCCACCGACGTCTTGAGCGTTGACGCCCTCTACGAGAACGGTGCCCCCATTCCCCTGTCGCCGGTCTCGAAGCAAGAAGTGTTCGCCTTCGATGACCTGGGCATCCCCATCGACAACATCGAGGGCATGACCTTCGGGCCGCGCCTGTCGGACGGACGATCCACCTTGGTCATCGTCAGCGACAACAACTTCAGTCCGGGTCAGTTCACCCAGTTCATCGTTCTGGCACTGGACATCCGCCCGGTGGAGTGACGGCACGACGCCTGGTCCTGGCTGCGAACGGGCTGGCATCAGGCGTCGCCGTCGACCGCTCGGCCAAGCTCCAGGCCAAGCAGCCGGGCTTTCTGCCGCTCGCGAGAGCCGCGGGCCTCTGGGCAACCACCCGACCCGACGCGGCTCCAGGGTCAACGGCCGCTCCACCGGTTGATCCCGTCCCTGGCCCGACGACGTTTTGATGACTACCCCGCAACCACCCCTACCGCGCCAAGATCGAGCGGTAGTCTCGGTCGGCAGGGATACCCATATCCGGAGGAGTCATGCGTCGCTCTCGTTTTGTCCGCCTAGCCCTTGCTCTCGCTCTCCTGATCTCGGTGATCGCCACGGTTCCGGCAGCAGCCGACCACACCGGCGCGCCGGGCGGCGTCGCCCTGGTAGGGAGCCTGCAAGACGAGCTGGGGTGTGCCGGTGACTGGGATCCCGCCTGTCCCGACACCGAACTCGCCTACGACGCAGACGACGAGGTCTGGCAGGCTGCCTTCGACCTGCCCGCCGGGGACTGGGAGTACAAGGTGGCCCTCGATGACTCCTGGGATGAGAACTACGGAGCCGGTGGCGTGGCAGGGGGCGCCAACATCGCCCTGTCGCTGACCGCCGACACGACGGTCAAGTTCTATTACTCCCACGCCACGCACTGGGTGACCGACAACCAGAACTCCCGCATCGTCACCACCCCCGGATCGTTCCAGGACGAGCTGGGCTGCCCGGGCGATTGGGATCCTTCCTGCCTCCGCTCGTGGCTCCAGGACCTCGACGGTGACGGCACGTACGACATGACGACCACGGCGCTGCCGGCAGGCTCCTACGAGGCCAAAGCGGCCATCGACGAAGCCTGGGACGAGAACTACGGAGACGGCGGAGTACCCGGCGGCGCCAACATCCCCTTCACCGTCGCCGCCACCGGCGACGAGGTGACCTTCAGCTTCGACTCCCCCACCAACACGCTGACCATCTCGGTCGGGGACGGCGGCGGCCTCGAACCAGGAGACGAGGACCTGGTCCGACCGGCCCTCCGCCATCCATTCCAAGACGAGATCCTCTACTTCACCATGCCCGACCGATTCAACGACGGCGACCCTGCCAACAACTGCGGGGACTACGCCGGGACCTGCGTGGCGGGCGACACCGAGGAGAACGTCCTCACCCACGGCTACCTGCCCAACGATCGCGGCTACTACCACGGCGGCGACATCGCAGGACTCCACGATCAACTCGACTACCTCGAGGGGCTCGGCATCACGTCCATCTGGGTCGGTCCCATCTTCGAGAACAAGCCGGTACAGCCCGACTCCAGCAACCTCTACGGATTCTCCTCCGGCTACCACGGCTACTGGATCACGGACTTCCTGCAGGTCGACCCCCACCTCGGCACCAACGCCGAGTTCCAGGCACTCATCGACGACGCCCACAGTCGCGGCATCAAGGTCTTCATGGACATCGTCACCAACCACACCGCCGACGTGATCCAACTCGACGGCAACTCCGGCTACCGGAACAAGACGGACTACCCCTACCTCGACGCCGGCGACGTTCCCTTCGACGACTCGGCCTACGCCTATTCAGGGCAGGATCCCTACGACTTCCCCGAGGTCGACCTCACCAGCTTCCCCTACACACCGACGATCCCGGCCGGAGAAGAGACCGCCAAGAACCCTGATTGGCTCAACGACCCGTTGCTCTACCACAACCGGGGCGACACCGCCTTCACCGGAGAGAACTCGCTATATGGCGACTTCTTCGGCCTCGACGACCTGTGGACCGAACGCAAGGAGGTCGTCGACGGCATGATCGACATCTTCTCGTTCTGGATCGAGGATTTCGGCGTCGACGGCTTCCGGATCGACACCACCAAGCACGTCAACATCGAGTTCTGGCAGAAGTTCGGGCCAGACATTCTCACCGCGGCCGACACGGCTGGAATCAGCGACTTCTTCGCCTTCGGCGAGGTCTTCGACCAGAACTTCGGTCCGCGCTTCCTGAGCGAGTTCTCAACCAAGGGAGAGCTACAGTCGACGATCGATTTCGCCTTCCAGCTGGCTGCCCGTGACTTCGCCTCCCAGAGTGGAGCGACTGACAACCTGGCCAACTTCTTCGCGCAGGACGACTGGTATACCGACGCCGACAGCAATGCCTACGCCATGCCGACCTTCGTCGGCAACCACGACATGGGCAGGATCGGCTACTTCCTCCAGCGAGTCGACCAGGTGGGCGCCGACGATGCCGAACTCGTCGCCCGATCCCAGCTCGCCCAAGCCCTCATGTTCTTCTCCAGGGGCCAGCCCGTCATCTACTACGGCGACGAACAGGGATTCACCGGGGACGGCGGCGACAAGCTCGCCCGCCAGGACATGTTCGCCAATGCGGTGCCCGAATACGAAGACGACGACCTGCTGGGCACGTCCGCCACCACCAGCGACGACAACTTCGACGCCACGCACCCGATCTATCAGGCGCTTTCTGACTACGCAGCGGTGTATTCGACGAACGCCGCCTTGCGAAGCGGAGCGCAAATTCATCGGTCCAGCACCGACGGGCCGGGTGTGTACGCGTTCTCCCGGATCGATCGCGACGAGAAGGTCGAGTACGTCGTGGCGTTCAACAACGCCGAAACCTCCACCGACGCCTCCGTGCAGACCTACTACGGAGAAGGCGTGGCCTTCGACCTGGTGATCTCGTCGGACACAGCCGACGCCACCCTCACCACCGATGCGTCCGGCCAGCTGGCCGTGGCTGTCCCCGCCCTTGGCCTGGTCGTCTACAAGGCGTCTCAGCCCGTCCCGGCCGGCGAAGTCGCCCCCGGTATCGCCATCACCGGCGTCACCGACGGCGAGACCGTCACGCTCGGCGTCGACTCGATGGACGGCCACGATGTCGTCGAGCGCCTCGAAGTGGGCGCAACCCTCGATCGCGACGTGTTCGCCGAGGTCACCTTCGCGGCGAGTGTCGACGGAGGGGACTACGTCCCGATCGGCACCGACGACAACCCGCCGTACCGGGTCTTCTACTCGGTGGAAGATCTGCCGGAAGGATCATCGGTCTCGTTCAAGGCCATCGTCGATGACCTGTCGGGCAATCTGAACGCCGACAAGGTGGAAGGCGTGCTCCCCGTCATCGAAACCGAGGAACCACCCCCACCCGGGGCCGGGCCCGGCTACGCCATCATCCACTATCTCCGGACAGACGGCGACTACGGCGACGACACCACCGGCGACTACAACGACTTCTGGGGTCTGCACCTGTGGGGTGACATCGACGAGACCATCGAATGGACCGCCCCGAAACCATTCCTCGGCGAGGACGAGTACGGGCGTTTCGCCTGGGTCAAGCTGACACCCGGAGCTTCGGACGTGGGCTTCATCGTCCACCGGGGCGACGTGAAAGACGGCACGGACGCCGATCGGTTCTTCGACCCCAGCCAGACGCCCGAGATCTGGCTGCGCCAAGACGACCCCACCATCTACACCTCGCAGGCGGCTGCGCAAGGCTTCGCCACCATTCACTACCACCGTGACGACGGGGATTACGGCGACCCGACCAGCGGCGATTTCAACGACTACTGGGGTGTCCACCTGTGGGGCGATGCCATCGATCCCGCCGAGGGCACCGACTGGACATCACCCAAGCCACCCACCGGAACCGACGACTTCGGAGTCTTCTGGGACGTCCAGCTGGCCGATCCATCCGCAGCGCTGAATTACATCATCCACCGGGGCGACACCAAGGATCCTGGTCCCGACCAGTCGTTCGTGCCGTCCGAGGTACCCACGGTGTGGATCACCTCGGGTGACGAAACCATCCATCCCCAGCAAGGCGCCGCAGAGCAGGTCGTGACGATCCACTACCACCGCCCTGACGGCGATTACGGAGACGCCACCAGCGACGACTACAACGACTTCTGGGGGCTTCACACCTGGAACGCCGCTGACGATCCGGGCTGGACCACGCCCCGCAAGCCCACCGGCACCGACAAGTTCGGCATCTTCTGGGATGTTCCGATCACCAACCCGGATCTGCCCCTGGCATACATCATCCATCGCGGGGACACCAAGGATCCCGGGCCTGATCAGTTCCTCGACCGGGACGAGTGGGGCTTCGAGGTGTGGCAGCTCTCGGGGGCCGATCCCGATAGCCCCTACATCCTGCCTGTGCCCGCTGCGGCAGGGAACAGCGGCGACCTCACCAAGGCCCGCGCCCACTGGGTGGCCGCCGACACCATCGTCTGGCCGGCCGCCACCGACTCCACGGCCACCTACCAGCTGTGGTGGTCGCCCGACGGCACCCTCGCACTCGCCGACGACGGCTCGGTGAGCGGCGGCTCAGCCGTCCCGCTCACTCTCGACGGCACCTACCCATCGGATATCGACGGCCGGCTCCACCTGGGCGGCCTTCCCCAGCTCCGCCTGGCCGACGACGACGTGGCTCTTATACCCGACATCCTGCGCGGACAGTTCGCCGTGGTGGCGACCTCGACATCCGGGGTTCGGCTGGCCGCCACCGGCCTGCAGATCCCCGGCGTGCTCGACGACCTCTATTCCTACGACGGAGACCTGGGGGTTGTGTGGGACGGAGATGTTCCCACGGTGAGATTGTGGGCACCGACTGCCCAGGACGTGGTGCTCCATCGGTTCTCCGACTCCGATCCGGCGTCCATCGCCATCGTCGAGGACATGGCCCGAGACGACGCCACCGGCGTGTGGAGTGTGACCGGCGATCCGGAATGGAAGGGCGAGTACTACGTGTTCGCTGTCGAGGTGTGGGCACCGTCGACGCAGAGTGTGGAGACCAACCTGGTCACCGACCCGGCCTCCCTCTCCCTGGCCACGAACAGCGCTCGCACCCAGATCGTCGACCTGAACGATGGCGAACTCGCCCCGGCGGGGTGGGACTCCATCTCCAAGCCGCCCCTGGCCGCTCCGGAAGACATTTCGGTCTACGAGCTTCACGTCCGCGACTTCTCAGTGGACGACCCCTCGGTTCCCGAGGCCTATCGAGGCACCTACAAGGCGTTCACCATGGACGCCTCCGACGGAATGCAGCACCTGGGGGCCCTGGCCGAGGCGGGTCTGACCCACCTGCATCTGTTGCCGGTGTTCGACATCGCCACGATCAACGAGAACAAGGACGAGTGGCAGGCCCCCGACCCTGACCTCCTGGCAACCTTCGCTCCGGACTCAGAGGAGCAACAGGCTGCCGTGACGGCCACCGCCGACCTGGACGGATTCAACTGGGGCTACGACCCGTGGCACTACACGACGCCGGAAGGCTCTTACGCCACCGATCCGGACGGGACGACCCGGGTGGTCGAGTTCCGGGAGATGGTCCAGGCAGTCAACGAGACCGGGCTGCGGGTGGTGATGGATGTGGTCTACAACCACACCAACGCCTCCGGCCAGGCCGACAAGTCGGTCCTGGATCGAATCGTCCCCGGGTACTACCACCGCCTCGACGCCGACGGCGTTGTGGCCACCTCGACCTGCTGCGCCAACACGGCCACCGAACACGCCATGATGGAGAAACTCATGGTGGACTCGGTGGTCACCTGGGCGAAGCAGTACAAGGTCGACGGCTTCCGCTTCGACCTGATGGGGCACCATTCGCTGGCCAACATGAACGCCGTTCGAGCCGCCCTCGACGCTCTGACCCTGGCCGATGACGGGGTGGACGGCTCGGCCATCTACCTGTACGGCGAAGGGTGGAACTTCGGCGAGGTGGCTGACAACGCCCGCTTCGTCCAGGCCACCCAGCTCAACATGGCGGGAACCGGAATCGGCACCTTCAACGACCGGATCCGCGACGCCATCCGGGGCGGAGGGCCGTTCGACGAGGGCGACAACCTGGTTCTCAACCAGGGGTATGTGAACGGCGCCTGGTACGACCCCAACGAGCTGGTCATCTCCACCGGAGTGCCGGAAGCCAACCAGCTCGATGAGCTGCTGCTGTCCGCCGACCAGATCCGCGTGGGCCTCGCCGGCAACCTGGCCGGCTACTCCTTCGTGGACCGCAACGGTGACACCGTGACCGGCTCCGAAGTCGACTACAACGGCGCCCCGGCCGGGTACACAGGCGATCCGCAGGAGCACATCTCGTACGCATCGGCCCACGACAACCAGACGCTCTTCGATGTCGGGCAGTATCACCACCCGCTCGACACGTCGATGGAGGATCGGGTTCGCGCCCAAAACGTGGCACTGGACGTGGTCGCCCTGTCTCAGGGCGTCCCGTTCTTCCACGCCGGTTCGGACATGCTGCGGTCGAAGTCCTTCGATCGTGACTCGTTCAACTCGGGCGACTGGTTCAACAGCCTCGACTTCACCTACGAGTCGACCCGCTACGGCGTCGGACTGCCGGTCGCAGGCAAGAACCAGAACGACTGGTATCTCATCGGACCCCGGCTGGCCGACCCGTCCCTGGTTCCCGACCAGGCCCACGTCGAGGCGAACGTGTCGCACCTCCAGGAGATCCTGGAAGTGCGGCGCAGTACCGATCTCTTCCGGTTGACCACCGCGGACGAGATCAGTGCCCGAGTGGCTTTCCACAACACCGGTCCCGGCCAAATCCCCGGCGTGATCGTGATGTCGATCTCCGACACGGTCGGGACCGACCTCGACCCCGGCGCCGACGGCGTCTGGACCGTCATCAACCCAACCGACGAGGCGGTGGAGTATCCGGTGGCGGCGCTGATCGGCGAGGACGTCGTGCTGCATCCTGTCCTGGCCGGTTCAGTCGACCCGGTGGTGCAGACGGCTTCCTTCGACGATGCCACCGGCACCTTCGCAGTGCCGGCCCGCACGACGGCAGTCTTCGTCGATCAAGCACCCGACGTGACTCCACCTGAGGCGATCGCCGACCTCGTGTTGGTGAGCGGCAATGGCATCGGTCGTAGCCAGTACCAGGTGGTGGCGATCTGCACCGATGACCGGGACCCCGACCCGACGACCCGGGCAGAGCTGAATGGCGCTCGGGTTCAGGACGGGCAGGTCGTCACCTTGGTGCCGAGCAACCGGCCGCGTTGGGTGAATCGACGAGGCGACCTGATCGTCTTTGGGAAGCTGTTCGAGCTGACTGTCAAGTGCACCGACGAGGCCGGCAATTCGGACCTGGCTTCTGCGATTGTGACGCTGGGAAGGCCCCGGGCGGTCGATGGAAGGAACTTCTGAGTCATTGGCCTTCCGGGGTGCCCGATGAAGCGCCCCGGAAGGTCCTCTCCAGCGCCACCGTTCCAGCTCCTGGCGACGTCGATGAACCCTGGCGGGCCGAGGATGGGCGGGCTGATCGCCCGCCCGCCGCATCCCAACGACGGTTGTGTGGCATGCCTCGGCTGCCGGTCTCAACCTTCCAGGAACGACTCCCGATAGTCTTCCAGCGCGGCGGAGATCACGGCACGGGCATGATCCGCCTCGTAGGTGCCGATGACCTCGATAGCGTTCTCCTTGTCTCCGGTCATCTGCATCTTGTAGGTCGCGAAGTAGTGGACGATGCGGTTGACGACCGGCTCGGGAAGGTGGCGCAGCTCCAAGGCGTACTCGAGCACCGAGTCGCTCGCCAGGACCGCGATGATCTTGTCGTCGGCTTCGCCGCCGTCGAGCAGCTGCAGCCCACCGACCACACGGGCGGGGATCACCACCTCGGCGCGATCGATCCGTTGCTGGCTGAGCACGCAGATGTCGAGCGGGTCTTCATCACCGGCCGCGGTGAGGGGCGTGAGTTCCGCAACCCTCGTGCCACAGAAGGTCTGCGGAATGAACCCGTAGAGCGTCGGCGGAAGAGCCGAGCTTCCTTGCGGCCGGTCGACTCGGAGGTAGCCGGTCCCCTTGTCGATCTCGTATTTGACGGCGTCGAACGGCGTGATCTCGATGTAGGCATCCACGACGTGGGGCGGGTTGGGACCCGGCGACAACCCATGCCAAGGGTGCGGCCGAAAGCGGTCGAACTCGGTCATCGAGACGGCAGGTGGGAGGCAAGCGGGTACATCGCGCCATTGAAGCACCCTCGTCGAGACTTTGCACTGAGTCGGGCCCACCGACGCGTTGTCGACGAGCGGCTCACCCCAGGCCGTTCTCGGCGTTGGTAGCGGACGGCCGGTCGTAGAATGCGCGGTAGCGCCGACCAGCGGGGCCGACGCCGTGAAGGGGGATTTTCATGGTGACTGGCATCGAGGCATTCGTCGTCGCAGATGGCGAGGGAACGCTCATCCCCGGCCCGGCCGGCGGCCCGACAACCATCAAGGCCGACACCAAGACCACCAACGGCAGCCTCACCCTCTTGGAAGTGACCATCGGTCCCAAGCAAGGCCCACCGGCGCATGTGCATCGCCGCGAGGACGAGTTGTGGTATCTGCTGGACGGGCAGTTCCGGTTCATGGCCGACGACCGCATTCTCGAAGCGGGGCCTGGTTCCACCGTCTTCGTGCCGCGCGGCACCAGCCACTGCTTTCAGAACCTCGAGGAACGGCCTTCGCGGATCCTGGTTCTGTTCACGCCATCAGGCATGGAACGGTTCTTCGAGGAGCACGCACAGCTCCCACCCGGCGCCGTGGATCCCGCCCGTTACCGTGAGATCGCCGAACGGTCCTGGATGGAGGTATCCGGCCCAACGCTCGCCGAGTCCCATCCGCTCTGACGGGCAATCGACCCGAGGAGACGAGCGGTAGAACGCGAGGCGCAACCGAGCTCAGGCCGCTTCGATGGGCACGACCTGCGGGTTGGGAACTTCATGACAATTGGAGCGGCTGGTAGGCAGTGATCGCGAAACGAAAGAACTCGCCCTCGACCCACCGGTCTGAGCCCCAGTGCCAGCCGAGGTTGCCTTCGGCGGGAATGGTGAGGCCGTCAAAGGTGGCGTGAGAGGTGAACTCGCCGCCAAACGGATAGAGCCCAAAGGAGCCGTCACCGTCCGGGTCACCCCATCTCTCGAACCGGACAGACCGTGGAAGGCCCCCAGAGGTGAGCGAGATCTGGAGTTCCACCTGGTGGTCATCGATGCTGGTGACGACGCCGATGTCCCGTGGGCCGAGCGCCGACCAGGTCGCGCCGAACCGGGGCAGGAGGGATGTGGGCACCCAGACCGCCTCGGCGGCCGCCCGTTCGGCCGCGCTACGCGAAACGTCCGGCCCTGCCGCTGCCATGACCGGCAGCAAGCCAACCAGCTTCCAGTCCATGGCACCGGCCCCTCCGAGGTACCGGTCCGACCCGGAGATGACTCCTGCGGCGCGGGCCGCCCAGACGAGTCCGCGATGCGGCGTCAGGATCTCGTCGGCACGGAACGGGATCCAGCGCCCGATTCTGATGTGGCCCCTCATGGCGATTCGTGCCGATCGCGCCACCGGCGTGGCCGGCTGCACTGCCGCCCGGAAGTACCGCTGGACGAGTGCCGAAAGACCACTGATCTCTGCTTCGCCGAAGCGGCCCGCCGGCTCGGGGGCCAAAGCGGCCTCGAAACGGCGCAGGTGTGTGGACCTCATCTGGTCGTCGCCGCCTGGAGCGGGTGGTGTCGCGCCAGCACGGCGGACAGGATGACCACCCCACTGACCAGAGCACCGATCCAGGCATCGTTCCACCAGACGACGGTTGGGATGAGGGAAACCCCGGCTGACGCGCAGGCCACCCTTGCAGCTCGCCGAAGGCCAAGGGCCACCATGGCGCCGGCGGAGATCAGGCCAGCCGCGGCGGCGAGCCAAAGAAGGCCGAAGGCGACCATGACGGGCGCGCCGGGTTCCTGACCCGTGGCCAACAGCGTCGGACCGCCGAGTCCTTCGACGTCGCCGAAGCCGAACGCCCACCACGCACCGAGCAGGTGGATCGCCCCGTGCAGGAAGAGCACCACGCCGGCCGACCGGCGCCACCCGCCACGCCTGGTCGCCTCGAGTGTCGGCGGGGCTTCCAGCTTGTTTGTCACAGTGTCACCTCCGAGGTTTTCGAGTCGCTTGGTACCGGGTCCCTTGCTGCGTCACCCGACGGTTGAATGTTCCGCGCCCGGAGGGTCCTCGCCGGGTGCGAACAACCCGGTTGGCGCTCCGGCGCGGGTGAACATCTTGCGGCGGTTCAACACGACGACGACCACGGCGACCACGATGAAGATGTACGAATCGAACGGCTGGGCATCGGGCCAGACGGGGCCATTCAGCTGGAAGTGGTACAGCATCGGGATCAGCAGGCTTCCGCGGGCCGCGTCGAACATCGGCGTCAAGGCCAGTTCGACTGCGACGAGTCCGACGAAGAAGGCGGCAAACGACCACTCACTCTGCGGGGTGCCCTCGAGGAGGAACGCCGGGAGGTGCCATGTGGCCCACAGGGTGCCGAGCAGCAGACCGGCCCAGATGGGCGCCATCTTCCGTTGCAGGAGCGGAAGCGCCACGCCCCTCCACCCGAACTCCTCCATCGGGCCGAGAATCATCGTCAGGCCGAGGGCGGGAAGCACGGCGTACCAGGCCGAGAAGGGGAACGGGTCGAAGCTCTCGCCCTTGACGAGGGCGCCCAGGTAAAAGACCGCCGGCATCCCGAGCACCAGGTAGACCCACCACGCCCTCGGCATCCGCCACATGAGAAGACGCCGGAAGTAGCCTCTCAGGCCCTGACGACCGTGGTGCCGTGCCACCAGGCCGATCCCGGCGATGGCAGGCGAGTAGACGACCAGCATGAAGAGGGGATTGGTGAGGCCGATGGGGCCGGTCAGCGCTTCGATCCGCTCTTGGAAGAAGACGGCCAGCAATCCCAGTCCCCAGGACACTCCGAACGTTATCGAGAAGAAGACCCACAGTGAGATCTGCTTGGTCGCTTGACGAGTTTCGGCCTTCCTCTGTGTCTTCTGCGCTGCGTGGCGGTTCCGATGCGCATCGCTTCTCGTCGGGTGGCCCGAGCGAGCTCTCGAACCGTTGAGGAAGATCCGACGCCGGCTGTCCGGCGGTGTGGCGAGGTTCGACATCGTTTCTCCGATCGGGACGGACGCCGGGGCGCCTTTGGGCGGGGGCGTGCTTGGGGCTGGTCGCTGACGTATGGTCATGTCTGCTCCGAGGCGTGGGCTACGACGGCCCGCATCAGGCCGGCGAACCGGTCCGGCTGGTCGAAGTGAGGTCGGTGTCCCGCTCCGTCGAAGACGATCCGCTCTTTGTAGGGAGCTTCGAGCAGGTCGTACCACTCGTCGGCGAGCACGGCTCGGCCGCGGGCCTCGTGTTCCCCGGCGACCATGTAGAACGGGACCTCGAGTCGTGGGACCTGCGCACGGAAGTCGATGTGTTGGAGCTGCGGGTACATCACGGCGGCCGAGTCGAAGAACCCGCGGAATCCGTTGATGCGGTCCATCCACGTGTATTCGGGCACGAACAGGATCGCCGGCATCTCGTTGGAAGGGTCGAACTCCGGATACGGGTTCCAGTCGTGTTCATGCGACGTGGCGTACTCATAGAGACGGACATCGGCATAGGGAGGCATCCCATTGCGGCGCAGCGTTTCGGCCAGATCCGGTCGCCCGGTGCGTTCGGCCCAGCTGAGGGTGTCCTCCCAGAACATCCCGTCGGTTTCCCGCTGGCTCACCATTTGCCCCGCGCCGACGAAAGCGTGAAACAGCTCGGGGTGCTGTTGAGCGGCGAGCACGCCCAGGGTTGAGCCCCACGAGTTGCCGACCAGGTAGATCTTCTCCTGGTTGAACCGGCTGCGTAGATAGTCCGTGACCTCGACGGTGTCTGCCACCGCCCGGTCGAGGGTGAGTGTATCGGTGGGGTCGAGAGCCGAGTACGACTTGCCGGCGCCCCGCTGTTCCCACGTAGCCACGACGAAGTCCTGCTCTAGGCCGGTGTCCGCTCGCACGGCGCCGAGATCGGTGCCGCCGGGACCTCCGGCGATGTAGAGCAGGACCGGGTTGTCGGTGCTGCGGCCCCGGATCATCAGGACCTGGTCATGGCCGCCAATGCGGACGGTGACTAGCTCGGCCACGCTTCCGGCGAGCGGCTCGCCGTCCACACCGAGAATCGGTGCGGTCGATGCCGGGCTGCCCACCGCCAAGCCGATCGCCAGCACAACGAGGGTCAGGAGAGCGGTAATGATCCACGACCCCACTCCGAACGAACCCTCGTGGGTCAGCCGGCCGTGAATCCACGCGCCGTAGAGGGCGCCGGTCATCATCGGAACGAACACGAGAATGCCGTGGGCGACGCGCCCGACGATGAAGGCGATGACGCCGAGAGTCGAATCCAGATGAATGGCGTCGATTGTCGGTCCGGTGGCTCCGAGACGGGCGAGCTCGAACACCAGTGCGTACACCATCGGCGCCACCAGCAGACTCCACCGGTTGCCCATGGCGAGACCGGCTCCCAGGCCGATCACCATCGCCACCAGCAAGGAGCCCAGTGCATCCGCAGTGGTCACCGGGCCGCGCGGCGTCAACACCGCCCCAACGAAGGCGAAGACCGCCGCAAGGCCAGCGGCTACCAACAGGCCATTGAGTGGGGTGAACCACGCCGTCGCAGCTTCAAGCGATGGTTCTTGCGCCGTGGGTGCGGTGGGGATGTCGAAAGTCCGGGTTCCAGTCATCTCAACTCCTCTCTCCACGACAGGTTCCACCGGCCGGTTTTCGCCCCTGTCACCGCCCCATCAACACACGCTCAACGCTGCTCTGCCGAGCAACCCGAAGTTGGTCGCCAGGTGCCTGCTCTTTCGGTCCC
The DNA here is from genome assembly GCA_965366365.1 of uncultured Acidimicrobiia bacterium. Lineage (GTDB taxonomy): Bacteria > Actinomycetota > Acidimicrobiia > Spongiisociales > JAENVV01 > CBDUEV01. The sequence goes on along the minus strand of CBDUEV010000002.1, from coordinate 22,906 downwards.
CCCACCGGTCATGGTGTCGACCAGTCGGGCAGTAGAATTTGGGCAGCCCCGAGAAGGGCGTACCCGGCCGGGCAGAAGGGTCGAAAGAGGTGCCGAACGGCCACATCGTGGTTGTGGAAGACGACGCAGAGATGCGCTCGATCATCCGCGAGGTCGTCGAAAACGACGGCTTCGACGTCACGGCTGTGTCCAACGGCGAGGCGCTGATCGCCATGCTCGGCCACCATCATCCGGACCTGGTGATCCTCGACTTGACCCTTCCGGGCATCCACGGCCTCGACGTGTTGCGGCGGCTGCAAGCCGACTCGAGACCCGTGCCGACCATCGTCGTGAGCGGCCGGGGAGCCGAGACCGATCGCGTTGTCGGCCTCGAACTCGGCGCCGACGACTACCTGGCGAAGCCCTTCTCGCACAGCGAACTCCTGGCTCGCGTCCATGCCGTGCTGAGGCGCACCCGCCCCGTCCCGGCCGAGGACGTGCTGCGTTTCGACGGATTCACCATCGATCTCGCCGCTCAGGAGGTGGTGGTCGCCGGTCAGCCGATCGACCTGACCGCCCGCGAATTCCAGCTGCTGGCGTTTCTGGCCGGCACTCCCCGCCAGGTGTTTTCCAAGGAAGCGCTGCTCGACCGGGTGTGGGGTTCGTCAACGGAGTGGCAGGATACGGCAACCGTCAGCGAACACATCCACCGGATCCGGCGCAAGGTCGGCTCCGCAGACCAGGACCGGGCCGAGTGGATCGAGACCCGCCGCGGCGCCGGTTACCGCTTCGTGCCGGATGGCATGGCACGACGTTGAGCCGCAGTTGATGCGTGCGCCACCACGAATTGACACAGGTCGAGCAGGGTGAGAAGCGAAGCCATGAACGACCAGAACACAGAACCCGTCTCCGATGATTCGACGAGCCAGGGCTGGTCCACCAGCACCGGTCTGCCCGACCCGGCCGCCTCCCCGCTCCGTGCCCTCGTTGCCCGCTTCCCCGGTGGTGCGGCCCATGCATCGGGCTCTCACCTGTGGCTCAATCCCCACGCCGAAGCCATGGTGGGCTACCGCAACGAAGATCTGGGAACACTCGAGGTTTGGGGTCGATCCGTATATCGCGAACACGACCGACACGCTCGAGCGATCTACCTCGAGGCGCGGGAGGCGGGGTTTCCCTACCCCGAGGTCCTGACCATCACGCGAGGCGACGGCGCCGAACGCCTCATCGAGTTCAGCGCCTACCTCGGTGACAACGAAGAGTTGTGGGTGATGCGTGACGTCACCGAAAGCGTTCGAGCCGATTTGGAGCTGCGAGAACGACAGCGCCGGCTCGATGTCGCCGTAGCCACCGCAGGCATTGGCATCTGGGAGTGGGACTCGTCATCGGATTGCGTCACCGGCGATGCTGCCACGCGCCGTTTCTTCCACCTCGGAAAGGATGCCGGCGCCGATCCTTGGGACGAATACCTCGACCGTGTCTTCGATGAGGATCGTCCGGCCCTCGAATCGGCGATGCAGTTGGCGGTGGGTGGTGAGGCGTTCGATATCGAACTGCGTATTCGCGGCGAGCACGGGCGGATCCGCTGGCTGCGGATGCACGGCGTTGCCGCCGACCCCGCCACCCCGCTCGTCCGCGTGGTTGGGGCGGTTGGGGACATCGACTCGTATAAACGACTCGACGAGCGTCTCATCCACGCTGCACAGATGGAATCTCTCGGTCAGCTGGCCGGTGGTGTCGCCCACGACTTCAACAACCTGCTGGCTGTCATCCAGGGTCAGATCGAGTTCGTCAAGGAAGAACCCGGTCTGTCCGACAAGAGTCGAGCTCGCATCGAATCGGTGGAGCGGGCGGTAGCGCGAGGTGCCGGCCTGGTGGCGGCATTGATGCAGCTCGGGCAGCCCACCGCCGCGTCGTCCGCGACCATCGACGTGCACGAGGTTCTCAAAGCCACGGCTGATGCTCTCCAGCAGATCGTCGGATCGGACATCACGGTTCGGCTCAACCTCACAGCGTCGAGAACGCACGTGCGATTCGATGAGGCACGTTTCATCGCCATGGTGCTCAACCTGGTGACCAATGCCCGCGACGCCATGCCGCTCGGCGGTCACCTGGCTCTCGCCACCCGCACCATCGGCCCGGCGTCTCTCGAACTCACCGTTGAGGACACGGGGATCGGCATGGACCACGACACCCGCGACCGCATCTTCGAGCCGTTCTTCACCACCAAGACCCCTGGACTCGGCACCGGCCTCGGACTGGCCTCCGTGTACGACGCCGTACTCGACGCGGGCGGCACCATCGACGTCGCCTCCAACCCGGGCGCCGGATCCGTCTTTGCCATCAGCCTTCCGGTCACCGACCCGGCCGACACGCCCGAGACCGACGCCCAAGCCAAGCCGGAACACCGAGACCGCGTCCCGCAAACCGTGTTGGTGGTCGAGGATGATGCCTCGATCCTCGAAATGACCTGTGACGTCCTCCGAGCTGCCGGCTACGAGGCGATCGCGGCCCGCGGTCCGAGGGTTGCGCTCGATCTGGCCGCCACCAGCCGGCCAGACCTGCTGCTCACCGACATCGTCATGCCGGAGCTTCCCGGTCCGCTCCTGGCCGATCGGCTCCAGAAACGTTTCCCCGGCCTGCCGGTGCTGTTCATGTCTGGCTACGCCAAGGAACGCCATGGCGCCGAGTCCATCGACCCGGCCCATCTCCTCCCCAAACCGTTCACCCACGACGAGCTCATCGCTCGGGTGCAGGCAATGCTCGAGGCCGAGGTCGTTCGGCCTCCCAGCCACTGAGCAACCCGCGCCATGAGGGCGGCCGTCCGGGGTTGCGCGAGGGCACGCCGGACGGCACTGACCAACGTCGCTCTGTTCCTCGAGGCGGATACGCCACCAGCAGGGCGGAGAGCCAGAGTCGACATGGAGCCAGCGGGATCAAACAACCTCGGTTCGCCGGCGCCGGCCGAACGGCGTCTCAGCCGGCGACGGCTTGGGCGTGTTCCAGCGCCCGGAGGGAGTTCTCACCGAGAACTTTGCGAATCTCCGCCTCGCTCCAATCGCGCCGGAGGAGTTCCTCCGTGATGGTCGGGTAGCAGGACACGTCCTCCAGACCGGCCGGCATCATCGAGACGCCGTCGAAATCCGAGCCGAGACCCACCGCGTCGACTCCTGCCACTTCGGCAATGTGCTCGATATGGTCGACCACGTCAGAAACCGAACCGCGATCGAGATCCAGGCCGAATTCGATACGCTCGATCTCCGCGGCGATGGCCTCTTCGTCTCCGTGGAGCTCGACCCTCAGGCGACGCCACTCGTCGAACATGCCCCGCATGGCGATGGCGGTGGAGCGGACCACGAAACCCGGGAAAAAGACGGCCATCACCACTCCGCCGCGGCGGCCCACCTCGGCCAGTACGTCGTCCGGAACGTTGCGTGGATGAGGGGCCAGGGCGTAGGCGCCCGAGTGCGAGGCGATGATCGGAGCCGTGGAGACCTCCAAGGCGTCGCGCATCGTCGACGGGGCGACGTGGGAGATGTCGACGAGCATCCCGAGCCGGTTCATCTCCCGCACCACCTGACGTCCGAAGTCGGTGAGGCCGCCGAGTTGCGGCTCGTCGGTGGCCGAGTCCGCCCACGGCGTGTTGTCGCTATGGGTCAGGGTCATGTAGCGGACTCCCCGCTCGGCGAGAATATCCAGCTTCTCGAGTGACCCTTCGATGCAATGGCCGCCTTCGGCGCCGAGGAGCCCACCAATCCGCCCGGTGGCCCGGGCCGACCGCACATCGCCTGCAGAGCCGGCACGGGTCAGTCGATCGTCGCGTTCCACCATCCGTTCGACCAGATCGATCTGGCGAAGGGTGGCCGCGTGAGGTTGCTCGATACCGGTGGGCACGTAGACCGACCAGAACTGGCCACCGACACCACCGGCGAGCATCCGCGCCACATCGGTGTGATAGTCCGGGAGAGGGCCCGAAGGATCGGCTCGATCGAGGTCACCGTCGGCCTGGGTGAGCAGCTTCCACGGCAGGTCGTTGTGTCCGTCCACCACCGGGAGGTCGGCGTGTATACGAAGCGCCTCGGCGTGGTAGTCGGTCACGCAGTCCAGAGTACCTGGGCCGGGTGGGCCGATGAGGGATGCCGCCCGGCCGTGCCGCCGGCGATGGTCTGCCCCCTGAGATTTCCTCCCTCCGCGGGCGGTGAGCCGCGTAGGGTTGAAGTGCGGCCGTGGGAGGTGGTGGAGGAGGCAGAAGGCTCTGCGCCGAGTCGGGATATCCACCCGATTCGCCTCCGCTGAGATTGCTCGCCCGAGGTCAGCTGATGCCAGACCCGGCTCAACGGCCCGAGTCTCGGTATCGGCTACCGGCCCTGGCGGCCCGTGTTTCTGACCTGGTCGACCAACTGGTCGAGCCATGGTTGCTCCCCGGCTTGCCGCAGCGACCTCTCGTGGAGGCGACCTGCTCCGCTCGGAACGCAGAACGGACGGCACTCGACACGAAAGGAAAGACCATGACCGTGACCACCAAGCTCGGCATTCCCCTCCTGGCAGCGGCGATAGCCCTCGTCGGGCTTCTCGTGCTCCAGCCTGCGGAGGCCGGCCCATTCAACGAGAGCGTGAGCGGCAACTTCATCGACACTGCAATCGACACCAATGGAGACGGTACGCAGGCGAACTACTTCAGCGGGGTGGCCAAAGGCAACGGAAGCCCGACCTACGAAGGCCTCGTCGAAATCATGTTTGGACCCACAGGTCTCTGCGACGCAGGCGAGATCGAAGGCACGATCGTCGAATACAGCATCGTCCGTGGGTACAGCAACGGGGATCTCGCCTTCTCGAGGCTGATCGACGGCTATCTGTGCTTCGACCCGGCTGCGGGTCTCAGTGACGTCGTTGTCAACGCCGAGGTGACAGGCGGGACCGGGAAGTATGCCAATGCAACCGGCACCTACACCGCCACCCTCACCGTGAAGCTCCTCGTCGCCGATCCGGCTGGGGGAATCGGCCACGGGGCGTTCTACGGCCAAGTGAGCAACTGAGTCACACCCCTCGCCGGTGGCACTCCTGGGAGCCACCGGCGAAGGGACACCCGGCATCCGAGGGTCTTCCGCCAGTCGGAAGAGACCACAGGCATGTGCGATCGATTCTGGCCTAGCGGCGCTCGGGCCGCTGGACCGGTATCGTTCGGTGCCATGGCGCCAGGATGGATAGACGCATGACGGATGGCGCAGCGATACGCGCCTCCGGGCTGGTGAGAAGATTCGGTGAGTTCACCGCGGTCGCCGGGATCGATCTCTCTATCGCCGAAGGTGAGATCTACGGGTTCTTGGGCCCGAACGGAGCGGGGAAGACGACGACGGTACGAATGCTCGTCACGCTCCTCACCCCGACCGCCGGGCAGGCTCACGTGGCGGGGTTCAGCGTGGTGGACGATCCAGACGAGGTGCGCCTCCGGATCGGCGTTGCACTCCAGGGAGCTTCGCTCGATCCCCAGCAGACGGGAGCGGAGTTCCTGCGGCTCCAAGGGCGGCTGTATGGTCTCGACCGCCGCCAGATCGAGGAACGTCTCGAACGTCTCACGGCTCTGATCGATATCGGCGAGTTCATGGACAAACGAATGAAGACGTACTCAGGCGGCATGAAGCGGCGCCTCGACCTCGCCGCGGCCCTCGTCCACGACCCGCAGGTGGTCTTTCTCGACGAACCAACCACAGGACTCGATCCGACCTCGCGTCGGGTGGTGTGGGAGGAGGTTCGTCGACTGAACAAGGAGTTTGGGACCACCGTGCTCCTGACGACGCAGTACCTGGAGGAGGCAGACCAGCTGGCCGACCGAGTCGGCATCATCTCGAACGGTCAACTCGTGGCGGAAGGAACTCCCTCCGAATTGAAACGCTCGGTTGGTCGAGATCTGGTGGTGGTGAAGGTCGACGGGGATATCGACGTGGCGGGCGAACACCTCCGGACTCTCCCCGAGGTGGAGTCGGTCCGCACCTGGGGTGACGAACTGACCATCGAGACCGGAGACGGCTCGCGACTCATCAGCAAAGTAGCGGTGGCTCTCGCCGCCGCAGAGATCGGGGTGGACAGCCTCAGCCACCACACACCCACTCTCGACGATGTCTTCATGGCGACGACCGGAGAGCATTTGGAGGTGACGGAATGAGCACGGCAGTGATCGCTCGCCCAGCTGGATTCTTGCGAGACCTGTTGTCCGTGGCGGGTCGCGCTATTCGAGGCATTCTCCGTGAGCCCGAACAGTGGGGGCCGGGCCTCATCGTCCCGGTCTTCTTCTTCTCGGTGAACGTGGGAGCTCTCGAGGGAGTCTCCCGTTTTGCGGGTGTGGAGGACTTCAAGGCGTTCCAGATCCCCGTGGCACTGATCTTTGCCGTGACGGGCATATCCCGCGCCTCGGCACTGGTGTCGGACATCGAAGGTGGCTACTTCGATCGCCTCCTCGTTTCGCCGGTCAACCGGTGGAGTTTGCTGCTGGGGTTGATGCTGGCAGATGTGGCGTTCGCCATGACCCTCTCGCTTCCCGTCATCGCGCTGGGCCTCATCCTCGGCGTGCGTTGGGTGACAGGGCTGCTGGGCATCCTGGCGTTCATCGGCATCGCCGGACTATGGTCGCTGGTCTTTGCCGGGTTCCCGTACGCAATCGCCCTGCGGACGGCCAACTCGGCGGCGGTGAACTCGAGCTTCATCCTGTTCTTCCCATTTGCATTCCTCACCACATCGTTTCTGCCCAAGGATGCTTTGAGCGGGTGGCTGGCAACCGCCGCCACCTATAACCCGATCACCTATCTCCTCGAGGGCTTCCGCTCGCTGATCACCGAAGGCTGGATCGCCGCCGACATCCTCGGCGCCCTGGCGGCGGTCGCAGGCGTCGGTGCAGTTTCACTCACGTTGGCGTTCCTGGCCCTCCGCGCCCGAGTCCGACGCGGCTGAAGCACAAGGGACTCAGGTGCGAGAGCGGTCTTGCCGACGCAGGACCTCCTCCTCTGGCACGACGTGCACTTGTCGAGAGAAAGTGGAGAAGCCGAAGGAGGTTCGCCATGCCGAGAGCGCTCGTGGTCTACGAGTCGATGTTCGGGAACACAAAGTTGATTGCCGAGGCGATCGCAGCTGGCCTGGATGAGCACCTTCAGGTCGTGCTCGCCGAGGTCAGCGCAGCGCCGGCTGTCATCGGGCCACAGACTGATCTCCTCGTCGTCGGTGGCCCGACCCATGCCTTCGGACTCTCCAAGGCGAGCACGCGCCGCCAAGCCGGTGGACAGACCGAGGGAGAATTGGTCTCCAAAGGCGTCGGCATCCGCGAATGGATAGAGGGACTTCCGACACTCGCCGCCGACGTGGCGGCAGCCACCTTCGACACCAAGATCCGCAAGCCCAACCTACCCGGCTCCGCGGCATCCGGCGCCGAGAAGCGACTCCGCAAGCGCGGTTTCCGGATTCTGCTCCTGGCCGAGACCTTCTATGTGGACGGCCCCGACGGGCCGTTGACGGTCGGCGAGCAGGAAAGGGCCCGACAGTACGGTGTGCGTCTCGGAGCGATGGCCGCCGCGCGCCAACCCGCCTGAGGTCGGCGGCAAGGACCGCCTCCGGACAAGGTCCGATCGAGGGGGCGCCGTCGGTATGCTCAGCACACGATCGATCGACAGGAGCACCGATGGCTTGGCAGCGGGGCGATCCCATCCGGACCGGCGAGGATTACGTCGCAAGCCTGCGCGGCCGGGACCTGACCGTCTACCTCTTCGGCGAGAAGGTCCTCGAGCCGGTCGACCACCCGATGATCCGACCATCCATCAATGCCGTCGCCGAGACGTTCGACCTCGCCGCCACCCATCCCGACCTCGCCACCGCCAAGTCGGCCTTGACCGGTGAGCGAGTCAACCGGTTCCTCCACATCACGGAAAGCGTGGAAGACGTGGTCGCTCAGAACAAGATGCAGCGGCGCCTCGGCCAGATCACCGGCACCTGCTTTCAGCGCTGCGTGGGGATGGATGCGCTCAACTCGCTGTACTCGGTCAGCTACGACGTCGACGCCGAGCTTGGGACGCCCTATCACGAACGCTTCAAGGACTTCGTCGCCATGACCCAACGGCAAGGGTTCGTGATCGGTGGCGCCATGACCGATGTGAAGGGCGACCGATCCAAGGGCCCGTCACAGCAGGCGGACCCCGACATGTTCGTGCACATCAGCGAACGCCGGGACGACGGCATCGTGATCCGCGGCGCCAAAGCCCACCAAACCGGATGCATCAATTCGCACTGGATCGTGGTCATGCCCACGATGCGGCTCACCGAGGGCGATGAGGACTATGCGGTGGTCTGCGCGATACCGGTCGAGGCGCCCGGAATCACGTACATCTACGGCCGCCAGTCGTGCGACACGCGCGCCATGGAGGACGGCGGCCTCGATGTCGGCAACGCCCTCTACTCCGGCCAGGAGGCAATGCTCATCCTCGAGGACGTGTTCGTGCCCTGGGAGCACGTCTTCCTCAACGGCGAAGTCGGCTACGCGGCCACCCTGGTCGAACGGTTCACCGCCTACCACCGGCGCAGCTACGTCTGCAAGGCCGGCGTCGGCGACGTCCTCATCGGGGCGGCGGCGTTGATCGCCGAGTACAACGGGGTGGAGAAGGCGTCCCACATTCGCGACAAACTCGTCGAGATGACCCATCTCAACGAGACCATCTACGGCACGGGCATCGCCGCTTCCTACGAATCCTTCGCCACCGAGGCAGGGAACTACGAACCGGACGCCATGCTCACCAACGTCACGAAGCACAACGTGACTCGTTTTCCCTATGAGATCGGTCGCCTCGCCCAAGATCTGGCAGGCGGAGCGGTGGCGACCATGCCCTCCCAGCAGGACTTCGCCCACGAGGAGATCGGACCTCTGCTCGAGAAGTACCTGAAGGGACGCGACGACATTCCCACCGAGGCGAGGGTACGGATCCTCCGTCTCATCGAGAACATGACGATGGGGCGCAACGCCGTCGGGTACCTCACCGAGTCCCTGCATGGCGCCGGTTCGCCCCAGGCTCAGCGTGTCCAAATCAGCCGCCACATGGACGTCGAGGCCAAGAAGAGTCTTGCCCGTCGGATCGCCCAAATCGAGAAGTAGAACCTGCTGTTCGCCCCCGGCAACCAGGGGAACCGATGCCGAGCCACCAGGCGCGAGATCATTCCGACTGGCCGCGTGACCATTCGTTCGATCAGAACCAGGTGCGCACATCTCGCCGGCAGGTCGGGCAGAATGAGCGCCAGCGGGCCTACACAGGGAGGACAGTCGTGGACTTTCAACAACTCATCGACAGAGTGATCCGGATCGTCAAGCTCCAGCCGGATGCCTACCACGAAGTGGCTGAGGACGAGTCGGCCACGATCGGAGCCTTCATCGTGGCCGTCGCCGCCTCGACCCTGGGGAGCATCGGGACCTCGCTGGGCAACGCCGACATCGGCATCGGAAGCGCCATCGTCGGCGCCATCATCTTCGCTCCTGTCGGGCTGCTCATCGCCACCGGCGTGTTCCATCTGATCGCCAAGATCTTCGGAGGCACAGGCGATTTCATGTCCCTGCTCAGGCCGCTCGGTCATGGCTACGCCCCGGCCGCGCTCGGACTCATTCCGATCGTGGGGCTCCTGGGATCGATCTGGGCGCTGGTGTGCTCGGCCATTGCCGTACGCGAGGTCCACGGCCTGTCGACCGGGGCAGCTGTCGCCGTGGTGCTCATCCCCGCGGCAGTCATGATCCTCGTGGTGGTGTTGCTGATCGTTCTGCTCGTCGCGGCGCTCTCCGCCGCCTAGGCGTCGAACTCAGTAGCCGGGTCAGGGGCTCTCGCCGGCCATCGGCATGGAGCTGGCGTCGTCCTCTCTCACGTAGCCCTTCAGATCCGGGAGACGCAGGCTGACGAGGAAACCAAACACGACGAACACCGTGGCCAACTGGGATGCCCTTTGAGCGGCGTCCGCGAACGCCTGCGAGGCGGCCGCCACCACGGCCTCGGAGTCGGGCTGGGCGCGGAACCCGTTGAGCGCCTGACCCGCCGAGGAGCTCATCGCCTCGGCGATCCCCTCCGCAGCCGCGGCGGGCAGGCCCGGTACGTCGGCCAAGGCTTCCGAGGTGGCGGAGCCGAGGTTCACAGCCAGCACCGTTCCGAGGAGGGCAATCCCCAGTGCAGATCCCACTTGTCGGAAGGTCGACTGCATGCCCGACGCCTGACCCGACTCGCCGGGCGGGACCTCGGCCAGGATCGTGCTGGTGAGTTGAGCCGACGCCAGCCCGACCCCGATGCCATAGACGAACAGAATGGGAACCAGCGTGGAGTTGGCCACGGTCGGCGAGATCACGACTCCGATAGCGAAGATGGCCACCGCCTCCAGGCCCATCCCGGCCGACACCACGCGCCGCGGCCCGAAGCGATGGGCGAGCCCGGCCGCCGACGGGCCACCCAGGAAGGCGCCCACGGCCAGCGCCACCAGGAGCAACCCCGTTCGGAAGGCGGTGTAGCCGAGCACGGCCTGGAGGAATAGGGGAAGGATGAAGATCAGGCCGAACTCCCCGAGCGCCAGGATCGCTCCGGCGATGTTACCGTTGCGGAAGCTCCGGAGGCGGAAGAGTCCGAGATCGAACAACACCGGAAGCCCCGCTTTGCGCCGGCGAAGCTCGGTCCGTACGAAGACCACCAGGCCGGTCAGTGCGACGGCGAAGGCGAAGGGCACCGGCGACAACGTGTCGAATGGCCACTCCCACGACCCGATGGCGAATGGATCCGTCGGCGCCCACCACCCGTACCGAGCACCTTCGATCAGGCCGAAGACGAGACTCGTCAAGCCGAGCGAAACCGAAACGACCCCAACCACATCGAACCCCCGGGCCGCATTCTCATCGCGACTGTCCGTGACGAACAGGAGAGACCCGAGGATCACCACTGCCCCAATCGGGATGTTGATGTAGAAGGCCCACCGCCACGAGTGTTCGGTCGTGAGCCAACCGCCCAGCAGGGGGCCGAGCGCGGCCATCCCGCCGATCACCGAACCCCAGATGCCGAAGGCGATCGCTCGATCTCGTCCCTGGAAGGTGGCGTTCACCATCGACAGCGTGGCGGGGAGGATCATGGCGGCGCCGACACCCTGCAGCGTTCGGGCTCCGATCAACCACCCGGCCGAGGGCGCCTGCCCGGCCAGGGCGCTGGCCAGCGTGAAGACGATGATCCCGGCATGGAAAAGCCGTTTGCGGCCGTACAGGTCGCCGGTCTTGCCGAGGGTGATGAGAAGAGCGGCGAAGACGAGCGAGTAGATGGTGTTCACCCACTCGGCCTCGACGAGGTCGATGCCGAGCTCCTCGATGATCGAGGGGATCGCCACGTTCACGATCGTGGCGTCGACGATGATGATCGCCACGCCCAGGGCCAGCACGGCCAATCCGAACCAGCGTCGTTTGTCCATCGGCATAGTCTGCCACATTCCGACGCTATGTCGGTATCCAGCCAAGACCGTCCACGGCATCCGGCGGCGCGGCGCTTAGATCCGGTCTGTCAGAGCCCCGGTATCCTTCGGTTCAGCCTTCGGGGTGTTCGGCCTCCCACGCCTCCGCCACAGCTCTCGCCACCGCGGGCGCCACATCGGCGTTGAACACGCTCGGGATGATGTAGGCGGGACGCCGCTGCTCATCGGTGACGACCGCCGCAATGGCACGTGCGGCGGCCACCTTCATCGACTCCGTGATCTCCGAGGCATGCGCGTCGAGCGCTCCGCGGAAGACGCCCGGGAAGGCGAGGACGTTGTTGATCTGGTTCGGGAAGTCCGAACGGCCACTCGCCATGACCGCCGTGAACTGGCGGGCCCCTGCGGGGTCCACCTCCGGCGTCGGGTTGGCGAGAGCGAACACGATCGGATCGTCGGCCATCCGGGCGATGTCCTCGGGCTCGAACAGGTTGGGCGCCGACACCCCGACGAACACGTCCGCTCCGTCCAGTGCGTCCATGAGCGTGCCTGTCCGGCCGAGCTGGTTGGTATTGGCGGCCAGCCACTGCTTCGACTCGTCGACGAACTCCCTGCCCTGGTGGATGATCCCCTGCGAGTCGCACGCAACGATGTCGCCCACCCCGTCGGCCATGAGGATCTTGGCGATCGCCACACCGGCGGCGCCCGCCCCCGACAGGGCAACCCGGATGTCGCTCTGGGCCTTGTTCACCACCTTGAGGGCGTTGGTGAGGGCCGCCAGCACCACAATGGCGGTGCCGTGTTGATCGTCGTGAAACACAGGGATGTCGAGGAGATCGCGCAGCCTGGCCTCGACCTCGAAACAGCGCGGCGCGGAGATGTCCTCGAGGTTGATGCCCCCGAACACCGGAGCGAGCATCTCAACCGCGCGAACCAGCTCATCCGTGTCCTTGGTGTCCAAACAGATCGGGAAGGCATCGATGTTGGCGAACCGCTTGAAGAGGGCAGCCTTGCCCTCCATGACCGGGAGAGCCGCCAGAGGACCGATGTCGCCCAGACCCAGCACAGCCGTCCCATCCGAGACGATCGCCACGGTGTTTCCCTTGATGGTCAGATTCCGAGCGGCGGCCGGATCCTCGGCGATCGCCAAACTCACCCTCGCCACCCCAGGCGTATAGGCCATGGAGAGTTCGTCGCGGGTGCGCAGAGCCACTTTGGAGTTCACTTCGATCTTGCCGCCGAGGTGCATGAGAAACGTGCGATCCGACACGTGGTGAACGGTGACCCCTTCGAGACGATCGACGGCACTCGAGATCGCCTGGGAGTGCTCGACGTCCCGAGCGTTGGTCGTCAGGTCGACCACGAGAGCCCGACTGTCACTCTCAACGAAGTCGAGGGCGGCGACGACCCCGTCGGCTTCACCCACCGCAGTGGTCATGCGGCCGATGGCGGTGGTGTCGTCAGGGTCGATCAGGACCCGAATGGTGATGGAATAGGAAGCGCTTGCGATAGCCATCTCGCCAGCCTACGACGATGGAACGCTTTCGACCACACAACCGCGGTCGTCACCACCGGGCGATCAACTCAGAGCGGCTGCCAGACCTTCGACGGCGTCTCGTCCGAGCTGGTTGAGGGAACCCGTGAGGGGCTTCTCGACGAGCCGCACCAGCCCACGAAAGGACAACTCGGCGACATAGTGAATCTCCGTTCCCCGCGGCGTTTCCCGGAAAGAGATGGTGTCGATCGCCGTGAGGCGGTCACCGGTTCCTTTCAGCACCACTCGCTCGGGCGGGGTGAGCTCGGTGATGGTGTAGACCATGTCGCTCTCCTTACCCTTGAAGACGGTCACCAGGTCATAGACCTGCCCGACGTGGGGCGCTTCGTCGCCCCGCTTCTGCGCGGCATTGACTCCCGGATCCCAGTCGGCGATGTTGGCGAACTCGGCCACGTACGCAAACGCTTCTTCGATCGGGGTCGGAACCGTCACCACCTCATCCAAACGCACCATGCGCCCATCCTCTCGTTCTCCCTAGGAACCTACCGGCCCTGCGGCCAGAACGGTAGGCAGCGGACCATTGGCCCTAGGGGCGCGTCGGGTCCTGTCGTACCGTGACATTGGGTGTTCGTCACCCTGGCGGCACCCCGACCGAGAGGGGTTTGTATGACGACTCAACTCACCCCGCCGCCGGTCACGACCGACGAGGAAACACGTCGGTCAGTCCTCCTGAGACGGAGCAAAACTGACCGCGTCGTCGGCGGTGTAGCCGGCGGCTTGGGCCGCTATCTGGGCATCGACCCTGTGATCCTGCGAATCGCTTTCGTGCTTCTCGCCATCTCCGGGGGATCAGGTGTCTTGCTGTATCTGATCGCCTGGATTGCCATTCCCGAGGAATCGGAAGGCGATCCGGTCGGCGAGAGCATTCAGAGCGACAATTACACGGGGCGCCTCATCGTGGGTGGAGCGATCATCCTGATCGGCTCCATCCTGCTGGTCTCGACCATTTTCCCGGCCATCGATCAGTACCTCTGGCCGCTGGCCATCGTGGCGTTGGGCGCCTTCATCGTCATGGGAGGTCGAAAATGATCGGCCTGGAAGAACGTACGATTGAGCAAACACCAGCCCCGCCGGCGCCCCGAAGCCCGATCGGGCGGATCATCACCGGAATCCTGGTCATCGCGGTTGGATCGGCCTGGTTCCTGGACCTGGCCACCGATGTCGAGATCCGTTGGGGGGCCATCCTCCCCATCGCCCTGATCGCCATCGGGATCGGCGTCATGTACGGCGCCAACCGGCAGGATGTGTCCGGGCTGATCGTCATCGGGATCATCCTGTCCCTGATCGTGGTCACGACCAGTTTCTTCACGGCGGCGCCGTGGGAGGGAGTCGGTGAGGTGCGCGAGCGGCCTCTGACGACCGAGGCTCTCGAATCTCAATACGCCCACGGCGTAGGAGACTTCACCGTCGATCTCCGGTCCCTCGACCTCGAGCCAGGCACCACGAAGGTCGAGGTCAGTCTCGGAATCGGCAACCTGCTGGTGACGGTGCCCGACGACACCACCGTGGTGGTGGACGCCAGCGCCGGGATCGGCAAGGTCACCGTCTTCGACCAGGTTCGCGAAGGTGTGGGCGCCAGCCTCGACAACAGCATCGCCGGCGTCGCCGATCGCACCCTGGAGCTCCAAGTCGGTGTGGGAATCGGGGAAGTGGAGGTGACACGATGACCCAGCGGCATCCGGGCGTATTCGTGACCGGCGCGGTGTTCGCCGTGCTCGGTTTCGCCTACCTCCTCCAGGAGTTCGACGTGTGGGAAGTCAGCGCACGGTACTTCTTCCCGCTCCTGCTCATCCTGGTGGGAATCGCAGTCGCCCTGAGCGGCATCCGTCGTCCATCCGAGGACTGACCCCAGCCCTCAGCCTCGAACGATCCGGAGCGCAGGCTTCGGATCGTTCACGCGCTGCGACCCCCTGACGCCTCTGGGCAACGGGTCGCCTACACTGCGGGGGTACAACCACCCCGGGGAGCTCGGTGCCACGAGCTGAGAGGGTGGCCGCCCGTCGCAGGACGGCACGCCACCGACCCGTGGAACCTGATCTGGTTCATGCCAGCGGAGGAAGCGCGTGGAAGCCCGAAGCTCTACGAACACCCAAGGCCACCATCGGCGCGCCCCCCGTCCTACCAAGGAGCCCGCCATGCCTCGCCGCATCGTTTTGTTCGTTGTCCTTTCCCTGGCGGTCGCCGCCTGCGGAACCGAGACCGAATCCCTCTCCGAACTGACCTTGCTCACGCACGATTCTTTCGCCGTCTCCGAAGACGTATTGGCGGAGTTCACGGAGCAGACCGGGGTGACCGTCACGCTGCTCGAGGGTGGGGACGCCGGCACCCTGGTCAACCAAACCATCCTCACCAAGGACAACCCGACCGCCGACGTCCTCTACGGCATCGACAACACCTTCCTGAGTCGCGCCATCGAAGCGGGCGTCTTCTCGCCGTACGCATCGCCGGCGCTGACATCGGTGCCTGAGGATCTTCGCTTTGGGGACGAGGTCACGCCGATCGATTACGGCGACGTCTGCCTGAACTATGACAAAGAGTATTTCTCGGGCGCCTTGCCTCCACCCTCGTCATTGGACGACCTGATCGATCCCGTCTACGCCGACCTCCTGGTGGTGGAGAACCCGGGTACATCCTCTCCAGGCCTGGCCTTCCTCTACGCGACGATCGACCGGTACGGCGAGGACGGCTGGCAGGACTGGTGGAGGAGCCTTCTCGCCAACGGCGTGGAGATCACGCCTGATTGGGACTCCGCCTACTTCGGGTCGTTCACGGTGGGTGGGGGTGGGGACCGACCGTTGGTGGTTTCCTACGCCTCTTCGCCTCCGGCCGGAGTCATCTTCTCCGAGGAACCACTCGACGACGCACCCACTGCTGTGATCACCGACGGGTGTTTCCGTCAGATCGAGTACGCCGGGATCCTCAAGGATTCCGAACCGGCCCGGCAATTGATCGACTTCATGCTGAGTGTTCGATTCCAGGAGGACATCCCCCTCAACATGTTCGTGTTTCCCGCCAATCAGGATGCCGAGCTCCCCTCCGAGTTCGTCGAGTACGCCGCCGTCCCGGACTCCCCCGCCACGCTCGATCCGGCCACCATCGACGCCAACCGCGAGCGATGGATCGAGGAGTGGACCAAGCTCGTGATCCCATGAGGGGCGGCACCGCGCGCTGGGTGCGGTGGGCGGCTCTCCCGCCCACCTTGTTCCTGGCCTGGTTCTTCGTCTATCCGCTCGTTTCGATCCTATGGGTGGCGCTGACCGACGGAGATCGGACGGTCGCCGAGAGCCTGGCCGCCGCCTCCTTCGGTCGGGTCGCATGGTTCACCCTGTGGCAGGCGGTGGCTTCGACGTTGCTCACCCTGGTGTTCGCCATGCCGGCCACCTACGTGTTCGCCCGTTTCGATTTCCCTTTCAAGAAGGCGCTGCGCGCAGCAATCACCATCCCCTTCGTGCTCCCCACGGTGGTGGTCGGCTCGGCCTTTCTGGCCCTCCTCGGGCCCCGGGGGGCGCTCGGGCTCGACCTGAGTGACACCGTCTGGGCGATCCTGGCCGCGCACGTCTTCTTCAACGTCGCCGTGGTGGTGCGCACGGTTGGCGGTTTCTGGGCCTCGCTCGATCCCCGCCTGGAAGAGGCTGCACGCGTGCTCGGCGCCGGCCGGTGGCAGGCTTTCCGCGAGGTCACGCTGCCGCTCCTGCGCCCAGCCCTGGCCGCCGCCTCGGCCATCGTCTTCCTCTTCACGTTCTCGTCCTTCGGCGTGGTGCTCATCCTGGGAGGCGGGCTTCGGTTCAACACGATCGAGGTAGCCATCTGGCGAAGGGTCTTCACCGCCCTCGATCTTCAAGGCGCCGCCCTGCTTTCGGTGATTCAGCTGGTCGGGGTGGCCGCCGTGCTGGTGGCCTACTCGCGGTATCAGGCTCGGACCGCCACCCGGCAGCGTTTGAGCCGGGCAATCGACACCACGCGTCGGGCCGGGTCGGGCAAGGAACGGGTCGGCGTCTTCGCGGTGCTGGCCATCACATTGGGATTGCTGGCCGCACCGATCGTCGTGCTCGTGGAACGAGCATTCCGAACGGTGGACGGATACGGCTGGGATCACTTCCTGGCCCTGGGCGAGAAGGACGCCGCCTTCGTGGTTCCTCCTTCCACGGCCATCGCCAACAGCCTCCGCTTCGCCGTCATCGCCGCCTTGCTCGCCGTCTTGATCGGTGGCCTCGCGGCGGTTGTCGTGTCGTACGGATCTGGCCCGGGCGCCCGCTGGTTCGACGCCCTCCTCATGCTTCCTCTCGGGACCTCGGCGGTGACGATCGGCTTTGGTTTTCTCGTCGCACTGGACTGGCCGATCGACCTGCGAACCTCGGTGTGGCTGATCCCGATCGCCCACGCCCTGGTGGCCATCCCGTTCGTGGTCCGCTCCACCGTCCCGGTCATGCGTTCGGTGCAGCAGCAACTCCGGGATGCTGCCTCCACCCTGGGCGCTTCCCCACTGCGGGCCTTCCGCGAGGTCGACCTCCCCATCATCAGCCGGGCCCTCATGGTGGGAGCCGGGTTCGCCTTTGCCGTGTCGTTGGGCGAGTTCGGGGCAACGGCCTTCATTGCCCGGCCGAACATACCCACCCTCCCCATCGCCATCGAGCGATTCCTGAGCCGGGCCGGCACAGGCAGCTTCGGGAGAGCCATGGCGATGAGCGCCGTGCTGATGGTGGTGACGGCGGTCTCGGTATCGGCCATCGATCGTTTCCGGGTCGGCGGCGGTGAGTTCTGATGCTGGAGATCAGAGATCTGTCCGTTGCCTACGGCGACACCCGGGTCCTCGACTCGGTGAGCCTCGACGCGGCCGACGGTGAGCTCGTGGCCATTCTGGGCCCGTCCGGGGCGGGGAAGAGCACGCTGCTCAGGGCCATCGCCGGACTGGTGTCCCCTCAGGCAGGCAGGATCGCCTGGGATGGCCTCGACCTGGCCCTGGTCCCCCCGCACGAGCGCTCCTTCGGTCTCATGTTTCAGGACTACGCCCTGTTCCCTCACCGGACGGTGGGAGGAAACGTCGCCTTTGGTCTCCGGATGCGGGGCGATACACCCGCCGAGATCGATGCCAGGGTGGCCGAAGTGCTTCGCTGGGTGAACCTGGCGGGGTTCCAAGGCAGGTCGGTTTCCACCCTGTCTGGCGGCGAGCAGCAGCGAGTGGCTCTGGCCAGGGCTCTGGCTCCCCAGCCACGGCTCCTCATGCTGGACGAACCGATCGGCTCGCTCGACCGCAACCTACGCGAGCGCCTCGTCGAAGAGCTGCGCGGGGTCTTGGCTGAACAGAGGATCACTTCGCTCTACGTCACCCACGACCAGGACGAAGCCATGGCGCTGGCCGACAGGGTGGCCATCATGCGAAGTGGCAGGATCGTGCAGACCGGCACACCCCGCCAACTGTGGGAAGAGCCGGCGTCGAAGTGGGTGGCCGACTTCCTCGACCTCGGCACCTTCGTGGATGCCTTGCCCGGCGTCACGGAGGGACCCGCCATGATCCGCCACGATGCCGTCTCGATGGGGGGCCCGGTTCCGGCCACCGTCACGGCGGTGTCGTTTCGAGCGGGCGCCCACCTCGTCCGGATTCGGACCGAACACGGGGCCGACCTCGCCCTCACGACGAAGGAGCCACCTCCCTCGGTCGGGGCCTCGATCGGCGTGACCGTTGATCCCGAAGGCGTGATTCCCTTCGAGTGAGGGCTATCCGGGCACCAGTTTGAAGACTCCCTCGGTGCGCGTGAGGAAGTAGGCCTCTCCCTCGCCGTCGAAGCCGATGCCGGTGAGGAGAGGCACGGCGACTCCGATCTCGGCGAGTTCGACGACCCCGTCCGCAGCGATGCTCAGCGCCATGATGCGCCCCCTGCAGTAGTCCCCGAGGAGAAGCTTTCCCCGGAGTTCGGGAATGGCATCACCCTCGTACACGTCGCCAACCGTGATCGAACATCCACCCACCGGGTGGTCGTAGGCGAGAACCGGCAGGACGTGATCGTCCGGCAGGGTGCCCCGGACCCGCATGTTGCCCTCGAGGGCCGACCACCCGAAGTTCTGGCCGCCCCCCGAATCGACAGGAACCAGATCCACCTCCTCCACGCAGTTCTGTCCGACGTCTCCGATCCAGAGGTCGCCGGTGGCGTGATCGAATCCGAAGGTCCACGGATTGCGAAGCCCGTACGCGAACACCTCCGGCGCCTCTCCGTCCACATAGGGGTTGTCGGCGGGGATCCGGTAGGGCGCCGCACCGTCGGGACGAGGATCGATTCGGATGATGGTGCCAAGGACCGTGTCGAGGTCTTGACCGTTCCCATATCGGTCTGCGATACCTCCACCGTCGCCGAGCCCCATGTAGAGGAAACCATCGGGCCCGAAATGAATGTTGCCGCCGTTGTGCCACTTCTGCGGTTGAGGGACGGACAGGACCGGCCGTCGATCCCCGAACCCGGGCATCGAGTACTCGTCGAGGTGGAGGGTTCCCTGTTGGTCGATGAAGGTGAGATACCCAAACGATCCGTCGGGCGAGAAGGCGATGCCGAGGAGCCCCTGCTCGTCGCCGACCAGAACCTCGTCGGTGTGATCGACGACCGGGACCGGCTCGCCACCGGGTGGGATCTCGTACACCACGCCACCCAAGGTCGTGACGTAGAGCGAGTCGTCCCCGGGCCGGTCGGCGAGCGCCACTGCGAATTCGAGTTCGGCCACCGGCAAGGGTGCCACGGAATCCTCGGCCCATTGCCCGATGTCCACGTCGGCGAGCATCGTGACTCCCTCCACCCGCGGCCCCTGGCAGGATTCCCAGTCGTAGTCGCGTTCTTGCCACAGCCCGTAGCCGGCGAGCATCCCGGCGGCCACCACCAACACGGCGGAGAGCGCCGCGAGTCTCCTCCAGGTCGAGTTCGGGTGCCTGGGTGCGGGGTCGCTCATCGTCCGGTGAGGCTACCCACCCGGCCGGGAATGATCACATCGCCGGGTGGGGCGCCAGGATCGTCTCCAAGGCGGCCGCGAATCCATCGGGGAGGCGCCGTGGCCGTCCCGAGAGGTCGGTGATGGCCCCCACCAGCTCAGCGGTGACGAAGACCTCGTCGGCCCTCCGAATGGTCTGACGCCAACGGGTGCTGGCACGGCGGACCTCCAGCATCTCCGTCTCGATGTCGAGGAGATCGCCGGCCACCGCCGACCGATGAAAGCGGATCGCCATCTCCGTGACCACGATCTGGCAGGCCTCCTCCCGAAGGTGGTCCATCCCGAACCCGATCTCATCGAGTGCTTCGATGCGCGCCGACTCGAGATACGTCAGGTACACGGCGTGATTGACATGGTGATACGGGTCGAGTTCCGACCAGCGAACCTTGATCGATGTGTGGAGACTCACCCGGACCTCCTCTCGCACGCTCGCCGAGGCTACCCCATTCGAGTCGCGGGCGGCCCACGGTCGGGCATAAGTCAAGCTCCCTTGACAGTCAAGGTCCTTTGACATATAGTCAAGGACACATTACAGATCAGAGAGGTTCTCATGAACGTGCCGTCGGCTATCGAGAAACTGCGTCACCACGGGGCGACCGAGGTCGATCGCAGGAATGGCCGCCGGTTGATCTTCTGGACTTTCGGCTTTGCGGTGCTCTACCTCGCCACCACCGCATGGCTTCGCTCCGACGGGGTCCCGTCGACCGGGGTGGCCCTGGCGGCGGCTGCCGGGTGCACCTTGGTGGGAGTAGGCGCTCTCGGGGCATATCGAAAGTATCTCCGCGAAGCCGACGAGCTGACCCGCCGCATCCAGCTCGAAGGCGTGGCGATCGGATTCGGGGTCGGCCTCCTGTTCGTGATGACGTATCAGCTGTTCGAGACGTCGGGAGCACCGGAGCTCTCGATATCCGACGCAGCGGTGGTGATGAGCGTGGGCTATGTCGCCGGAGTCCTCCTCTCCAGTCGGCGTTACCGATGAGAAACCTCCTGCGTCTTCTGCGCGCCGAACACGATCTCACCCAGGCCGCCCTGGCCGAGAAGTTGGGAGTGTCCCGCCAGACGGTGAACGCGGTCGAAGTCGGCAAATACGACCCCAGCCTCCCGCTCGCCTTCAAGATCGCCGAGGTGTTCGACCAGAAGATCGAAGACATCTTCGACCCGACCGGGGAGGCATGAGCAAGTCCGAAGACCGCGCCGTGGTCCGTCGCTACTGGTCGACGGCTGCGGCCGGTTTCGACGACCAGCCTGACCACGGTTTGCAGGATCCACGAGTGCGGAGCGCCTGGCGCACCCGTCTCGAGGAGTGGGTCTCTCCCCAGGGCGCCTCCGTGGTCGATTTCGGATGTGGAACCGGATCGGTGAGCGTGCTGCTCGCCGAGCTCGGGCATCGCGTCTTTGGGGTCGACGTCTCACCGGCGATGATCGAGCTGGCCCGAGCCAAGGCGACCGCCGCCTGGCTCCCAGTCGATTTCTCCGTTGGCGACGTCGAGCATCCCCCGTTCCCGCCCGATTCGTTCGATGTGGTGCTGTGCCGCCATGTCGCCTGGACGTTGTTCGATCCGCCGGGCACACTCGAACGATGGGCGACGCTCCTGGCGCCGGGCGGACGGATGGTCCTGATCGAGGGTCGGTGGTTCGACCCCTCTGGAGCGGCCTACCCGGGCGACACGTCCCTCCAGCTTCCCTGGAACGGAGGCGTGTCGGCCGAGACGCTCGCAGGAACGGTGGAGCCGTGGTTCGATGCCGTGCATGTCATCGACCTGTCGAAATCGCCTGAGTTGTGGGGACGGCCCGTGACAGACGAGCGTTACGCGGTGGTGGCGCTTCAGTCGACGTAACCCGTCCCGGCGACGGTGAAGGTAGCCTGGGCACCATGCGCGCATGGATACTCAACGACACGAACGGGCCCGATTCTTACCAGCTGGCTGAGGTCGACACACCTGAGCCGGGTCCAGGCGAGGTGAGGGTGACGCTCCGCGCCTCGGCCCTCAATCATCTGGATCTGTGGGTCTCCAAGGGTCTGCCGGCCCCTCACTCCTTTCCACACATCTCGGGTGGCGACGGCGCCGGAGTGGTCGACGCGGTGGGTCCGGGGGTGGACGCCTGGAACGTGGGTGACGAAGTGGTCCTCAACCCGTCGGTGTCGTGCGGCAGTTGCGCGGCGTGTGTCAGGGGCGATGCACCCTACTGCCGTTCGTACAGAATCCTGGGCGAGCACCGACCTGGGACCCTGGCGGAGTCCATCGTGGTCCCCTCCCGCAACCTGGTGGCCAAGCCCGGCAGCCTGTCGTGGGAGGAAGCCGCTGCGTACGGTCTGGCGACCGGGACCGCCTACCGCATGTTGCGCAGATCCCGGCTGGGAGCCGGAGACGTCCTGCTGGTGGTGGGGGTTGGTGGTGGGGTGTCGTCGATGGCCCTGCTCCTGGGTCTGGCCATGGGAGCCGAGGTCTACGTCACCTCGACGAGCGAAGAGAAGATCGCCCGAGCCGTCGAACTGGGCGCCCAAGGCGGCTTCGATTCGACGAGCGAATTCGCCAGAGGCTTGAAGGGCGCCATAGGTCGCGGCGCGGACGTCGTCGTGGAGAACGTGGGCCCCGCCACCTGGAATCAGTCGGTACGGAGTCTGGACCCGGGCGGCCGGTTGGCCATCTGCGGTTCGACCAGCGGCCAGAAGGTGGAGCTCTCGGTGCCCTACCTGTTCTTCAAGCAATTGGAGATCATCGGCTCGACCATGTTCGACTACGGAGAGTTCGCCACGGTGACCGGTTTGGTCGGCTCCGGGAAGGTGCCCGTTCTCGTTGACTCCGTCACCCCATTCGACGACCTCCCCTTCGCACTCGCCCGCCTCGAAGGCGGCGCCCAACTCGGCAAGGTCGTGATCGGCCGGTAGTGCGCGGGCCCTTCGGGCCCGTTGAAGAAGGGCTTCGCCCTTCTTCGCTCAGTTGGAGCGGT
>CBDUEV010000001.1:0-132302 GCA_965366365.1 uncultured Acidimicrobiia bacterium | reverse complement strand
GCCAGGGCGAAGTTATCTTCGGCACCTATTGGTGTTTCCGGCTCTTTAACGAGGACTCCGGAGACCTCGGCTCGCTTCCGGCACCTCAACATTCAACGTCGAGACCGTTTCACCCCCATTGGGGTGCTTCCATTATACGAACCGTTACCCACAAGATTCCATTCCCCAGCGGCGAGCCGGCGGCGATCCAGGGGCGATCAGGCACCGATCCGGCAGGCAGCCACGTTTCTGCGTTTCCTGGAATCGAGAGTACCGTGAAGGCCACATGAACGATCTCGACCCACCAACCGACCAGCCCAGCACCGCCCTCGAGCCGGCCGTATCGACCCGACCGAGCCCGCCGCCCGCCGCCAAACCTCGCAGTTATGCGGCCGTGGCGATGGGACTCGCCACGCTGATGGCGCTCGCCGGGGTCATCGCCGTACTGGTGATGACGAACCGAACGCTCGGCGAAGTACGAGACGAGAACCGCCAAATGGCCGGCAGCATCGCCTCGCTCAAAGCCGAGGTGGCTGCGCTGCGATCCGATGTGGCCGCTATCCCGTCAGGACAGGTCGCTCAGCTTCCGGTCCCCTCCGATGACACAGCCTCCGCTGCGCCGACGGACGGCGCGGCCGTCGACGGACTCCCCCGACTGGTGAGCGGGTCGAGCGACACGGCGGTTGGACTGGTCATCAGCAACATCTCGGGCCAGGAGTACTACACGGGAGAAACCAACACCTATTCGGCTGACGACGGCAAGGCGCGTGCGTGGTTCGTGTGGGCTCACTGGTGCCCCTACTGCCAGCAGGAAATGCCCTTGGTGGCCGACTGGGTCACCACCCAGGCAGAGGCCCACCCCAACATGGAAGTCGTGAGCATCACCACAGCCATCGACCCGTCGGCCTCCAACCCGCTTGAGCCCTACCTCGACGCCGGGGAGTACCCATTCCCGGTGCTCGTCGACCGCGACGGAACCCTCTCCGCACAGCTGGGTGTGAATGCCTTTCCGTTCTGGGTGTTCACCGCACCAGACGGGTCGGTCCTGGGAAGGACGGCCGGGTTGCTGACAGAAGAGCGCTTGGTGGAGATCTTCGCGCAGCTCGAGGAACTCGGAGCCGAAGCAGGCTGAGCGCGATAGCTCAGATGGCCAGCACGAGCTGGGCGACCCGCTTGCTCGCTCCCAGGACCAAAAGCGCTGCGTCCACCACGTCGGCGTCGAACTGGGTGGCACGATGAGCGTGGAGCTCGGAGACGGCGTATTCCACCGAGTAGGCCGGCTTGTAGCTGCGTTCCGACACCATCACATCGATTGCATCGGCTACCGCCACAATCCGGGCCATCCTCGGTATCTCTTCACCTGCCAACCCGAACGGATATCCGAGACCGTCTATCCGTTCGTGGTGACAAAGCACGGCGGCGGCAACCTCCGGGTGAACGGAACCCTCCAGAATCGAGTGCCCCAACACGGGATGGCGCTCGACAACGACTCGTTCGGAGTCGGAGAGCGCCCGCGGTAGCTCCAGAATCTCTTCGGGAACCTCCACCTTGCCGACATCGTGCAGCTGCGCTCCCAGCCACAGCCTCCGTAGATCTGCTCGCTCCATACCCAGATGACCGGCGATACGCACAGCCAATCGGGCGGTTCGTTCGCCATGCGCATGAAGCGCGTTTTGCATGGTCGGAATATGAAGCATCGGTACAGCAGTCGCGGAACTCACCCTCGCGTTACACGGATTCTGAGAATTGTCGGGGTGGCGTGTCCGCTTGCATCACCGGCGAAGGGTGACGTTGGACGCCTTCAGCCCGAACTCCAACACGATGCCGAACTGACCGCGGCGCACCTGGGGCTCCTCCCCGAGGCTCCGCCGGCGACGGGTCGCGAGCCGGTCACGACCCTTCGGCGAGGAGACTCGCGTCGGTCCATGGGCCGCCCGCTTCGTTCGCCAGATCGGCGAACGTCGTCCGCTCGAGCAGGTTGATCGTGAAGTCTCGAATCTCGGACCACACGGAACGCAGGGAACAACCCACCATCATGGGACAGGCTTCCGGTTCGTGCCGGGTGGCGCAGGCGATCGGCGCCAGCTGCCCTTCGAAGAGACGCACGACCGTTTCGAGGCTGATCTCTTCCGGCGGATGGTTGAGCCGATAGCCACCGCTCCTCCCCCGCTCGGCTCGCACCACCCCAGCCGACCTGAGAATCGGCATGATCTGCTCCAAGACGCTGAGCGGTACGACGGTACGCTCGGCGAGCTCACGCAGCTTCATCGGCTCCTCACCTCCGTGCAAGGACAGGGCGAGAATCGCCCGGGTGGCGTAGTCGGTTCGTCGCGATATCCACATGCGAAAAGCTCCTCTTGACAGCGACCCAGCGGAGTCCTAATTTTCGGTCGAATAATACTCGACATTGTTGACATATCTTATCGAGATTTTGTCGCTCGACAATGCTTTCGGAAGGAACAGCAAGCCATGGCGGGACTCTTGGTCCTCATCATCGTCGGGTTCATAGCCCAGCTCGTCGATGGTTCACTCGGGATGGCCTACGGCGCCACCTCCACCACACTGCTCCTGGCCGCCGGTCTCGCCCCCGCCGCCGCCTCTGCTGCCGTCCACCTGTCCGAGGTGGGCACGACCCTGGTGTCGGGGTTCTCGCACTGGAAGTTCGACAACATCGACTGGCGGGTCGTGTGGCGGGTTGGAATCCCAGGTGCGCTCGGCGCCTTCGCCGGGGCGGTCCTTCTCTCCAATCTCTCCACCGAAGCCGGCAAGCCCTGGATGGCCGGGTTTCTTCTCACCTTGGGTGTGTACGTGATGCTCCGGTTCACGTTCAGGGTGGCGCCGATCCATCGGGGCGCTCGTCCGGTCCGTGGACGATTCCTCGCAGCGCTCGGCCTGTTTGCCGGCTTCGTCGACGCCACAGGAGGAGGAGGATGGGGCCCGATCGGCACTCCCACTCTGCTGGCCACGGGCAAGATGGAGCCTCGCAAGATCATCGGCTCGATCGACGCCTCGGAATTTCTGGTGGCCGGAGCCGCCAGCATCGGTTTCCTGCTCACCTGGAGCCGGCACGGCGTCCCCATGTCGGTGGTGGGCGCTCTCCTGGCAGGCGGCCTCGTGGCAGCGCCTCTGGCCGCCTGGTTGGTTCGGCACATGCCGGCCCGCATCCTCGGGGCGTCCGCCGGAGGAATGATCGTCCTGACGAACCTCCGGACGATGCTCGACCACTTCACTGTGGCCGACCGTCTCTGGATCTATGCCACCGTCACGCTGCTCTGGGCAGCCGCCGTGGCGATGTCCACGCATGCCCACCGTGCGGAGCTTCGGAGGTCCAGGGAGATCCTCCACGGTACCGGCGGCGACGTGCAGTCGCCCTCGGCCGTGTGATCCCCCGCCGGAGCGTCAGCGACGCCGGCCCTCCCGCCCACGAGCGCGTTCCATTTCCTTTTTCTGGTCTTTTGCCTTGAGAGCGTGGCGCTTGTCGTAGGCTTTCCTTCCCCGACCGAGACCCAGTTCCACCTTGGCTCGCCCGTTGACGAAGTAGACCGAGAGAGGCACGAGTGTCAGGCCCTTCTCGGCCAGAGCCGATCGGATCTTCGAGATTTCGCGAGCGTGGAGAAGGAGTTTGCGGGGCCGCTCCGGTTCGTGACCGCCATCTCGGGCAAAGGAGTACGGGGCGATGTACATGCCGACCAGATAGACCTCCCCGTCCCGAAACTGCCCGAAGGCGTCGGTCAGGTGAGCGTTGTTGGCCCGGAGACTCTTGACCTCGGATCCGACGAGCACCAGACCCGCCTCGTAGGTGTCGAGGATCTCGTAGTCGTGACGGGCGCGTCGGTTGCTGGTCACGATCTTGCGAGACGACGCCTGAGTCATCCTCCGAGGTAGTTCATGGGATTGACCGGGTTCCCGTTTTCACGGGTTTCGAAATGGAGATGAGGGCCGGTCGAGTAGCCCGTGGAACCGACGTAGCCGATGATCTGGCCCGTCGAGACACTCTGACCCGCCGACACCGCCAGCGAACTCTGATGGCCGTACAGGGTTGTCAGGCCACCGCCGTGGTCGATGACGATGGCGTTGCCGTAGCCTCCGTACCAGCTGGCCAGGATCACGGTCCCGGAGCCGGCTGAGCCGATCGGTGTGCCGTGACCAGCACCGATGTCGAGACCGGCGTGGAATCGGCTCGCCCCCGAGATGGGATGAGTCCGCCAGCCGAACGGCGAGGTGATGGTCCCTCCGACCGGCCAGGCGAGGATGCCGGGGTTGGTTCCTCCGGTCGAAACCGAGAGACGGCGAATATCTTCCTTCATCCGCTCGATGTCTGCGGCCAGGTCACCCTTCTCGGACTCGTAGGCGGCGATCTCGGCGTTGATGGCGGCCAGGAGTGTGGCGGCGGCATCAGCCTCGACCTGCACCTCGGCGCGCCGGGCGTCCGCCTTCTCCTGTTCTGCAACCAGCACGACCCGCTGACCTTCGAGTTGGACGATGAGCTCTTCGATCTCGGCCTTGCGAACTTCGATCTCTGCCTGCTGGCGCTCCTCGGTTCTCTCCAGCACCTCGAGGGCGTTCAGGAGCGTTTCGGAGGATTCAATGACGTGACCGGCGTACTCCAGACCGACGCTCACATCGGCGACATCCTCGACGTTGACGACGATATCTCCGAAGTTGAGGGAACGTTCCATGTACATCTCGACGGCCCGCTCGCGAACCAGCTGGCGGCTCTCGAGGATGTCCAGGCGCGTTTCCGCCAGGTCTCGGGCGAGACGGTCCAGCAGGGCGAGCGTCTCTTCGCGCTTGAGTTCCTTGGCAGCGATATCCGCTTCCACGGCCTCCACCCGCGCGATGGCGGCATCGAGTTCGGCCTTGGCAGCTGCGAGTCGGCCCTGAATGGCGGCCAGCTCGTCGGCCGCCGCGGAACGCTTCTGTTCGGCGCTGCCGAGTAGTTGGTCGATCTCGTCGATCTGCCTTTCGATGGCGTCGAGATCCCCCTGGGACTGGGCGCCGCCGGCTTGACCGAATCCGGCGAAGATCAAGGTGACGAGGAGGAAGGCGAGGGCGGTGCGGCGCACGGATCAGACCTTCAAGAACCTACGGAGACCCAAGGCTGAACCGCCGATCCCGGCCAGAGCGCCGAAGAGCACGAAGAGCACGGCCCGTTGGAGGAAGAACGAGTCGGCCACGACCAACTGAAAGAGCTCGAGGTCGGCGTCGACTCGGGAGAGCTGGGATCGGGCGATGGCGACGGCCAGCACCGCCAAACCGGCGCCAAGGATCCCTTGAAGCATCCCCTCGACGAGGAAGGGCACCCGAATGAACCAGTTGGAGGCGCCCACGAGTTTCATGATGCCCACCTCCTCACGCCGCGCATAGATCGCCATACGAATGGTGTTCGAGATGAGGACGACCGCCGCGCCACCCTGCACGATCGCCAAACCGATGCCGAGCACGTTGAGAACCCGGGAAAGGCTGGCGAGACTCTCGATACTCTCGCCAGGGGACACCACCTCGCGCACCGCCGGGTCGTCGACGAGCCGGAAGGTGACGTTGCGGTATTCGGTCAGATCGACCAGCTTGATCCGAATGGAAGCCGGAAGCACGGTGGGGTCGATCTCTCGGACGATGGAGGGGGTGTTGGCGAACATCTCCTGAAACTCGGCATAGGCGCCTTCTTTGTCCACGAACTCCGTTTCGCTCACCACGTCCCAGGTTTCGATCTGTTCCCGGAGCGCCAGCTGCGTTTCGAGGCTGATCCCGTCGCGAGTGTCCTTGAGGAAGACGATGACATGGGTGCCTTCCTGCCATTGCAGGGTGTTGACCCTGACGACCTCGCTCAGCACCAGGGCACCCAAGGCGAGCGCCAGCGACACGAACACCGCCAGGACTCCGCCGGTCACCATGAGAAGGTTTCGGCGCATGTTGACCAGCGCCTCCCGGAGAAGGAACGAGACGCGGCTCATCCGACGACCTCGCCTTCTTCGTAGCGGCCGGTCCGTTCGTCGCGAATCACGGAACCATCCTCGAGGGCGACGACCCGGCGGCGCATGGCGTCCACGATGGCGTGATCGTGGGTGGCCATCACGATGGTGGTGCCGGTGCGGTTGATCCGATCGAGAAGGCGCATGATGCCGACCGAGGTTGCCGGGTCGAGGTTGCCCGTCGGCTCGTCACAGAGAAGGATCGGAGGTCGATTGACGAAAGCTCTGGCCACCGAGACGCGCTGCTGTTCGCCTCCCGAGAGCTGTTTCGGATAGCGGTCCGCTTTGCCGGCCAAGCCCACCAGGTCGAGCACCTGGGTCACCTGAGTGCCGATCGTGGATCGGGAACGGCCGAGAACCTCGAGAGCGAAGGCAACATTCTCCCCCACCGTCCGGTTGGGAAGGAGTTTGAAGTCCTGGAAGACGGTTCCGATGCTGCGACGGAGATACGGGACCTTCCACGACGGCATCTCCGTGATGTCCTTGCCGGCCACCCAGATACGCCCGCGCGTGACGTCCTCCTCACGGAGAAGGAGACGGATGAGAGTCGATTTTCCAGAACCGGATGGGCCTACGAGAAAAACGAATTCGCCCTTGGGAACGTCGAGAGCGACGTCCTTGACGGCGACGGTGCCACCCTCGTACACCTTGGTGACATCTTGTAGTCGGATCATTTGGCTTTCACCTAGGGAATCGGGGCGGTCGCGCCGCGCAGCGATCCTTTGCTGGTTGTCCCCTACTCACGCCCACGTGATCGGGTAATCCTACCAAGGGTTGGTGCTCTAACCGAATCTTTGGGACATCACTCAAGCCGGCCCGGGTCACGAATCGCCCTGGGCGATCTCGTGATTGGCGCGGCGCCATTGGAGGTATCCCTCGACGAAGGCAGCCAGGTCTCCGTCGAGGACTCCCTGTACGTTTCCGACCTCCGTGTCGGTCCGGAGATCCTTCACCATTTGGTACGGCTGCATGACGTAGGAGCGAATCTGACGGCCCCAGCCTGCTTCGTTCTGTTCGCCCCTGATCTCGTCCAGCTGCTCCATCCGTTCCAGCCGTTGCTTCTCGACCAGCTTCACCTTGAGCATCGCCATGGCTCGCGCCCGGTTCTGGATTTGGGATCGTTCGGCCTGGCTGCCCGCCACGATGCCCGTGGGGAGGTGGGTGATGCGGACTGCCGAGTCCGTCGTGTTGACGTGCTGCCCGCCCGCTCCCTGCGACCTGAACGTGTCGATGCGCAGCTCGTCATCACGAATCTCCAGGTCGGGGGCGTCCTCGACTTCGGGAACGACATCGACTCCGGCAAAGGAGGTATGGCGCCGGGCGGCCGAATCGAAGGGACTGATCCGTACCAGACGGTGCACCCCGCGCTCACCCTCCATGGTTCCGTAGGCATGATCGCCGTGCACTGTGAACGAGGCAGACTTGATGCCGGCCTCGTCGCCTGGCGTGACCTCGTCGAGACTGACGGTGAATCCGGCTCGGTCGAGAAAGCGGAGATACATCCTCAGCAACAGTTCCGCCCAGTCCTGGGCGTCGACACCCCCCGCCCCGGCATGGACCGAGACCAATGCACCGAGGTCGTCGTACTCGCCGAAGAAGAGCGACTCGAGCTCCAGGCTCTTCAGTTCCCCCTCGATCGAGTCCAGCTCTTCGTCGACCTCTGAGGCGGCCGCCTGGTCGGATTCCTCGTCGGCGAGCTCGAGAAGCACCTCGGCATCATCGAGGGCTTGCTGAAGGCCGGCCTGACGATCGAAGATCTGTTCGTAACGAGCCAGCTTCCGGGTGACCTCCCTGGCCGCGTTCGGGTCATCCCATAGGTCGGGAGCCGCCGCCTGATCCCTCAGGTCGGCGAGTTCGGCTTCTTTGGCGTCGAGGTCAAAGGAACCTCCTGGCATCGTCGAGCCGCGAGCGAAGGTCCTTCAGCCGGGCACGGGGGTCGATCTCGTACATGTTGGTTCCGATCGAAGACGGTGAGAGTGTAGAAGGGGCGCGGTCAGGCTGCGGCGCCGTGACACTTCTTGTATTTCTTGCCGCTCCCACACGGGCACGGCTCGTTGCGTCCGACCTTCGCCTCAGCCCTGGCCTGGATCGGTTTGGGCGCGGGCGCCTCACCGCCACCGGACGCCGCCACCACCTGCACCTTCGGCGCGGTGGGCTGCTGTTGCTCCACCTGGACGTGGAACAGATACCGGACCGCATCCCGTTTCGCAGAGTCGACGAGCTCTTCGAACATGTCGAAGGCCTCGCGCTGGTACTCGGTGAGCGGATCCCGCTGGCCCATGGCTCGCAAACCGATCCCGGCACGCAGGTAATCCATCTCGCTCAGATGTTCCCGCCATTTGTTGTCGATGACGGAGAGGATGACCCGTCGCTCGATGGCCCGCATGACGGGAGCGCCGAACTCTTCTGCGCGCTGATCGTAGATCCGCTGGGCTTCGGCCCTGGCCAGATCGATGAGCCCGTCCATCGATCCGACCGCACGGATGTCGTCGGCGGTGAGTTCCGTCGGATACAGGACGGTGAGCTCCTTGAGCAGGTCTTCCGTACTCCACTGGGCGGGGGCGGTGCCGGGAGGGACGGCGAAACGGATGGCTTCCTCGGTGGCCAGGTCCACCCATTCGCGGGCGAGCTGCTCGGAGTCGCCGCCGGTGAGGACGTCTTCCCGCCAGGCGTAGATGACTTCCCGTTGCCGGTTCATCACTTCGTCGTACTTGAGAACGTTCTTGCGGATCTCGAAGTTCTGCGATTCCACCTGGCCCTGGGCACGCTCGACGGCTTTCGACACCATCTTCGCTTCGATGGGAACGTCCTCGGGCATCTTGAGGCGCTCCATCAACGAGGCGACCCGTTCCCTGGCGAATCGCCGCATGAGATCATCCTCGAGCGACAGGTAGAAGCGAGACTCACCCGGATCGCCCTGACGCCCTGAGCGGCCTCGCAGCTGGTTGTCGATGCGCCGGGACTCGTGGCGTTCGGTGCCGACGACGTAGAGGCCGCCGGCCTCGAGGACCTGCTGGTGCAGCGCCGCCAGGTCCGGTTCGAACCTGCCGAAAGCTTCGTCGTAGGCCTGCTGCCATTCTGGGGTGCCGGCCACCAATCCCAGTTTGCGGACCTCGGCTTTGGCGAGGCCCTCGGGGTTGCCACCGAGCATGATGTCGACCCCTCGTCCGGCCATGTTCGTAGCGACCGTGACCGCCCCAGGGCGGCCGGCCTGGGCGATGATGTCCGCTTCTCGGGCGTGTTGCTTGGCGTTGAGCACCTCGTGCGGAATCCCTCGTCGGGTCAACAACCGCGACAGGCGCTCCGACTTCTCGATGGACACCGTACCGACCAGACAGGGCTGACCCTTCTCGTAGCGGGCCACGAGATCGGCGATCACCGCCTCGTACTTGCCCTCCTCAGATTTGTAGATGAAGTCGCCCTGATCTATCCGGGCAATGGGGCGGTTGGTCGGAATCTCGACCACGTCGAGGTTGTAGATCTCCTTGAATTCCGCCGCTTCTGTCTTGGCGGTGCCGGTCATCCCGGCCAGCTTCTCGTACATCCGGAAGTAGTTCTGGAGGGTGATAGTGGCCAAGGTCTGGTTCTCTTCCTTGATCGCCACCCCTTCCTTGGCCTCGATCGCCTGATGAAGACCTTCGGAGTACCGGCGACCCTCCAGCACCCGACCGGTGAATTCGTCGACGATCTTCACTTCACCGTCGTCGACCAGGTACTCGACATCGAGGTGGTACAGCTCCTTGGCTTTGAGGGCCACGTCCAGGTGATGCACGAAGTCGACGGCGGCGTGGTCGTACATGTTCTCGACGCCCAGCATCTGCTCGACGCGGGAAACACCTTCCTCGGTGGTGATCACCTGACGCTTGCCCTCGTCGACCTCGTAGTGGTCTTCACGGCGGAGCCGCTCGACGAGCTTGGCGAAATCCTTGTACCACTTCGCCGTATCGGCCACCCGACCGGAGATGATCAGCGGCGTCCGGGCCTCGTCGACCAGGATCGAGTCGACTTCGTCGACGATGGCGTAGTGGTGGCCGCGCTTGACCATGCCCTCCGGAGTCATCGCCATGTGGTCCCGGAGGTAATCGAAACCGAATTCGTTGTTCGTTCCGTAGGTGATGTCTGCTCCGTAGGCGACCCTGCGCTCCGGCGGGGTCAGCGACGCCTGGATCAGACCGACCTCGAGACCCAGGAACCGGTGGATGGATCCCATCCATTCGGCGTCGCGGGCGGCCAGGTAGTCGTTGACGGTGACGATGTGGACATTGCCTCCGCCGAGAGCGTTCAGATAGGCCGGCATCGTCGAAACCAGCGTCTTGCCCTCGCCGGTTCTCATCTCGATCACCGTCCCGCGGTGAAGTGCCAGCCCTCCCACCACCTGGACGTCGAACGGGCGCATCCCCAGCACACGTTGCGACGCTTCGCGGACCACGGCAAACGCTTCGAGGGCGATATCGTCGACGTCCTCCCCCGCTTCCAGCCTGGATCGGAACTCACCTGTCTTGGCCTTCAGCTGGTCGTCCGTGAGGACACTGACCTGCGGCTCGAGATCGTTGACCCGCGTTGCGAGAGCTTCTAATTCCTTGAGGACGCGGCCCTCGCCGACGCGAAGGGCCTTGGAGAAAATCGACATGAGACGACCATCTTATCCGTGCTGGTGAGTTTCCCGTGCACCCGGGTCGATCACACGTCGTCGATGCCGACATGTTCGATGAGGGCCGCCGGCTCGATTCCCGCCCTTTCCGGGGAGAGCTGGTCGACGATATCGCGTCCTCCGAGTGTGATCGGCTGGGGGTCGTCGATGAGTTTTCCGTCGGAGCCCCTCACCAACACCACCCCGGGGAGCTCGGACGGCTCCGGGTTGGTGGCGGTGACGAGGGCCACCTCGCCACCGTCGAGCTCCAGGAGCGAGCCGATGGGATACACGCCCACCATCTTGATGAAGGCCTGGACCAACTCTGGGTCGTACATCGTCCCGGCCCCTTGCAGGAGCACTCGAAGCGCCCTGTTGGGCGTTTCCGCCCTGCGGTAGGAACGCCGCGTCGTCAGCGCGTCGTAGGTATCAGCCGTGGAGACCAACCGACTGAAGAAGTGGGCAGGGCGGGAGTAGACCAGGGGCGGATAGCCTTGCCCGTCGAAACGGGCGTGGTGCTCGAAGGCGACCACCGCAGCGATCTCCTGGCCGGGGGCGGCGGCGGCCAGGATGGCGGCCGCTCCTTCCTGCGGGTGCTGCTTGATCTCGGTCCACTGGTCCTTGTCGAGCCGTCCGGGGAACTGGAGCGTGGCGGCCGACACCCTCACCTTGCCGATGTCGTGGAGGAGCGAACCCACGGCCAGGAGCTTGAGCTCGTCGTCGGGCAGACCCACCAGCCGGGCCAGGGCGATCGAAAGAATGCAGACGTTGACAGAGTGATAGAACGTGTACTCGTCGTGACTCTTCATCGTCGAAAGCAGAACCGAGGCGGCCGGTTCGGCCAAGGTCTGTTCTACCAGCTGCTCCACCACCCACGTCGCGCCCGACAGGTCGAATCCCTCGTCCGCCTCCAGCGCCAGCGACACCCCCCTCAGGACGTCGAGCGACCGCGCGTAGGAGCGTCGTAGTCCGCCGAAGGATTCGTCGGCTTCGAGCTCCGTACGTGAGAACGGCCGCTCGTTGAGCCGGATGGTGCCTTCGGCCGGGACGTCATGGGAAAGCGAACCCACGAACGCCGCAAGGTCCCGGAAGTCTCCCCGGGAGACCGTCGGTCGAAGGGTGATCGACTCGACTCCTCGGACCTGCATGTCGCGAAGCAGCCCATTGAATTCCAGCGATGTGTGGGGAAGGATCTGCCGATCCAGGTACAACGAGTCACCCAGCAGGGTGATGGCGATCTCGTCATCACCCGCCACGGCGTTGGCCGCCGCCGTCCCGCGTTCGAGCGTATCGAGCAGGGCGGGATGATCGTCCGGGTAGAGCGCGAGCTGGCGAGTGACGGCCCTGAGGTAGTTGAGTAGGGTCCGCATGGACGGTTCGGTCATGACGCTCCTTCTCGCATCGCCGCTTTGGCCGCCGCCCTCAATGCCCGTGTGGACGCCGACCATGCGAACCTCTTGGAAGCGAGGCCGGCGAGAATCTGCCGACTCGCCGCCGAATCGTATGAGCTGAGAGCCGAGACGATGCGGGACTTGTCTTCGGTGCCGAGCCGCCGGTTCTCCAACCCCTTGATGAGGGCCGCTTCACCCACCGCGGTCCGATGCGCTCCAAGCAGGCCGACAGCCGTCTGCCGAACCTTCTCATTCGAGTCGGAGAATGCTCTCTCCAGGTAGGCGACACCCGTGTCGCCGGTGGCAGCGAGGGCTCGCAGGGCCTCGATCCGCACCCGCGGGTCGTCGTGGGCCGCCGCCTGGACGATGGCGCTGGCCGAGGTCACGGTGCCGGTTTGGCGGAGGACCGTCAAGATGTTCCTGACGAGGTACCAACGATCGTCGTTGAGCCGGGCAACCAGTGGAGCCGGATTGGCGGCTGCCACCTGCGTGAGCAGATCGATCAGGGTCCGCCGCCTGCCCCGATGCTCCTCTTCCGCGAGCAGATCGATGAGCACGTTGACGGCTCGTGGCCCCAGAGCCTTCATCAGCCGGGCCGAGGGCTCGGACACGTCCTCGGAGTCTGTGGCCGCCTCCACCACGATGGACAGGACGTCGCGCGAGGCGATCTGGCTGAGGGCATCTTCGACCTCGCCTGCCCGATCCGACGGGTAGGTGGGTTTCGAGGTCCCAGCGCGCAGCCATAGCTCGGCGCGTCGGAACTGCCGCCGCCGCACCGAATCGGCCACCTTTCCGACCCAGATCCGCATGAGACGGGCAAACCTGTCGTCGCGCTGCTCCACCGCCAGAAGCCCTCTGAATACCTCGAGGGAGTCGTAGAAGTAGCGGGCAGGATCGGGGAACTGGTCTTTCACCCTCAACAGGAACTGTTCTCCGTGTTGGGCAGCCTCGGTGAGGTCGCTGAGCCGCTCTTGGACCTTGGCGGCGGCAACTTCGCGCATCGATTGGAGGGCTTCGGGGTTGCGGAGGATGCCCAGCAGCTCCGCCGGCCGGTGATCGGCGTGATCGGTCGCCACACGCGCATAGTCGAGAAGCAGCGCCAAGCCCTGGGAATCGAGGCGGGGGGCGAGCTGGGCGAGCTCATGTCCGGCAAACTGATCGATGAAGGTTCGATTGTCGGGATCGGCTTCGCCCAAGAAGGTGGTGAACACCTCCAGCTGGCCGCGTTCGTCGACGTAGAAGAAGGCCTCGACGAACGCTTGAACCACGCCCTCCCGGCCGGTGACGTCGGAGGTGGTGACCTCACCGAGCACCTCGTGGTATTTGGAGTAGAACAAGGTGGCCAGGCGCTCTGGATCCCCGTCCGCCTCCGCCATCAAGGCTTCGGCGAAAGCGGCCGGGTCGATCGCCCGGTCGAGCACCTCTTGCACAGCCGGGTTGCGATCGACCAGGTCTTCTTTGGCGGCGGTTCGCAGCAGGGCCCTTTGCGCCACGGCAAAACACGTGACGCCGTCACGGCGGAGTGCGCCTTCCACCCCACCCGAGGCCTGGGTGGTGTTTTCCTCTTTGGCGAGGGCCGAGAAGAGGCGCGCCACGTCCCCTTCCGACGGAGGCTGATTGATCGCCAGAGCTTCCACGTTGTGGAGATAGCACCGTTTGGCCAGCCGGTCGGCACCTTCCCGATCAGTCAGGACCGGCTCGCCCTCGTGCCGGAACCCCGCCACATCGATCTCGAAGGCCAGAGGTTGGGAGGCCACCTCCCGCAGGGCCTCGATGGCCCGCCGAAACGCCGGCTGGTGCTCGGGATCCGGATAGAGGCTATAGACCGTCCAGGCGGTACCGAGCGCCTCAATGGCGGACGAGGGGAGGTTGGAGGCCGGCCGGTTCATCAGTCGATCGTGATCAGTTCTTCACGCAATGCGTACATCACGGCCTCGCCCCGGCTGTGCAGGCCGAGCTTGTCCAAGATGTTTCTCACGTGGTTCTTGACGGTGTTCTCCGAGATGTAGAGCTTGTCGCCGATTTCGCGGCTGGTGAGGCCTTGGGCGACGAACTGGAGAACTTCGATCTCGCGACCGGTCAGGCTCGGCTTTCTACTGCCGATGATCTCCCGATGTTTGAGGAGTTGCCGAACTGTGTCGAACAGCTTGCCGAGCATATCGGGCGAGACGACTGCGCCCCCTTGCTCGACCGACTCGATCGCCGCCACGAGCTCGGAGAGGGCGGTGGTCTTCACCACGTACCCCCGCGCGCCCGCCTTGATGGCGGCCAGCAGGTCTTCGTCGGATTCGCTGGCCGTCAGGAGAAGGACTTTGGATGTCGGACTGCCCGAGATGATCTTGTCGACCACCTCGAGCCCCGACATTCCGGGCATGAGCACATCCAGCATGACCACGTCTGGCTTGAGATCCGTGGCCATCGCCACGGCCGACATGGCATCCTGAGCCTCCCCGACGACGTCATAGCCGGCGCCCCGTAACGCAGCCGTCAGGCCGGCCTGAAAAAGTACGGCGTCGTCGACGACAAGGATCGTGGTCATGCCGGCTCGATCAAGCCGTAGGAACCGTCGCGCCGGGCGTAGATGACGCTGGTCAGCCCGGTCTCCCCATTGTCGAAGAGAAAGAAGTTGTGCCCCAGCATCTCCAGCTGGAGAACGGCTTCCTCGGGCGTCATTGGTTTCATCACAAACTGCTTGGTGCGCACTATCACGAAATCATCATCGGCATCCGAGTCGCTCTCCAAAAGCTCTTCTGCAGGACCGAGGGTAGGTTTCGCTTTCGGCTGCCTGGATCGTTTCACCAGCCGATCCTTCAGGCGACGCAGCTGCCGCTCGAACCGGTCCACCGCAAAATCCAGAGCGCTGTCGAGGGTCGGACCCGCCGATTCGACGCGGACCAGTTGACCGGCAGCCGAGGTGGTGATCTCCACTCGGTACTTTTCCGGAGCGAGGCGCGGGTTCTGCTCCTCAGACACCTCTACATCAGCGAACGCTATGTTCTCGAAAAGGCGCGCCGCATGGCTCACCTTCTGCTCGGCGGTTTCGCGAAAACGCCCATCGAGCTGCGTTTGGCGAGTGTGCAGTCGGACTTCCACTCCGGCGACCTCCATCGACGTATTATTGGGAGAGACTAGTCACTTTGTCTGCCGATGTTGCTACTACGGCAAGGTGGGCTCTGAAACCGAGGGCGAGAGCCGCCGACCATAGGGTCGAGCCGGTCGTGACCACATCGTCGATCAGAGCGATCCGCCCCTCGGGAGCCGATCGTCGTGCCCGAAACGCAACCGGTACCCGACCTCGGCGCGCTGTCCCGGCATGGGGCGGCTGCCACACGGGAGGCAGGAGTCCACGAGCCACGTGGACGCCGGTCAACACGGCCACCTCCTCCGCAAGCACGGCCGCCTGATCCACGCCGTACTTCCATCGTCGAGCCCAGGCGCGAGGGATGGGAACGAGCACGTCGACATGCTGCAGATGCTCGGCCATGGCGGCGGCGAGGACTCGCCCGGCTCGACGGGACCCTCGATATTTCAGCTCGTGGACGAGCGACCGCGCCGCCCCCTCGTGCAGATAGGCGGCGCGAACCGCCAGACCGGCTCGGTCGGGGGGACCGACTCTCCGATCGGGCGCCGGGTGAAGTCGCCGAGCACAGGTTCGGCAGGGCGACTCCGATCCAGGGGATCCACACGCTGCACACCACATCTCACCAACGTATGCAACGACCCCGACAGATTCGGTGAGGCGGTGCCCTCCAGCCGACCGCGTCACCTTTGTTCGTTGGACGCTAGGTACCCTCGCTCCATGAAGCCAGGTAGGCGCGCTGCTCGTCTGTGAGCTTCTCCAGACCCCCGCCCAGACTGGCCAGCTTGATGGCAGCCACGTCGAAATCGATAGCCGGGTCGAGCGTATAGATGGCAGGCTCCAGCTGGCCGGCGTTGGCAATCAACCATTCTGCCGCCATGGCCTGATTCGAGAAGCTCATATCCATGACGTCGGCTGGGTGACCTTCGGCCGCGCCCAGATTAACGAGGCGCCCCTCGGCGGCGACCAGGATTCGGCGTCCGTCTTCGAGCACGTACTCCTCGAGGTTGTCGCGCACAGGACGTTTCTCGGTAGCCATCTCCGCGAGGGTCGCCAGATCGAGTTCGATGTCGAAGTGCCCAGCGTTGGAGAGAATCGCCCCGTCTTTCATGCGTTCGAAATGCCGCCCGCGCAGCACGTGCTTGTTGCCGGTGACCGTGACGAACACGTCCCCCACGGCGGCAGCATCGTCAGCGGTCATCACTTGATGCCCTTCCATGGCGGCCTCGAGCGCCCGGACTGCATCCACTTCGACCACAACGATCTTGGCGCCGAGGCCGTGTGCCCGGGAGGCGACCCCACGTCCGCAGTCACCAAACCCGACCACCACGACGGTGGCGCCGGAGAGAAGCACGTTGGTGGCGCGCATGATCCCGTCCATGCAGGATTGGCCCGTGCCGTAGCGGTTGTCGAAAAGGTGCTTCGTTGCCGAGTCGTTCACCGCCACCACAGGCAGCCGGAGCGTTCCGTCCTTGGCCATGGCTCGCAGGCGAATGACACCGGTGGTGGTCTCCTCGGTCGACCCGAGGGGGGTGAGCTCGGTCCGGTCCGTGTGGAGCAATGTGGCGAGGTCGGCGCCGTCGTCCATCGTGATGTCCGGCTCGAAATCCAGCACCGCGTTGATGTGCTGATAGTAGATGTCGTCATCCTCGCCTCGGATGGCGTAGACGGGGATTCCGTCCGCGACCAATGCCGCGGCCACGTCGTCTTGGGTGGAGAGGGGGTTGGAGGCGCACAGGAGAGGGCGCGCTCCCCCGTCGCGGAGGGCCAGCATCAAATTCGCCGTCTCGGCGGTGACGTGCAGGCAGGCCGCGATGGTCTTGCCTTCCAGGGGGCGCTCGGCGAGGAATCTCTCCCTGAGGCTGGCGAGTACCGGCATCCGCCGGCCCGCCCATTCGATGCGGCGGGCTCCGCCCTCGGCAAGCGAGGGGTCTGCGATGTCGTAGTCCATGTGGTCAGCCTTTCCGGTCTTCGTCGACCGGGTCTTCGGTCGCATCTTTGAGGATCATGTTGGGCACGCCGTCCGTCACCGCGAAGCGAAGCCGGCAAGCGCCGCAGCGTAGCGCCGAATCGGCGGCGATCTCGTCGAGGTCGCCTCGGCACCGCGGACAGACGAGGAGCCCCGCCAGGGTCGCATCGATGAGGGACATTCAGTCTGCCCCGGCGATCACGTCGAAGATCTCGGCCTTCAAGCGAAGCATGGCTTCTTCGGTCTCGGCTTCGACGTTGACACGGAGCAACGGCTCGGTGTTCGAGGCCCGTACGTTGAACCATCGGTCTGGCCACGACACCGTGAGGCCGTCGAGGAAATCTTGCCGCCCGTCCTCGAAGGCCGCCGCGACGGCGGCGATGGCGCGGGGAGGGTCGGGCACGCGAGAGTTCAGCTCGCCGGATGAGAAGTACGGATCAACCTCGGCCCGCAGAACCGAGAGGGGTTTGCCCGACTCCGCCATGAGCTGCATGACGATGAGCATCGCCAGCACCCCTGAGTCGGCACGGTAGTTGTCCCGGAAGTAGTAGTGACCCGAATGCTCACCCCCGAAGGCTGCGTCCGTGTCCGCCATCACCCCTTTGATGAAGGAATGGCCGACGCGGGTCCGGATCGGCTTCCCACCCTGTTGGGTGATGATCTCCGGCACGGCACGGGAACTGATCAGGTTGTAGACGATGCTGGCCCCGGGCTCCCTGGCCAAGAACCAACGTGCGATCAACGCCGTCGTCACACTCCCCGACAGGGGCCGGCCGAGTTCGTCGATGAAGAACGCCCGGTCGGCGTCTCCGTCGAAGGCGACTCCCAGATCGGGCTTGTCCCGGTCCATGAGGGCCAACAGATCCTCGAGATTCTCCGGGTCGAGGGGGTTGGCCGGGTGGTTCGGGAAGGCGCCATTGGGCTCCAGATACAAACCCAGCAATTCGGCTTCGAGTCTCGAGAACACGTCGGGCAGCACCAGGCCGGCCATTCCGTTTCCGCCGTCGACCGCCACCCTCATGGCACCGATGGCGGAGGCGTCCACGATCCCGAACAGGTGCTCGAGGTACGGACCCAATGCCTGGTGCTCGGTGATCGAGCCCGGGGTGGCGGCCGGCGGGGGTGGGTGGGCAGCCAGCCGCTCGACATCGCGGAGGCCGGTTGCCTCCCCGATCGGGGCGGCGCCCGCCCGGCAGAGTTTGATCCCGTTGTATTCCGGTGGGTTGTGACTGGCGGTGATCATGGCGGCCGGACAATCGACGGCGCCCGCCACGAAGTACACCATGGGGGTGGTCGCCTGCCCGAGCTCGAGCACGTCGACGCCCTGACCGATCACGCCTGCCCCGAAAGCTGCCGCCAAACCGGGAGAGGATGCTCGACAATCCCAACCCACCGCGATCCGATCCGCGTCGGCGAAGACCGCAAATGCGGCACCGATCCGACGTGCCACGTCTTCGGTGAGGTCGCCGTTGTCGATCCGCCCACGGATGTCATAGGCTTTGAAGATCGCTCCGAGGTCTGACATTGAATACCGACTCCTCGCCGACAGGACCCGAACATTGTACGGCCAAAGCAGCCGTCTCGAATCTCTCGCAGGGACCGCCAACTCCTAGACTCTCGCCTCCATGGATTCCCGGCCCCTGTATTCCATCGTCGTGCCCATCCACAACGAAGCTCGGTACGTCACCGCGCTCGTGGCCGATATGGCCGACGAGGTGGTGAGCGCCACCGGCCGACCCCAGGAGCTCTGGCTGGTCGAAAACGGTTCGACAGACACCACGGCCGTCGTCGCCGAGCAGGCCGCTCACCTCCTTCGAGAGTCGGGCTGGGCGGCGACGGTGATCGAACTGGAGACACCCGACTACGGGGCGGCCATGAAGGCCGGGTTCCTGGCCGCCACAGGCGAGTGGATCGTCAACTTCGATATCGATTTCTTCTCGGGGCCATTCGTGGCCGGTCTGTCGGACGTGTCGGCCGACGTGGTGCTGGCTTCGAAACGCGATCCGGCCAGCGACGATCGGCGCTCGCTCCTCAGACGCACGGCCACCTTTGGCTTCAACATGTTGCTGCGCTACGCCCTCCGGTCGAACGTGACCGACACGCACGGCATCAAGGCTTTCCGGCGAGAAGTCACGGATCGGCTCATCCCCAACGTGCTCCGCACCGAAGACCTCTTCGATACCGAGCTCGTCCTGCGGGCGGAACGGGCCGGGTACTCGATCATCGAGGTACCGGTGGTGGTCGAGGAGCGTCGCCAGGCCCGTTCCAGCCTGGTGAAACGCATTCCCCGCACCTTGCGAGGGATTCTTCAGCTGCGTGGAGCCTTCGCCAGCGAACGGCGGAACACCAGGTCGCGGTAACCGGCGAACTTCGGAACGAGGATCACGATGGCTGCGGCGAGCTTCGTCAGATTGGCGGCCAGCGGTTCGAGGGGGCCCCACCAGGCATCGGCGCCGGCCAAGAACCCTTCGGTCACGCCGAGGGCGACGAGATTGATCGAGACGAAGAGGGTCGTCTCACGCGGTGTGCCCCACCCATCCCGCAGACCGAACGTCCAGAAGCGATTCAGGAAGTACGACACAAAGGCTCCGGCCAAAAAGGCGAGGGCTCCGGCCACCAGCAGCGGAATCCCCCACCCGTAGTGGAAGATGTTGAAGAGCCCGAAATCCACGATCGAGTTGACCACGCCGATCAGGGCGAGGCGCACGAACTGGCCGGCAGATTCCCGGGTGAGGAGAGTCCGAACGTAACTCCTCATCGATTCCTGGCCACCCCACGGAGGCGTCGACCGACGACGGCCACCGCCCAAGCCGACAAGCCCACGGCTGCCAGCACCAACCCCGTTTGTTCTGGCCATTGCCTGGCGAAGGTCAAGGTCACGTCCGGGTCGGTCGGCACCACCACCATCAGCGACGGGCTGGCCCGGTACGGTCCGGCCGCCCCTTCGGCTTCCCAATTGGGGAAGTAGGACACCTTCACGAGGTGGGGCACACCGATCGCATCGGTGGTGAACGAGACGGTTCCGTTGTCGACCACGATGTCCGACACGGTGGAACCGTCGATGGCCAGCGGAGTGGCGGCGGCGCCCAACTCGGAGAGATCGGAGATGCGGGGCCAGTCGGCGGGTCCGTCCTCCGTGATCCATCGATTGAGGCGAGACGGCTCCGAGTACCACTCCAGCCCCACGTCGTTGAAGGTGACTGTTTCCGCGAACACCATTCCCTCCCCCCGACGACCCCCAATGTCTCCCAACCGCTCGACCAGCGACGGTTGATCCAGGTCCAACACCACCGGCTGGTGCGTGGCAACGGTCACATAGTCGGTTTCGGGGAAGGTGAACACCGTGAACGGTTCAGACTCGGCCACCTTGATCATTTCGGATCTTCCGAGGGCTTCTTCGGTCGCCTCGTCCGTGAAGGACACGTAGTAGGTCACCCCGTACGTCTCCATGTGGGCGATACCCCGATCGAAGTCGAAGGTGTGGTAGTCCAGTCCGGGGATGGGATTCGACGGCTTGAAGCTGAGCTCGCCGGCGTT
Source organism: uncultured Acidimicrobiia bacterium (assembly GCA_965366365.1). Taxonomy (GTDB): domain Bacteria; phylum Actinomycetota; class Acidimicrobiia; order Spongiisociales; family JAENVV01; genus CBDUEV01. Next base: position 111,745 of record CBDUEV010000001.1, on the reverse strand, counting down.
CAGGAAATGAAAGGGCGTGGTGATGGAGGACTCGAAGAACAGCCCCTCCATGGAGGGATGTTCCTCCGACCAGTAGGGCGTCAGCATCAGAGCCATCGGCGTGCCGAATTGGTCGAGGTCGTGGTTGGCTTCCCACTGGACTCTCCCCGGTGGGAGGAGGTCGATCGTCTCCATGAGCGCCTCGTATTGATCGAAGGAACTCTTGCCTTCGTACCCCGAGAAGTTCCAACGCGCCCACCCGGGGATGAACGATATTCCTGACGAGGCGACCACCACCACCAGGGCCGCCGCCCCCACCGAAAACACAGCGCCGGATTCGGCCCGGATCGGTGCTTGGGCGAAGACGCTGGCCAGCCAGCCCACACTCAACAGCAGGCCGAAGACACCCAACCCGATCGCCCACCAGCGAGTGTCCGGGTAGGTCTGCCAAAACGCGGCGAGCATCCCGGCCCAGGCGAGCGAGGCGACACCCGGAGCCCAGAGCGGGAGGGAGGAGGGGAGCCGTCGGGCGACGGCTTGCCCAAGGGTCCCCAGACCCACCCCCGCGCAGAACATGACCCCGAAGAACCAGAAGGGGAGAATCCGCCCGTTCCACAGCTTCCATATGCCGTCGAACACGCCGAGTCGCTCGGCCAGGGTCGGGAGCCAGAAATAGAGCACTGGCGCAAACATCAACACCATGAGCGGACTGGCGCGGTCCGTGTACCAGATCAACCAGATCGCTCCCGCCAGGGCCGGGACGGCAGCCAGCCATATCTCCACAGGAAAGATCTCATCCCAGGCATGCAGCGGGCTCCAGGCCATGTCGGCGGTGTGTCCGATTCTGATCAGCAGCGGGAGGGCCCACCAGGCGCTGATCGCAAACCCCCAGACCCAGGTGAGAACCGTGACGATCCGTCCGTTTTTCCAGAACAGGACCGCCAGCGAAGCGAGCACGAACATCATCGTGGTGATGACGTGGCTCAACGCGGTCAAGCCGAGGAGCAGCGCCGCCAGTGGTAGATAGCGACGGTCGTCGCGAACCGCCCGGATCAACGCCCCGAGGTAGAACACTCCCAAGGCGAAGGACCAGGAGAACGAGAATTCACCGGCCAGGGTCGAAGGAGCGTTCGCCCCGTAGATGGTGAAGTTCTCGAGCAAGACAAACGCTGCGCCGGTTGCGGCGACCACCGACGAGACACCCGGAGTGAGACGCAATGACCTGGCCAGGTAATAGGCGGCCGAAGGGGTGGCCACCAACCCGGCCACCGTGACCATCTTGAACGCCACGCCGTAGGGAAGCACCAGATCCAGGAGCACGATCACGAGTGACGGCAGCGGGAAATAGAAGTAGAAGGCAGGGAACCCGGCGAACCATGCGTCACTCCATCCCATCACCTGACCGGACGGCAGAAGCACGTCCCGAAGGATCTGCGGACCGAGCACATGAGCGCCCATGTCACCACCCGAAGGGGTGTTGGCGAGGAGGATGAGATCGGGGCGCAACAGCGCCAGAACGAGCAGGGACACACCGGTGACCACGAGGAACGGGAGCCGGGAGCGGCGGTCCCCACCGGCGGAGTGGAGTTCAGTCGTCATGGCGCGCTCGGACCGCCGGCGCCGGCGACTATGGCCGGGCTTTTCTGGCGAGCTCGAGGACCTCGCTCAATGCGATCTCGCGACCATTCCGGTCCCACCACTTCTCGTCGCATTTGTGGCATGAGAAGAAGTCGATCTCCGTGCCGTCCGGTAGCTTCTGATGAATTTCGATCACGTCTTCGACGTGACAGCGCGAACACTTCATTTGCGCGCCTACCTCCGTGTCAGTAGCTGCCCGCCAGCACTCTATCGGCTTCCGGAGTTTGAGCCAACCATCAAACAGGTCGGACTGGGTGGCCGCCCCGGCGGGCCGGCGACTGCTAGTCCTCTTCGAGAAGCTTGCCCAGGTACTTGCTCTTGCGCTTGCCCTCTTCCCGCCAGTAGGCATACCAATACGGGCCGTGCGGACAGGAGGTGCAGGAATCCCGGCCGCACTTCACCATCTGCTGGCGCAGGTTCACGTTGGCCGGCGTCACGCCAGGAGCCAGAGAACCCGACCGTTCGAGGCGAGCCTGGGCCAGAATGAGAAGACGGCGCAGCTCATGCTCGTCGAGGTCTCGAACTGCATCGAGAAGGTCTCGGTCAAGAGCCACCGGTCTCGGCTACGCGACTTCCGCCGGGGCGAAGAGGCGAACCGTCTTGCGCCGGTCCGTGAGCGTCCATCCGAGCGGAGGCGTGAGACGGTCGGCGTGCGTGGCGCACACGGCGTATCCGGCCCCAGGCGAAATGGCCTCGGTCAGATCATCCAACCACACGGCGCTGTCGCCGTAGTTGTAGGACATGACTCCGGTCGCCGGAGCCCCGCATCGTGCACAGCTTTCGATCATGCCGATAACCTAGGCCACCGCGGGGGCTGTACCAAGGATTTCCGATCTTCTCCGCCTGTCACGGGCCGCAGAGCGACTTACGCGTCATTTTGACGCGTAAGTCGATTTTGTCATTCTGCGCCGACGTGTGATTTGGCTCTGCTCAGCTCTCGATGGGTCGGGACGCCGGAGGTCTCGCTCCTCACACGACCCCTGCCATCGGTCACCCACAGCAGCGGGACCTCCTCGATCCCCCACTGCTCGAAGAGCTCGGCGTCGGCCTCCCATGTGTACTGCCGTACCTTCAGACCGGAGTCGGTGATCGCCTGCCAGGCCGGCTGGCAGGAAAGACACGACTCGGATCCGAAGAAGATGGCGGCCGGGAACGGCCCGTGGCTCACGTCGAGGGTGCGTCGCTGCGTGGGCCTTCGACGGGCAGCCCAGCCAAGCAGACCGGCTGCGGCGAAGACGCCCGCCACCATCATGGCTCGGGTCAGCTCATCCATCGCTGAAGGGCAGACCCATGGTGAAGGCCGCCGAGCCAGGCGCGGTCGCCGTCCAGCCCACCGTGATCGGGCTGCTCGAACGCACCACCAGTCCGCTGTCGACGGCGAGCGAGACGACCGTCCCGATCGGTACCGCCAGCTTCTCGGCGGGCCCTAGGGAACCATTCGACTGCGCCGCCCGATAGGTCACCGTGGCCAGCGTCGAACCGGCGTTGAGGAACCAGACCGTCGATCGGGTTCCCGATCCCCCCGGCCCCGGAACCAGCCAGTTCGGAGAGGCGTAGGACGCACCTGGGGTGGCGGCACGCTGGGTGGAACCCTGTCCCGTCAGGAACGCTCCGATGGGACCGTCGGAGCGAATCCCAAAGCCAAATGCTCCACCGTCATGGAGTTCGGAGAGCGGAAGGCGTGCCACCGTCCGAGGTTCGAGCACGTCCTGACGCACCCCGAGCTCGCTCCCGTCCTCTGTGTAGACATCGACGTCGTAGGTGACCGGAACGGCCCCGTCGTTCATGAGCACCACTGATCCCACCGTGTCGCCCACGCCCGAGAAAGGAAAGTACCACTCGGACGATGCTCCCACGCCCACCCAGGCCGCGGTGTCCCCTACTCCATTCTCCGGGGACTCGAAGGTCTGGGTCAGCACCGGGGTGACGAGTCCGTCCTCGTCGGTGATGCTCAACGCCAGCGTCTCACGCAAAGCCAATAGCTCGGACAGGTTCACCGCCCTGGTGGTGCGGGGGTTGACCGTGATCGTCTCGAGCGTGGGCTCGGGCTCGGAATCGTTTTCGCTCGTCACCCTGATCTGTAGTCGCGCCGGTTGGGGGAACGGATTGAACAGCCTGAGTTCGAGGGTCTCATCGGCCAAGGTCGAGCCACCGGCCAGCAACCACACCTTGCTCGCCCCCGAGCGGCAACCGGCCGAGGCCAGAACAGAATCGCCCCGAGCCACGACCACGGCTCCGGAGGGACGGTCGGAGAACTCGACGACCGCCGACGACACTCCGGGACCGGCGACATCCGTCAGCGGTACGAGACCAAACGCCAACCCACCGCCGGTCACCTCGGTTCCGACTTCCCCGCTCACCGAAGCGGTGACCGTTGCCTCGAAGGCACCGAGGGCGGCGAGCGAGAAATCGGACGCGATGGAGGCGTCGGTTCTCGCCCACGGACAGTGCGCCACCGTCCTGGCATCTTGAATCGCACTCTCGTCTGCCGTCGGCGGGGCCGTCGTCGTGGTTCCCGTTTCGGTGTCCGGGACGGGAAACAAGAACACAAAGACCCCCGCCACCGAGACGAGGAGCGCCGCCAGGAGCCGCTTCATCGTTTACCTCCCAGTGAGGCGAGAGCCGCCACTAGAGCCAGCGAGGCAACCGCCCCCGCCAGGAGCGCCAGGAGCCGCAGGGCAGAATCCGGCTGCACGGTGGCTGATCCCCGGTCCGCCGACACCTCGACGGCCCAGTCGACTCGCGCTGGCTCCGGAGTCCACCGCTCGTCGAAATTCTCTGCGATCCGGACGGTCGAATCGACGGCCACTCCTTCGTAGCCGATCCCGGCCCGGCTCCATGGAGACCCCTCGCTGGAGACGGCGCGCGGGCTCGGCTCCAGGTTCTCGTACACGGTGTACGGCTGGTCCTCGTAGAGCGGGAGTCGTTTCATGTCGAGGCGGGATACGAACGCCGTCTCCAAGGCGTTGGGAGACGTCGACACCACCCACCTGATCCCGAATTCCGCCAACGCGGCGCCGGGTCGCAGCTCGTCCGAGCCGGCCAGCTTCCGCAAAGTGGTCTCGAGCGCCCGATCACCGGCGCGCGGGAGGGGCAGCCAAGCTTCGGCGAGGGGAACCTCGGGGGCCGAGCCCACCCGGAATTCGGTGCCCATCATCACCCGAGCCTCTCCCGGCAGATCCGCACCGACATACAGGACCCGATCGGGGCCGTGCGCATCGGATCGGGCTTCGGTGAAGGCAAGGGACGCCCCGAACCGATCCTCGCCGAACCCAACCCGACCATCGGCCACCAGCGCTACGAACGAACCAACCACCAGCGCCGCCGCCGCCCCGGCGCCGAGCAGGGCCAGGACACGCCGGCCCCTGCCCTCGGCGCCAACGCTCGCCGGCAGGTCGACCGCCGCCGCCACGGAAAGACTCACCCCGACCGCGGCGAGAACGAAACCCACGGCCGTCACCTCGACCCCGATTCCGATCTCGACCGCTCTCGCCAACCACACTCCACCGAGTGCGAGGAGCCCACCGACCGTGCCCAGCGACACCGACCGGTTTGACCCGATCAGGATGCTCGCCAGCAGCGTGGCCGCACCGAGAGCGACCATCCAACCTGGCAGCTCCCACGTCATCGCCTGACCGCCGACCAGCAGCGTGCGCAGGGAAGACCAGTAGAGCGTCTGGCCCAGAAACACGAGCGAGACGGCCCCGAACCCGACGGCACGCAGCATCGTCCCCCAGCGGCGGTCGCTGCCGAACACAAACCACAGCCCGAGCACCACCACCGGGACCCCCGCCGCCAGGGGCACGAACGATGTCATCACGCCGGTCGTCAGAATCCCCAGCCCGATACGCCCCGCCCGTTTCCTCCACGACCGAGGAAGGGGTTGCCAGGCGGCGTCGATCGCCCAGGGGACAGCACCGATCCCCACAAGGGCCGGCCAGTATCCGGTGGATCCGACTCCCAGGATCACCGGCCCCAGGGCCGCTGCCAGTCCCCCGCCGATCCGTCCGGACGGGCCCACCTCGAAACGGCCCACCAGCCGGGAGAAGCCGAAGTAAGCCGCCACAACCGAACCCAGGGTCACGGCGGTGGCGGCCATGGCGGACCTGCCGAAGAAGGGAAGCGCCAGCGCCGCAGCGGCAGCCACGGCGGGATGCATCGGCCCCGGCGCGCCCAGGCCGGCCGGGTTCCAACCCACCGCCACATCCCGGAGCGCCTGCCAGGCGTCGTCGGGAAGCGGGAGGGCGTAGCCGGTGACGGGCAAGCCACTGCTCAAGATCTCCCGCCCGGCCACGAGCACGGCGGCCACCGCCAAGAAGGCTGCCAGGAAGGCCGGCTCCTGCCAGAAGCCGCGTCTGCGCTCCATCCATGTGCTGACGGCGCCGTCCGGACTGCTCCGCTCCCGGAACCACTCCGTGAGATCCTCGCCCAGCTGGCGCAGGCGTACGGAACCCGAGAGCTGGTAGCGGAAGAGCTCCTCGTCGCCGGCACTTCGGACCGACTGCGCTTTGAAGCGCGTCGTCAGACCCGAGCGGGCGTTCTTGAGATTCCAGAGCAGCGCCTTGAGATCGTTCGAGAGGGCTCGAGGCGACCCCATCGCCAAGCGGGCCAGGCCATCTACAAGGTCGATGAGGACGGCCGCCGGCAGCACCCAGACCAGCGTCAGCCAGGCATAAGCCTTCAACATCGCCCGATACTGACCGGCCTGCTCCCGCCACGGCTGGGCACCAGCGGCACACGATCCTTCATGGAGGACTTCCGAAGAGGGAACCACCACGACGCGGCCCCCGGCCAATCGAGCCCGCTGGGCGAGATCGATTCCTGAGGCGACCGGTGGAAGCAACGGATCCGGACCCTGCAGGCCACGCAGGAGATCCCGTCGAACGAGGACCGAGGCGCCGGGGATGAACGCCACGTCTCGCACCACGTCGTACTGTTCCTGATCCAGTTCTCCCGGTTGGAGCCCGGTATAAGGAACCCCGAACACATCGGTAGCGCCTCCGACCGACTCGAGCAGGTCGTGATCGTTGGCGTCGAGGAGTTTGGACCCTGCCATCGAGGCGTCAACACGATGGGCCTCAAAGGTGAGGGCGCCCAACGCGCCGGGCAGCGGGCGGGCGTCGTCGTGCAGAAGCCACACATGGGAAACAGAGGTGTCGAGTTCCTCGAGAAGGTCGTGCACGCTCTTGACCCAGACCGCCCCGGCCGCCGCGGCGATCCGCTGCATCGCCGCCCCACCGCCGATCACGAACGCAGCGGAGACCCGTTCGGTGCGGATCGATTCGAGGGCGCGTTCGGTCCGCTCCGGAGCGCTGCCGAGTATGGCGGCCGCGACCACGAGAGACACATCGGGGGTGACATCTGAAGGGGACGCCATGTGGGGGCCATTCTGGGCCGAAAGCTGCGCCAATGGCAATCTTTCGAGCACAAATTCGGCATGTACCCGGGAGGCTCCGGTGGGAGGCCTGGCCCCACGCCGCTAGATTCCGGCGTGGTATCGAGTCGATTCGTGGTCGGGGGAAGTCCCATGCACATCACATTGCTGTCGGGAGGCGTTGGAGGGGCGCGGTTGGCGCGGGGACTCGCCGCGCTTCCCGGAGTCGACCTGTCGGTCATCGTCAACACCGGCGACGACGATCGAATCTACGGCTTGTCGGTGTCGCCCGACCTCGACACGGTGATGTACACGATTGCGGGGATCGAGGGACCGAACGGCTGGGGCCTCGCCGATGATCCGTTCACGATCATGGATCATCTCAGCGACCTCGGCGTCGCAACCGAGTTCCGCATCGGCGACGCCGACCTGGCCACCAATCTGTTCCGCACGCAGGAGCTGGCCGCAGGAGTTCCGCTCTCGGAAGTGACCGGGAGACTGACCGAGGTCTTGCAGATCTCGGCGACCATCCTGCCGATGTCGGACGATCCGGTGCGCACCGAGATCAAGACGGGCGACGGCAGCTGGCGGAGCTTCCAGGATTACTTCGTGCGCCGAGGACACAGTGATGAGGTCGTGGACATTCGCTTCGCCGGCTCGGCTCAGGCGCAGCCCGCACCGGGGGTGGAGCAGGCTCTGCGCAACGCCGACGCGATCGTGATCGGGCCGTCCAACCCCCCACTGTCGATCTGGCCCATCCTGGCCGTTCCAGGGATTGCCCCCGCTGTCGCATCCGGCGCGCCCGTGCTGGCGGTGAGTCCGCTCTTCGGCGGCAAAGCATTGAAGGGTCCGGCTCATTCGGTGATGGCTTCCCTTGGGCTCCCTGCGGGGAACGAAGGGGTTCTGACCGCCTACGACGGACTGGTGCACCAACTCGTCATCGACCAGGGCGATGCCCACGAACGGGGGCGTCTCGCCGGCGACGATGTCACGGTGCACATCCGCGACACGAGATTTCCGGACCGTCCGCACGCCGTCGCCTTCGCCGAGTGGTTGATCGAAATCCTGTGACCTTGACGATCAGGCCGGTGACGGGAATCGGCGAGGTTCGGCCAGGCGACGACCTCGTGGCGTTGTTGGCGGAGGCGCTCAGAGACGATCCACCCCAGGACGGCGACGTCGTCGTCGTGACCCACAAAGTGGTCTCCAAAGCAGAGGGCGCCATGGCAGACGCGCCGGACGAGGCGGCCAGGCGGCGAGTCGTGGAGGCGGAGTCGATGGCCGTGGTCCGACGAAGAGGAGAGCTGACGATCGCCGTCACCCGGCATGGGTTCGTGTGCGCGAACGCCGGGGTAGACCGGTCGAACGTCGAGCCGGGGAAGCTCGTGCTCCTCCCCAGGGATCCCGATCGGTCCGCGCATCGCATCCGTGTTCGTCTGGAGCGGGCGTTCGACGTCCGGCTCGGAGTCATCATCACCGACACGTTCGGTCGTCCGTGGCGCCGGGGCCTCACGGACGTCGCCATCGGGATATCGGGCATCCCGGCCATCGTCGACTATCGAGGAACGCGAGATACCTTCGGCACCGAGTTGGAGGTGACCGAGGTTGCCGTGGCAGACGAGATAGCCGCAGCGGCCGACCTGGTCATGGGAAAGGCGACGGGCGTCCCGGCGGCTGTCGTGAGCGGCGTCGGACTCGATGCCGGCGAGGGCCGGGCTTCCGATTTGGTCCGCCCGCCGGACGAGGACCTGTTCCGATAGACCACCCCGCCCGAGGGACGGGCGCTACCGCTGACGCATCCAGGACACCGTTGCCGCCAACCCGTCCGCCAGCGCGGTCCACGGCTCCCACCCGAGGTGACGTCGTGCTGCGGAGGCGTCGAGAACGCTCCGGGCGATCTCTCCGGGCCGAGGTGCGGCGTAGCGCGGTTCTTTTCGGGTACCGACCGCCGCACCCATGGCCTCGAAAAGAGAGTTGACCGACGTTTCGCGTCCGGTCGAGACATGCAGCACCCGGCCCCCGCCTTTGCGTGCAGCCAGAAGGAAAGCGTCCACGACATCCGCCACGAACACGAAATCTCTGGTTTGCTCGCCGTCGCCGAAGATGGTGGGCGCCTTCCCGGCCAGCAGAGTCTCGGCGAAGATGGAGACGACGCCTCCCTCCTGATCGGAGGACTGCCGAGGCCCGTAGACGTTGGAAGGCAGCAGCGCCACGTAATCGAGTCCGACGGCCCGCCGGTAGTAGGCCAGGTACTGGAGCGCCGCCAGCTTGGAGACCCCGTACGGCGAGTCTGGGCGGGGCACATGGGACTCCTTCGCCGGCAGCTTGCTGCCTGCACCGTGCATCGCGCCGCCCGAGGAGGCGAAGACGACTCTCTCGACGCCGACCTTGTGAGCCATCTCCATCACGTTGATGGTGCCCAGCACATTGACGTCGGCGTCGTGCAGCGGGGCGGCGACCGACGCAGGCACCGAAGCCTGGGCGGCCAGATGAAAAACGGTGTCGGGTCGAAATCGACCGGCCACCACCACCAGGTCCGGATCGCGGATGTCGAGCTGGTGAAACTGGATCCGACCTCGCAGACGGGCAGAGCGGAGGTGGTCGAGGTGACCGGTGCTTAGATCATCGATCACGAGCACCTCGACAGCCTCGTCGACCAGACGGTCCACGAGATGTGAACCTATGAAGCCCGCTCCCCCAGTGACAACAGCCCGCCGCATCCTCAACCTTTCCTCCCACACGAATCCCGCCGAGCTACATCGACCAAGACATCTCTTCCCCTGCGGCCGTGACCCCCACCGATGGGCGGCCCATCAGGCATCCGCACCCACGATGACCAGAACATCCGCGCCGTCGGGCACACTGCCGGCCACGACCTCGCCGAATCCGAGCTCACCGTAGACGAAACCGGCGAGGTCGTCACGGTCGCCGGCGATGATCTGAGTGGTCTGGTGATCGAAGTTGGAGGCATCGCCGACGGCGACGACGACGAAACCGAGTTCTTCGAGGCGAGAGGCCATGGACGAGGCGGCCCCGAGCTCACCGTTGCCGTTCCTGACCTCGATGGTGACGTCAGCCGCCTCGACCGGCGGAACCGTCGTGACGGTGGGCGATGTCGGTGGGTCCGCATCGGAACCGGCAAAGGTAGCCGACGAGGCGAACCCGGCCAGCATGTTGGTGGCATCGGGCTCGATCGGTATCTCGTACCAGATGGACTCGATCAGCTGGGACTCGGTGGGGAGAGTGGCCGCATCGATATTGCGACTGTCCAGCGACCGAAAGTCGAGGGCAAGGTCGAAGAAGTCGAGGTCGAGGAAGCGTGGGTCCACATCCATGAAGTCGCCGAGCGCCCGGATGATCTTGTTCGGGTCGGCGATGGCGCTGGGCGTCTTGACCTTCTTGAGGATGGCCAGCAGCAGCTCCTGCTGGCGACCCGTCCTGCCGATATCGTTGGCGTCGACCTGCACCCATTGGCCGTCCTGCTGCTCTTGATAGCTCCGGGAGCGCGCGTAGGCGATGGCCATTCGACCGTCCAGCGTCTGGAGGCCGGCATCGACTGCCAGTCCCGACTTCAGGTCTCGAGCTGGGTGCTCGAATTCGACCTCGACGCCGCCCACCTCGTCGACGAGACCGGCGAAGCCCACGAAATCGATCTCGACGTAATAGTGAATCGGCAAGCCGGTGGCGGCCCGCACCGTGGAGACCACGAGCGGAGCTCCGCCGAAGGCGTAGGCGGCATTGACCTTCTGGCGTCCGTAGCCCTCGATCTGGACACGCAGATCCCGCGGGATGCTGAGAATCTGGACCTGGCCCGTTTCACGTTCCAGCTGGACGAGCATGATGACGTCGGCCCGTTGCCCGGCGAAGTAACCGAAGTCGTCCAGCCACTCGTCGGGCAGGTTCTCTCGCGAATCACTGCCCAGCATGAGCATGGTGATCGGGTCCTTCGGATCGGGTGGAGGAGCGTCCAGGACTTCCTCCACCATCGGCACGGTGTCGAGGCTCTCCCTGAACACCTCCTGAACGTCTTCGATCTTGTAGACGGTGTAGAGGGCCGCCAGGTTGGCGATGACGAGCGCGGCCAGCACGGTCCGTTTGAACCACTTCCCGGCAGTTGAATCGAGATTCATGTTCCTCGGCCCCGGCCCCCCGTCATCAGGTCACACTCAGCATGTCAGTATGCGGCCGGTGCCGGTGCAGCGAGGTGGCGTTGGAGGAAACGGGTCATGCGCACGTGCGCATCGGCGGCTGCTCCGGCGTGATACTCGGGCGAATCGGTGTTCAGGAATTCGTGTTGCGTGCCCTCATACAGGATCCAGTTCCCCGCCGGATTGAGGCTCTTGGCGACGTCGACGCCCGCAGGGGGCACCAGCTCGTCCTCGGCGCCGTAGAGCCCGAGGACAGGCTGAGTGAGCCGTGGGAGAACCGACTCGACCTGGAACTCCCGGTCCTCGTCGCCGGCCAGAGGAGCCGCTACAGCCACCACCGCTCCAACGGAAGACCGGTCCGAGGCGTAGAGGAGAGCAAAACGACCCCCCACATCGACACCCACCAACCCCACGGGGTCGGGAAGCGCCCAGTCGACGTCGGCGTTGCGCACGAAGGCGATCGCCTCGTCGATGTCGGTGAGCGCCCGGCGATCCGGCAACGAACCGTATGCTCCGATCGCCTCATCGAGAGTCGCCGACCTGGCGGGCCCGGCTCCGCGGTAGAGATCCAGGGCAAGGGCGGCGAAGCCGTGCCGGGCGAGCCGACGGCACACATCCTTTTCAAACGACCGGACGCCGCGAATATCGGGAATCACGAGGACGACGGGGTAGCGGCCGACCCGGTCAGGGCGGGCGAGATAGCCGTCAGCGAAGGCGCTCCCCACCGGCAATCCGTAACTGCGGTAGAGGATGTTGTATTCGCCTTCATGAGCCAGGACCGCCATCGCCAGGCCTCCTCGATGTCGATGGTGCGGAGGACAGCGTAGCGGTCGTAACGGCAGGAGCCGATCCGAGCTGCTGGTCGTCTCAGCCGGACGAACGAACGTGGCGCACCTCGCCCGAGCGCAGGACGCGCCTGCCGTCCGAGGTGTCGACCACCAGCCCACCCGCCGCGTCGATACCAACAGCCCTGCCCCGGCCCTCGGGTTCCCACTCGACCTCGCCATTGAGCGTGACGCACGCCGCCTGATATTCATCACGCCCCCATCGCTGGGGGCCGGCTGCGACCCTCCTCAGCAGGGCCTCGGAGAAGTGTCGCGCATACTGCTCGAGGGCAGCGGGCCCGGGATCCCGTTCGAGAATGGCGCCGTAGCCACCAGGGGGCTCCGGCCACCACAGGTTGAGGCCCAGACCCACCACCACGATCTCGTCGAACGCTTCCAGGAGTATCCCGCCGGCCTTGGACAGCCGAGATGGCTGTCCGACCATGACGTCGTTCGGCCACTTCAGGAAGGCAACGGTTCCCGCCGCTCCCACGACCTCTCGCGCCGCCAAGCCGGCCACCAGCGAGAGTCGGGGCCGCAACTCGACGGGCCAGGAGGTCACCCAGCCCACCGAGACGGCGAGTCCCCGCGGGGCATTGAGCCAGGCGGCACCCTGGCGACCCCGGCCGGCCGTTTGAGAGCCGGTGTAGACCGCGACCGGAGTGTCGCCGTCGTCCTGAAGGCGGTTCCGGACGGAATCCTGAGTGGAGCGGGTGCGCGAGTGGTGATGGAGAACGTAGTGTGTAGCCATTACGGTGAATCCGAAGTCCAAGAGGCAGTCGGTCACTCTAGATACAACCCGAGCCGGCGGCACGAGGGAGCTCCAGTGGGGACAGAAGAACGGATCGAGCAGCTTCGGAAACTCCGAGACGAGGCGCTGCACGCCGGGAGCCAACGCGCCGTCGATCGTCAGCACGATCAAGGCAAGCTGACGGCCCGTGAGCGAATCGACCTCCTGCTCGACAAGGGCTCCTTCCAGGAACTCGACATGCTCGCCCGCCACCAAGCCTCCGGCTACGGGATAGAGAAGCAGCGGCCCCCAGGGGACGCTGTCGTGACTGGCTTCGGCACCGTCGACGGGCGGACCGTCTTCGTGTTCGCCGAAGATTTCACCGTCTTCGGCGGAAGCCTCGGCAAAGCCGTCAGTGAGAAGATATGCAAGGTGTTGGACATGGCTCTCGAGGTCGGGGCGCCCGTGGTCGGACTCAAGGACTCGGGAGGCGCCCGCATTCAGGAAGGTGTCGCCTCCCTGGACGGATACGGGCGGATCTTCTATCGGAATGTGCAGGCCTCGGGGGTCATTCCCCAGATTTCGGTGATCATGGGACCTTGCGCAGGAGGGGCGGTCTATTCACCGGCGATGACCGACTTCGTGTTCCAGGTCGATGGCACGTCTCACCTGTTCATCACCGGGCCTGAGGTCATCAAGACCGTCACCGGCGAGGATGTGACGATGGAGGACCTGGGTGGTGCCCACGCCCATGCCACCAAGTCAGGCGTGACCCATCTGGTCTCTGCATCAGGTGAGGCCGCCATGGAGGAAGTGCGGTACCTGTTGAGCTTTCTCCCACAAAACAACATGGAGGTACCCCCCTACTTCTCCCCGGTCGACGTGCCCGACCGGATCGACGATGCCCTCGACGCCATCATTCCCGACTCGCCCAATCAGCCGTACTCGATGGTCGAACTGGTCGAGACCATCCTCGACGACGGCGTCTTGTTCGAGATCCAGGAGTCTTTCGCTCCGAACATCATCATCGGCTTCGGGCGTCTCGACGGCCACACCGTCGGAGTGGTCGCCAACGATCCGTCCGCATTGGCGGGAACCCTCGACATCTCGGCTTCGGAGAAGGCTGCTCGTTTCGTCCGGTTCTGCGACGCCTTCAACGTCCCACTGGTCACCTTCGTCGATGTGCCCGGATTCCTGCCCGGTGTGGAGCAGGAGCACGGCGGCATCATTCGGCACGGCGCCAAGCTGCTCTACGCGTACTGCGAAGCAACGGTCCCGAGGGTGACAGTGATCACACGCAAGGCGTATGGAGGGGCCTACCTGGTCATGAACGCCCGCGGTGTGGGCGCCGACCTCGTCTATGCGTGGCCGTCAGCCGAAATCGCCGTGATGGGCGCCCAGGGCGCGGTCAACGTCATCTTCCGGAGAGAACTGGGTGCCGCCGAAGACGAGGAAGCCAAACGGGCCGAGTTGGTCGAGAGTTATGAGGATCGGTTCAACAACCCTTATCGTGCTGCGGAGCTGGGACTGGTCGACGACGTGATCGAGCCACGAGAGACGCGAGTCAGGTTGATCCGAGCGATGGACATGCTACGAAACAAGCGCTCGACGATGCCGCCGAAAAAGCACGGGAACATACCGCTGTGAGCACACCCACCCGACTGAAGTCGGTTCTGATCGCCAACCGCGGCGAGATCGCCGTCCGCGTCATCCGCTCCGCCAAGGAGATGGGACTGAGAACCATCGCCGTCTACAGCGAACTCGACCGAGATGCTCTGCACGTCAAGCTGGCCGACGAGGCTTGGAACATCGGTGGCGCACCCGCCGCCGAGTCGTACCTCAACATCGATCGCATCCTTTCTGTGGCGAAAGAGTCGAAGGCCGAGGCCATTCATCCCGGCTACGGCTTTCTCGCCGAGAACGCCGACTTCGCCGAGGCGGTGATCGGCGCAGGGATCCTTTGGGTCGGTCCCCCGGCGTCTGCCATTCGCATCATGGGCGACAAGATCGCCTCTCGCCAGGCTGTGGCCAAGGCAGGTGTCAAGGCCGTTCCCGGAACCCAGGATCCCCTCGGGTCGGCAGAAGAGGCCAAAGCCGTGGCCGCCGAGATCGGCTATCCGGTGGCCATCAAGGCCGCCCATGGAGGCGGCGGCAAAGGTCTACGCGTCGTCAATGCCGAGCAGGAACTGAGCGAAGCTTTCGACGGTGCCCGCCGGGAGGCCGACGCCTACTTCGGCAACGCGGCGGTATACGTCGAGAAGTACCTCGAACGTCCCCGCCACATCGAAGCACAGATCTTCGTCGATGCGGAGGGAAAGGGTTGGTTCCTCGGCGAGCGGGACTGCTCGGTACAGCGCCGCCATCAGAAGCTGATCGAGGAGAGCCCCGCCGCCGGCCTGAGCGACGCGCAGCGGGCGGAGATATCGAAGGCCGGTCTGGCCGTGGCGGAGGCGTGCGACTATCGGAACGCCGGCACCATCGAGTTCCTCCTCGACGAGGACGGAAAGCTCTATTTCCTGGAGATGAACACCCGACTCCAGGTCGAGCACACGGTCACGGAGATGGTGACGGGAATCGATATCGTTCAGGAGCAGCTGCGAACGGCGGGCGGCGACCCGGTCTCGTTCGACGCCGTGGAGTGGCGAGGACACGCCATCGAATTCCGCATCAACGCCGAAGATCCCGGCAACGGTTTCCTCCCATCACCGGGACAAGTGGTGGACTATCGAGAGCCGGCCGGTTTCGGGATCCGGGTGGACAGCTGGATGGAACCCGGAACCCGGATCACTCAGTATTACGACAATCTGATCGCCAAGCTGGTCGTCTGGGGAAGGACGCGCCAGGAGGCGATCGCCAGGAGTCGGCGTGCTCTGGATGAGTACATCGTCACGGGCGTCGCCACCACGATCCCGGCCCACAAGGTCGTCCTCGACCACCCCGGGTTCTTGGCAGCCGAGCATCACACGAAGTTCATGGAGAACGAGGTCGACCTGTCGGGTGTGTCCACGGCGGCGGCGGGCACGTTGCCAGAAGAGGTCGCCAGGACGGAACGCTCCATGACCGTCGAGGTGGGGGGCCGACGGTTCGATGTCACCTTCTGGGCTCCCGAGGCACCTCAGGCCACGGCGGCCGGGCCGGGAACGGCGCGGCGCCGACCTCCCAAACTCGACCGTGCCGCTCCCAGCGGCAGCGCAGAACCCGGTGTACTCACGGCCCCCATGCAAGGGACGATCGTGAAGGTGCACACGAAAGCGGGAGATTCGGTGGACGCCGGGGACCCGATCTGCGTGCTCGAAGCCATGAAGATGGAGAACGAGGTCAAGACCCCCATCGCCGGCGAAGTTGTCGAATTGCGTGTGCGGTCGGGCGATACGGTCAGCCCGGGCCAGATCATCGCCATCGTCCGCTAGGACGCCTGCCCTGCAGGCAGGTTGCAAAAAACGCCGCAGGCGTTTCTGCGCCAGAGGGCCGATACGGATCTCTGCGCCAGGAGCCTGCCAGCGCAGTATCTGGCTCCGCCAGATACTGCAACGGACTGAGAGACTGTGTCTCTCAGTCCGCGGCTTCGGTCAAGCTCTCACTGAGGCTGGGGTGCACCATGAGTGTTTCGAAGAGCGTGTCGACCCGGAGGCTTCCCTGGACCGCCAGAGCGAGAATCCCGATCAGTTCCGATGCCCGATGACCCACGATGGTTCCGCCGAGGATCTCATGAGTGGCTGGATCGCTGAACACTTTCACGAACCCACGGGTGTTGCCCTGGATCACCGACCTCGAGTTGGCGGCGAACGGCACCTTGGTGGTGCGGATACGGCGGCCGGCGGAGGCAACCTGCGCCTCCTCCAGGCCGACCGAGGCGATCTCCGGTTCGGTGAACACAGCCTGGGCGACCTTGTCGTAGTCGAGCGGCCGCACCGGCAGGCCCATGGCGTGACGGGCGATCTTGCGGCCCTGCATCGACGCCACCGACGAGAGGGGCATCTGGCCGGTGACATCGCCTGCGGCGTAGATGTGGGGCACGGATGAGCGTTGGTATTCGTCGACCTTCACATAGCCGTGGTCGGTGGCGACGCCTGCCGTCTCGAGGCCGAGCCCCTCGCTGAGCGGAACTGATCCAATGGCGAGCAGGGCGTGACTCCCGGCCACTCGCCTGCCGTCCTCAGCCACGACGACGACCCCGTCCGACGTTCGTTCGATGGCCACTCCTCGGGCTCCCTTGAGAAGGCTGACCTGTCGTTCGAGGAAGTCGGCCTCGATCGCGGCCGCCACCTCCGGGTCTCTGTGCGGAAGGACCTGTTGGCGGCTGACGAGGAGCGACACCTTGCACCCCATCGACGAGAAGATGTTGACGAATTCGACGCCGGTGACGCCTGATCCGATCACGACGACATGTTCGGGCACCTCGCCGAGATCGTAGGCATGGCGAGTGGTGAGCACTCGTTCGCCGTCCACCTCCGCCCAGTCGGGGACCCGCGGCGCCGATCCGGTCGAGATCAGCGCCGCGTCGAATTCGATGGGGATCTCGCCGTCCTCGGTGGTGGCCACCGCCGTGTGCGGTCCGGTGAGCCGACCGCGACCGGCGAGGATACGGACATTCTGATATTCGAGGATCTCGGACGAGTGGCGGGAAATATCCGTGGCAATGGTGTCGATCCGGTCGGCGAGGCGCACCAGGTCCATGTGTCCGCGGTCCACTACGAACCCCAGTTTCTCGGCCTCGTGGATCGATCGCTTTCGGATGGAGGACGCCACCATGGTCTTCGACGGGATGCAGTCGAGCAGGTGCGCCGCTCCGCCCACGATGGTGCTCTCGACGAGAGTGACGTCGGCTCCCAGCGCGGCGGCGATGGACGCGGCGGTCGTCCCGGCGGGACCTCCCCCGATGATGAGGAAACGGAGGCGGGATTCATCGGTCACGACCACTCCTTGACTGGACTGCTCAGAGCGTAGGACGATAGACCCCGAACACGCGGCGCAGCACGTCGGAGACCTCGCCCAATGTCGCACCGGCGCGTAGAGCTTCCTTCATCGGATACAGGACGTTGGCCGAGGAGGCCGCCACACCTCCGAGCTCACCCAAGGCGGCTTCCACCGCCGTGCCGTCGCGACCCGCCCGATACCCGCCCAGCCGCTCGATCTGCTGGGATTCGATCTCCGGATCGACCTCGAGGGTGGGGACGGGGTCGGCGCCGTCGGTGGCAAAACGGTTGACCCCCACCACCACGTCTTCGCCGTTTTCGAGACGGCGGGCGGCGTCGTAGGCGGCGTCTTCGATGGCGCGTTGCTGATAGCCGGCTTCGACCGCCGCCACCGCGCCCCCCCGGGTGTCGATTTCGGAAAGGAGATCCAGAGCGGCTTCCTCGACCTGGTCGGTGAGTGCTTCGACGAAGTAGGAGCCGGCCAGGGGGTCCACCGTGTCCGCCACGCCAGACTCGAACGCCAGAACCTGTTGAGTCCTGAGGGCCAGCGTCGCTGAAGCCTCGGTGGGGAGGCCCAACGCCTCATCGTAGGAATTGGTGTGGAGCGATTGCGTGCCCCCCAGGACAGCCGCCAGCGCCTGCACCGAGGTGCGCACGATGTTGGTCTCGGCCTGTTGCGCGGTGAGCGTGCTGCCGGCGGTCTGCGTATGGAACCGCATCGCCCAGGATTTCGGATCCGTTGCCCCCACTCGATCTCGCATCAACCGAGCCCAGAGTCGTCGCGCCGCTCGATATTTGGCGATCTCCTCGAAGAACATGTTGTGGCCGTTCCAGAAGAACGAGAGGCGGGGGGCGAAGTCGTCGACATCGAGCCCTGCCGCCACCGCCGCATCCACGTAGGCAAGCCCGTTGGCGATGGTGAAGGCCACTTCCTGGGCCGCCGTCGATCCCGCTTCCCTGATGTGGTATCCCGAAATCGAGATCGTGTTCCACGACGGCATCTCAGCTGCGCAGTAGGCGAAGAGATCGGTGACGAGGCGCATCGAGGGCCGCGGTGGGTAGATATAGGTCCCGCGAGCGATGTACTCCTTCAGGATGTCGTTCTGGGTGGTGCCGCGCAGCGTCGCAGATGCGATTCCGCGTTCCTCCGCCACGATCTGATAGAGCAGCAGGAGGATCGGCGCGGTGGAGTTGATGGTCATCGAGGTCGAAACCTCGTCGAGGGGCAACCCGTCGAACAGGGTCCGCATGTCGTCGACCGAATCGATGGCAACCCCGACCTTGCCCACCTCGCCGAGCGCCATCGGGTGGTCGGAGTCCAGGCCCATTTGGGTGGGGAGGTCGAAGGCAACGGACAGCCCGGTCTGTCCCGCTTCGAGCAGCTTCTTGAAACGGGCGTTCGTGGCGGCCGCCGATCCGTAGCCGGCGTACTGGCGCATCGTCCACAAGCGCCCTCGGTACATGGTGGGATACGGCCCACGCGTGAACGGGTAGGATCCTGCCACCCCGATCCGCTGTTCCGGCGCCGCTGGGCCGTACTGGACCTGGATGTCGATTCCGCTCGATGTCCGTTTTTCGGCCGATGGCACCTTGTTACCCCCGGATCTGGGTATCCTGCTCGCAGGAATGCTACCTGCAACTTTCCTGACTCCGATTTCGTTGGAATGCCCATGACCTCCGAACTTCACCAACTCGAACGACGCGAACGCTCCGGCAAGTGGTTCATGGCCCTCGCCATGCTGCTGGCCATTTCGGTCCTCGCCGCTTCCTGGCTCGGCCTGTTCGCCTGGATGTCGACGACCGCCGCCCACGGCACGTTCGTCGACGTCGAAGACAAATACATCCCCGACGTGCAGGGCGAAGTGCTCAACTTCCCCAACCTGTCGCAGGTCTCCCGCGTCTACGCCGCCAACGGGACGTTGCTGGCCGAGCTCCACGACGGGCGAGTCAGCGAACCCACCCGGTTCGAGGACATCCCCGACCAGGTGGTGTACGCCGTGCTCGGAGCAGAGGACTCCGATTTCTTCGAGCACGAAGGCGTCGACTATTCGGCCATCTTCAGCGCGGCGCTCGACAACCTGCGCACGGACAGCCAACGCGGCGGTTCGACCATCACGCAACAGGTGGTCAAGAAGACCTTCGTCGGGGATGAGCTCACCATCGAGCGAAAGATCAGGGAAGCGGTCACGGCCCTGGAGCTCGAGCGGCGCTACACCAAGGAAGAGATCCTCGAGTACTACCTCAATTCCGTGTACTTCGGCTCGAATGCCTATGGCGTGGCGGCAGCCGCCAACGAGTTCTTCCAGAAGGACCTGGAGGAGCTCACCATTGCCGAGGCGGCCACCATCGCCGTTCTCCCCCGCAACCCAACGGAGTACAACCCGCGGCGCAACCACGACCTCGTCCTCGAACGCCGCAACGACGTGATCGTGGAGATGGAAGAGAGTGGGTTCATCACCGCGGAGGCGGCCGAGGCCGCCCTCGCCTCGCCAATGGTCATCTCCGACCATGTGGCGTCGGTGAGCCGAGCCGCCCACGTGGTGGCCGAGGTGAAGCGCAGGCTTCTGAGTGAACCCGAGTTCTCCTTCCTCGGCGAAACCCGCGACCAGCGAAAGGTCGCCATCTTCGGCTGCCCCGCCGACGACACGACCTGTAGCGGCGGCGGCGGCCTCAACATCTACACCACCATCGATCTCGACCTGCAGGACTCGGCGAACACGATCCTCCAGAACTGGCTCCCGGCCCCTGAAGATCCGTCTGTCGACGCGCCAACGGGCGCCATCGCCATGGTCGAAGCTGCCAACGGTGCCGTTCGCGTCATTGCCTCAGGTTTGCCGTTCGAGGATGAGCAATTCGACCTCGCCGTGCAGGGAAGACGAAATCCTGGTTCATCGTTCAAGCCCTTTGCGCTGGTAGCCGCCTTGGAATCGGGAATCTCGCTCAACTCATGGTGGGACTCGAGCAGCCCCAAGGACGTGCAATGCCCCTACGTCTGCTCGGATCGAGGCAACGTCTGGCGAGTCAGCAACGCCGGAGGCGGAAACGGCGGCCTGCAGCGGTTGTTCGAGGCCACATATCGGTCGGTCAACACCGTGTACGCCCAGGTGGCGGTCACCGTCGGCCCGGACCACATCGTGGATGCCGCCCACCGGATGGGCGTTGAATCGGAGCTGGCTGCCGTTCCTTCCATCGCCTTGGGCGCCGGCGCCGTCTCCCCGCTGGAAATGGCCTCCGCCTACACGAACTTCGCGACGAACGGTGTGTGGGCCAAACCGTTCCTCGTCGAACGAATCGTCGCCACCGACGGGTCTTCGATCTACCAACACGAGGTCAACAAGATTCAGACCATCGACGCCACCATCGCCGCGGCGGTGCGCCAACCGCTCGAAGTCGTGCCGGTGAGTGGAACGGCGCCGGCCGCCAACATCGGCCGCCCCCAAGGCGGCAAGACCGGAACGCACCAGAACTACATGGAGGCGTGGTTCGTGGGCTTCGTCCCCCAATACTCCACGGCGGTGTGGGTGGGCTACCCGAAGGAACAGATCCCACTCACCAACGTCACCATCGGGGGTCGCACCTACTCACGGGTGTTCGGCGGGACCGTGCCGGCTCCGATCTGGAAAGAATTCATGCAGATCGCCCTCGCTGACGTGCCAGTAGCGCAGTTCCCCGAAGCTCCAACGGGCACTCAAGCCCACTTCGCCGTTCCGAAGACCACCGTTCCCGACGTCGTCGGCCAGAGCCAAGGGGCGGCGTCGGCGGCTCTGCTCAACGCCCACCTCCGCGTGGCCGTGGTCGAGGTCGCTTCCCTCGAACCGGAAGGAACGGTCATCGCGCAGGCGCCCAGCGGTGGAGCCACCGTCGAGCAGGGCACGTCGGTTTCGATCAGCGTTTCGACCGGCCAGCCCCCCGGTGGGCCCATGCCCAAAGTCCTCTGGTTGCCGCTCGCCGAAGCGCAGAGCCGTTTGGCGGCGTGGGAATCCGAGAACGACATCGACATCACCGTGGTCATCGAACGTACGACCGACCCGAAGGAAGCTGCGTGGGGCAAGGTGGTAGCCCAGAATCCCCCACAGGGAACCCATATCGAGAACGGCGCGGTGGTGGTGTTGACCGTCGCCGACCCGCCCTAGGGCA
Organism: uncultured Acidimicrobiia bacterium; assembly: GCA_965366365.1. GTDB lineage: Bacteria > Actinomycetota > Acidimicrobiia > Spongiisociales > JAENVV01 > CBDUEV01. The sequence goes on along the minus strand of CBDUEV010000001.1, from coordinate 89,999 downwards.
GCTGAACCCACCAGGCGCTCGCTTACAAGCCTATTGACGTCAACCGACGTTATCTGATATCTATCAGGTATGCGATCTGCCACGCCCGAGGGACTGCAACAGGAAGCACTACGTCCTCCCGTCGCAACCCATGCCGCTCAACCCTCGGGTTCGGCAGGTCGCCGTACGGTCGAACACCGGGCTTGGGTGCGCCCGGTCACGGTCCCCGTGTCAGGGGAGCGCGGATACTCGCTGATCGATCCCTATGTCCGCCGCTACTGGACCGCCGCGCTCGGTCCCTCGGCCGTCGCCGATCTCCTCCGCCTCGGCGCAGCAGCCGAGCGCCGTCGCCAGATCCGTCGACCCCACCAGCTCTCGGTGTTGCTCACCGAGGGCCTGGTGGCACGTCACGGCCCCCTGGTCTTGGTGGTCGACCGAGTGCCGGCCTTGCCCGCCCATCTCGCCAGGCGACTCCCCGCCCGCCTCCGCCGCGAACTGTCCGTGCCGTTTCCGCCGGCTGAGGAACCTCCTCGACGCGGCTAGCGTGAGGGCGTCGTCCCAGAGAGGCGCCCATGTCTCACATCACCAAGACGGTCACGTTGTCCGGCTCATCGCCGCACTCGATCGAGGAAGCCATCAGCGGTGTCCTGGCGCGAGCGGCGGAGACCATCGAGGAGGTGCAGACCTTCTCGGTCGAACACCTGGGCGGAACCGTCGACGCTTCGGGTCTTCCCGAGTACACGGTCACCTTGGCAATCACCTTCGTCGTGAGGGAATCGACGCCCCATTGACCCTGGATTCGGCTTTCGATCTCGGACAGGGCGTCTATCAAATACGCATTCCGCTTCCCTTCCCTTCGCCCAAGTACGTCAATTCCTACGTTTTCGAGACCGAGAAGGGCCTCACGGTGCTCGACTGCGGTGTCGACAGCTCGGAGGGACGGTCGGCGCTGGCCGCCGGCCTGGCCGAGATCGGGGGCACCATGACCCGGCTGATCGGCTCCCACCTTCACATCGACCACATCGGAATGTCGCGCCGGCTCGTGGCGGACACGGGGGCGGAATTCGTCATGCATTCTTCGACGCCGTCCGAAGTCGTCATCTACAACGATTGGGAGCTGAGACGCTCTCGGCTGGCCGCCACGGCTCGAACACACGGAGCGCCTGCCGACTTCGCCAACAAGATGGAGGCCGAGTTTGAAAGGCCCGATTGGTACGACGATGCCATCGACCCGACGAGGCCAGTCGATGAAGGTGACCGCATTCCGCTCGGGCCAGGCCGCTTTCTCGAGGTCTACTACACGCCCGGGCACCAGGCGAACCACATCTGCCTCGTCGACTCCCGGACCGGAATCCTCTACTCGGGCGACCACGTGCTCCCCAGAATCTCACCCTTCGTGCCCTATGCCGGGCCGGACGTCGACACGCTCGGCGACTACCTCGACTCGATCAGGAAGGTCGAGGAGCTCGAGGTCGACCTGACTCATCCTGCGCACGGATCCGAGATCGAGAGAGGAAGCGACCGCGCCGCCCAGATCGGGGTCCATCACCATCGGCGACTGGAGACGATGCTCGACGAGCTACGGCCCAAGCCGAGGACTGCCTGGGAGATCATGGAGGCGAGCTTCCGCCCCAACCTCAACTTCGCTCAACAACGGCTCGCCATCCAAGAGACCCTCTCGCATCTCACCCACCTGGCACATCGTGGCTTTGTCATAGAGGAGGCGGACGGAAAGGTCCATCGCTTCAGGAGGCTCCGATGACCTTCGAGTTGGCCACCAACGACGGCGAGCGGCTCGAAGCACAATGGTCGAAGCCGCTGGAGGCCCGAGGGGTGGTGACGTTCTGCCATCCGCACCCACTCCACCAAGGAACCATGAACGCTCCGTTGATGGTGGCGGTGACAGACCGTCTCGTGGCGGCGGGTCTGGCAGTTCTTCGTTTCAATTTCCGAGGTGTCGGCAGGTCGACCGGCAGCCACGGCGGCGGCGAGGCTGAACAGTCCGACGTCGCGGCAGCGGTGGCTGAGGCGGGCTTTTTCCGCCCTGAGCTACCCCACGGGCTCGCCGGTTGGTCCTTCGGCGCGGCGACATCCCTCAATTGGCTCGCCACCTCCGGAAGCTCCCTTCCGTGGGTGGGCATCGCACCGCCGGTCCGGTCGGAGCGGACTCCGTCGCTCCCTCCCAAGGAGACTCTGGCGTCGGCCGGCATCCTGGCGTTCATTCTCGGCGAACGGGACCAGTTCACCAGCGTGGAGGAACTCGACGCCTACGCAACGTCGGTGGGAGGCAGCCTCACTGTGCTCAGCTCCGACCACTTCTTCCACGGGAAGGGCAGCCAGGTCGGGGAGTTGGTCGGCGAACTCCTTTTCGAGCTGCCAGAAGCTCACTCAGGCGGCGTCGAGCCCGAGTAGACGGGCGGCATTGCCGAGCAGGATCTTCTCGGTCACTTCCGTGGCGACCTCCAGGCGGCGCCAATCCTTCAGCCATTTGTCCGGGGTCAAGAAGGGGAAGTCCGTTCCGAACAAGGTGCGATCGGCGAGAGGCCCGCTGATGGCTGCCACCAGATCGTCGGGGAAATACTTGGGCGACCAACCGGACAGCTCGAGGTACACATTCTGTTTGTGTTGAGCGACGGCAATCGCCTCGGCCTGCCATGGCCATGACGGGTGGGCCATCACGATGGTGAGGTCGGGAAAGTCGGCAGCCACATCGTCGAGGAACATCGGATTGGCCAGGCGGTTGCGGATCCCCATCCCACCGCGGGTGCCCGATCCGAGACCCGTGGTTCCGGTGTGGAAGAGAGCGACCATGCCGATCTCCTCGGCCACTTCCAGGATGGGGTACATGATTCGATCATTCGGAGCGCACGCTTGTGCCGAGGGGTGAAACTTCAAGCCGCGCAGGCCCAGCTGAGCTGCCTCGTGGACGCCCAACACGGCTCGCTCGCCCTTGTGGGGGTCAACCGAACCGAACCCGAGGAACACCTCCGGGTGGCTCGCCACCAGATCCGCCACCTGCCGATTCGTGAAGGGCGGCAAGCCGGTGGCGGTTTCGGCATCCCACGCCAGTAATACCGCCTGGCCTTCCAGGGTTCGGTAGTAGTCGGCGATCTGCTCGCCGGTCATGGAGGGAAAGGATCGCCCGAAGTAGGTCTCGAGATGGGTTCGAAACGGCCCGAACGTGCGATCCATCATCGCCTCCGTTGGCGGATGCACGTGGAAATCGATGAACTGACTCACACCGCCCTGAATCCCCGGTTGGCGGCCTCGGCGAGTTCGTCAGGCCCGAACGACGACAGCAGGTTGAGTCGGAGAAGATCGCCCTGCTCGACCCGGGCCTCGAGTTCTGCGTACTGCTCTTCGTCGTCACAGTCGTACACGACCATGGTGTCGCGCGTGCCGACCCAACGCGACTCGGGGAATCTACGCAATCTGGGCATGGCGTGTCACTCCTCGGTCTCAGCGTTCCAGGCTAGTGGCGACCCCCTCAGCGTGCACCGATCCGCGGGACGGGATCGCCGACCGGAAGCACGAAGGCAGGAGGTGGCGATGGATCCAGCCGGTATCCGGGAAGCTCGCTGCCCGACAGGAACAAGCTCACCCCGGTGACCAGCCGCACCAACCCCCATCGGAGCCGGGCGGTCCGGCCACGGTCAGATGCGGGCTGGTTCGCGGTAGACACCGAAGACTCCCTTCAGCGTCTCGACGATCTCGCCCTGAGTTGCGCGAACCCTGGTTGCGTGGATGATGGGCGGCATCAGGTTGTCGTCGCCACGGGCCGCCTCCTCGAGATCGGAAAGGGCCGCCTGGACGGCGGCGTCATCTCGACGTTCCCGCAACCGGGCGAGTCGAGCCGTCTGGGCCGCCTCGATCTCGTTGGAAATCCGCAGGATCTCGATGGCGTCCTCCGAGTCCCGAACATGGCTGGTGACGCCGACCACGGAGCGATCGCCGGTTTCGAGCGCCTTCTCATACTCGTAGGCGGCATCGCCGATGGCCGATTGGAAGTAGCCCTCCTCGATTCCCGCCAACACGCCGTCGAGCATGGATCCGTGGCCCATCCTGTCGATCCTCTCCAAGATCTCGAGAGCGGCGGCCTCGATGCGATCAGTCATGAGCTCAACGAACCACGAACCACCGAGCGGGTCGATGACGTCGGCAACGCCTGTTTCCTCGGCGATGACCTGTTGCGTTCGGAGAGCGATCTCGGCTGACTTTTCGGTGGGGAGGGCGTACACCTCGTCGAGTGCATTCGTGTGAAGCGACTGTGTACCACCCATGACCGCGGCGAGTGCTTCGACGGCGGTCCGCACGATGTTGTTCTCCGGCTGCTGGGCGGTGAGCGACACCCCGGCGGTCTGGGCGTGGAAACGGAGTTTCCACGATCGTTCGCTCCTGGCTTCGTAGCGTTCTCGCATCCAGCGAGCCCAGATGCGCCGCGCCGCACGGAACTTGGCGATCTCCTCGAAGAAGTCGATATGGGCGTCGAAGAAGAAGGACAGGCGTGGGGCGACGACGTCGATGTCGAGTCCTCGTCGCTGGGCTGCTTCCACGTAGGCGAACCCGTCCCCCAGCGTGAAGGCGAGCTCTTGGGCGGCCGTGGCCCCAGCCTCACGGATGTGATATCCCGAGACCGAGATCGTGTTCCACTTCGGGACCTCTACGGCGCAGAACTCCATCATGTCGGTGGTCAGGCGGAGATGGGGCTCCGGCGGGAAGATCCATTCCTTCTGAGCGATGTACTCCTTGAGGATGTCGTTCTGGAGGGTCCCGCCCAGCTGGCTCCACGCAACCCCTTGCTCTTCGGCGGCCACGAGGAACTGGGCAAAGACGACCTGTGCAGGCCCGTTGATGGTCATCGACACGGTGACCTCGCCGAGGGGGATGTCTGCGAAGAGTCGGACCATGTCGTCGGCGGAGTCGACGGCCACGCCACAGTGCCCGACTTCACCAAGGGACATGGCGTGGTCGGAGTCGTAGCCCATCAGGGTCGGCATGTCGAAGGCCGTGGAGAGACCGTGCTGGCCTTCTTCGAGCAGGTAGCGGAAGCGGGCGTTGGTGGACGCCACGTCGGCGAACCCCGCGAACTGCCGGATGGTCCACAGCTTCCCCCGGTAGCCCGTGGCGTGGATACCCCGCGTGTAGGGGTATTGCCCCGGATACGCCACCGCCGGGTCCACCGGCCCATCCGGGAATCCGGTCGGCGGCAGCGGCGCAAACGACATCGTGGCGAAGGTGTCACGGCGTTTCGGGGTCGCTCGATACTCCTTCAGCCAGCTTTCGTAGCCGCTCATTCGTCGGTCGTCCCCGTTCCGGAAGCACCTGTGCTGACCTCGCTGCGGCAGTTCGGGCAGATCGCCGATTCCACGTCGCCAACGATGAAACTGAAGCTACACGAAGGGCAGGTGAGACGCTCCGAAGGCTGCTCAGGTGGGGGCAGGTCACTCACCTGCTCGGACCTCAGTGCCTCGGGAGGGGCGGAGGCGGGACGGACCTCGTTGAGCTGACCGCATATCGGGCATTCGAAGCGCCCCGCCCCGGGGATCTCGACGGCGTTCCCGCACGCACCACACTTGGCTCTCATCTCGTCTCCTCGCTCTCTACCGGTGCGCCGAGCGCACCGATCTCTTCGAGGTAAGCACCCTGCCCGGCCAGGACTGCCTCGATGTGTTCAGGTGAGTAGTTCTTGTGCTGGACCGTTCGGGTGCGCTCCTCGACGTATTCGACCGCAGCGGGGGTCACACCCACCACGACCTCGGCGTCGCCGACCGTCACGCCGCGGACGCTTTCTTGCAGGAAGAAGACCTGCCACTCGAGAATGCGGAGGACGTCGTCGAGCGCCAGTCGCTCCCGGATCGGGTCGGGCAGCCTACTGCGCACGTAGGCGGCCGCATCATGGAGCGCATACACCGCCGGCTCATGCTGCGGTCGGCGGCGGGCCTCCTGCCACACCATCGCCGCCACCAGGACGAGGAAGAATGCCGCCAGTACGGCTCCGAACGCAACGGCGGTCACTCCTCGCATGGACGGATGGTACCTCCGGACGGATGGTACCGATGAGCTATAGCCCGATGCGATCGGCGAGGAGCGCCCGGTGGTAGCTGGGATCTCCGAACATGAGCTCGGAGCTCTTGGCACGCTTGAAATAGAGGTGAGCGTCGTGTTCCCACGTGAATCCGATCCCACCGTGGATTTGGATGTTCTCCGCAGCGGCCGAGAAGTAGGCCTCGGAACAGTACGCCTTCGCCAGAGCAGCCACCAGCGGTAGTTCGTCGTTGTCCTCCGAAGCCGCCCAGGCGGCGTAGTAGGCGGCCGACTTGGCGGACTCCACTCCCACGAGCATGTCGGCGCACTTGTGCTTGATCGCCTGGAAGGATCCGATGGGACGACCGAACTGCATCCGGGCTTTGGCGTATTCCACGGCCATCTCGAGCACACGTTGGGCTCCCCCGACCTGCTCTGCCGCCTGAGCCACCGCGGCGATTTGGAGGACCTTCTCCATCACCGGCCACCCCTCCCCCTCCGCGCCGATGACGGCGTCGGCGTCGACTCGCACCTCGGCGAACGTCACCTCGGCCATGGGGCGTGTCTGGTCCATGGCGTCCTGAGGGACACGCACCACACCCTCGGTGCTCGCCGGTACCGCAAACAGGGTGATGCCGTCGGGCCCTTCTCCGCCCGTCCGCGCCACGACAACCATCACATCAGCCGCCATGCCGTCCAGGACATAGGATTTCGTCCCCGACAAGACCCACCCGTCCCCATCTCGTTCGGCAGCCAGCGTCACACCTGAGGCATCCCATCGACCGGACGGCTCGGTCAGAGCGACCGAGACGATGGTGTCGCCGGCCGCGATCCCGGGCAGCCACGCCTGCTTCTGCGCCTCGGAGCCGGCCAGGAGGATCGTGTTGGCCGCCATCACGACCGTCGAGAGAAACGGAGCAGGAAACACCGCTCGCCCCATCTCCTCGAGCAGAACCGCCAGCTCGAGAAATGAAAAGCCCGCCCCCCCGTACTCTTCAGGGATCGCCATGGCCTGCCAACCCATGGAAGCTGTCTCCGCCCAGAGGGCCTCGTCGTAGCCGGTTTCGGTCGCCATGACCTGGCGGACGTTTGCAGAAGGCGATTTGTCCTCGAGAAACCGGCGAGCTGTCTCCCGAAGGAATTCCTGCTCTTCACTGAACGCGAAGTCCATCGCTCCAACCTTTCGTGACGACTCGTCGGCCATGTTAACGGAAGTTAACTGTCGTGGAGGAGGGTACCCTCAGCTGATGCTCACCTGGTTGGTCGACAACGAACGGATCCGGCTCGGCGTCACGGTGACGGGCCCCCTCGACAACAACGTGTACGTCGTTTCGTGCCCGCAGACCGACGCGGCGGTCATCGTCGATGCTGCCGACGCACCTGACGAGATCATCGAATCGGCAGCGGGTCTCACACCGGCCGCCATTCTCACCACTCACGGGCACTGGGACCACATCGGCGCGGTCGATGCGGTCCGCGCGCATTTCGACATTCCATTTCGCATGCACCTCGCCGATTCGGTGATCGCCGGCCGAACGCCCGATCTCGGATTCGATGACGGCGAGACCATCACGGTCGGGACTGTCGAACTCCACATCATTCACACCCCGGGTCATACTCCAGGGTCGATCTGCATCCTCGGCCCGGGCATCCTCCTGACCGGCGACACCCTGTTTCCCGGCGGACCAGGAGCTACCCGGTTCGCTCACTCCAGTTTCGAGCTGATCATGGACAGTCTGACGGACCGGCTGTTCACCCAGCCAGACCACCTTCCCTTCTTCCCAGGCCATGGCGCCTCTTCGACCATCGGAGCTGAACGCCCGGAGCTCGAGACGTGGCGGGCGCGCGGGTGGTGAAAGCCCGATCGAGCGCGCAAACACTCAAGCAGCGCCGCGCAATTGTCGAAGAAGACCAGAAGCACTGGAGGACTTGATGCCGCCGGAAGGCCACATCGAGATCGAGTTCCCGAGCCTGGCTGGCTCGGGACACGCGAACACGCCATCTGGGCGCGCCGAACCTCTCGACTCGGACATCCAGGACGACGACGAAGCCGGCGACGATTTCGCCTGGCTGGCCGCTGCCTTTGCCGACGACGATGCCCTCGACGCCGAGTTCGACGTGGTTGCCGAGACCCCGGACGCCGACCCTTTCAGTCCTGAAGAGGCCGAGGACGGCTTGGACGATCACCTCGGCGACCCTCGTGACGTCCACGAAGCGATCGCTCAGGTAGCCGCCACGATCGCCGCCGCCGCTCCCCCGCCGAGCGACCTCCCCGACGAGGTCGACGACCCCGTCGAAGTCGACGACCCGGTCGAGGTCGACCACGCCGACGTAGCCGGTGGTATTGCCGAAGCCGGCTCCACCGACGAAGCCGATGACCTCCGGGAGACCGACTACACAGGCGGAACCGATGCTATCGCCGAAGCCCTTCCGCCGGCCGAGGTTCCCAGCCTCCCTCTCGGGTCGGTCCCGGCGTTGACAAAGAGCTTCACCGATTCGTCGGCGTCGCAGCCCGGTGAGGACGATCTTCTACCGGCGGGCTCGGCGAACCAGGTACCGGAAACCACGACTCAGCCACGGGACTTCGACGACGACCTCACCGAGCCGCCCTCCTCCCAGAGAGAACCGATGAGGGAGCCTGAGCCGGCCGCCACAATACCGGAGAGCGGACGGTCCCCGGAAGGGCCCGAGGAGACCGAGGCGACGGCGGGAGCGGCGGCATGGAAACCAGGGGCGGAGGAGCCACCTGCCGTCCCGGCGAGCGCCGATCCGCTCCACCCTGCGGATGGAGCGGACGTCGAGGGTGCAGATGCAAACAGGCCAGATACAGATGGGCCAGATATGGACGGGCCAGACGGAGACAGGCCAGAGAGTCCCGAGGAGGCGGCCGCCAACGCCAGGAGCGAGCAGATCGACGCCCTGCGCCGGCGTCCCGGTTTCCGGGAGGAACTCCTCTCTGCGTTTTCGCAGATGTACCGGCGCTGACTCAGGCCGGCGACAATGCCTCGGAGATCCAGATGCGGGTGCCGGCAGGGTCGTCGATTCCGAACGAACGACCTCCCGACGGGTCCTCGAGAAGGGCCCGGGCCGGTTGCACTCCTCGCTGGACCACCCTCTCGTGCCACACGTCGACGTTGTCGACCACCATGATCAATTCCCCTTTTCGGGTGCTTTCGCCTGAGGCGATGAGCTCCAGGAAGGACCCTTCGGCGAGTTTGATGATGGCTCCGGCCGGCGCGGGAGTCGCCCAGCGATCCACGATCCTGCACCCAAAGGTCTCTGTGTAGAAGCTTTCGAGGGCGGCGATGTCCTCCGCCCGAATGACCAGGCGAGTACTCATCACGTCCGAGGTGTCCTCCTGGGAGAACACCTGCTTGGCCTGCGGGATCGAGAAGCGCCCCTCGGTGACCTCACGGCCCACGATGAGACCCGCCAGGTGGCGACCTTCGTACTCGAGCGAGCGCATTTGGCGCAGATCCTCGAGGTTCCGAACGCCACCGGCGGCCACGACCGGCTCATCTGCATACTCGAGGCACTTCCGCAGGAGATCGAAGTTGGGGGCGTCGACGAGCGCATCTCTGAGCGCTTCCGACACCATGAAGCCGGCCACTCCAGCCGAAGACATCTCCAGGATGACCTCCTCCAGGAAGCGTCCGCTGTGCTCGGTCCACCCGTGAACGAGAAGCTCCTCGTCCTCTTTCACATCCAGCGAGATCATCACCTGACCGGGATATGTGCGACACAAATCCCAGACCATGTTTTGATTCTCGAGCGCCGCAGTGCCCATCACGATCCGGCTTGCTCCGGCGCGAAGGAGCCGGGCCGCGTCGTCTTCGCTGCGAATCCCGCCCCCCACATCGACCGGGCAGTCGAGAGCTGCCACCAGCTCCGCAATGAGGTCTCGGTTGCCATACCTCCGGTACGCGGCCGCGTCCAGATCCACCACATAGATGCGATCGGCGCCGCGCTGCTTCCAGCTGCGCGCTCGAGCGATCGGGTCCGCGTCGAGGGCGATGGCATCTTTGACATCCCCTCTGGGCAGTCGCACCGCTCGACCCTCGAGGATATTGACTCGGGCAAAAAGGTCCATGCTGCGAGCCTAAACGACCGCGGGTCAGGCCGAAACCATGCGGGCAGCCCTTCGGGAGGGGCTAGTCATCCTGAAGGCGGCCAATTTTCGCTCGGGTGCCGCCTGATCGGTGCCGATACTCATGAGAGGAGCGGCAGCTGGTCGAGTGGAACAATCCGCTGTGACACCTGGGGTACGCTGACGGGCGGCGAGAATGGAGAGAGACTCTTGGCCGATGCGGACATCGAGCACACTGGGTCCGCACCTAAACGGTGGAACCCAACCGGGCCCCAGAAAGTGTGGGCTCTGACGGCGATCATTCTGATCGCCGGATTGCTCGTGGCGTTCCCCCTCCTCGACGACCCGACGCTCGACGCCTCACAGGCACAGATTCCGTGGTGGGCCCTGGCGATCATCGTCTACCTCGCCGAACTGACGGTTGTCCACATGCGCTACCACCGGCACGCTCAATCGTTCTCCATGAGCGAGGTGCCCCTCGTCCTCGGACTCTTCATGACGGCCCCAGTGGGTATGCTCGCCGCCCAGCTGGTCGGAAACGCGGCCGCCCTCATCATCAACCGCCGTCAGCCACCGGTGAAGCTCCTCTTCAATCTGGCCCAGTTCGGATTCCAGGGGGCCCTCGCAATCGCTGCCTTCCGGGTGGTCGTCGGGTTGGGACCCCCGCTCGGATGGGCAGGTTGGGCCGCGGCGACCGTGGCCATGTTGATGGCCGTCGTCGTCGCCAACGTCCTCATCAGTGCGGCCATCCGCATCTCGGGCGGGAGACTCGACCGCAAAGAGCAGATGGATGTCCTGTCCTTGACCCTGCTGGCCGCCGGAATGAACACGTCGCTCGCCCTCGTGGGGGTCACGATCCTGTGGACGGCTCAGGAGACGGGAACGGCGTGGCTGGCCATCGTCCCGCCGGTCGTCCTCTTCCTCTCCTACCGGGCGTACATCTCCCAGCGGACCGAGCGCTCCCGTCTCGAATCGCTCTACCAAGCAACTCGGGTACTCCACGAGGCGCCCCAGCTCGAGTCCGCCCTGACGGCCTCGGCCGAATACGCCATGGAGATGTTCGAGGCGGACTTCGTGGAAATCGCCCTGCTGCCCGACAACCCCGATGGACTCGTCTATCGCACGGCCGTGGGTCCCGAAGATCGCCGGCTCGAGCTGGAACAGACCGATCTCGGGTCGGAGCTGGATGCCTGGACGCACATCGCCCACGGAAAGGGCGCAGTCCTCATCGCGGATCCTGAGCGGACGTTTCCCCGGAGCGAGCATCAGATCCATGATGCGATCGCCGCTCCGCTGACGGGTGACGGCGGCGTGCTTGGCGTGATCCTGATCGCCAACCGACTCGGCGACACGAGCCACTTCGTCGAGAGCGATGTGCGGCTCCTCGAGACGTTCGCGGCGCAGGTGAGCGTGTCACTCGAAAACGGCCGACTGGAGGATTCTCTCGCCCAACTGACCGAACTGAAAGAAGAGCTACGCCACCAGGCCAGTCACGATTCTCTGACCAAGCTCGCCAACCGAAGCCTCTTCACGGAGCGGGTCGAAGCCGCCATCGACCGCCTGGCTCAGAACGATCGATTCGTCGCCGTGCTCTTCCTGGACCTCGACGATTTCAAGACCGTCAACGACAGCCTGGGGCACGCGGCCGGCGACGAGCTGCTCGTCCACGTGGCAGCTCGTCTCGAGGGATCGTGCCGGCCGGAAGACGTCGTTGCCCGCCTGGGCGGCGACGAATTCGCCGTGTTGCTCGAGGACCTTCACCAGCCGTCAGACGGCACCGATGTCGCCGAACGCATTCTGCGTGGATTGTTGGCTCCCTTCGCCATCGAGGGGAAGGACCTGACGGTGAGAACGAGCATCGGCGTCGCCTTCGGCGGTCACGGTGAGGAGGCCAGCCAGCTCCTCCGAAACGCCGACGCCGCCATGTACTCGGCCAAGGTCAATCGCAAGGGCACCTATCGCGTCTACGAAGATGAAATGCACGCTGAAATGATCCGACGGCTCGAACTCCGGGCGGATCTCACCGACGCGGCGAGCCGAGGCGAACTCGAGGTCGTGTACCAACCCATCATCGACCTCAACGAGGGCACGGTATCCGGATTCGAGGCCCTCATCCGCTGGAACCACCCGACACGCGGGGTCGTGCCGCCCAACCAGTTCATTCCGTTCGCCGAAGAGACCGGCCTCATCGGCAAGATCGGGAAGTTCGTCCTCCGGTCGGCCTGTCGCCAGGCCAACGAGTGGCGTCAGGCGTATCCCGACGCCAACCTTTCAATGGCGGTCAACCTGTCGCCCCGACAGCTGGCGGATGTCGATGTCGTCGGGGAAGTCACCCGGGCGTTGCGTGACACCGGCCTGCAACCTGATCGACTGATTCTCGAGATCACCGAGAACGTCCTCATGCATACGTCGGCACGAACCCTCGACGACTTGCGAGACATCGGCGTGAGGCTGGCCATCGATGACTTCGGCACCGGCTACTCATCGCTGTCGTACCTCGATCGGCTTCCCATCGACATCGTGAAGATCGACAAGTCGTTTGTGAGCCGCCTGAACCCCGACGAAGAGTCTCCCCTCGTTCGCACTGTCGTGCAGATCGGACAGTCACTGGGCATCGAAACGATCGTGGAAGGCATCGAAACCGCCCATCAGCTGCAACGGCTGCAGGAGCTGGGATCCCGGCTCGGTCAGGGGTATTTCCTCGCCACCCCCATGCCGGCCGCAGACATCGAGGCATTGTTCGAGGATGGCCAGAGCCGTCAGATGATTCCCCCGACGTTCACTGCCGGTCGGGCTCATCTACGCATCATCTCTTGACCCTTGACAGCGGGCCAACCACAGGCGAGGCTGGCCACGGAACGTGGTGAGCCGAGGAGGGCCCACAGAGCACAGCACGCTCCGTTGAGTACACTGCCGTGGCGGGCGGGTATGTGAGAGCGCAGATCTCCACCGGGGAGATACCGAGGGGAGCCACGACCGTGAGATTTCTCGGCAGATTGTTCTTGGCTGACGAACTCGAACAGGGTATCGAGATCGTCCTGCTCATCGAGAAGTCGTCGATCGTCCTCATGGCCGGATCGGATGAGTTGGGGACCTGGCCGATCGAACTCGTCACGGCCACCCGAGCGGCCGGCGACCTCTTCGATCTGAAGCTCGGCGACGAAGCCTTCCGGTTCGAGCCGCGCGATCGCCTGTCGTTCGCCTACGACGGACTCCAGACGATCGAGGATCGTACCCTCCGGCGAACCACCGGGTGGCGCGGCCGACTGCATCGAATACGAGGCCCGCGCCGGCCTATCGGCGAAGCACCGCTCCGAGAGCCCTCACCGCCCGAGCCGGCGCCGTCAATGGCGCCCGTACCTCCGCAGCCGGACCGAGTGCCGGTTCGCCCGCAACCGAACCCAACGCCGACGCCCTCCACCCAGCCGGCCCCCGTCCCATCACCAGGCCCACCGGGGCCAATCACGCCGGCCGAGCCACCCGCCGATGCGGACGACCTGGCGCCGATGGAACCGGACGTTGGCATTCCGGCCGACGCACCAGCCGTTCAACCGGCGGACACCGCACCGACGGTTGGCGACCAGGGTGAGCCGGAGCCGCCCCCGCTCCCCGCCGACCCGTTCGATCAGGAGCGCTACCCCGAGGTGACCCTCGACCTCCGCTCAGACACCACCGACCCGGCAGAGGTAGCTTCGACGGCTCTCCTCGAAAACGCCCCTCCGGAACCACCCGCGGAGGATCACCCGCCCCAGAAACCCGCCTCGAGGGTGAGCCTCCTGGACCGGGTTCGCAGGTCTCGCGAGGAACACGTGCACTCGTACCGGATGACCACCATCAGTGGAGGCTTGGTGAGGCGGGTATGTACCGAATGTCGCCATGTTTCGATCGGGGTGGAGCCGTCCTGAAGAAAGACCCGGCCGCGCCTATCCTGCGGGGGTGGACTTCGGGACCGTTGGTTTCATCATCTTTGTCGCCTTCTGGGTCTTCATCCTTCGCGCCAGGACCCGCGCAGCCCGCGCGTCGAGAGTTTCCCGCGGGCGGCGCGATGTCATGCCGCAGCCTCCCCGCCCACTGACCATTGTCGGGATCGAGGACCGAGAGACCGCGGTCGGTGCCTTGGCGGCCATCACCGGCGCTTCCCGAAGCGAGGCGTTGGCAAGCCTCGCCAACCTACCCACGACGATCGCGGTCCCTGCAGACAGCTTCTCGGCCGCGCTGGAGATTTTCGCCGAGTCGGGGGTCGCCTATGCGACCGGTACCCTGGGCACCAGCGCTCGCTCGCCCGCCCCGACTCCCCCAGCAGACCTCAGGTCCGGGGTTCCCGCCCCTCCACCGCTGACGCGTCGACCCCCTGCCCGCTCCGACCGGGGCGAATTCCGGTCGCCTACCAGCCCGGCCGACGATCCGTCGACGCCACCCGAATCCGGCTACGACACCCAGCCAGACACCCACCAGAAGGAGGCTGACAATCCGATGCCACCCGAGCCCGTCTACACCCCCCAGCCAGACACCAACCAGAGGGAGGCTGACAATCCCGGGCCATTCGAACCCGCCCCGGTCGACCGGGACCTGGCAGACGAGGATGTGACCCCTCTCGCCGTCGAGCCTGTCTGGGTCGAGATGGATGTCGAAACCACGCCTGCCGAAGTGTTGGAGGCCATGGCCAATCCAGAACGGCGGGTGGCAGAGCGCAATCTGCGGCGCCTCTCGATGAATGGCGTCCGGGAAGCGGACGTCGCCCTGGGCATCCTGTTGGCCGACTGGGGTCGGCCGGGTGAGGCCGAGGGTCTCTTCCTGAGCCGTGCCCAGGACCACCCGGTGGCAGCCAACAACCTGGGGGTTTTGCACGAGGCCGACGACCGGCTGTCGGCCGCCCGCGCCAACTACGGGCATGCAGCGGAGCTGGGGAGTGCGGCCGGCGCCGCCAACCTCGCCCGACTCGAAGAGTGACAGCCGGGAAGAACACGGGCCGCCACGGCGTTGGCGGGGTCATGCCCACAGATCTCAGCTACCTCCTCGCCGGCCGTCCGCTCGTTGCGGTCGTCGGCGCCAGCGACCATCCCTACAAGTTCGGCGGCCGGATCTACCGCTACCTCAAAGAGAAGGGCCATCGCGTAGTTGCGGTCAACCCGAATCGCCCCGAGGTCGACGGCGACCTCGCATATCCCGATCTGGCGTCACTGCCCGCTCCACCGGACATCATCAACTTGGTGGTGCCGGCAGATGTCGGCGTCACCGTGGTGGGTCAAGCCGCGCGATTGGGATTGGACAACATCTGGGTTCAGCCCGGTGCGGAGGGACCCGAACTCGAAGCGCGGCTTGCTGCCGGCGGCTTCGCCTACTCGGTGCACGACTGCATCATGAATCGCACCTGACTGGGTTGGGGAGACCGAAGAACTAGTCACTTTGGGGCCGATTCTATTGTGCCTTTGGTTCTGGCGGCCCCCGGCCGATACAGACCATAGAAGTTGTAGAAGGACCTCGAGAAAGGGCTGGGAACAGCTATGAAGGCAGACTTTGGACTTGCTTGGGATCACGGTCGCCGCCGGGCCGTCATAGCTCTCGGCGCCGGTGTCGTGGCTCTGGCCATGGCGCTCGCCTCGATCGGCGGCACCCTCGCCACCGTCGAAGCTCGCGGGTTGGGCGTATCGAGCGGCAAGAGCTCGGTCACCGTCGTCGACTACCCCACCTACGACCGTCTCGGTCTCAGCTGGGGCTGATCGAGCAAACCCCCACCGGTACTTACAGAGACGCCCCGATCGGGGCGTCTCACGCGTGACGGTGGCCATCGAAGCGAATCTCACGACCGGCGTGTGGTTGAATCCCGCTCATGCACAGGCCGCTGACGATCGATGTCGACGCCGTCGTCTCGCTGAACCAGGGAGCACTGGACGGTTCCTCCAAGGGTCTCCCGCCCGACGCCAGATCCGTCGGGGACCTCTTCGGTCGTAGTCTGGAGGCGTTCCCCACCCCCCACGCCGTCCTTTCCGAGGGCCGGCTCGTCCACAACATCGCCCTCATGGCCGAGTACTGCGCACACCGGGGGATCTGGCTCGCCCCGCACGCCAAAACCACCATGAGCCCGAGCATCGTGGCTCGGCAGGTAGCAGCCGGGAGTTGGGCGGTGACGGCTGCAACGGTCGGCCAGGTGGCCCTCTGGCGCCGTTTCGGTGTGAACCGCCTGTTCCTCGCCAACGAGGTGGTCGATCACGTTTCGGTCCGATGGTTGGCAGGCGAGCTCGGCGCCCATCCCGGGTTCGAGCTGTTCTGTCTGGTCGACTCTCCACACGGGGTCGAGATCCTCGACCAGCTTCCTCCTGGCCGAGTCAACGTCCTGGTCGAGCTTGGGCATCTCGGCGGGAGGACGGGAGTCCGCTCGGAGACCGAGCTGAGAGACCTCGCGGAGGCCGTCACCCGTTCCACACAGACGCTCGCCGGAAT
The DNA here is from genome assembly GCA_965366365.1 of uncultured Acidimicrobiia bacterium. GTDB lineage: Bacteria > Actinomycetota > Acidimicrobiia > Spongiisociales > JAENVV01 > CBDUEV01. Next base: position 73,468 of record CBDUEV010000001.1, on the reverse strand, counting down.
CGAAGGCTACGAGGGGCTGCTCGGCACCTACGCCCCCCGAGCCGATCTCGCCGCCGTCGACCGCTACCTCGAGCGGCTCGCCGGCGCCGCCGAGATCGTTGCGCCGTTCCTCGGCGACCAAGCCGAAACGATGCTGCTGTCGGCGGGAGGCAGCGCGGCCTTCGACCGTGTAGCCGAACAACTCGGAGACATCGACGGGACCCAACTCGTCTTGAGGAGCGGGTGCTACGTCACCCACGACGCCGGGTGGTACGAACAGGCTTCCCCGCTCGGCGCCCGCGGTTTCGGACCTCTCCGGACCGCAGCACTCGGGGGCCGACAAGCCCGGCTGGCCGACGCCATCGAAGTCCACGCCACTGTCATCTCTCGTCCCGAGCCCGAATTTGGCGTGGCCGACGCGGGCAAGCGCGACGTCGGCTCCGACCTGGGTTTGCCCGTCGTCCACAGGCGAGTCGGGCCGACCGGGGCACGGTTCCCTCTCAGTCCCCGTCCCGAGGTCTCGAAATTGAGTGATCAGCACACTCACCTCACCGAGGCAGCAGGTCTGACCATCGGAGACCGAATCGCCCTGGGCGTCTCCCATCCGTGTTCAACCTTCGACCGATGGCGCCTGATTCCGATCGTCGATACCGCAGACCGGGTCACCGACGTGGCCGTGACCTTCTTCTAGGCCTCCAAGCCGGTCCACTGCAGGCTCGACTCCCAGAGCCGGCGCGCAGCCGCCGACGATACGGCTTGTGAGGGCTCCGCCAGCTGCGATCGCCGGTAGTAGCCGCCCGACCGCACATCGGGTGCCGTGGCGCAGAACACCAAGGCCTCGGCGCCTTCCTCCGGGGTGCGCATGGTGCGGGTCACCACGTGCCGCAGGGGTCGAGGAATCCGACGCCAGATGTCGGACGCCACCAGACCAGGGTGAACCGACACCGCCACCACGGACTCGTCCTCCAGCAATTCGGCGAGTCGACAGGCAAAGAGGACGTTGGCGAGCTTGGAGACCCGGTACGCCCTCAGCATTCCAAGCCCACGCGCGGGCCGCCGCACCGCCCCGACATCCACGGCGTCGACCTCCCGATGCATCTCGGAGGCGACGGTGATGATGCGCGCCTGCCCGGAGGCCACAATGCGCTCCAGGAGAAGGTGAGTCAGGAGAAAATGTCCGAGGTGATTCACTCCGAAGGCCAATTCGAAACCGTCCTCGGTCACTCCTCCGCGACCAGCCACGCCGGCGTTGTTGATGAGTGTCGTGATCGGCGCCGGATCGTCGAGGATCTCCAGGGCAGCGGCTCGAACCGACCCCAGCGAGGCGAGGTCGAGTTCGACAAACGTCGCCGACCCGCCCATCTCGCCGATTCGGTCGAGCACGGGTTCCGTGCGCCGTAGGGATCGGCAGGCCAGCACGAGTGATGCCCCCCCACGAGCGAGCTCGAGAGCGGTCGCTTTGCCGATGCCGGTGTTGGCGCCCGTGATCACGGTGCGGCCCCTCACCGATGGCATGGTCATCCGCTGATCATGGCCGCCAGGATTTCGACGTGGCCGAGGTGGAGGGTGTCATGGAAATAGAGGAACGTGAGCCGTTCGGCCACCGTGGTCGTTCGATCCCCGGCGACAGTGTCGGCACGCCACGCCTCGGGACCCATGGTGTCGAGCCGTTCAGACAGGGGTGGTCCGCCAAGTTCCAGGAGAGTCACCAACCGGGCCAGCTGCACCACGCCCGGCCCGTCCTCTCGGATCGGCTCGGATTCTCGCTGATAGCGGTCGAGTTCCCCGGCCTCGGCGACGCCCGGGAGTTCGACAAGGTGCATGACCACCTCCCGATATGCGGCGATGTGCCCCACCGTCCAATTCAAGCAGTTCGCCTCGAAGGGGGGCTGGAGGAGGCTCTCGGAATGGGCGATTCCGTCGACGAGGTGCTCGAGAAACCCGACATTCCGACCGAAGCCGTCGATGAGAACCTGCGCTGGGATCACCAGACACACGCTAGTTCGAAAGTGGCTCCGTCGCACCGACTTATGACTAGTCACCCCGGTCGCGGAACATTCCATTCTCAGGAAATGCCCCAGGGAGGCCGATACCTACTTGATCATGATCCGACACCGCACCACCCCATCCGGCCTGCGCCGCCTCGAGCATCTCGTCAGAAACGACGAGGGCTTCACGCTCCCTGAGGCGATCATGTCGCTCACCGTCCTGGCCATCGTGCTCGGAATCATGGCGGCTGGCCTGGCGGCAGGGCTGACCGGACTCCAACGAGCCAAGGTGGAGGCTGTCATGTCCAACTTCGCCCAGGCGAAGGTGGAGGAGGTTCGTTCTCTCGATTACTCAGACGTGGGCTATCCGAGCGGCACCCCCAAGGGTGTCATCGATCCGGGCAACTACGACGTGCAGGTGCAGGGCGTGAACATGAACGTCGACATCGCCGTTGCCTACGTGGGATCATCGACGGGCCTGGATGTCGTCTCCGACCCGGCTACCCCCGGACCGGACGGCGACGGGGCTGAGGCTGCCTTCGACTTCGGCATCGACTACAAAGAGGTCGTCGTGACGATCTCGCACGACAACGCTCTCATCGCCCCCATCATCACCCGCACGATCATGGCGCCACCCAACATCGGGGCCCACGAAGGCATCGCCAACGTGATCGTCAATCTCGGCCCGTACGAGCCTTTCGCGGCTGCCGATCCTCTCGTCTTCCCCTACCCCAAGATCTGCCTGACCAACCTCTCCAACTTCTACATCTCTTCCACCACCGACGCCGTCCAGGTGTTCCCGGGGATCGTGCCGACCCCCGACACCGGTCCGGACTTCTGGTACGACGTGAGGCTCGGGCTCACCTGCACCGAGCACGATCTCTTTTCCGACTGGCACATCCTGCCGCAAGACCTCGTCAACAACACCGACCGGGTCCATGCGCCGGTCACCACCACCGTGGACACGTTCCTCGGCATCTACCTCCCGGCGTCCATCGACGTGCGCGCCCTCGACGCCGGCACCGGTCTTCCCATCACATCCGCCGCCAGCCTCGTTCTCGATGCCAGCAAACCGCACCAGTTCGATTCCGCAACAGGATTGTGGTCCATCACCACGCTCGATGGGTACCCGATGGTGCCAGACATCTACGACGTGGTGCTGCTCGCCGACGGATATCTGCCCGAGGTTCTGCCCGCCTACAACCTGCCCTCCGGCTATCCCGTCGACAGGACCGACAACCTCGACATCGTTCTCACCCCGACGGTGACCACGGAGATCCTCTTCACCATCGAGGCGTTCGGCCGCCCCATCAACGGTGCCCAGGTCACCGTGTCCGGTGGCCCGCTGCCCACGCCCATCAATCTCCTCACCGACGAACAGGGTCAGGTGACCACGTGGCTGCCCGAGGGTGCTGTGGTCGACGCGGCAATCGCCTCGCCATACGGCCACGATTCGATCTTCAGCCCTCCGGGCGGCGAGATCGTACCCCCCAGCGATCCGACGCCGGGGCCGGACTGGCTGGTCACCCACAGCCTCGGATACAGCTCGGCAACACGGGGGGTCCTGTTCCTGAACAAGTCGGGGGCCGGCGACTTCGGATACCGTCCCGAGGATGCGTCGGAGGCCTACAACGTGGTCCTCGCCAACAACCTCGGCGAGGCGAGCGCCGCCCTCGATGCAGGGAAGTACGAAGTCGTCAAGATGTGTGACGACGGCACGGTTCTCAATCCCACCGTGGTGACCGTCACCGCCGGCGGCACGGTCAGCTACGGGACGTCGGGAGCGTCATGCTGACCCGTCTGGTGCTTCTCCGGGATCGTCTCCATCACGGCGACGACGGAATCTCGCTCAGCGAGCTGTTGGTGGTGTCCCTGGTCGTCTCGATCACCAGTGCCATCATCTTCGGCGCCTTGTCGACGATGTTCTCCAACGTCGGCTATCAGTTCTCCTTGGGCGAGGCTGAACAGCAGACCCGACCGGTACTACGGGAGCTCATCGTCCGGCTTCGGCAGTCCGACAAGGTGGGTACCTCCAACAGTCTCCACCCTGTCGGGGAAATCGATTGGGATACCCTCGTGTTCTACGCCGATTCCCCTCCCACCGCCGTATGGCCCGACCGTCCGGTTCTCGACGAATACCGGTACGAGCTCGTCAACTGCGCCATCGTGGGAGGCGAGCAGGTCTGCGACCTGCAGCTGACCATCACTCCCCCGGACGATCCCGACCCGGCTGTCACGCCCAAGGTGTACACCGGACCGGGGAACAGCAACATCGTGCTGACTCAGGTGCTCGCCGACGACTACGGAGCACGCGGCCCGCTGTTCAAGGGCATCGACTGGATTCCGCCGGTTCCAGGGGCCGACCCGGTGCGCACCGAGATCGCCTCGTGTGCCGGGCCCTCCTGTACGTTCCCGCTCGTCGAGATAGACCTGTCGGTCGATCCGAGCCTCGTCACCGAAAACCCCCGGATCTTCGAGATCCACGAAGAGGTAAGGCTGCGCAATGGTTGAGAGAATGAAGACTCTACGGAACGACGAGAGTGGTGTCGCGCTCATCACTGTGGTGATGGCTCTCCTCCTCATTGGGGCCTTCACCGTCCTGGTCGGCCAGCTGGCCCTTTCTCAACAACAGCAGTCCGACTTCCAGGCGCGAGAAGACGGAACGATCGCCGGCGCCGAGGCCATGTTGGAACGCTATGCCACCAAGATGACCCTCGATCCTCTCTACTACCTCCACAAGGTGGACGAGGCCGAGCGGACGCGCAGCTGCAACAGCTTCCCTCTCGTCGTCGACCCCGGCGGCGACTGGGACGACACCTGCCTCGACTGGGACTACCTGGACACCCCCGACAACGACGGCGATGGAGAGCCCGATTGGTACGTTCATCCCCTCATGGAAACCGACGGCGACCCAACCGTGCTCGGATCTCGTGACGTCGGCACGCTTCTCGAGATCCGCAAACCGTTCCCGCCGAACGGCCCCCTCACGGTTGAAGTCGTAGGCAGGATGGGAAGCCGCATCAACCGACGCAGCATCTCGGCCACCATCGACTCCAACTCGCTTTCCGAGTTCGTCCGAGTCACCGAAAGGGCTTTGGGCTATGGCTCCAATGCCCACTTGACGGGGAAGGTCTACAGCCTCGACACCATCAATTTCGGGAGCAACAACACCATCGAGGCCAACGTCTACGCCGAGAACGGGATCCTCAACGAGCCTGCCAACATCCTCAACGACGCCCAACGATACGACGGCCTCAGCCCGCACGAGCACGAAGATATCCGCGAGGAGTTCGCCACTCCACTGGACTTCAACTCCTTCTGGACCGATCTCCGGATCCTCAAGGCCGCCGCCTGCGGAGGCGGAGGAATCTGCCTCGACGACGCCGACGCCACGGCTTGGATGCTGCACCCCTACGAGAACGGGGCGGGCGACCCCAAGGTGGCGGTGTGGAAATCCACGCTCACCTCGGGCGACAGCTGCATCAACAGCGAAGAATATTGGTGGCTGTACCCACAGGGCGGATCCGAGGGCCCCCACCCCTTCAACACCATCTGGTCGTTCCAGGGAGAGTTCGACTTCCCCACCAACGGAGCCCTCTGGGCCAACCAGCACGTCGTGATCGGCAACCGGTCCTACGCACCCGCCACCGACGTGGACGGAGACGGCTTCAAAGACGTCGTGATGAAGGGCGCCCTCACCGTCTACGCCGGCGAGGAAAGCACCATCAAGAACGTGATCCTCAACGCCGACACGACCATCTGGAACTATCCGGACAGCCTCTTCACCCTCGGGCTGGTGGCTTCTGACGAGCTGATCATCAACCCCCGGGCGGTCGGGTCCAGTGACCGGTACCTGCGGGTCCAGGTTGCCATGCTCGGCCAGGAGGAACGCTGGCGAGTCTCGTACTCGTGCGGAACCAGCGGCAGTCGCCGCACCCCCTCCGGCTCGACGCTCGATGTGTACGGTTCCATCGCCACCAAGGAGACCGGCGTCATCTCGGGGTCCTTCACCTACCGCAACTACAACTTCGACCCCCGCCTGGCCTTCGTGCGCCCACCTCTCTATCCGCTCATCAACGCCGACTGGTTCTACGAGAACTGGACGGAGAACCCTCTTCCAGACTGGGTCGACTAGGGCTGGCTGGTAGCGCCTGACAAGACGCCGCCACGACGGCGTCTTGTCGCGTCGGCGGCCGGGTGTCCTTCCTGCTGCTGTACCATCCGACGATCATGACCTCCCCAAGCTTTCGAAACGTCGCGCTCATTGCCCATGTCGACCATGGCAAGACCACTCTCGTGGACGCCATGCTGCGGGCCACAGGAGTGTTCGCCGCCCACGAGGCGAAGGTCGACCGCGTGATGGACTCCAACGACCAGGAGCGAGAGCGAGGCATCACGATCCTCGCCAAAGCCGCTTCGGTGGAGTGGCGTGGCGTCCGTATCAACCTCGTCGATACCCCTGGCCATGCCGACTTCGGTGGAGAAGTGGAACGCGCCCTGACCCTCGTCGATGGCGTCCTCCTTCTGGTCGATGCCGCCGAGGGACCCATGCCGCAGACGCGCTATGTGCTCAGCAAAGCCCTGGCAGCCGGTCTCCCCGCCGTGGTGGTGATCAACAAGGTCGACCGCTCCGACGCCCGCACCGCAGAAGTACTCGACGAGATCTACGAGCTCTTCTTCGACCTCGACGCCGACGATCACCACATCGAGTTCACCGTACTGTCGGCCGTCGCTCGAGAGGGTCGGACGATGCTGGGTCTCGGCATCCCGGACGAGAGCACCGACCTCGCCCCCCTTCTCGACACCATCGTCGAGACCATCCCTGCCCATGCAGGGGATCCCGATGCGCCCCTCCAGGCCCTCGTCACCAATCTCGACGCTTCCGACTATCTGGGCAGACTCGCCATCGGGAGAGTGATCCAGGGAACCCTGCGGGCGGGTGAGCAAGTTGCCCTCTGCCATGCCATCGAAGGAGAGCCTCCCCTGAAGCGGCGCCTCACCCAACTCATGGGATTCGCCGGGCTGGATCGGACGGAGGCCGCCGAGCGGGTGGCGGGGGACCTCTTCGTGGTGGCGGGGTTCCCCGAAGTCGAGATCGGAGACACCATCGCCGACCCCGAGGATCCCCAGCCGCTCCCCCGTCTGACCGTCGACGAACCAGTGCTCCGCATGACCTTCGGCGTCAACACATCCCCATTGGCAGGTCGCAGCGGCAAATACGTGACCTCGCGCCAGATTCGTGACCGCCTGGAGAAGGAGGTTCTCGGGAACGTCTCCATCAAGATCGGTGAGACCTCCTCGCCAGAAGTGATCGAGGTGGCGGGACGGGGCGAGCTCCAACTGGCCGTACTCATCGAATCAATGCGGAGGGAAGGCTACGAACTCCAGGTGAGCCGGCCCGAGGTCATCGTACGAACCATCGACGGACAACGCCACGAACCGGTCGAACGAGCCGTGGTCGACGTGCCCGACGAACACGTCGGTACCGTCACCCAGGCAGTCGCCCCCCGCAAGGGCAAGGTGACCGATCTCCGCCCTGGCGACACCGGGCGAACCATCGTCACACTCACTGCACCTGCGCGTGGTTTGATCGGATTCAGATCCTTGCTGATGACCGCCACCCGTGGCACCGCTCTCATTCATCAACAACATGACGGTTGGATGCCGTGGGCCGGTGAACTCCCCCACCGTCAGGGAGGAGCGATTGCGGCCGACCGGCTCGGAACGTCAACCGCCTTCGCCTTGGACAACCTCCAGAAACGCGGCGAGATGTTCATCGGCCCGGGCGTGGAGGTCTACGAAGGCATGGTCATCGGCGAGGCCTCGCGACCCGAAGAGATGTCGGTGAACGTGACCAAGGGCAAGCAACTCACCAACATTCGCACCCACGCCTCGGACGAGGCCATCAAGCTGAAACCCCCCAGGCAACTCACGCTGGAACTGGCCATCGAATGGATCGCCGATGACGAGCTGGCGGAAGTGACACCCGACGCGATCCGGGTGCGGAAACGCTTCCTCACCGAGTCGGACCGCAAGCTGGCCAAGAAGGCGTGAGAAGTCGGGAGCAGCGCCCCGCCGTCAGCTCGCCTCGAAATGCTTGACCATGTCGAGCCAGGCTGGGCGCTTGACGAAACCGAGCTGCTCGTTGACGGTCAGCATCGCCCGATTGGTTGATTCGTTCACGGTCCGGACTCTCCGGTAGGGCGAGAGACGTAGCGCCTCCAGTCCGTGCGTCTTCAGGGCCCACGCCAATCCCCGGCCGCGCCACTCACGCGAGACCCCGGTGAGCGCCGTGCGGACCAGGAGCGGGTCCGAATCGTCCGACATGTAGTAGCTCACACCCACGTAGCGACCCCGGTAGGTCGCAACGAAGTAGAAATCCGGGAGCATCCTTCGATACTCGATCCGTTCCGTGACGAAAGCTCCGAAACTGTCCCGGGTCGCATCCTCGAGTTCCGGCACGTCCTGGTCGATCTCCCACACCAGATCGTGGAGCTTGCGATTCCTGTTGGGGTCGCCGGCTAGCTCCGCCAGAGTGCGAATCTCGACGCCCAACTCGTCAGGCGTGGGCTTGCCTTCGGGCGGCACGAACAGGGCGAGGTCGAGGAACGACTCCCACGATCGCGACTCCTCCACCCAGCCTCGAGCCTCGGCAAAAGCTCGTCCAGCGGCCGCATCCTCCCGGAGAGCGCAGCGCGCGCTCAGCGGATCGAACTTCGACATCTCACCGCTGACAACGTCGTAGAGCCGGCTGCCCCAGCCGCGCCCCTGGTGATCGGGGAGCACATAGACATCCATCCAGAATCGCCTCGGGTCGAACCGAGTAGGGCTCTGGTCGTACTCTCCCGCCCCGATCAACCGACCGTCGATTTCGACGACCCACCGGCCGCGCCGACATGGAGGCACCTGGGAGGCATCCTGCTCGGCAATCGACTCGGCACTCATCGGCAGCATGGGAACCCCATCGGCATCCGAGTAAGCCATGTCACCCACCCTGGCCAGCTGGGGGTAGTCGGTGGGTTCGAACGGGCGGATGGTCATGGCAGCACCTCGCTGACACAGCTGGGGTAGATACCGAGCTGACTCTAGAGTCGATCGAAACACCGTCGCGGAAGGTTTCTCTGGATGAAGCAGCGAAGATTCGGCAAGACCGGATGGGAAGTCGGTGAAATCGGCTTCGGAGGTTGGGCGATCGGCGCCGACTGGGGCTCGGTCTCGGAAACCGACGCCATGGCCACGCTCCACGCGGCGCTCGACACCGGCGTCACCTTGTTCGACACCGCCGACGTCTACGGTGATGGACGCTCAGAGCGGTTGATGGCCCGGCTCCGTTCGGAGCGCAGCGACCCCCCCTTCCACATCATCACCAAGGCGGGTCGCCGCCTCGACCCCCACGTAGCCGACGGGTACACCGAAGAGAACCTTGCCGCTTTCGTCGATCGGAGCCTCACCAACCTCGCCACCGACACCCTGGACCTTGTTCAGCTGCACTGCCCACCCACCGACGTCTACTACCGGCCCGAGGTGTTCGCCGCCATGGACCGGATGGTCGAGACGGGCAAGATCGCTGCGTGGGGTGTCTCAGTCGAGCGAGTCGAAGAGGCGCTCAAGGCAATCGAGTGGCCGTCGGTGGCCAGCGTGCAAATCATCTTCAACATGTTTCGACTCAGACCGGCAGAGCGGTTCTTCGCCGAGGCGCAGCGGCGGGACGTCGCAATTCTTGCTCGGGTGCCGCTGGCTTCGGGGTTGCTGACCGGCAAGATGACGGCTGAGACGGCCTTTGCGCCAGACGATCACCGAAGGTACAACCGCCATGGCGAGGCGTTCGACGTGGGCGAGACCTTCTCTGGCGTTCCCTTCGACGTCGGTCTACGCGCCGTTGAGGCGCTGAGACCGATCGTCCCGCCCGGCGCAACCATGGCGCAGCTGGCGTTGCGGTGGATTCTCATGCACGATGCCGTCTCAGCCGCCATCCCCGGCGCCAAGAACGTCTCCCAGGTCGAGTCGAACTCGAGCGCGGCCGACCTGGCGCCCCTGTCATCGGAGCCGATGGAGCAGATCTCGCAGGTCTATGACCAGCACATCCGTCCCCACGTTCATCACCGGTGGTGATCGAGCATCGACTCTGACCCATCCTGCCTCAATACCTCGACGAGGACGCCGGCCAAGGCCTCGTAGTCATCGAGCGAGTTGTAGAGCTGGGCCGAGACCCTGAGGATCCCCCCACCCTGCCCGGACCAGCCGAAGATCGGCACCTCGAAGCCGCGGGCCAGGACCTCGGCGGCAACGGGCAGATAGCCTTGGTGCCCGACGGGGCGAGCATCGGCCACCTGGATCGGTATGGCCACCAGGGAGCCCAGCATCGAGTCAGGGGCGGGGTGATCGACCCCGAGCGCGTCGGTGAGAAGGTCGCGCGCCTGGATCGCCAGGCGGTGATTGGCGGAGTGGATGCCCGGCCATCCCTCCGACGAGAATCCCGCCACCACCTCGAGTGCCTTTGGGATCGAGAGATACGCCGTTGGGTCAATGGTCCCCACCCAATCGAAGAGGCGGCGAAACGTCGAACGAGAAGAAGTCACGTCGTTCAACCCGTGGCTGATGGTGAGCGGAACGATACCGGGCTGGGCATCCCGCCGCACGTGCAAGAACGCGGCGCCTTTCGGGGCGCACATCCACTTGTGACAATTGCCCGTGTAGTAGGTCGCACCGAGCGTCTCGAGGTCGAGTGGCACCATGCCTGGGGCGTGCGCGCCGTCGATGAGCGTTTCGATTCCCCGCTGTGTGAGCGCCGGCACGATCTCTTCCAGGGGGAAGATCAAACCCGTCGGGCTGGTGACATGGTCGAGCAAGACCAGACGGGTGCGGGGCGTCACGGCGTCGAGAACCGCCTGGGTGACCTGGGCCGGGCTCTCGAGCGGAAACGGCACGCCCACCACCCGTACCGTGGCGCCTGACCGTGCCGCCGCCCACTCCGCCGCGTTCCGACAGGCGTTGTACGTGTGGTTGGTCAGCACGATTTCGTCGTGTTCCGCCAGAATGAGGGAACGAAGGACGGTATTGACGCCCGTGGTGGCGTTGGGAACCAGGGCCAGGTCCTCGGGGTCGGCTCCGAGATGGATGGCCAACGCGGCCCGAACGCCCGTCAGCCGTTCACCCAACGAGAGCATGAAGCGAACGGGCTCCCGCTCCATCTCGGCACGCAACAGCGCCTGCCGATCGAGTACGGCCGTGGGGCACGCGCCGAACGAACCGTGATTCAGGAACGTGATCGACGGATCGAGCGACCATTGGGAAGCCAGGGCGGAGGGCACGAAACGATCGTAGCCCGCACGTGAACCGACCTTTACGTCCGCCAATGAGAAGAGCCACCGACGAGTCGGTGGCTCTTCTGCGATTCGAGAAACCTTGGGTTCAGATGGCTCGAACGTTCTGGGCTTCGTCGCCCTTGCGGCCCTGACCGATCTCGAATTCGACCTTTTGGCCTTCTTCGAGCGTGCGGTAGCCGGAGCCTTCGATGTTCGAGTAGTGCACGAACACGTCCTCGCCGTCCTCGCGCGAGATGAAGCCGAAGCCCTTCTCGGCGTTGAAGAACTTCACTGTTCCTGTTGCCATTACCAATATCCTTCACTTCGAACCGTTCTTATCACCGGCTCGCTACGGGGAGTGTAGAGCATGTTGCCGTTTGGGTCACTATCGAGAACGGGAAAACCTGGGGTGGGCTCGATCGCGCCGGTCACCGAGAGCACGGTAGGCGAAGGCTTCCCACCCCACATGGGTCGCTTCGGACCCTTAGGCTGGTCACCGAGCAGCCGGGAGGAGTCCTGCGATGTCGTCGTGTCCAACGTGTGGCTCCGTCGTTGAATCCTCCTGGGAGTACTGCTCGGTGTGCGGTCGGCGAGTGACCCGCCAACCTCGAGGCAGGGTTGGGCTCGTGTTCATCTCCGTCGGGTTGGCGGCGGCGCTCTTGGTGGGTGCGCTGGTGGGGGCTCTGTGGAGCGAGGGAGCGTCGCCGGACGCCCCGACCAGGACGTTCGCGGATGTGTACGCGGAGACGAGCAGCGGCATCGTCCGGGTGGACACGGTGTCGTGCGGGGGCACCGGGATCGGATCCGGCTTTCTGGTGTCGGAGACCTCTGCCTTGACCTCTTCGCATGTCGTCGAGAATGCCGTGTCGATCGCGGTCAGCAACGGAGATGTGACGACCACCGCCGAGGTGGTCGGCTTCGACTCGACACAGGACCTGGCGTTGCTTCGACTGGCCCAACCGATCGACGGCCATGCATTCACATTCTCCAGCGCCGAGGCCGCCCCCGGAATGGAAATCGCCGCCATGGGCTATCCACTCGGCGCACCCCTCAGCCTTTCGCGAGGCGCTATCAGTGGGGTCGGAAGGACGCTGGAGGGACGCGAGGGCAGTGGGCTCCTTCAGACCGACACGGCGATGAATCCCGGCAACAGCGGCGGCCCGCTCGTCGACCTCAACGGGCACGTGCTGGGTGTCGTGACAGGCGCCAGTTCCGACGGGGTCGGGTTGGGCTACGCCGTCCCGGCGCCGGTCGCCTCCGTTCGAGTCGAGCAGTGGACCACTACACCGTCCGCCCACGAGCCGGAGATCTGTGACCTACCGCTCGGCCCTGACCAAGAGGTCGTTCTGGAAACCACCGACTCCGTGCGCGATCCGGACGTCATCGACATCTTCACTGCCTACTTCGGTGGGATCAACCGAGGCGACTACCGGCTGGCCTGGGACCAGTTGGGACCCGAAGTGCAGAACTCCACCACTCTCGACGCCTTCGCCGCCAACGTCTCGACCACGTACGACTTCGATTTGTCGGTTGAGGCGTACACCGTGGTGGACGACGACACCCATCGGCTCTGGATCCGATTCACTTCCCTGCAGGATCCGACCTATGGGCCGGACGGTGAATCGTGTACCCGCTGGTCCGTCGACTACACGGTGCAGCGCATCGAGGCGACCTGGCGTATCGTCGCTGCAACCGGCCATGATGGACCCATCCACGTGCCCTGCTGATCGGTCAATTCCAGAAACGGCACAGTTCGTTTCGGCACAGATCCACGTTGCCGCCCGACAGCACGAGACCCACTCGTTTGCCTCGGAACCGGTCGGCGTCCCTCATTACCGCTGCCAACGGCACGGCCCCTGAAGGTTCGACGATCACTTTCATTCGCTCCCAGAGCAACCGCATCGCTTCAAGGATCTCGTCGTCCGCAACCGTGACGATCGGGATCGCCGCCGCTGCGAGGATGCCGAAGTTTCGCTCACCGAGCGCGGTTCGAAGGCCATCTGCCACGGTGGTCGGCGACAGGGCGGGAAGTCGGCGCCCCTCGCGCAGAGAACGGTATGCGTCGTCCGCCAACGCCGGCTCAGCCCCCACCACCCTGGCGTGTGAGGTCGGCCCGTCCGCGGCGAGAACCGTACCGGCCGCCAAACCGCCACCGCCGACCGGTACGACGATGAGGTCCAGATCGGGAACTTCTTCGAGCAGTTCCAGGGCGACGGTACCCTGACCGGCGATCACGTGGCTGTCGTCGTAGGGATGCACCACGTGGGCTCCCGTCTCCGCCACCACCTGCGCCAGCGTCTCCTCCCGGGCCTTCAGCGTGTTCTCGCACTCCGTGACCGACGCTCCGTAACCCTCGACAGCCGCTCGCTTGGCCGCAGCCGACCCACGCGGCATGACGATGTGAGCCAATACGCCGCGATGGCGGGCGGCGATCGCCACGGCCTGGGCATGATTGCCCGAGGAATGCGTGGCGACGCCGCCGCTCAATTGTGCGTCGGCCAAGACCGCCAGGGCGTTGGCGGCGCCACGCGCCTTGAAGGCGCCCCCGCGCTGGAAATTCTCGGCCTTGAAGACCAACTCGGCTCCGGCCATGGCGTCGAGGGACCTAGAGGTGAGCACCGGTGTCCTATGCACCTGGCCGGCGATCCGCCCGGCTGCCTCGACAACGTCCTCGTGGGTAGGAAGCAGCATCCTGCTCAGGTCTCGGTGAGCGAGTGCCCGAGGCAGAACAGGTTGCCCTCAGGGTCGGCGTAGACGTTCCAGGTGAAGTCCTCCACGACATGGTTCTCGACGAAGGATCCCCCCAGCTTCTCGACGCGGGCGGTCACGGCAGAGAGATCTTCCGCGGCGCCGTCGAGGTGGAGCTTGTTCTTTCCCGGGGTGGTGGATTCCACCTGTTGGAAGGCCAGCGAGTAGCCGCCCTGGCGCTGGGGTTCGAGCCAGACGTACGGTCCGCTGCGATGCCGTTCTCCAACTGCAAGGAGTCCCTTCCAGAAGTCTGCCAGGGCCAGGTCGAGGCAGTCGAACATGACGGTGTTGATCCTGGGGACGGCCATGCGCGCAGCCTAGTAGCGGGTGCTCAGGCCAGCCGGATCAACCCGTGGTGGCCGTCGTTTCGGTGATAGACCACGGCCCCCCTCTCTGTCGCCCGATCCCTGAAGAAGACGAGCCGATTGCCCGTCATGATCAGCTGTTCGATCGCCTCGGCGACCTCGAGTCCGACGCCGGTACCGTCGGCGTTCGGTCCAGCATGGTCGAGCTGAACGAGTTCCAGGTCGCCCTCCTCGGAACGGCACAGGATCGAGTCGTGTCCAGTCACCTCGTCGACGAACAGGGTGAAGTCCTGGCCCAGGGCGTCGAGATCAAAGGCCGCCTCGGCCATGGTTCTCGACGCCGGTCCATGCAGAGCTCGTTCGACGATCGTGCGTTCGTCGTCACCGAGTTCCGGCCACGGCGCCCGCCGCGTGGGCAGGTCTCCGTGTCGCCAATGGCCTTCGCCCCCCTCGATGGGATCGTGGAGACGACCCTTGTGCTGGCGGCGTTCGTTGTACCTCCGCACGATCCTGCGCAGTTTGGCGTCGAGCAGGTCGATGGCCTCGAGCTCCTCGTCAGCCTCGACCGATGCCCGTTCCCAGTGGCCGTTCAGATCCACCGTTGCCGAGGCCTGGACGGATCGAGACCTGGCCGGATCCTGGTGGCGGACCACGCTTCCCGACGCCGAGAGAATCGGAATCTCGAGGTGGTCGGATAACCGGCGAAGAGTTGCTTTGAGCCGATCTGCCGCTTCGGGAGAAACGCCTCCCTTGGTCTTCACGGAGATCCTCACGGTTTCGTTCACCACCGGCTCCTCTCGTTTGTACCCCCAGCCAACTGCCTGGCGGGTCTCAAACCAAGGGTCTCTCGTCCACACTTGTTGAGCCTTCCGGCCATGCCCCATGACAGCAGAGGGCAAGAACGTCTCGTGGGCGACTCTCCCCCAGCCGTCGAGGTCGTGGCCCGCCCACTTTCGCCCTGGGATTCCGCCCTCAGTGGGGTGTAGAGCCCTCCTCCATGATGCCAACGGGAGGGGTCGGCTCCTGCCTAGTTCGAATCGGTCAGTTGTCGAGCACCGACACGCAGGCGTCGATCCCTTCGCCGGAGCTGGAGTAGCAATCGCTCACCCCGACCGACACTCCCGACTCGTAGGCGAACCAGTTGTAGTTCCTGAAGAGCTCGCCATCGTTGCTGTACTGCGAGTTGGAGGTTTGGAACTCTCCGCTCTGTGAGTCCACCCAGTCCTCGTAGAACTCGACGAGCTCTTCGAGCCGCTCCCGGGGAAAGGCGATCAACGCTTGCGCGTATCCGTCACCGCTCTGTGTCGAGGTGACGTTGCCACCCGTCGGGACGGGGATCTCGAGATTGGCGGGCAGGTCGAGTCCGGAACCCACCTGCATCGAGCCATCCTCGGTCTCCACGCTGAAGGTGCCGGCATCGGTATCGATGTCGAGGTCGACTTCGCCCCCTTCGCCGCTCTCGATGGCCTGTTCAACGATCTGCTCTGTCGCCTTCTCGGCGAGCGTGCCGCAGGCGCTGACGGCCAAGGCCAGCACCACCAGGATGATGATTCCTATCGAACGGCGTCGATTTGGTGTATCCGACTGCATAGCTTCGCCCCCTTGTGTTTCCTCCGGCCCTTCCGGAGAAGGTCTGCCTGAAGAGGTCGGCCGGAGAAGATCCTTCGATCTCTTTCGAAATGCTACGACGCGGTCTTGAATGCCCGCTTAACACTTGGGGCGTTCTCGTTCCGGATCGCCATCAACTCTCCGGTGGTTCGCCAACCGATACCGAGAGGGTGAGAGGGACCGTCCACGAGGCGGCACCCGCGGCCTGCCATGACAGCGTCAAAGCGCCTGCCCGGGCGGGAGGGGGTTCCCCGGACAAGAGGTGGTGTTGGTGCTCCGATTCGTCGCCGTTCCCGCCAGAGAAATAGGCTTGCAGCCAGGTGACGATTCGGCTGATCCGGGCGCCCTCATTGGCCTTCTGACCACCGCCGATCGTTGTGGCGGCGTGGTGGAGGGCGGCCAGTTCCCACTGATCGTTGAGAACCGGCGAACCCGAGGATCCACCCTGGGTGTCCGTCACGTACCAGAGCCAGTCGTCGTCGAAGTCGACGATCCGGTTCTCGTGGATGGCGACCTGTTGGGGCAACCCGCCCGGATGCTGGATGATGTTGACTCGTTCCCCGACGATGGCCTTGCCGGACGGGCCGATCAACGGGAGCCATCCCCGCTCGGCAACCTTGGCGCCCGTTGCGTTGGTGGTCTCTACGGCCACGATTGTGAAGTCGAGTTCATCCGAGGTGACGAAGAACCAATCAGGGCGGAGCGCGAAGTTGGCCACCGGCGTCGTTGCTCCGTCGGCGCGCCGGTAGAAGTCGAAGCGGAGGATCCCGGTCGCGGCTTCTGCTGCCGACTGCAGCACATGATGGTTGGTCATCATGAGGGCGGCGGTCACCATGAACCCGGTTCCCAGTCGGGTGCCGCCGGGCACCGGCAACCGGACCTGCCCCACGGCTCGGGCGGCGTCCGCTCCATCAGCCAGGAATCGGATGTCCAACAGGTCGTTGGCGCCGATGATCTGCTCGAGCACCCTGCGCCCCAAGGATTGATCCTCCGGATTGGCGAGGAGGGAGGCGGCGTCCGCGGTCAACCCGAGACTGGCTGCCCGCTGGGCAACCCGCCCCGGGTCATCGACGACGCGCCAATCGCCCTCGGCGGCACTTCCCTGGACTCGGGTCAGTGCCTCCTCCCGCTGGTCAAAACCACGACGCCGCACCTGGTATCTGGCCTCGGACTCCTCCTGAACGATCTCTACTGGTTTCATCGTGGCGCCCCCAATCGGTTCGCGGCCTGCTCGCTTCCCGAGCGTACGCCACGCGGAGGGCCGTTGGAGATTCTCAGATTCCGATGTCTTCGTTCCAGAGGTCCGGATGTTCGGCGATGAACTCCGTCATGAGGTTCACGCATTCGTCGTCGTCCAGCACCACCACTTCGGTCGATTGCTCGAATAACAGGTGCCCCGGCCCCTGGAATGTCCGCGCCTCGCCAACCACCACTGTCGGGATGCCGTACAGCAGAATGGCGCCGGTGCACATGTGGCAGGGCGACAGCGTCGAATACAGGGTCGCCTTTCCGTAGTCAGCAGACGCCATTCGGCCCGCGTTCTCGAGACAGTCCATCTCGGCGTGTTTGATCACGCTGCCTTCTTGGACCCTGCGGTTGCGACCCCTGCCGACGATCCGATCGTCGATCACGAGGACCGAGCCGATCGGGATACCGCCCTCCTCCCGGCCACGGCGAGCCTCGTCGAGGGCGGCCGCCAGAAAGGGGTTCATTCGTGATTCCGAAGGTGACGTGCGGCGGTGCCCAGTTCTTCGACCAGGAAGGCGTGCAGATCCGGTGGCGCACCCACGTCCTCGAGGGCCGCAGCCATACACCGCATCCACTCTTCGGCCGCGAAGTCGTCGATGGCAAAAGGCGCATGACGCATCCGAAGCCGCGGATGGCCTCGCTCTTCCCAGTAGAGGGGCGGCCCGCCCATCCAACCGGTCAGGAACAGCGCCAGCTTGTGGCGGGACCTGGTGGTATCGGCCGGCAGCATGGAGCTCAGCGTCGGTGAGGACTCTTCGACCCTGTCGTAGAAGGCGTTGGCGAGGGCTTCGACCCGCTCACCGCCGCCCAACTCCTCGAATGGGGTAGAAGCCGCACCCCAGCGATGGCGTTCCTTGGGTTCGGGCGAGATTCGCATGCCGTCCAGGTTAGGCGACGGAGCTCATGACGAGCGGCGCGCCTTCGACGGCACGGGCCGGCCGCGCGTCACGGTTGTCGACGTCGGGGACGGATCCGAGGGCGATTCCGGGATCGGCCGGGCCGCCGGTCGAGAGGCCCTGCCCGGAGTACCCTCGGACATGGCCAGGCGCTCGACCCACTCCTTGACGAATTCGAGCACCACGGGGGCCTCGTAGCGAACCGCCGGCCTCCCTACCTTGCCCGGCGTTTGCGGCTGGACAACGAGGATCCCTTCGTCGACCAACTGCCGAGCAACCCGAGAGAAACGGCTGGGATCGGCGCCCATACGCAGAGTGGCGCCGGCTGAATCGACAACAGGCCTCGCCGGCAGATCTCGGAGCATCTTCCGGCGCAACGACCCGGTCCGTCCTCCCCCACGCTCCAGCCAGGTGGTCTGGAGCTCTGCCAAGCCCTCATGGAGATCGGAACAGGCCGTGCCCACCACGAGAAGATCGTCGATGACGCTCCTCGGCCAGAGGCTCGGATCCGAGCCGGTGCGCCAGGAGTCGAGGGCAACCCGGAGCCGTGTCGGCCGGGCCGCCCACCGCACCGAAACCGGCCAGACGACGCCGCCCTGGTTCGACATGGCCCAGTGAAAGAGTGCCCGGGCCATGCGACCGTTGCCTGTCACGAATGGTCGGATCGCCTCGAGCTCGCCCATGAGAACCGCTGCTGCCAGGATCGGGTGGTCGTGGCGGCCGTTTGCGTATTCGATGAGTTCCTCGATGCGGCGACCGAGTCCGGCGGGCTGCGGCAGCGTCCACCCAGGACCACGAAGATCGGCGTCTCCGAGCGATGAGGAGGCGCCCCTGAACTCCCCCGGTGCCAGATTCGGTCGATGCCCCACGGCGATGGCGTGCCAGCGCTTCAGCTTCTCAGTCGTGAGCGAACTGCCGGCCAGTCCGGACTCCAGGACACGGCGGAAGCGCTCCGCTTCGGCCGCCCCGCTTCGGGTTCCGTCGTCCAACCCGACCGCCGCCTCCACGTCGAGGAGGTGCGCAGAGATCAGGCCGTCTGATGGCAGCCGGCTGAGGAGCGCCGACGCGTCTGCGAGCTTTCCCCCCACTCGGATGTGTTCCAGGCGGCCGGCGAGAGTTGATGCGTGCATGGGTTGGGTCCCGTTTGCCATGACCATGGGCCCAGTTTATTGCGTTTGTAGCTACAAGCGCAATCATCCCCGTGAATTTATTGCTCAACGGTAGGATGACATCATGCCAACTCTCAGACGCCTCACCAACTCCTGCCTGCTCGTGAGCACCGACGAAGGAACCACCCTCTTCGATCCTGGGTTCTTCACGTTCGATACGAATCACATCGACCTCGAAACGATCGGCGACGTGCAGCGGTTGCTGATCACCCATGAACATGCCGACCACGTCAAGCCGGAGTTCGTGCGGTGGCTCATCGATCGAGGCGACGACGTGAAGGTGTTCGCCAATCAAGCCGTGGCCGATCTCCTCGCCAAGCACGGAATCGCCGTGCGCACGGACAACCCGAGCGGCGTGACCTTTGAGGACGTTCTGCACGAGATGGTCCCCACGGGAGCCCAGCCGCCGAATCGCTCGTACACGATCGAAGGGGTCGTCACCCACCCTGGGGACAGCTACCAGCCCACCCGCTCGGCGCCCGTCCTCGCTCTCCCCCTGCTCACCCCCTGGGGCACCACCACCAAATCCGTGGAGTTCGCCCGGCGCCTGGGGCCCCGGCAGGTCATACCCATCCACGATTTCTACTTGAGCGAGGGCGGACGGAGATTCGTGACGGCATTGGCGTCGAGCGTGCTGGCCGAGGCTGGGATCGAACTCGTTCCGCTCGATTGGGGCGAGAGCTACACCGTGTAACCGGCCGTGGGATGATCACTGGCGTGGAACCGCTCTCTTCAGGCAACACCGCCGCCGTCCTGATCGCCTCGCTGCTCTTGGTGGGCCTGGGCGTCGTCCTTTCGCTGTGGTGGCGCCTTCGTCTGGAACGCACCATCGTGTGGGCGGCATTGCGGGCTGCCGCCCAGTTGATGGCGGCGGGTGTTCTCCTCAGTCTTCTCCTCGACTCGCTCCCCCTCGCCTGGCTATGGGTGTTCATCATGGTGGGAGTGGCGGCGTGGACGACGAGCCGGCGCTCCCAGGCCATTCCCGGAGTTCTCTGGATCTCCGCTCTGGCAATCGGGGGAAGCACCCTCCTCGCCCTCCTCATCGTCTTCGGGCTTGGGCTCCTTCCCGTCGATCCGATCGGCGTCGTGGTCACGGCAGGCATCACGATCGGCAACACGCTCCCGGCCACGGTGCTGGCAGTCAACCGGGCGGGCGAGTGGAGAGGACTGCGCCGCGGCGAACTGGAAGCCCTGCTGGCCCTCGGATTCGGTCGGGCGGGGATCAGTCGTTTCGCAGGACGGGACGTGGCGGGCGCGGCCATCGTTCCCCAGGTGGAGAGGACCAAGGTGGTCGGGTTGATCGCTCTTCCCGGGGCCATGACCGGCCTCCTGCTGGCAGGGATCGACCCACAGACGGCGGTCGTGGCTCAACTGGCGATCATGTACCTCATTCTCGGTGCAGTGGTGGTGTCAACCGCCGTCGTGACACTGGCTGCCCTGCGGGGCATGCTCACCGAGGATTTGCGGATCCTGGATTGATGAGCCTGGTCTCCCAAAACGGATCCGCCCGAGACGGATGCACCCCAATCTGATGCGCCCGACCGTGGCCGATCCGGTCGCTACGCTTCCGAGGATGCGAAGACTCACCGCCCTCACCGCCCTGGTCGCCATGAGCCTCACCTCCTGCGCCACCATCACCGACAACGTCTCCATCGAGGTCGATGTCAAAGGCCTCGTCGCCTCGACCTGTCAGCAACTCGCCAGCGGCTTCGCCGATCAGTTGGTTGAGGCAGTCGCCGAACTGGACGCCGGCACTGACGTGGCGCTGCCGGACATCGATGTGCGCGCGTTGATCGACCGGGCCGACGACCTGGGCTGCTCCCCCGACGACCTGCAGACACTTGTGACTGAGAAGCTCGGTGAGATCGACGCCGTCAGCGCCCCAGCGCGGCAACTCCTCGACCAGGTCTCCGGTCAGCTGGACGAGGCGCCCACCGGGTGATCAGCGGCGCGTGAACTCGGAAACGAGACCCAACTGGTTCGTGATCACGAGATGTTCGTCGGTGCAGCTGAAGGCACCTGACGGGATGAGGGCTTCGGGCGGCAGCTCAACGTGCCACGCCTGAGGCGACAGAGGTCGCAGGGTTCCGTTCGAGTCAGTCTGAAAAGTGACCGTTGGAGGAGACGTCTGGTCGAGCTGCAGGGCGATGGAACCGGCATTCTCATCGATGGCATAGGTGCCGGACTCCTCGGAGTCGACCGTCTGTAGCACCTTGCCGAGAGAGGAACTCGCCGAGATCATCCACCCATCTCGGTTCGCATCGACCGAACCGTCCGCCCGAAGGACGATGGTGTAGCTACCGCCGGCATGCTCGATCGTGGCTGAGTCGTATTCGGCTGCCATTGTCTCGCGGAGCGTCTCGACGAAGAGGGGAGAGTTCAGTTCCCAGGAGCCGACCACACAGCCGGCCGATGGAGTGGTCATCGCTGCCTCGGCGATCGTGGTCTCCACCTGTGTCGCGCTTGGTTGGTCATCCTCGAGGACGGCCGAGGGTGGTGCTGCCTTCCCTCCAACGGCGCAGCTTCCCAACGCCAATCCTGCCACCAACCACGCACCAAACAATCGTTTGACGTACACGCTTCGCTCCTCGCTCCACCCGAAGACGTCCCAACAGCCCGAGTCGCTGCGGTGGCAACCTGGGACCGGAAAAAAATAGGGGGAGGACGATCGTCCTCCCCCTATCCGTTGATACTCGATCTACGGGACGTAGGGAACGGAGGTGAACCAGGACCCTCCGCAACCGACCTCCGCGGCCTCAGGTATGCCATCGCCATCGTCGTTCCAGGTGCCGCTGAAGATGGCCAGCTGACCGGTGTCGGAGTTCGTCGCTGACGCCGGGCGCTTGAGACCGTGTTCCACGCGGAACCGCGGATCCAACGCTCCAGCTTGGCTGACAGTGACAGGCGTCCGGAAAGCGAGCCACTTCGTATACGAACCTTCGATCGTGCTCACGTGATTCGAACCGACGCTGCACGCTCCAGACCCACTCATCAGGAGGCTGACGAGGTCCCCGTCGATCGTTCCCGTCCACGGGCCGCCCCAGTTGCCATCGACGTCAAAGACTCGGCCGACACGGGGATCGATTTCGCTGTAGCCGACCAGGACGAAGGGATAGCCGACCGACGTCGACGTGTCGTCCAATGGACGCATGTCCAGAACGAACTTGCCCACTCCTCCTGGCGACATCTCTTTGGCCGTCACCAAACCGGCGCTGATCGTCCAACACGAACTGAGCACCATCGCGGCCACCATCAATCCGGCGGCCAGACTGGTCTTTCTCATCATCCCTACTCCCCTTGTTTGAGCGGGAAACCCATGATCTCCCGCATCCCTGTCGGCGGAGACTCCGCCCTCTCACTCCACCCTAACTCCCGGCCTTAATGGGCGCTGTACAGACGGGCCGGCATTTTGCTGAATGCCGAACGGGTGGCGGGGGGCCTCGAAGGGCGCTCAGCGCCGGCTGAACTCCAGCACCAGACCGAGCGGGGTGGACACACGGAGGCGGTCACCCGAACAGGAGAAGGTTCCGGACGGGTTCTGGGCTGCGTCCGGTAATTCGAACGCCGATGGCCCCACGTCGAGGGTATCGAGCGCACCGTCCACCTGGACCTGCGTGGTCACCTGGGGAACGGAAGCGGGCTCCAGTGTGACGGCGAGGGTGCCACCCGAAGAGTCGAGCGCATAGGTGCCGGTGTCCTGGGCGTCGATCGAGTACACCAGCCTGCCTTCGCCGGCTCCGATGGTGAGGGTCCACCCGGAGCGGGTTCCGGAGACCGACCCGTCGGCGTCGAGTTCGATAGTGAAAGTCCCGCCGGTGTGTTCGATTCCGACGTCGGGGAATTCGGCCGGATAGACCGAACCGAGTTGATCGAGAAACAACTGAGAGTCGAGTTCCCACACTCCCACCACGCAGGCGGCCGAAGCGAGCGCCCCTGGAGTGGTCGAGGGCCCGGGGACGGTGGTCGAGGGGGGCTCCACCGGGACGGTGGGTGGAACCGTGGTGCCGGTGGTCACCGGTTCGTCGAGATCCACCGCGGGCGCGGATGAGGTGGAGGGAGCGATCCCCGAGTCCGTTGTGCACGCAGCAAGAACGAATCCAAGGATGAGCACCAGCCCGATCAACCGTTTCATCCTCACCTCTCGGCCGCGCCAACAGACAGCGTACTGCACACTTCCCCTGACACCGGCGCTGTCAATGCAGCAGGAGGCGTTCATCGGAGCGGCCCACCGCAGCCACCCATCCG
Organism: uncultured Acidimicrobiia bacterium; assembly: GCA_965366365.1. GTDB lineage: Bacteria > Actinomycetota > Acidimicrobiia > Spongiisociales > JAENVV01 > CBDUEV01. The sequence continues at coordinate 49,977 of CBDUEV010000001.1, read as the reverse complement.
AGCTCGGCTTCGAGTCGGCGGGCGAGGGCGGCCGACGCCTCCAGCTCGCCATGGACGGCGATGGCCTGCCGGGGTGGGGCCGGGGCAGATCTCGCCCACCCGACCAGCTCATCTGCGTCGGCGTGCACCGAGAATCCGGCGACTGAGACCACGTCGGCTCGAACCGGCACGTAGGAGCCGTACATCTTCAATGACCGTTCGCCCGCCAGAAGCCGGGCTCCCCGGGTCCCAGGAGCTTGATATCCGACCAGGATGACCATCGAGTTCGGGTCCGGGAGGCGCCGCTGGAGGTGATGCACGACTCTTCCGCCGGTAGCCATACCCGACGCAGAGATGATGATGGCGGGAAGGTGAGCGTGGTTGATCTCTTTGGACTCCTCCACCGACCCGGTTTCGGTGAGGTTGGGGGGTGAAAACGGATCGGCGGTTCCGGCGATTTCATCACGGATCTCGTCGTCGCACTGGGACACCGCGGCTCGATAGATGGCCAAGGCTCTCTGGGCCAGCGGACTGTCGAGATAGACAGGCATCTCCGGTACTCGTCCCGTCGCCATCAGCGTCTTGACGGCCATGAGCACCACCTCGGTTCGGTCCACCGAGAACGCAGGGATGACCGCCGCCCCTCCGCGTTCAGCCACGCGAACGAGGGCATCGGCCAGGACATCGCCCGTTTCGTCCCGCTGCTGGGAACGGTCGCCGTAGGTCGACTCGATGAGCAGAGTGCCACAGGAAGGGGGAGGTTCGGGTGGTTCGAGGAGCGGATGATGATCGTGCCCCAAATCCCCGCTCACGGTCAGCAGATTGGGCTCACCGTCGATGGACACGGTCACTGTCGCCGATCCGAGGATGTGCCCGGCGCGGGTCAACCGCACCTCGACACCCGACCCCACTTCTGTCGTCCGGTGAAAGGGAAGCGGGGAAAACCTGGTCAGTGCCTCGACAGCGTCCGCCTCCGTATACAGCGGCAAGGCGGGGCGGTGCTTCGAGTATCCCTTTCGATTGGCGTATTCGGCGTCTTCCTCCTGGATTCGCCCGGAGTCGGGGAACAACACCCCGCAGAGTCCGACGGTCCGGGGAGTGGCGAGGATTGGCCCTGCGAAACCTCCTCGCACCAATCGCGGGAGGTAGCCCGAATGGTCGAGGTGGGCGTGCGTGAGCACCACGGCATCAATGGAGGAGGGCTCGACGGGGAATTCCGCCCAGTTCCGATCTCGCAGCCTCCGGGGGCCCTGGAACAATCCACAATCGACCAGAATCCTGCTCCGGGGTGTCTCCACGAGGAAGCGACTCCCTGTCACCGAACCTGCCGCGCCCAGGAGCCGCACAAGCGGTCGCCGCGGATACCGAAGCCCTGAAACCCCGTCGGTCATACCGAAAAGCTATCCGCCATGCCTGGTCGGCGCCAGAGCACTCCGGCCATGTGATTGAATAGCACGATGGACCGCATTGCCCGTTTCATCGTCGACCGTGCCAAGCCGATTCTCGCCGCCACCGCCATCTTGACGCTTGTCGCTGCCGCGGCGTTGACCCAGATCCAGCTCAACGCCGATGTCACCTCGTTCATCGTGGAGGGAAACGCACGAGGAGCAGAATTCGCCGCCTTGCAGGACAAGTACGCCACCGCCGACCCGATCAATGTGCTCGTGTCGAGTGAGGAGACGCTGGTATCGGGAGAAGGACTGGCGAGCCTGATCGAACTGGCCGACCGCTACTCGGCCGTCGAGGGGGTGGCCAGCGTCGGTTCGCTCGTGCCCGAGACGAATCCGCTCACCGGGTTACCGATCACCTCGGATTTCGCGGCCTCGCTCACCCCCGCCATGGTCGAAGGGTTCCTGTCTCAGAGCCCGCTCGCAGACCTGCTGCTCAGCGAAGACGGCCGGCATTCCCTGATGGTGGTGGTGCCGGAGGACGACGGCCTGGAGCTCGCCGGCCGCCTGGCAGACGTGGAGATCTCTGACGACATCGAGGTCACGTTGGCTGGGAACCCGGTCATCTTTGCTTCGGTGATCGACCAACTCGGCTGGTTCCTCCTGGTCATCCCGCCCATCGTCATCGCTCTCCTGCTCGGGACCTTCTACGCAACGATCGGCGACCGGAGACTGACGGTTCTGTCGGTGCTTCCCGCCGCGGTCGGGTCCGTGTGGACGTTCGGCTTCATCATCGGGATCGGCATCGAGGTGGATCTGCTGACGGTGATCGTTCCCATCTTCGTCATCGTGATGGGTTCGGCCGACGGCCTGCATTTCGTGACCCACTTCCAGGAGGAGGCGGCACGGACGAACGACGTCTACGACCGGGTGGCTTCGGCGCTCCGCCAGGTGGGGGTGCCCATGATCCTCACCACGGTTTCGACCGGAGCCGGCTTCCTTTCGTTGCTCTTCACCGATGTCGAGCCCATTCGCCAGCTGGGGCTCTTCGTTGCCCTGGGCATCACGTTTGCCGGGCTCATCTCCTTCTTCTCGCTCCCGGCGATTCTCTCCCGGCTGACGGTGGAACCTGCCCACCACACCGCACTCATCGGTCCGAGAGTGGTGGCGATCCTCAAGGGCCTGGCTCCTCGCCGCGGTCTCGCCGCGGCGATCTCCGTGGCAATCGTGGCGTTCGGCCTCGTGTTCATTCCTCAGTTGGAGGTCGACTCCGACCAACTCTTCTTCTTCAAGGACGGCCACGAGGTTCGGGCCGCTTTCGAGGCCATCGAGGAAGTGTTTGGGGGCGCCACGCCGCTCACAGGAGAGTTCGCCTGGGATCCTGAGTCAGGGACCGAGGGGATGGCGGCAATCGTTGCCAGCTCTCGGAGCCTGGAACAGCTGAACGGTGTGCGGCAGGTCTTCTCGGTGGCCGATCTGGCCGGCTCACTACCGCCAGAACAACTCCCCGCGCTCATGTCTGGCCAGATCCAGCTTCCACTTGGAGACATGGTGTCGGAGGACGGTCTCCGGTTCGTGCTGTTTCCCGGCCAGTTCGACGGGGCCGACCTCCAAACATGGATCGATTTCGCCGAAGGCGACGAGAATATCCGCGTCCTGACGGGAATGCCGGTGCTGTGGGACGAAATGGCTCGGCTCGTCACTCGCGCCCAGGTCGGATCGCTGGTCGCCGCCTTCGTCCTGGTGGCACTCATGCTCGGCGCCTCCTACCGACGGTGGCGGGAGACCTTCATCTCCCTCGTTCCCATCGCCCTGACGGTGGTGGCCTTGCTCGGATTCATCGCCTTCGCGGGAATCCAGCTCAATCTCGTCACGGCCATCGCCTCGAGCATCGTCATCGGCGTAGGGATCGACTACGCGATCCACTTCATCGCCGCCATCGACCATGCCCGAGCCGAAGGGGACGGTTACGTCCTCAGGGCAATCGAGAGAGCGGGGAGACCGATCGTCGCCAACGCATTGGGGATCGCCCTCGGCCTCACCGCGCTGTGGCTGTCTCCGCTCAAGCCTCACTCACAGATCTCGATGATCATGTGGGTGTCCATGCTCACCGCGGCGGGCACGGCGTTGCTGGTCATCCCGGCTCTGCTCCCGCGCGCCGGGACCCAGCCACTTCAAGAACCCCCGGCAGATCCCGGACAGCCGCAGGCCTGAATCGGTACGCTCCGAGAATCGACGGGGAGGAGCATCCTGGTGGCGGGCATTCTGGGATTCGGGGGCTATGTGCCGGACCGAGTCATGACCAACGAGGATTGGGCCGCCCTGGTCGACACGAGTGACGAATGGATCACCTCCCGGACCGGTATCAAGCGGCGCCGGATCGCAGCCGACGACGAGACAACGGTCACGATGGCGGCGGCGGCGGGCCAGCTGGCGCTCGAGGACGCCGGGTTGGGTCCCGGCGACATCGACGAGGTCATCGTCGCCACCGACACTCCGGAGGTCTATACGCCCGATACTGCGGCCTTCCTCCAACACCACATGGGGTTGCGATCCATCCCCGCCTACGACCTCGGGGGGAGCGGTTGCGCCGGATTCGTGCAGGCACTCGACGTGGCCCGGTCCAGGACAGCCTTCCACGGGGGAACCATCCTCGTCGTGGGGGTAGAGCTCATCAGCCGGCTCATCTCCAAGACTGATCGAGCCACTTCGGTCCTGTTCGGTGATGCCGCTGGGGCAGTGGTGGTTGGGCCGGGTGGCGCCCAGGCCCAGCTCCTGGCGGTGGTGGCGGGCACCGACGGCAGCCAGACCGGAGTACTCACCCTGCCGGTGGGTGGCACCCGGCGCTACTTCTCGGCCGAAGTGGCTGCGGCGGGCGAGCACCAGCAGCTGATCATGGATGGAGGCGAGGTTTTTCGTCAGGCGGTGACTCACATGAGCGAGGCCGTCACCGGCATTCTGGACGAACTCGGCCAGACGACCGAGGCGGTGGCGATGGTGATACCGCATCAGGCCAACAAGCGCATCATCGACGCGGTGGGGCGCAAGCTCGGTCTCCGCGACGACCAGGTCTACGTCAACGTCCACGAGTACGGCAACACAGGATCCGCTTCGGTACCGTTGGCGCTGTGGGAGGCTCGGTCGTCTGGCGGTATCGACGCAGGTGACTTGGTGATCCTCACGGCCTTTGGAGCCGGATTTCACTGGGCAGCCGCTGCTCTCCAGTTCTGATCCCTACCAATTTTTGGGGTAGTGGCGGCGCACTGGTACGGTGGGTTCCACGCCCCGGCGCGTCCCTCCGCTGTCAGCGGACCCACGGTCGGCTCTCGTCTGGCACACGCCAGGCATCGCATGTCAACGGCGTCCCTAGTGTCTTCCAGCCGTTTCCAATGCGCGAAAGTCCTCGATCCTTGCTCAAGAATCTGGCCCCCAACGCCGATCTCATACCTATGCTGGCCACCGATTTTCGTACCCATCGCGGCTTGACGGGAACGCTCGCCACGATCGTGTTCCTGCTCGCCAGCCGGGTCCAACTCGACCGCAACCAGCCTCCCGGAGTGTTTGGAGCGTCCTTCGACGTCGCCACCCACCAAATCGCCACCGCTCTCGTGGCGATGATCATCGGAGGCCTCGTGATCGTCGGGCTACGAATTCGCCATCGCCGGAGTTCCTAGACTTCCCAGGTGCTGTAATCTGTCGAGTACGCCGATCGGCGTCATCGCAACCCCCTTTTCTCGAGGTTTCTCTCATGACTGCTCAACCACCACCGACTGCCCCGCGCCGTCCGCGCCGCATCGTCCGGCGCCTCTTTCTCGTCTTTCTCGCATTCTTGGTGGTTGCTGCCGCCGCCGCCCTTCTGACCGTTGCGAGGATCCCCAAGCTCGAGAACATGGATTCGCTCAGTTCCAATCCCCTGAGCACCTCGACCTACCTGCTCATTGGCAGCGACAGCCGCGACGATGTCGACGACCTCGAAGGCAGTTTCGGCACCTTCGAAGGCCAGCGATCCGACGTGGTCATCCTGGCCCGACCGTCTGGGGGAAGCCTCCACCTCCTGAGCCTCCCTCGCGACCTCAAGGTGGCGATCCCCGGCAGCGGGACCAACAAGATCAACGCCGCCTACGCCTTTGGCGGACCCGACCTTCTCGCCCAGACGGTCTCGGAGAACTTCGGGGTGCCCATCCACCATGTCGTCGAAATCGACTTCGGCGGATTCGCCGAGCTGGTCGACGCCGTCGGCGGGATCGACATCGCCTTCCCCAACGCGGCGCGTGACCTCAAGTCCGGACTCGACGTACCCGCCGGGACGACCCGGATCGACGGTTCGACCGCATTGGCGTTCGTCCGCTCCCGCAGCTATCAGGAAGAGCAGGGCGGCAGCTGGGTGTCCGTCGACGCCGACGACATCGGTCGAACCGCCCGACAGCAGCAAGCCTTGACGGCCCTTCTCAAGCGCGTGGCCTCGCCGGGAGGGGTGGCCCAGGTGCCGCGCCTCGCCCTGACCCTCGACAAGGCGGTCAGCGTGGACCGAGGCTTCGGTGTGGCCGATCTCTTCATCGCCGGATGGGGAATGCGGAGCGCCAACGTGGATGCGGCGACGATCCCAGTCAACTTCTCGAACGAGGGCGGAGTTTCGTACGTCGTGCGGGCCGAACCCGAGGCCGGCGCCATGCTGGAGCGTTTTCTCCGCGGCGAGCCGCTCAAGATCGCCGAAGCGGGCTGAGCGGCGCGTCCACGGCTGAATCCGCGGGGTCCGACGAACGGCACCGCCGCGACGTCTCAGCTGCCCCGCTGAGCACCTGCCAGCCTGGCCGGCGGAGCGGAGCGGCGCCTCACGAGCACGGCAATCAGCATCGCCGCGGCGAACATCACCCAGACCAGGGGACGGCTCCCACCCTCCGCCGGTGGAGTATCGAGCGGCACACCCAAACCGACCAACGCCACGTTGAGGTCAGGAGAGGCGGCAAACCACCCGAGGACGTCCTGCCCCCAACCATCAGGCACCGCTCGGGTGTGAATGATCGGACCGTTCTCGGCGTACGGGTAGACGACTTGGCGGATGGTCCGGTCGGTGGCAGTGACACCAGGGGGCCCGAGGGCCAGCCAGGTCAGCGTGTAGGCCGGGCCGAGCGGCGTGGCGGGTTCGCCCTCGAGGGGAACCGGAAGATCTCCGGTTCCCAACCAAACGCCCGACAGCTCGACCAGACGCCCGACGTGCTCGGCGTCGCCGGAGATCAGTTCGAGCTCACCGGAGATACCAGGTCCGGCCACGGTGACCGACTCGGGGCCTTTCGCCTGGGCAGGCGGCGAGATGCCGACCACCATGACAGCCACAATCGCCGCCATCGTCAACGCTCTCCACCACCGCGGCGCACCTGCCGCGTTCCGGTCGCGAGTCACCATGCACCTCCGCCCAACATTTTATCGTGCGTCAGCCGGTTGAGCGCGAAAGAGTGGACGCTGCGGCTGGTGTCCTAGTGGCCGTTCTGGGAGAAATGCATCGGGTCGGTGAGCGTGGTCCATGCACCGCCCCATCCCCACCCGATCTGTTCCATGGCGGCGTTCGTGTCGTCGTTCTCGAGGATCATGCCCGGCCGGATATCGGTCCGGTCCGTATAGGCGGACGCCAGTTCCGGAACCACGAGATCGCCTTTCTCGTAAGGGTTGTGGAAGGGGTTGATATCGATGGCGAGGCCGTAGGCGTGTTGGGACCAGCCGTCACGCAGGGTCGTTGGGCGACAGACAAAGGAGGTGGTGTTGTTCCCGTCGCCGGTCGGCGGGGCTTCCAGCTCTTCCAGGCTGACAACGCGCATCTCCTCGATCGGGAATCGAGCCCGATGAAGCTCCTCGAACACCAAGAGAATGTCGTCGGCCACCGCCACGTTGACCACGAGTTCGCCGGTGTGGTGTCGCCCATCGAACCCCCAGAAGGAGACCGTGAGATAGGCGAGGTCGTCGAGTGTGACCGGGCAATCCGGGGACCAGGTCGACCGGGCAACCACGTCAGCCGGGACCGGTCCGGAAGAGGCGCGGAAGGCGTCGCCGGTCGGAGGGGGGAGCAGATCGATGGTCGGGATCCGACGATCGACCAACTCGGCCGGGGTGGACGTCACTTCGCCGAATCCGTCGGGGCGGAGAGGGAGCACCCGTGTGCCCAGCCAGGCCGGCCGGGCCAGGCCGAGCTCCCCATCGATCGCCGGCGCGGTCGATGAGGTGGTGGCCACGGACTCCTGCGCGGGGGAAGTCACGGTTGCGGTCCCCTCCCCTGCGACCACTTCCCCTCCAGCCCCTTCCCCTCCAGGCCCTTCCGCTGAAGGCTCCGTGGCCGTGGGGGCAGATGTCGTCGTCTCGGCCCGAACCTCGACCGAGGACTCGGTGGCCGGCGAGCCCGTGGAAGGCGAGTTGCTAGCAGGCGAACCGGCGTTACACGCCAAACCTCCCGCCACGACGGCCACGATCAGGAGACCTCTCAGTCGCATCACAGCACGCTATCACCGCCGTGGAGCTCTGCATCCGCACGTCGTGTAGGTTCGGGCCGAGACGGCCACGAGGCAAGGACGGGGACGACATGACGGACGCCGGCGATTGGGATTTTTCGGGTCTTTCCGCACTCTTCATCAACTGCACGCTCAAGAAATCGCCGGAGCGGTCCCACACCCAGGGACTCATCGACATATCCAGAGCGATCATGGACAAACAAGGGGTGGATACTGAGCTGATCCGAGCGGTCGATCATGACATCGCCGATGGAGTCTGGCCCGACATGACCGAGCATGGTTGGGAGGTGGACGCCTGGCCTGGGATCTTCGAGAAGGTCATGGCGGCCGACATCCTCGTGCTCGGATCGGCCATCTGGCTCGGCGAGAAGACCTCGGTGGCGACCCGTGTCATCGAAAGGCTCTACGGGAATTCGAGCATGCTCAACGAGGCCGGACAGTATGCCTACTACGGCAAGGTGGCGGGGTGTCTCATCACCGGCAACGAAGACGGCGCCAAGCACTGCGCCATGAATCTCCTCTATTCGTTCCAGCACCTCGGCTACACGATCCCGCCGCAGGCTGATGCGGCGTGGCTGGGAGAGGCCGGGCCGGGGCCGTCCTACCTCGACGAAGGCTCTGGGGGACCGGAGAACGACTTCACGAACCGCAACACCACCTTCATGGCGTGGAACCTCCTCCACCTCGCCTCCATGCTCAACGCCGCAGGGGGCATCCCAGCCCATGGGAACCAAAGGGCGGCCTGGGACGCCGGTGCCAGATTCGACTTCGAGAACCCCGAGTACAGGTGAAAGGTCGAACCATCGGTAGCATGCCGAGGTGACCACACCCGCTCTGGACGACTCCTGGGACGAACGCCGAGCCCGGCGACTGCGTGCGATGAAGATCCGGGCCGGCGGCCTTCTCGTGGTGGCCGCGCTGGTGTTCGTCGCCTCGTACATCTGGGGGGCCGGTGACGGCTGGTGGGGCTACGTGAGGGCAGCTGCGGAGGCCGCCATGGTCGGCGGAGTCGCCGATTGGTTCGCGGTCACGGCCTTGTTCCGACATCCTTTGGGAATCCCCATCCCTCACACCGCTCTCATCCCGCGGGGGAAAGACGCCATCGGGCGGGGGCTGGGTGAGTTCATCGAACGGAACTTCGTCGACACCGACGGACTCGTCGAACGGATCGACACGGCCAATCCTGCCCGCCGCCTCGGGACCTGGCTGAGGGACCCCGAGCACGCCACCGCCGCTGCGCAGCAGGCCACGGTGATCATCTCGGGCGTCACCGAGGCTTTGGCCGACGAGGACATCCAAGCCGGCATCCAGGAGGCTGTCACGGACCGCCTCAAGAACGTCGAGGTGGGACCCATCATCGGATCCGTGACCGACTGGGCCATCGAGGGAAACCATCACCAGACGATCGTCTCGGCCGCCCTGCAGGCTGCCGCCAAAGGAATCGACGACAACCAGCAGTTCCTGCGAGCCCGGCTCGGCAGGGAATCTCCTTGGTGGGTTCCGGGCACGGTGGATGACGCAGTCTTCCACAAGCTCTATGACGCCATTCAGAGTTTCCTGGCCGAAATGGCTGACGACCCCGATCACCACTTCCGCAAGCAGCTCGACGTGCGAGCCATCGAGTTGGCGCGGGACCTGCAGACTTCGCCCGAGCTGATGCACAGAGCCGAAGCTCTACGCGACGAGCTGCTCCAACACCCAGATTTCCAGACCTGGATCGATGGGCTGTGGACCGACATGAAGGCGACGATCGCCGACGCCGCTGAAACCCCCGATTCAGCTCTCCACCAGCGGCTCGAAGCCGCCTTTCAGACAGGAGGGATGCGGCTGGAGACCGACACGGACCTCCAACACAAGGTCAACACCTGGATCGTTGCCCTGGCACGCCAGGTGGCCGAGCAGTCCGGCGGCGAGGTCGCCCGGCTCGTCGCCTCCACCGTGCAGCGATGGGATGCGCGAGAGACGAGCAGGAGGCTGGAGCTTCAGGTCGGTCGAGACCTCCAGTTCATCAGGATCAACGGCACGCTGGTGGGTGGTCTCGTCGGGGTCATCATCCACGCCCTCATCGAGACGTTCGGCTGATCTCAACCGCACCGGCGCAACCCTCCTCGTTGGCCGACCGGCCCACTTCGTGGACTTCCGTCGACCTCTCGCCGGCCTCTCGCAGCGACAGCGGAGGACGGCACGGTTGCCGAGCCGACAGCGCAGCGAGGAGCGGGTTCAGATGGGCACAGGTTTGATCCGGGCCATGATCTGCTCAGCCGGTCAGAACCCCGACATCGTCTCAGCCTGGATCGGTTGACCAACGCGTGATCGGGAGGCGGTGGTCCCGCCGGCATCGCCGGCACCGACCTGTTTGCTCTGTCAGCAGCCGGTCATGGCAGCGAGCCCGAGTCACCCTGGGGGACGGTGATCAGGCTGGCCCGGTCGAATCTCCGGCCGGTGGCCAGTTCGACGCACTTGTAGGCCCCGTCGTACAGACCGATCGACTTGTTCTTGACGATCATGTCGCAGTACATCTCCATCAGGTCGGTCTCCTTGCTCATCAGATCGATCGCCTGCAGAGTGCGGGGAATGGTCCTGGTCTCGATGGTGCCGTCACCGATCTCGGCGCTCCGGATCGCACCCCAAGCCTCATGCGCCCCAACCCGCTCGTTGAAGATCTTCGGTATCGGGTAGAACGCCAGCTCCGACGGCTTGGTGATCATGACGTCGCTGACGCGCATCAGATAGTTGCTTGCGTAGACGCCGTGGAAAGTGTTGTCGAAGAGGAACACGTGCAGCCCGCGTGCCTCGCCCTGGCGAATCTCGTCGGCGAACGCCTTCGTGTCCTCCCAATCGAAGTGGGTCGTCACAGGGGACGTCCCGAGTTCGCCACGGAGCCATTCCCAGTTGTCGGCGTGGTCACCGAGATTGACGAACAGCGTCAACTCATCCCGTTCGATCATCGGTTGGCAGTGGTCCACGATCGCCTTGAACAGCTCACGCTGCGCCCCGGCTCCACCCATCGTCAGCATGAAACGGCGCGGCTCGCCGTTTCCCATCCGGCGCATCCTGGCCGCACAATCGACCTCGATGTTGTGGACCAGTTCGTGGTCCACGTGATGGCCGACGAATTCGATGGCGTCCGCCGGAGTCGGATTGAGGAGGCGATCCTTCTCGTCGAACTGGTTCATGATGCGGAAGCCGTAGTAGCCCGACGGCGACTGCACGGCATGGGTCGCGCCCTCCGTCAGTTGGAACGCCATCGGCCAGTTGTCGAACATCATGTCGACCACGTTGGTCATCCCACCGGCGACTGCACCCATACAGTTCCACATGTGGGCGGTCAGGATCGGCATCTCAGAGGGCAACGCCCGGTGGAGTGGAGCGAACAACTCGCTCTTGCGGTAGTCACGAGCGTTCGCCTTGAGGAACCGCCACGGCCACCCGATCGCATAGTTGTTGAGAGCCCAGTTCAGACCGGGGAGTGTTCGATCGCCCGACGTCACCGACTCCCACACATACTTGTTGAACAGCTTCGAACGTTGTGAGAAACGCGAGTACTTGCTGTAGTTGGAGTTCCACCAGTTGATGACATCCGATGTCACCCCCGGGATACCGAGCAGATCGAGCCACAGCGGAGTGAAGCCCATGGCGCGCGCCGCAGAGGCGCCGGCCATACCGATGCGATAGTGGCCGAAACCCATCCGAATGGTTGAGATGATCACCTGACGCTCAGGGTCCAACTGCTCACCATCGCCGTCGCGGACGATGTCCCTGATTCCGAGCTCGGTTCCCAGAAAGGCATTGTCTTTGACGCTCAGATCGAACGTCTCGTCTGGGTCATAGTTGAACTGTTTGACGAACATGGCCTGCCATGCGAGCGCCTTACGATCCTGCGCCGCGGTGATCGTGTTGCCATAGAGCGAGAAACGCTTCTCATCCATCGGTCGAGCTCCTCGAAATCCAGTGAAACGATCCGCTCGTGTCGGCGGACACCATCAGGGGGGTCTGGGCCGGCTTGTGGCCGCGCTCAGCATATGCCTGTTCCAGCGCCGCCGTCGCATTGCAGCGCCCAAACAGAGATCGACCGAGATTCCAGCCGAAATCGACACCAGGGCCCGGCTCCGCCGAATCCACCCCCGGTCAGCCGAGCCGTGCGGGTTCCCGCTGGGGCGGCGAGATGGCGAGACGGAGGTCGGTCTAGGCTGGCGAGATGCAGGCCGAATCGACTCCGATGGATGCGGGGCAGCGTGCCGTCGAGGCATTCCGGGCTCGGTATCGTGCCGATCCCGACTTCCTGGCCTCTGCGCCGGGACGGGTGAACCTGATCGGAGACCACACCGACTACCAGGACGGCTTCGTCATGCCGGTGGCGTTGGAGCAACGGGCCGTGATCGCCTTTCGGCTGCGGTCAGACCACATAGTCGAAGTCGAAGCAAGCGACCTGGACAGCCATCGAAGACTCGACCTGGAGAACCTCGGCCACTTCCACGGCGACTGGAGCGAGTACGTGACCGGCGTCGCCTTCGCTCTGGGCGAGAGTGGCCGCCGGCTGAGCGGCTGGGAGGGTGCTCTGGCGAGCGACGTCCCGCGTGGCTCGGGACTGTCTTCGTCCGCCGCCCTCGAAGTGGCAACCACCCGCGCCTTCGCGGCAGCGGGCGATTTCGATTGGATTCCCACCGAGATGGCGCTGGTGAGCCAGCGCGCCGAGAACGAATGGGTCGGCATGCAATGCGGCATCATGGACCAACTGATCTCCGCTGCGGCTGTCGAGAAGTCCGCCCTGCTGATCGACTGCCGGTCGCTCGAAACCACGGCTGTGGCGCTGCCCGCCTCGACATCGATCATCGTCATGGACACCTCGACGCGCCGGGGCCTGGTGGACTCCGAATACAACACGCGGCGGGCCGACTGCGAAGCGGCCGCCTCGGCCCTGGGTGTGTCGGCATTGCGGGACGCCAGCCTGGATGATCTCGACACGGCGTCGGACCAGCTCACCGAGCGGGTCGTACGCCGTGCTCGCCACGTGATCTCCGAGAACGCTCGGGTGGTGGAGGCGGTGGCCGCCGGTGCCGATCCGTCGCAGCTCGGGTCTCTGATGACAGCCAGCCACAGAAGCTTGCGCGACGACTTCGAGGTCTCCTCCCCCGTCCTCGACTCCATGGTCGAGGCGGCCCTCGACTTCGACGCCTGCCACGGGGCCCGGCTCACCGGCGCCGGATTCGCCGGAGCCGCCGTCGCTCTGGTGGACGAGCCGGCGGCGGTTCCCTTCATGAGGCACACCGCAGAACGGTTTCGTTCACTCACCGGCCTCGATCCAACATTGTTCGCAGTCGAGCCACGGGGGGGCGCGACCCTCGAGACCTACCGGGAGGTCCAGCCATGAATCGGGTTCTGGTGACCGGCGGAGCCGGATATATTGGATCGGCAGTGGTCGATCTGCTCGTCGAGCGCGGCGACCATGTCGTGGTCATCGACGATCTGTCGGGCGGGCACCGGGAGGCTGTCCATGAGTCGGCGATCTTCGTGGAAGGCGAGATCGGCGACTCCACCCTGGTCGAGGCGGTCCTGGCGGAGCATGCCATCGACTCGGTGATCCATTTCGCCGGCCGTATCGCCGTCGGCGAATCGGTGCGTGATCCCGCTCTCTATCTGGACGCCAATGTCGTCCAGAGCATTCGCCTCCTGGCGGCCCTCCGGCATCGCGGAGTGGACCGGCTGGTGTTCTCTTCCTCGGCCGCCGTCTATGGCACACCCACGAGAGTTCCCATTCCGGAAGACCATCCAAAGGCTCCCGAGAGTCCTTACGGATGGACGAAGCTGGCGTTTGAAGATGCGTTGAGTTTCTACTCGGCCGCCTACGGATTGCGCTCGGTGTCGCTGCGCTATTTCAACGCGGCCGGCGCAACCGCGCGGCGCGCCGAGCGTCACGACCCCGAGACCCACCTGATTCCCAACGTGCTGGTCGCCGCCCAACGGGCCGCCTCCTCGATTCGGGTCTTCGGTGACGACTACCCGACGCCCGATGGGACGCCCATCAGGGACTACATCCACATCACCGATCTCGGCAGTGCCCACCTCGCCGCTATCGACTATCTGACCCAGGGCGGTGAGACGGCGGCAGTCAACCTAGGAAACGGTGTGGGCTACTCGGTGCTGGAGGTCATAGAGGCGGCCCGCCGCGTCACCGGTGTCTCCATTCCCGTGGCGATCGAAGCACGGCGTCCTGGTGACCCTCCCGCATTGGTCGCCTCCTCCGAACTGGCCCGCGAGCTCCTGGGCTGGCAGCCCGAGCATCCGGACCTGGACGAGATCATCCGTTCGGCGTGGGAAGCCTCCCGCGGCTGACCACGGCATGATTCTTCTCACCGTCGAGCACGTCAGCAAGGCGTACCCCGAACAGCGGGTACTCGAGGACGTCAGTTTCGGAATCCATTCGGGGGACCGGATCGGCATCATCGGTGCGAACGGGTCAGGCAAGACCACCTTGCTCGGCATCATCGCCGGACTGGTCCATCCGGATCAGGGGCAGATCGTGACCGGAAACGACGTGCGAGTGGCGTACCTCGAACAGGACCCGAAGATCGATCCGGCCACCAGACTCCAAGAGATCGCCGATCGAGGGAGAGACACTCTGGCGCTCCTCGATCGGCTGGGATTCGAGGATCTCGATGTCCCGATCGGTAGCCTCTCGGGCGGGGAACGCCGCAGGGCCGCCCTGGCCGCCGCCCTCGCCGTCGAAGCCGAGGTGCTCGTGCTCGACGAGCCGACCAACCACCTCGACGTCGACGTCATCGATTGGCTCGAAGACCGGCTGGCGGGGCGGAGTGGCGCCCTGGTCCTCGTCACGCACGACCGGTACGTCCTCGATCGTGTCTGCAACCGGGTGATGGAGGTGCGGGACGGAAGCGTCTTCTCGCATCACGGCAGCTACGAGGACTTCCTCGAGGCGCGCCAGAGGCGGGACGCCCATCTCGAGGCGACCGAACGAAAGCGCCAGAACCGTGCCCGCACCGAGTTGGCGTGGCTGCGTCGCAACCCCAAGGCTCGAACCGGCAAGGCGAAGTATCGAGTGGGGCGCGCCGAGGCCCTCCAGGATCACGAAGTCGTCGGCGGCGCAGGCGAGGTGGAATTCGAGCTCCCGACAAGGAGACTGGGCAGCAAGATCATCAACCTCCACAACGTCGGCAAGCGCTTCGACGAACGATGGATCGTCGCAGGAGTGACCATGCGCCTCTCCGAACGGGCGCGCATCGGGCTGGTCGGCCCCAACGGTTCGGGGAAGACGACCCTGCTGCGTCTTCTGGCAGGAACCCTCCCGCCGGACACCGGAAAAGTCAGTTTCGGGACGACGGTCGTGGTGGGCATGTATGGGCAAGAACCCGCTCCCTTGCCACCCGAGCAACGCCTCCTGCACGCCATGGAGGACGTCACGCTCCACACGAAACTCGACTCGGGGATCTCAGTGAGCGCCTCGCAGCTCCTCGAACGATTCATGTTCCCGCCCTCTCAACACTCGGTCCGCATCGACGAGCTCTCGGGCGGCGAGCGACGCCGCCTCGAGCTGCTCCGTGTGTTGGCGAGCGCCCCCAACGTCCTGCTCCTCGACGAGCCGACGAACGATCTGGACCTCGACACGCTCAGGGCGCTCGAAGAGTTCCTCGACACGTGGCAGGGCTCTCTCGTGACCGCCAGCCACGACCGGTATTTCCTCGATCGGGTCGTGTCAGACCTCTATTCCCTCCAGCCGGATGGGACCGTCCTCCACCATCCGGGCGGGTGGTCGGCCTTCAGATCCAGCACTGCCAAGGCGAGTGCCGAAAAGGAGGGGCGGTCCGACCGGCAGGCCACGCCCGGCACCAAACCGGTTTCGCGAGCCGACCGTCTGTCTTTCCACGAGCAGCGCGAGCTGCGGTCGCTGGGGGACCGCATCCCCATGCTGGAACGTCGCGTCGCCGAGCAGCGAGCTGCCCTGGCATCGCCCAGCCAGGACTGGGAAAAGGTGAGCGAGATCAGCCAGGCTCTCGATGAGGCTCTCAGCCAACTGGCCGAAGCCGAGGATCGGTGGCTCGACCTATCCACTCGACACGAAGGAAATCAGTCGAGGTCATCCTGAAGGAGGGAGGCGTCGAAGCTGAGATCCACTGCCTCGTTCCGCCGAATCCCCGCCAGGCCTTCCAACGTCGACCGGTCGGACCCGAGCCAACTCGCATCGCCCACGCAATCGTTGACGATCAGAACACCGGCATGGGCAGGCACGTTGTACCAGGAGTCGTAGCCGGCAGCAGCGGGAAACACCTCGGTGCCGAGCGGGGCGACGCAGCCCAGGTAGGCCGAAGGGGCGCGGCGTTCGCCGGAGAGCTCCTTGTGTGTAGACGAATGCTCCTCGAAATGAAGATGGGGAGTGGAGGCGCGCCCCGACTCACCGGAGTATCCGACCAGCTGGCCGGCGGCCACCAGTCCCTCCTCGACGACGACCTCCGAGAGGTGGGACAGAACATAGGAGGCGCTCCCGTCCAAGGCCGAGATGTGGAGGAAGTTTCCGTACCCCGAGCATGTGAACGGAACGTTCGAGCAGCTGCTGTCGACACCCACGATCACGCCATCGACGGGCGACACCAGAGGCGTGCCGTTCGGCATGAGAAAATCGATGGCATCGTACGAATGATGGCCGCCACACACCGGTCCACCACTCCCCCGAGTGCAGCCGATCTCGGCGGTGCCGACGAAGGGAAGCAGGGGTACGCCGGGCTCCAGGCCCGATGCGGCGGCCCCTCCAAGCTGATTGGTGGCCGCGGCCGGGGTGATGAGAATCGCCGACAGAGCGAGGCCCGCCAAGAAGGCGAGCAGAAAGAGACGTCGAGAAAGCACGTGCATGAGTCCTACCTGGATGTGGGGGGCTGGTGGTGGGACCCGGCTACCTCTGGTAGCTGCCGTTCTGGCGAGACAGTGGGTCGACCATCACCGACCGGTGAGGTTATCAGTATGTGGTTTGTACTCCAACCTGAGCAGCTAGCGTGACCGGATGACCGTGCCACTCACTCAACCGCTCGTCTGGATCGATCTGGAGATGACGGGCCTCGACCCGACGACCGAAGTGATCGTCGAGATCGCGGTGATCATCACCGATGGTGCCCTCGAAACGATCGTCGAGGGCCCCGACTTGGTTATCGGCACCGACGACGAAAAGCTTGAAGGCATGGCCCCCGTCGTGATCGAGATGCACGCCTCGTCCGGGCTGACCCCTGAGATCCGCAACTCGTCACTGACCGTGTCTGAGGCAGAACGCCGAGTTCTCGAATTCGTCCGCCAGCATGTTCCCGAGCCGGGCAGCGCCCCTCTGGCCGGGAACAGCGTGCACGCCGACCGGGCCTTCCTGAACGTCTACATGCCGGAGCTCGAGGCCCATCTCCACTACCGGAACGTGGACGTGTCGACGATCAAGGAACTCGCCCGGCGGTGGTATCCGCAGGTCCTCGAAGAGGAACCGGCCAAGACAGGAAACCACCGAGCCTTGGCGGACATCCGGGAATCGATCGCCGAGTTGGAGTACTACCGGGAGCGGATCTTCCGGCGGCCCGGGGCTCAATCTCCCCAGTAGCGCTGCTCACGAAACGGGTCGCCATACATGTGATAGCCGTTTCGCTCCCAGAAGCCGGCGACGTCGTGGTCGAGAAAGCGAAGCGATCGTACCCACTTCACGGATTTCCAGAAGTAGAGGTGCGGCACCACCAGCCGCAATGGAGCGCCGTGTTCGACCGCCAGGTCCTCGCCGCCGAACTTCCACGCCAGGAGGTTGTCGTCGGCAAGGAAATCTTCCAGCGGGAGATTGGCGGCGAAACCGTGCTCTGCCTGGACGAGCACGTGGCTGGCCTCCGGCTGGAGCCGCACCTGCTTCATGAAGTCGACAACTCGTACTCCTCCCCAACGGGTGTCGAGCTTCGACCACTTGGTGACGCAGTGGATGTCGCTCACCACCTCGGAGGTGGGCATGGCCTTGATGTCGGCGAGCGACCATGTCGCCTCCTCCTCGACCAGCCCCATCACGGTGAAGTCCCAAAGATCGAGATCAACCGAGGGCACGACCCCGGCATGGAGCACAGGGAATCGATCCGTCAGGTACTGGCCCGGTGGCAACCGCGCCGGATCCACACCATCGGGCAGTGCGGTGCGCTTCGAAAAAAGTCCCATCGGCAACCTCGGCGTCGGCATCGAGCCCTCGGCAGTGTAGATGTCCGGGTTCGGTAGCATCCTGAGAGATGAAGACCGACTCCTCTGACGAATCCGCTCGCAATGCAGTGGGGCCAATCCCCCTTCGGATTGGTCTGTTCAGTGCCATCGTGATCGGGGTGGTCCTCGGGGCGTTGGCCATCTCCGCGCTGGTCTCAGGCCCCGCCGATCCCGACTCCGCCGAGTCACCGGGAGGAGCGACGTCCGCCGACGAATCCTCCTCCCGGGCCGCACCGAACTTCAGCACCACGCTGCTCGACGGGAGCAGATTCGACCTCGCCGAGCACCTGGCGACGGACGGACGGCCGGTGATCCTCAACTTCTGGGCTTCCTGGTGTGCACCCTGCAAGGCCGAGATGCCCGATTTCGACGAGGTCTCGCGCGAGAAGCCCGGCGTCCGGGTGATCGGCATCGCCGTGAGCGACACCATCGAAAACGCCACTGCGTTTGCCGAGGAGATCGGGGTCTCCTATGGCCTCGGGATCGACGAGTCCGAGGTGATCGCCGCCGCCTACCCCTTCATCGGTCTCCCCTCGACGTGGTTCATCGACGAGCAAGGAGTCATCGTGCGCGAGTTCGCCGGGCAGGTCACCGCCGAGACCCTGCGCGAATACATCGCCGGGGATTTCGGATTCTGAGCCAATTCGGCTTCAGGCGGGAACCGAATCGGACGGGCAAACGTTCAACAAGTACGTGCGGGACCGGAAGCCTGCAGTAGGTTCGTCCGCCTTGATCTCAGCCCGGTCCCGCACGACCCACGTCTCCAGAGCCGGGGGCGAATCGTCGATGGGGCTATTGGATGACGCCGCCGCTGTCGAGGAGCCCACCGGCCTGTTCGAAGACGAAACCGAGCAGGACGAGAACAACCAGCACCAGCACGACGGCGATCGTCACCTTGGCCGGTGTCGGACCCGGCAATCGATCGTAGAGACGTCGGATCACGACTGAGCTCCTTCGGGAGATTGCGACAAGAGGGATTGGACGAACCCGAAATTGGGCCCGTCGACGAGCCGAGCCACGATCACGAGTCGTTGGCGGGCGCTGGCTTTGGGATGGCAGGTCGTCAGGGTCAGCCAGGCTCCATCGCGGGGCTCGGTCACCCAGACGTCGGACGGGGAGACAATGAGCGTCTCGGTGACCTCGAACGTGTGGAAACCAATGGCGGTTTGGACGACGATCTCATCCCCGGGTGCCACGAGATCCAGATCGATGAATGGAGCACCGTAGGTCGTGCGGTGACCACTCACGACCGCGTTGCCGGGCTGTCCGGGGACCGGCGTCCACGGCATGTGGCCGGGCCCCCTCTTCAGGTCGTCGGTTGAGACTCCTTCCATGAGCACTTCGCTGACGCCCGCCGATTCGATGTGGATCCGCCCGATGGGGGTCCCTTCCTCGGCGATGGGCGCCGGGTAGAGGGTCGGCTGAGGGCCGGCGTCGGCATCGACAACCGCAGGAGGGACTGGCAAGCCTTCTGCCTCGAGTTCCGCCACGGCTTCCTCGAAGACGTCATCGAGCATCGCTTCCGCCTCGGCCTGGGCCTGGGCGGTGATGAGACCGGTGCCCCACAGTTGATAGACGAGGAACGCCATGATCAGGCCGCCGGCCCAAATCATGGTCCATCCGAGTGTGCGCAGGAACTTCATCTCGGCGCAGGTTATCAAAGCTGAGGGTTTGTTCAGCGACCCTTGAATTCGGGAGGTCGTTTCTCCATGAAGGCGGACAGGCCTTCGGTGGCGTCCTCCGTGAGGGTGACTGCGGTGAGGCCGGCCTGGAGGTAGTCGAGGGCGGCGTCGAAGCCGAGATCCTGGACGGCGTAGAACGCATCCTTGCCGAGGGTGACCATCGCCGGACTCTTGGAAGCCAGCTCGACGCACAGTTCGTCTACCGACGCGTCGAGGACGTCAGCGCCGACGATCCGGGAGACAACACCGAGTGAGAGGGCTTCCTCGGGGCCGATACGGCGGCCGGTCAACATCAGCTCCAGGGCGGCCTTGTGTGGCAAGGCCCTCTGGATGACGGCGGAGATCATCATCGGGAACAGGCCGACATTGATTTCGGGAACTCCGAACGTGGCCCGGTCGGATGCGATAACGATGTCGCAGGCCAAGGCCAAGCCGAGGCCGCCTGCCAGACAGTGGCCATTGACCCTTGCCACGATCGGTTTCCCGCAGCGACGCATCTCCCGGAACAGGTCGGCGAGGCGCCCTCGCTGGCGATGGAGCGCCACCGGTTCGTCGAAGAATCCGCCTGTGAGATCGCCGCCGGCACAGAACGCCTTGTCTCCGGCACCGGTGATGACGACCACTCTGATCTCGGGGCGAGTCGACAGATCACGAAAGGCGTCGATCAGCCCGTCGATGACCGACGACGTCAAAGGGTTGCGACGTTCCGGGTCATTGATCGTCAACGTGGCTCGGCTTCCAACCGTTTCGTATTCGAGCACTGGGTCTCCCGACGGTCCAACGAACTACCCCGTCCAGCGTGAATCGAGGTTTTCTCCGACTCAAACTAGTAGTAGCACCCCGCGCCTGGTACGGTCCGATCGGAATGGTCTGGCTCTTCCTCGTCCTCTTCGTGGCAGTCTTCATCGCCGTATTGCGGGGCGGCCGCCTCTCCAATCTCGCCGAGATCGAGCTCCGCTTGTGGTGGCTCCTCCCGCTGGGTTTCCTGATGCAGGCAGTCACCAACTGGTTTCCGCCGGACGCCTCCTGGGCGAGGCCGACAGGGGTGGCGCTGGTCTTGCTCTCCTACCTGCCGATTCTGGCGGTCGTGATCGCCAACCGGGACAAGCCGGGAATGTGGCTGGCCGGATTCGGGATCCTGATGAACTTCACGGTGATCGCCGCCAACGGCGGGATGCCCGTGCTCGCCGAGGCGGCCCAGATCGCCGGACGGCTCGACAGCCCACCGGTGGTCGCCGACTACAAGCACGTTCTGCTCACCCGCGATACGTTTCTTCCTCTTCTCGGCGACGTGATGCCCATCAGGGTGATCCAGGGCCAGGTGCTCTCGCTGGGAGACATATTTCTCGCCGTGGGTCTGGGCAGGTTTCTCGAGTCGGAGCTGCGCCGGCCCGTGCGATGGTTCAAGCATGGCGTGCACTCCGAGACCGGCAGCGCCAACCGGTAGGCCCCTAGCGAGCCGACCCACCGGTCGAGTCGAGCAAGCGAAGATCGACGACGGTCCGGACGGCCTCGACGACCTCCGGGTCGAAATCGTAGGCGGCGCCCCGGTGGAGCACCTCGAGGGCTTCGAGGGGCGAGAAACCGAGTTCGTTGGTGGCGTGATCGTAGGCGGACGCGGCGCGGATGATCTTGGATGCCGGGGGAAGTTGCGGATCCTTCTTCTCCCCCGGCCTGCGATACGGGTGATGCTGGTGGCGGACCAGGTCGGCCACGCCGCGCAGGTAGGGCGCCTCGGAGATGATCTCGGCGCCCCATCGGGCGATATCGTCTTCGGTGAAACCGATCTTGATGATGCTGGGCTCATTCAAGGTGATGCGGCCGATGTCGTGCATCCTCGCCGCATACTCCACATCGGTCACCTGATCAGGTTTCATGTCGAGCTCTTGGGCGACTGCGACGGCCAAAGCCGCGGTCCGGTCGGAATGCCCATCTGGCGAGAGGCCGGCTACTTCGGGGATGCGCGACAGGGCCCGAATCGTCTCACCGTAGGTGACTCGAGCGGCGTGACTCCGTTTGAAGGCGAGGTAGGCAAACGAAAAGGGAATCAACGACGCCAGCACGGCCCAGCCGCCCAACCCCGGCCAGGCGATCGCGAACAGGGCGCCGACCACGAACAAGCTGACTGCCATCGGCCAATCCTGCGCGGCCATCAACCACAGGTAGCGGCGGCTGAGGCGGCTCTGCCCGTACTCCGACAGCGCCCACAGGAGCGTCTCGAAAGCGAACCAGGCGGCTGCAGCTACGGCGACAGCCACGACTGTGCCGATCGAACCTTCGAACGCCCGCACCAAGCCCGCATACCCGATCGCGAAGATCGCCGAACCAACACTGGACCGAATCATCGTCGGGACATGATCCTGAGCCAGGTCGGGAGCGACCGTATCGAGCATCCAACGACCCGCCGACCACACGGCGTAGATCCAGAGGATGGCGCCCAGATCGGGACGACCGTCGCGTAGCAGGAGCATGGGTGCAGCCGTGGCGACGGCGACCGCCAGGGACCAACGATTGCCGCTGACCGTCGGGACCTTCACCAGGCTGGTGGCGATCAAGGTGGCTGCCCAGAGCAAGGTGGGCGCTCCACTGACGAGGCCCGCAGCCGACAGGCCGACGATCAAGACCGCCAGCGAAACAAGCCAGAGGACGGTTTGCGTGCGCCGATGCGCAGCGATTTCAGCCATGCTGGTGAAGCCGTCCTTCCGCGAGCGATCGCGCCTCATCCTCGGAGGCGAGATTCGGCGACCCGTAGCGCTCACCTGTCTTGGCGAGCGCGGCGATGAGCGCCTCGACGGCAATCGGGTCGAACTGGGTGCCGGCGTGCCGGCGCAGCTCGGCGAAGGCGTAGGACTGACTCAGGGCCATTCGGTACGAGCGGCTCGAGGTCATGGCGTCGAAGGCATCGGCCACGGCCAGGATGCACGCCTCCTGGGGCGGGGCCACACCCTGAGCGTGCCCGGTTCCGCCGTAGCCGGTGCCGTCGTATCGGGAATGATGTCCAGAGGCGATCTCGACCATAGGGCGGAGGAAGCCCACCTCCGCCAGCAGATTCTCCACGACATGGGCATGATGTTGGAGCTGCTCGTACTCGACTTCTTCGAGCCTCCCCCGCTTGCGGATCAGCTCGCGGGGAACGGCCAGCTTGCCCACGTCATGGATGAGTGCGGCCCACCTCAGCCGCTCCAATCTCGTCCCTCGGTAGTTCAGTTCCTCCCCGATCAGCTGCGCGAAATAGGCCACCCGCTCCGTATGGCCTCGCGTATAGAGGTCCTTCGCCTCGAGCGCTTTGACGAAGCCGCGCAGGGCGGCCTCCTGCGCTTCACGCAATTCGCCGTGGGACGCAAAGGCCAGGTATCCGACGCCAAACAAGCCGAACATGAGCGGCAGGACGACGGGCTCGAGGTTGTAGGCCATCCCCAGCAGGGCTCCGACGACGCCCATCAGAACAGCCGAGGGCACGATCTCCCCCATCCGCGACCAAGGCCGAAGATCCCGCCGTTGGTAGAGATGACTCACCGCCAGGTTGACCAGGCCGAGGTTGAGGACGTGGTAGAGCCCCGAAGCAATCATCGAACCCACCGCCACGGTGGTGAGAATCCTGGACGAATAGACCGAACCGGTCGGCAGAAACCCCTCGAGCACCAGCCCGCTCAGGGTGGCGGCCGTGACCGCCTGGCCCCAATTCAGTAGAGGCACCAGAACCCGGCGCTGGCTGAAGTCACGAGCTGAGAAGAGGGAGACCGCCGCGATGGAACCGACACCCAGAGCTGCGCTCTCGGGTCCGAAGGCGACGGCGGCGGCCAGGAGCACCATCACGGTCGGACTCGCCGACAGATGATCGTTCATCTCGATGGAACGCCACTCCAGGACAACAACCACGGCCGCGAACGGGAGCCAGTCGAGAAGGGAGGGGAAGGGCTCGGTGAAGGCAGCGTACCCGAGTGCCAGCGCGCCGGTCAGGACGTACGCGAACCCAAAGATGATCTTGTTGCGCTGTTGGTTGTTCATGGAGCTCCGATCAGAGGAACTCGGGACGGGCGGTTGTGCTAGTTGATCTTGAAAGTGGCACTGCTTGCAATGACGGCGGCAGCGATGCTGCTGGCAGCCACAGCGAAGCGGACAAGCTTGGCACGCATGTGGATAATCACCCAGTTTTTTTCAAAGTGACCTGTCAGCTAGGAATGCAGGCCTATCGATTCGCTCCGCTGGGGATTTGCCCTCGTTGTTTCCGTACCGTCCCGAGTACTCCTCCTCATCTCCGACCTGGTCGGAAATCCTGAAATCATTTTCAGTTCGGAGGCTCCCGTGTGCCCGCTCCGGAGTGGGACGCCATCAGCGCGAAGCGGCCCGCCCGCCTGAGGAAAAACCCCAGGCCTGGAACAAGTTAGCAGGTCGCCCTGAGGCGACTCAACTACTCAGCGTGAGGAACGAGTTGAGACAGTGGTGACCACCGGAGGAGAGGTCGAACTCGTCGACTACATTGGCGAACGATGAACTATGTCGAACTCGAGGAAACACTCTGCCGCCTCACCACAGTGGACGCCGTGCGGGTCATCGGCAAGAACGGTGAGATCGCAGAAGTCCACGTCCTGGCTACCCCAGGTAAGCCGGCCAAACAAGTGGTCCGCGACGTGCAATCACTGGCAATGGCCTCTCTTGGAATCGCCATCGACCGGCGCGTCGTGTCGGTGGTCCAGATCGAAAACGGCGATCTCGGCAAGAGCGACCGGCCCGCCGTGTTGGAGATCAGCGAGCGTCCCGACGGTGCCCGCTCCATGGTGACGGTGACCTTGAGCTGGAGAAACGAACTCTTCATCGGAGAGGCGATCGGACCGGCGGGCAACGTGGCCAGACTTCGGATCGTCGGAGAGGGCACCCTCAAGGCACTCGAACACGCCATCGGCGCTGACACGGCGATGGCCCTGGCCGCCCTGGAGATCGCCGTCGTCGGCTCTCGCGAAACGGTGATCGCTCAAGTCGTCGTGGTCACGGGAGGCGAAGAACGCGTGTTGGTCGGGTGTGCTTTGCTCGGACCGGACCCCGCCCAGGCGGCTGTGCGAGCAGTGCTCGATGCGGTGAACAGGGTGGTTCCGCAACTGAAACGCTGAGGCTTCCTCGAGAAGAGGCGCCAAGGAGAGGAATCGGTCAGATGCTTCGGAGCACATTCGGGGACGCGGCGGTGACGTCGCACGCCCAGGCCACCCAAGCGGCGATGGAGATCCTCGCCGGCGGAGGCAACGCCATCGATGCCGCCGTGGCCGCCAACGCCGTGCTGGGGGTGATCGCCCCCGAGATGTGTGGCGTCGGAGGGGATCTCTTCGCACTGGTCCACCGCCCCGGGCTCTCCCAGCCGCTGGCCCTCAACGCTTCCGGGCCGGCGGGATCGGGTGCGGATCCGTCCGAGCTGAAGGGGCGAGCCGAGATGCCTCCGGACCATCCCCTTTCCGTGACCATCCCCGGCTGTGTCGACGGATGGGGACGGCTCGTCGGCGAGTACGGGCGGATGTCCCTCTCCGACATCCTGGTACCGGCGATCCGACTGGCGGTGGGCGGGTTCCCGGCCAGCCCCGAGTTGAGTCGCTCTCTGACCGAGCGTTCCGACGAACTCGCTCCTCAGCCGGCGAGCGACGGACTATATCCAGGGGGCCGGGCTCCGGCCCCCGGCGCTCGTCTGTTCCGACCCGGGCTGGGGCGGACCCTCAGCGAGATGGCTTCCGACGGGCCGCAGGCCTTCTACGGAGGTTTTGCCGGTCGTTCCATCTCAGAGGCCACCGGGGGCAGGATCACCATGGAGGACCTCACCGGGTACGCGGCGGAGTGGGTCGAGCCGCTCGGAATCGAACTGTTCGGGCGGACCGCCTGGACCGTTCCTCCCAACAGCCAGGGGTATGTGACGCTGGCTGCCCTGTGGATCTTCTCCCAGCTCGACGCCCCCCGGGATCCCTCGGATCCGGCCTACCACCATGCCATGATCGAGGCCTACCGGGCAGCCGTGTTCGACCGCGACGAAGTCTTGGCCGATCCCGATTTCGCAGGGGTGGCTTCCGCGGAGCTGCTGGCGCCGAAACGTCTCGCTCCCAGAGTCGGGGCGTTCGATCCCGCCGTGGCTGGGAGTTGGCCGCCACCCACCGAGATGCCTGGAGGAACCACCTTCCTGGCGGTCGTGGATCGGGACGGAATCGCCGTCTCGCTCATCCAATCCAACTACCACGGACTGGGGAGTGGCATCGGGGCCGGATCGGCAGGCTTCGTGCTGCACAACCGTGGTCTGGGGTTCACGCTCGACCGTGATCATCCCAACAGCCTGGCTCCCGGGAAGCGCCCCCGTCACACGCTGGCACCGACGCTTTGGACCCGCCATGAGCAGCTCGATCTCGTCCTCGGCACCCGGGGAGGGAATCAGCAGCCTCAGCTCCTGACCCAGGTGGCTGCGCACCTCGCCCACGCGGAACAGACACCGCACGCCGCCCAACAGATGCCTCGCTGGACGCTGTCCTCGTTCGGACCCGGGGAGGGATCCCACCTGCACGTCGAGTCGGGTCTCCCGAGCGCCACTCTCGATGGGCTCGGCGAACGCGGACATCGGGTCGAGCAGAGGGCGCGCTACGAGGAGAGCTTCGGACCGGTGGCGGTGATAGCCGTCGACCCGGGCGGGCTCCGGACGGCGGCGGCAGATCCTCGCGTCACCACGTCCAGTGCGGCCGTTCGCTAGGTGACGCGGCGCGGCCCAGGTGCCCAGACCCCGGCCGGACTCCCTACAGTCCTCCCAGTGGTCTCCCCAGTGGTCTCCCCAGTGGTCTCCCCAGTGGTCTCCCCAGTGGTCTCCCCAGCGGCCTCCCCAGCGGCCTCCCCAGCGGCCTCCCCAGTGGTCTCCCCAGTGGCCCTCCCAGTATCTGGCACGCCACAGCTTGCAGTGCCCGACCGTCCGCCTCTAGGCTTCTCCGGACGCCCCCACCCCCAAGCGCTGGTCGGTATTGGGCGATTCAATCAAGGCGGAGACATACATGCGTTTCATTCGGATGGGGGCTTTCCTCGCCTGGGGTGCTTTTGCGTCCCTGGCCGTAGTCGGGTTTGCCGCGTTCAACCCTGCCACCGACGCGATCGCTCCCCCCGCCAGCATCGAGATACCGTCGGAAGTGGCCGTCGATCCGCTCACGGGATCTTTGGCAGGCCGAGTGGCTGCAGTCAGTTTCGCCACCACGACGGCCCCCGAAACCCGCCGCCCACCGGGCGACAACGTCGATCTCCTTGGAGCGACAGCTCGAGCTGATGCGTCGACCGAGTCCATCCCCGAGGCGCCCACCACGACCGTAGCGACCACGCCCGAGCCACCCACCACCACCGCCCCCGAGCCCACCACCACGACGGTCGCGCAGGCTCCACCCGAGACCACCACCACGATTGCCGTTGAGACCACCACCACGACGGTTGCCGAAACGGGCCTCGTCATCCCCCCGGGCACCGAGCCTTGGGTGTCGTTGGTGGAAGCGTATTTCGCCCCGGGGGATGTCCAGCGAGCGCTCGACGTCATCTGGTGCGAGAGCCGCGGGAACCCCGACGCAACGAATGCGTCCTCAGGCGCCGCCGGCTTGTTCCAACACCTCCCCAAGTACTGGGAGGAGCGATCGGCCAACGCCGGCTGGGCCGGCGCCAGCATCTACGAGCCAACCGCCAACACCGCCGTCGCCGCCTGGCTCGTGTATTCCGACGGCGGATGGAAGCATTGGAATCCCTCCGCATACTGCTGGGGATAACCGGTCCGGATAGCCCAGCCGTTCGGGCCCCAGCCGTTCGGGCCCCAGCCGTTGGGGCCCAGCCGTTCGAGATCCCCGGAACCGCACCGGGCGATGTTTACACTGCTGCCGGTTGTGCGGATTGACCGATTGACACCTGGATACCGATGGGCTGCCTTGTTGGTGTGGGCCATCATGGCTTCCACGGCGGTCGCGGGATTCGCGGCCTTTTCTGCGGCAGGCACCCCTCACCCGACGACCGGTCCACTGGGCCGAGCAGCGGGCAGTCTGGCCGGCTCGATTTTCCGTGCACCTGGCAGTCTCGCCCCGACGCGCGCTCAGCTGCCCCTCGTGGCCTCACGATGGACGAGCGCCGTGCAAGAACACTTCTCAGAACCTGATGTCGATCGAGCCCTCACGGTGCTGTTTTGTGAGAGTTCGGGCGATCCTGACGCCATCAACGGCTCCTCACGGGCCAGCGGCCTGTTCCAGCACCTTCCCGAGTTCTGGGAAGAGCGGTCGAGCAGAGCAGGCGTCGGAGGCATCAGCATCACCGATCCGGACGCCAACATCGCCGTGGCGGCATGGCTCGTGTATGAGGGCGGCGGGTGGCGGCACTGGTCCCCTTCGGCCCATTGTTGGGGGCCAGAGCTCGCCCACCTCGGGTAGTCTCTTCTCGAAGGAGGTTCACACTATGGGTCGTCTTGCCAAGCTGGCTCGGCTCGTTGGCGCCATCGGCGGCATCGGCGCCCTTGTCTGGGTGATGCGGGACAGGTTCGTATCGATTGGGCCATCTCCCCAGCCCGCGCCACCGAACTTCCGGACACACGAGGAACACACAACCTCCACCGCCGAGGCGCCTCACTCTGACGATCTCACCGAAGTGAACGGGATCGGTCCGGTCTACGCGGAGCGCCTGCGGGCGGCAGGCGTGACCTCTTTCGCGGCGATCGCAGCCAGCACGGAGACCGCCCTGGCTGAGGCCGCCGGCATCGCGGAGTCGCGCGTCTCCGATTGGCGGGCCGCCGCCCGCCAACTCGCCCAATCTTGAGCCCCTTCACGGTCCCAATCGTGAGCCCGATCATGAGCCCACTCATGAGCCCAATCATGGACCCAGTCATGAGTTCAGGCTTCAGCTCCAGACTTTGAGCCCGATCTCGAACGGAGATCAACCGGCCGTCAGAGGCGAACCGAGGACACCTGCTCGGCCTCGTGGAACCGCCACCGACCGATTCCAGCGTAGACGACGAAGGCCACCACCATCCCCAACATGACCGGCGGCACCCCGCTGAGGGCCCACTCCCCGGCCGCCGGCACCAGATCGGCGATCGTGTCGACCCACACGTCCGGCCCGGACGGCTCCACCCATTGCATGAGGGCAAAGGCCACGAGAAACGTACCGAGACCGAGAAGGTTGACACCCCGATAGGGGCCGGAACGGTCGTAGAGGCCGTCGGTGAGGTAGCGACGGTTTCGAACGATGTAGAAATCGGCGATGAAGATGGCCACCAGCGGGGCGACGATCGCGGCCAGGAAATCGACGGCCCTTGCCAGTGAGCTCTCAGTGACCAGGATCGCCGCTGCCCCGGCCGCCACCACCAGGCCCTCTCCCAAGAAACCCGGTGGGCGACGCAGAACAGTGCTGCTGATCGAGGTGGCCGCCCCGTAGATGAGGCCGAACGGCTGATCGAGCTGAGCTACCAGGATGCCCACCACGACGACCAGGATGAGGAGTGTGGAAGTCGTCGTGAGCACCGCCGCGGTCACCCCCGAAACCGACGGTTCGATGACCCGGGTGAGCCCGGCCAGTCCGCCGACCATCACTGCCCCTGCCGTTCCGACCCCGAAGCCGTAGCCGGTGCCTGAGGTCGCCGCCGAGGTGTCGGCGGCGAACCGACCGGTGTCGCCGGCCAGCGGGTACCACACGACCATGGCGGCCACCACCATGTCGACCCCCAGCCAGAATCCCTGTTGGCGCGGCACCGTGGTGAGTACGCCGTCGCTGAACGAACCAAGCACCGCCAGCAGCGTGAAGAGAAAGAGGATCATCACTCCCCAGAAGGCGAATCGCCGGATCCACCATTTGGTCGCCAACGACAGGCCGACGAACACGAGAGCGGCCGTGGCCACGACGAAGAAGCCGATACCGACCACATCGCTCATGGAGATGATTCCGGCTCGATCGAGACTCGACACGAGCGCGCGCCCACCGGCCTGCATCTCGAGCGCCGCCCATGACAGATACAGGACGGCAATGACGGTGGAACCTGCCCAGGAGCCCGCCACTCCGAGACTCGGGCGCATGAGCATGCCGGTCGGGACGCCCTGGTCGGCGGCGGCCCAAGAAACGGCAGCCAGGGTGGTGGCGCCGATCACGGCGGCGAGCGGCACGACAAAGAGGAGCTGCCCGAGCGTGAGTCCGAGACCTCCCACGGAATGATCAGCCGTGAGGCGGACTCCGACTACCACCGCGGTGAGCCCGAAAGCCAGAGAGGCCCACAACGCCGTCGACGACTGAGAGTCGAGGAACTTGTCGCGTTCACCGACAGGAGAGAGCTCTTGGAGACGACGCATCCCGCGAGTCTAGGAGGCCGCACGACGCTGCCGCCGCTCAAAGGGGTCACGGGGTGGCGGACCTGCCCCGGTGTCGCCCGCACGGCTTACCATGGGGTCGTGCTCTACCTGACCGCCCCGGAGGACCTCGCCGGGCTTCTGCCTGCCCACGCCCCGGCCTACCGGGCCGATCAGCTGCGCCGTTGGTTGTACGCCACACCGGTGCTGTCGATGGACGAGATGACGAATATCCCGGAAGACGATCGAATGGCCCTGGGTGAGCAGCTGTGGCCCTTCCAGATCGAGGCGGAGCAGACCGCCGATGGCGGCACCACCAAGAAGTGGCTGTTCCGGGCTCCCGACGGGGCGGCCATCGAAGCCGTCTTGATGGGATACCCGAAGCGAATCACTCTCTGCATCTCGTCACAGGCAGGTTGCGCGCTCGGATGTACCTTCTGCGCCACCGGACAATTCGGCTTCGAACGACACCTCGAGCCAGGAGAGATCTACGCTCAAATCGCCTACGCCTCGGCCTACCTGCGCAAACACGGCCTCCCTGGCTCGCCTGATCGCCTCACCAACATCGTCTTCATGGGGATGGGAGAGCCACTCGCCAATTTCCGCCGAGTGCGCGAATCGCTTCGCCGGATCATCGACGTGCGAGGCATGTCGGCGCGCTCCGTGACGGTTTCCACCGTGGGCGTTGTGCCAGGCATGCTCGCCCTGGCCGAGGAACCGTGGGCAATCCGGCTGGCGGTGAGCCTGCACGCAGCCGACGACGAACTCAGGTCGACGCTGGTTCCCCTGAACGACCGCTACCCGATCGAAACAGTGCTCCAGGCTGCAGAGAACTACTTCGCAGCCAAAGGCCGGCGCGTTTCTCTCGAATGGACGCTGATGGAAGGGGTCAACGACAACCCCGACCAGGCGGAGAAGCTGGCCGCCATCGCCGCACGGCTCGGAGCCCATATCAATCTGATCGCCCTCAACCCGACCCCGCTCAGCCCTGATCGGCCCTCGTCGAGCGAGAGAATCCGACGTTTCATGGCAACCCTGGAAGATCACTCTGCGAACGCAACCCTGCGCCACATGCGTGGGCAGACGATCGATGCGGCGTGCGGACAGCTCCGAGCTCGCCAGATGACGGGCTCCCAATCCGCGCCCGTGGCCATTGCCTCACGGTCGTCGAAACGGCTAAAGTACGAACCACCTGACACCGAATGAGTCAGTGAGATCGGTTTTGCTGGAAACCGATCGTCGACAGTTGGATTTCAGGAAGCGGGCGGAGCTTCAGGAGGAAGCATGCCCGTTTCGAATCAGCGTCGAGCGACCCTGGCGGCCGCCGTCATCGTTGGGATGTTGGTTGCTTCGATGTCCGCCTACACGGTCAAGCCGGGCGACACGCTGTCTGAGATCGCCGCCGACCATGGTGTCTCGACCGCCGACCTTGCTTCTGCCAATAGTCTGATCGACCCGAACAGGATCTATGCGGGCCAGTCTCTGAGCATCCCCGGCCAGTCCGGGGCCACGAGTTCAGCCATCGCCACCCACGTCGTTCAGCCTGGTGAAAGCCTGGCGCTCATCGCCCTTCGATACAACACGACGGTCGCAGACATTGCGGCGGCCAACGGCATCCTGAACACCAATCTCGTATACGCGGGAACGCAACTCATCGTCAGCGGGCAGGGCCCTCAACCATCGATCCCGACCAGCACAGGCGGCGGGAGCCACATCGTGGCGGCGGGCGAAACCCTCAGCGGAATTGCGTCGGTGTACGGGGTGAAGACATCAGAACTCGCCTCGGTCAACGGCATCAGCAACGCCAACCTGATTCGGATAGGCGAGAAGCTCACCATCCCCGGCGGGACCGGCTTTCGATGCCCGGTCGCGGGGGCGACTTTCTTCAACGACTGGGGGTTCCCCCGCTCAGGTGGCAGGTTCCACGAAGGCAACGATTTGTTCGCTCCGCGGGGAACACCGGTCGTGGCATCGGTGGCCGGAACGGTCTATCACATCGTGGGTTCCATCGGCGGAAAGCAATACCGGCTCGACGGCGACGACGGCAACCGTTACATCGGCACGCACATGGAGGCCTTCGGGGTCGACGGGCGAGTCTCGGCGGGTGACGTGATCGGCTACGTCGGAGATAGCGGGAACGCGCTCGGCTCCAGTCCGCACCTGCACTTTGAGATCCAGATCAACAGGACCACCTCCATCAACCCCTACCCGATCCTGCTGGAGGCGTGCAGCAGTCGGTGACCGATCACTCCTGCTCGGCCAGCACGAGCTCTCGAAGGTGGTCGAGACCAACCGGCCCGGAACCGAGAACTCGTGCGTGGAACTCCTTGAGGTCGAACCCGGGTCGTGCCCGTGCTTCGGCCCGAAGGTCGAGGAGGGCTCGTTCGCCGAGCTTGTATGAGATCGCCTGACCGGGCCAGCCCAGGTACCGGGTCACCTCGGAAACCGCATAGGGCCGGTCGAGGAAGGCCCAGTCCGTGAGCATCGTCACCGCCAGGTCGGCCGACCAGCTTTCGCCTCCGTGAAACGACGCACCCGCAGGGATCGGCAATGCCAGGTGAAGCCCGATGTCGATGACCACCCGACACGCCCGCAACATCTGGGCGGCCAACATGCCGAGCCGGTAGTCGGGACGCTCGAGGTATCCGAGTTCGTCCATGAGCAGTTCGGCGTAGAGCGCCCAGCCTTCTCCATATCCTGGCCACCAGGCAAGGAGTCGGTGGAATCGAGATAGTGAGTCAGCGAGCGACACCTGCAACCCGACTTGCAGATGGTGACCGGGAAACCCCTCGTGATACGCGGTCGAGATCTGGTCGAACATGGGAACAGGTTCGTGCTCGCTCTCGAACGCGTACCAAACGGTGCCGGCGCGCCGGAAGTCCTCGGACGGGGGCGTGTAATAGGCCCCGAGAGCACCACCAGGAGGGGCCAATCGAACATCGATGCGTCTGATCGGTTCCGGAACATCGAAATGCGTCCCACTCAGCTCGGCGAGCGCCTGCTCTTGTCGGTCGGCGATCAGGGCCAGAAACGTGGACGGGTCGGATGCCGCACGCGCGGGGTCGGTCTTGAGCACATCCAGAACGCCGGTCAGAGGGAGGTCCGGATCGACCCGACGCGCCTCTGCTGTCATGGCCTGTCGCAGCCGGCCAACCTCCTCCCAGCCCCATGCGTACACGTCGAGGGGATCGAGGGCCATCCCAACATGACTTCTCGCATACCGGCGATACCGCTCCTCCCCTACCGCATCCTCGGGCGCCGCCGAGGGCAGGTAGTCCACCTCGAGATAGTGGGCGAGTTCGGCGAACGCAACGCGGGCCGTTTCGACCCCGCGGGCGATTTCGCCGCGAAGGGCTCCAGGAGGCGGCTCCTCGCCGGACTGCTCCTCGAGATACCGATCGAACGTGCCGTTGGGACCGGCAGAGGCGAGGGCCTGACCAACGCCCGCCTCGACCTGGCGCCGCGCCACCGTCACGCCGCGGCGACGGCCCTCTTCCAAACGGGCTACATAGCCACCCACCGCCTCGTCGAGGGTGTTGAGGCGGCTGGCGATATTGGCCCAGTCCTCCGGGGTTTCGGTCGGCATCAGATCGAAGGTCTCCCGCAGAGCTTGAAGACTCGAGGCGACGTTGTTGAGGTCCCGAAACGGGTCACCGTGCTCGATGGCGGAGAGGTGATCATCCACATAGTCGGCGAGCACTCGACTCGCCAGGACGGCCCATCGATCCGTGGTGACCGGAAGGTTTGCCAGCTTGCCCTTGACCGATGTCAACAGGTCACTCTGGAGCTGGACACCATGAGGTGAGAAGTCGCCCCACTGGTGATCGAAACCCGCTACCCCCGCCTCCGTCGCCAGAGTGGGTTGAAGAGCACACCACTCTTCGACGAACCGATCCGACAAGGCGAAGATGTCGTCGTCTGATTCCCCCATGCTGCTCCTCTCAGGCCCTTCCACGATAGCGAGTGAATGCACGTCGCCTTTGGTAGGGTCCGCCCCATGGAGCAGAGCGAGGTGATCTCAGTCCGCATGGACGAGCGATTCGACGAGAAGGCGGTCGGGCAGTACTTGAATCGCCATCTCGAGGGGGCTCTGGGCACCATGGCCGTTCGGCAATTCTCAGGCGGGCACGCCAACCTCACGTATCTGCTCACGTTCACCGACGGCGAGACCAGCAAGGAGTTCGTTCTCAGACGACCCCCCCTCGGCCCGGTGGTCCCTGGTGCCCACGACATGGCGAGAGAACACCACGTTCTCTCGCGACTGTGGAAAGCCTTTCCGCTCGCACCCCGCAGCTACCTGCTGTGTGAGGATCCTTCGGTCCTCGGCGCCCCCTTCTTCGTCATGGAACGACGCTCCGGGGTGGTGGTGAGAAGAAACGTCCCGGAGATCTTCGGAGGAGGCGCCGACCTGGGCGCCAACCGGGCTCTCTCCGAGGTGGTGATCGACACCTTGGCCGACTTCCATGCGGTCGACCCTGCCGCCGCCGACCTGGCAGACCTCGGACGCCCCGACGGGTTCTTGCAGCGTCAGGTTGCAGGCTGGACCCGCCGATGGCACGGCAGCAAAGTGGAGGACTCGCCTCTCGTCGACGAGTTGATCGGGTGGCTCGAAGCGAACCTGCCCGCCTCTCCCCCGCCGTCCCTCGTCCACAACGACTGGCGCCTCGACAACATGGCTGTGGCCGAAGACGATCCGGGCAGATGTGTGGCGGTGTTCGACTGGGACATGTGCACCCAGGGGGACCCTCTCGCCGACCTCGGCACCCTTCTGTCTGTCTGGTACGACGAGGCCGAGGTTCCTTCCACGCTCAACCCGATGCCAACCGGCGCACCTGGATTCCTCGATCGGGATGAGGCCATCGAACGGTACGCCGCCAGAACCGGGACGGACAGCGCCAGTATCGATTACTACGTCGTGTTCGGCTCGTTCAAGATGGCCGTGGTGATTCAGCAGATCTACATCAGGTGGCAGCGCGGCCAGACCGAGGACGAGAGGTTCGCCGAGATGGGTGAAGGAGCCCAGCGCCTCTTCGCCCTTGCGGCTGATCGGCGCCCCTGAACCCCGTGCCGCCGCGCGACTCTGGATCGATCGAGCTCCCCACCTCGAACCAACCGCTCGTGATCGCCCAGGGCGATAATCTGCCGATCCTCCAACACCTGCCGGACGAGAGCATCTCCCTCATCTATACCGACCCTCCGTTCGGCACGGGACGAACTCAGATCATGCGGCGGATCACCACCGGCGAAGGCGTGGCAACCCGAAAGGGCTTCGGGGGGAAGGAATACTCGTATGAGGAGGTATCCCGGTTGGCATACGACGACCGGATGCCTCTCGATTCGTACCTGGCCTTCCTGGATCTGCGTCTCCGTGAGATGAGGCGGGTTTTGACCGCCCGCGGGTCTCTCTATCTCCACCTCGACTTCCGCACGGTACATCACGTCCGTTTCTTGATGGATGAGATCTTCGGTGCTGAGCACTTCCTCAACGAAATCGTGTGGGCGTACGACTACGGCGGGCGGCACAAGGACAGGTGGCCTCGCAAGCACGACACCATTCTCTGGTATTCGAAGGGCGATGAGTGGGTCTTCAACCGTGACGACATCGATCGGATCCCCTACATGGCCCCAGGGTTGGTCGATGAGGAGAAAGCGGCCCGAGGCAAGGTCCCCACCGACGTCTGGTGGATGACCATCGTTCCCACCAACTCGAAAGAAAGAACCGGATATCCGACCCAGAAACCGGTTGCACTCGCCGAACGAATCATCTCCGCATCGAGCAACCCGGGCGATCTGGTCGCCGACTTCTTTGCCGGATCGGGGACGACCGGGGCAGCCTCTCTCAACCTCGGTAGGCGCTGTCTGCTCGTCGACGAGAACCCTGTGGCAGTCGAGATCATGAAGCACCGCCTCGTTCCCCACGATTGAACCACTGCGATCACCGTTAGTAACGCCACGAATACTATCTGTGCAATTCGCAACAAATAACCTCATGCATCTCTTGTAACCGTCTATTTGCCATGGTATAAGGACGATGCGAAGTGGAACTATTGGAGGCATGGTTACCACTGGGGGGCGCTTTGTCAGGGTTGATAGCGGCGACGATTTCAGTCATTGCCCTACTCGTTTTCGCCGGTTTTCGGGCGGCGACATCGCTCCGAACGGCCAATGCCGAGAGTGGAGTCGAGCGCCTCAGCCAGGCGACCCCTGCGCCCCGATCGATCATCCGCCCGTACCGGAGCCCGCTCACAGCGGCCATGGCGCTCACCGTGCTCATGATCTTGTTGGAGCTGGCGGCTCCCTGGCCATTGAAGGTGATCGTCGACAACGCCATCGACGAGCAAGCGCTCCCCTCCTGGTTGGGATTCCTCGAGGATTTCTCGCGGCTGGGGATCGCCGCAACAGCGGCCGCGGCCGGTGTCGCCTTGGCCGGCGCATCGGCTCTGACCGGCTATCTCGTCGAGTACCTCCTCGGGGCCACCGAAGCACGATTGGGCGCCGACCTCCGCTCGGCCACCTTTCGTCGCGTCGAACGAGCCTCCCTCTCTTTCCACGACGCCAACCGGTCAGGTGATCTGGCGGCACGACTCACCACTGACGTGACCCACGTCGAGGAAATGCTCATCGCCCGGTTCGACGTGGCATTTCGCGAGATCCTCACGCTGGCCGGAATGTTCGTCATTCTCCTGGTCATCGACGTGCCTCTCACCATCGTCGCATTGGTGGTGGTGCCGCTTCTCGCCTACTGGGCCACGCAAACCCACCGCATCGTCAAGCGAGCGCAACGCCAGGCGCGAGACGAGAGCGGTGCCCTCGTGCACAGGGCCACCGACCTCCTTCGCCATGTCCGCGCGGTGCAGGCGTTCGCGCAGGAAGAGGAAACCGGCACCCGGTTCCAGGCCGCCAACGATCACGCCACCGACGCTGCCATCGAGGTGGTGGAGAAGTCGGCGAGGCTGTACCCGATCGCCGACATCGTCCTGGCAGTCGGCTCAGCGGTGGTCCTCTATCTCGGAGTGGCTCGCGTCATCGACGGGCGTCTGACGCTGGGGGTTCTCTTCGTCATCCTCACCTACCTCAACGGGCTGTACGACCCGATTCGCAACCTCAGTGCGCTGGTCCCCATCCTCGCCAAGGGCAACGCCAGCCTCGAGAGAATCTCCGAGCTGTTCACAGCCGAACCCGCCGTCGCCGAACACCCGAATCCCCGGGCCGTGCCGGCCGGTCCCTGCGTCCTCGAAGTCAAGAAGGTCACGTTCGGATACGAACCCACGCATCCTGTACTCGAGGACGTTTCCTTCCGGGCCGAGCCAGGACGGACGGTGTGCGTGGTCGGTTCGACGGGCGCCGGGAAGTCGACGTTGCTGTCGCTCCTGCTCAGGCTCTATGACCCCGACAAGGGACGGATCGAATTGGGGGGCACGGATATCCGCAGGCTGGGGATCGAGGCGTATCGCCATCGGGTGGCCCTCGTTCCGCAGGATCTGTGGATCGTGGACGGAACGATCGCCGACAACATCGCTTTCGGCGTACCCGAGGCCGAGGACTCCGAAATCCGTCGCGTTGGCCGGCTCACGTTGGTCGACGAGTTCGTCGAGCATCTGCCGGCCGGGTACGAAACCCTCGTCGGCGAGGATGGAGTACTCCTCTCGGGCGGCCAGAAGAGACGCATCGCCCTGGCGAGGGCTCTCCTTCGGGATCCCGCCGTGCTCGTCCTCGACGAACCGACCAGCGGGCTCGATGCCGAATCCGAGGCGAAGGTCCTCGACGTCGTCAAGAACGTTGCTCACAATCGGACGGTCATCATCGTCTCGCATCGGCTCAACATCGCCCGCCTCGCCGACGAGGTCGTGGTCCTGGAACGAGGCGCCATCGTCGAACAGGGCGGCCACCTGGAACTGCTCTTCCTCGGAGAGCGGTACAAGGAACTCTGGCGCCTGCAACGGAACTCCGGGAACGGCCACCGCCCGACGCGAGGGACGACCCTCGAGGCCTACCTGGCGCGGATCGGTTCTGATCAACCCGCAGACGAAGGGAGGTGAACATGTATCCGTATCGCCGCAGACGTTGCCGACGTCGACGCTGCAGATGCCGTTGCCGTTGCCGCTAGCGGGCCCCGGCCAAGAAAGAGGGAGCAGCCTGGGCTGCTCCCTCTCACGTGGTGCTCAATGGATGGAGCCTATTTGTAGCGCCAGACGATTCGGCCGCGCGTGGGGTCGTAGGCCGACAACTCGAGGTCGACTCGATCGCCCGGCAGGATGCGGATGTATCGCCCGCGGCGCATCTTGCCCGCCGCCCGGGCAAGAACTTCGAGGCCGCCGTCGACCTCGACCTTGAACGTCGCGTTGGGCATGTTCTCGATGACCACGCCCTGGACGCGAATCACATCTTCCTGTTTGGCCACTCAGGCACTCCGTTGTTCGACTGATACGTTGTTCGACTGATACGTTGTTCGACTAATACCTGCCAAGACCCACGAGGGTTGCTTCGGCGCCCTCCATGGTAGGCCGATTTTGGGCTTCGCCACACTCCAGCGCAGGCTGCCATCATCCAACCGGTGACGAAGCGAGCGTCTGGGGACGCGAGAACAACAACGCTGCGCCCAGTCCGAGGGCTGCGACCCCTGCCACCACCACCATCATGAGAGACATCGAAACGCCCGTTGCCACAGACGAAGTCGCGTAGAGCTCGCCCGAGGCAGCGGAGTCGATGCGCCACAACAACTCCCCGTTGGCACCGAGCTCGTCGGCGTTGTGGTCGACGAGGTCGCCAGGCAGGCGGACCCGGATCGTGATGTCGAAGACATCGTCGAAGACCTCGTCGGTCAAGAACGCTCCGGCGCTATCCAGCTGGGCGAGCTGACCGCTGACATCGCCGAGCGTGGCGCGAAACTGGAAGACGTCACCCTCTCTCACCACTGACACATTCTCCGCCACCTGCCCCCCACCAAGTTCACCGGCGAGAAGCTCGTTCAGCTGTCCGAGATCGGCGAAATCCACGGAGGAGGCGATTCCCTCGAGGTCCCCCTCGACGTAATCCCGCGTATCGAAGCCGACGGGCAGGCTCTCCGCCATGGCCTTGATGTCCTGGTCTGACGCGGCCATCAGTTCTCGCAACTCTTCGTCGAGCGCAATCACCACCGACAGGGTTCCCGAACCGTCTCCCCTGACGAGCGTTGCTTGATCGAGCTTGACCTGGCAGGCGGACAGCAAGAGCAGAACCAGAATCAGGAGTGGATAGAGACGCTTCACGCGCTCCAGGCTACCCACCAGGGTTCCGATCCTGCCAAACGCCATCCGTCGAAGGATCCACCTGGATCCGGATTCAGAACCCGAGTCGCTCCGACAACTCTCGATCGGAGGGTTCGGCGAGGTGGGTGCCGTCCGAAAACACAATGGTCGGGATCACCCGACGCCCCTCGTTTAGCTCCAACACAACCTCGACTGCATCCGGCTGAGCTTCCAGGTCGACGTAGGTGTATTCGACTCCGCGGTCGTTGAGAAGGGACTTCGAACGCCGGCAGTCGGCGCACCACTCGGCGCCGTACAGGGTGATCTCGGACATGGGTTTCGCTTTCTCGGGTTTCAGACAGCCACAACCGGCTCGCGACCGTACCTATTCCCGTCGGCCAGGCCGACCGAGCGGGCCGCCGAGAGGCCGAGCACCCCGGGGACGCCGCTCCGCCCCTCCGGCAGTGGGAGTCCCGTGACGACGGTCAAAGGGCTCCACCGACCCAAACCACGTCCAGACGCCTGAACTCCATGGCGTTCAGGCGCCGTTAGGCCGGCTCGGGCATACTGTTCGACGTGCAGGACCCCTCAACCGACCAGGCGACTACGGGACATCCAATCTTTCAGGCGCGCCCACCCGACCCTGGACGGATCGCACCGACGGTGACTGCCGGCCTCCTGAGCGGCGTCGTGAGCATCTCTATCGGCATATCCCTCGCCAGCCTCATCTTCAGCGGGCCCGTGGCTTCAGCACTCCCTCTCGGCATCGGATTGGTACTCGTCAGTGGGCTCGTGGTGGGACTCATCTCGGCTGTGACGAGCTCCTTTCCCGGCATGATGGCCGGCGTTCAAGGGAGCACGGCGGCGGTGTTGGCCTTGGCGACGGCAGAAGTGGCGGCCAGTGTCGCCCCCGACCAGGCCGTCGCCAGCGTGGTTGCCACCGTGTCCGTGGCGACACTGTCCGTGGGCGCCCTCTTCTACGTTCTGGGGCGGTTCCGGCTGGGCGCTCTGATCCGCTACATCCCCTTCCCCGTCATCGCCGGGTTTCTGGCCGGCACCGGGGCCCTGGTCATCAAGGGCGCGGCCGGGATCCTCGGGCAAGGCAAGGGGGTCGAAGCAGTGGGCGAACCCGACACTCTGGCGGTGTGGGGCGCCGGAATCCTGCTCGCCATCGTGCTGGGTTACGCCTCCCGGCAAGCCCATCGCCTGGCTATTCCCGTCGCCCTCCTGATCGGGCCGGTGCTCTTTCACGCAGTGTCCGCGGCGTTCGGGGTGGGAATCGGCGAGGCTCAGGATCGAGGTTGGCTGCTGGGACGGTTTCCCTCGGGCTCCCTCTGGGAGCCGTCGACCTTCGACGCCATCGGAGCGGCCGATTGGGGCGCCATCCTCAGCCAGGTCGGCACCCTGGCGTCCGTGCTTCTCCTGGCGGCGATCACGTTGCTCCTGAACGCGCCGGCCATCGAGCTCGAGACCCAGCGGGAAATCGATATCAACCAAGACCTGAGAGGACTCGGGTTGGCCAACCTGGTGGCCGGTGTGGCCGGGGGCGCCCCTGCCTACCCCTACCTCAGCAACACCGTCCTGGCAGCTCGGATCGCCGGACCCCGCCGGGGAGCCGCAGTCGTTGCCGCTCTCTTGAACGGCGTGGCGTTGGTCGCCGGATCGGCGGTCTTCTCGCTCCTGCCGACTGCCGTCGTGGGTGCCGTGCTGCTCTTCATCGGCGGAACCTTCCTGTTCGAGTGGGCGTGGGAAATCCGGAGCCGAGTGGCCAGATCAGACTACGTCTTGATCGTCCTCATCACCATGTTCATGGTTGTCTTCGGATTCGTGCAAGGAGTGGTCTTCGGACTGATCTGGGCGGTCTTCCTCTTCGTGTACAGGTACAGCAAGGTCAGCATGATCCGCCACGAGACGCGCGTTCCGGAGTACCCGAGCAACGTCGACCGACCCCGGCAGGACTGTGCCTTCCTCGATGACGCTGGAAAGGGAACCCTCGTCCTCGAGCTGCAGGGGTACCTCTTCTTCGGTACTGCGACACGGCTCATCGAGAGCGTCGTCGAACGGGTCACGGACCCGGAGCTACCGACTCTGCGACTCCTGCTTCTCGACTTCAGAGCAGTCACCGGGATCGACTCGTCGGCTGTCATGTCCTTCGAAAAGCTGGACCGTTTGGCCGAGCAAGCTCGGTTCACGGTCGCACTCACGTCCGTGAGCCAACAGGTGAGGCGTCCCTTGGCGCACCTGATCACTGCCGCAGGCTCGGCCTTTCGGACGTTCCCCGACCTCGATCACGGTCTCGGCTGGTGCGAGGAACAGCTCCTGGCGGAGCGGTCGGATCCGGCGGGGATCGCCTCTTCCACCTTTCAGGCCGCACTCGTCGCCATGGTGCCGGAGTGTGTCGATCCCGAAGCGTTGGAGGCGTCCTTCGAATGCCTCC
This sequence comes from uncultured Acidimicrobiia bacterium, assembly GCA_965366365.1. Lineage (GTDB taxonomy): Bacteria > Actinomycetota > Acidimicrobiia > Spongiisociales > JAENVV01 > CBDUEV01. Next base: position 8,248 of record CBDUEV010000001.1, on the reverse strand, counting down.
ACGCCTCGGCCGGAAGCCGATTGATCGAGATGGGCGAACCGTCCGTCGGACTCCTCTTCCTCGAGAGCGGCACCGTGACAGCCCAGATAGAACGTCCCGGGCAGACCCCCCTCCGCCTGCGCACCATGCAGGCGGGTACAGTAGTCGGCGAGATAGGCCTCTACACCGGCACGAACAGCACTGCCTCGGTGGTCGCAGAAACCGACTGCGTGGTGAGGTGCCTCTCGCCTGATTCCTTCGTCCGAATTGCCGAGCAGGACCCGGTAGCAGCGGCCGCACTCCACCTGTTCGTCGCCCGCATCCTCGCCGAACGCGTGGCTGCCGACAACCGGACCATCGAGGCGTTGCGAAGGTGACGAAGCACTAGATTGGGGAAATGCACACTTCGCGACGACGCAAGTCCTCGATGTTTGTGGCAACCCTCCTGCTCATCCTCATCGGTGGTGGCTGCACCTCCGACACCACGACCGGCTCGGGGACGGCCGCCGAGCTCGCCCCCGCTTCTGCGGCGTGTTTCCCGGAAGAGGGTCAGTCCGTTGCCCGCGCATGGAACGAGGCAACACTCGGCGCCATCCGACGCGATTTTCCAGCGCCGGTGGTACACGCCCGCAACTTGTTTCACGTGTCGGCGGCAATGTGGGACGCCTGGGCCGGCTACGACGAGACTGCCAAGGGCTACTTCGTCGACGAGGCCAGGTCAGCCGACGACATCGCCACAGCCCGAGCCGAGGCCATGAGCTACGCGGCATACGGGGTTCTCACTCACCGCTACCGAGACGCCACCGGCGGAGCAACCTCCCTTGCCGAATTCGACGATCTCATGCGGTCTTTGTGCCTCGACCCCGCCCTCGCCGAAACCAGCGGCGACGACCCGGCCGCGTTTGGTAATCGCATCGCCACAGCCATCATCCAGTTCGGCTCCGGCGACGGATCCAACGAGGCAGACGGATACCACGATCGGACCTACACACCGATCAACGAGCCGCTCGTCGTGGCCGAACCCGGCACGATCATGGCGGACCCGAACCGGTGGCAGCCACTCCAGATCGAAGGGATGAGCACCCAGAACGACGTACCTGTCGGCACGAACGTGCAGGAGTTCATCGGGTCCCAATGGGGTGGAGTGACCGCATTCGCCCTCCCGGCGGGCCCGGAGCTTCCGATCGATCCCGGCCCACCCCCATTGCTGGGTGACCCGGTCAGCGATGCGGCTTTCAAGACCGGCGCCCTGGAAGTCATACGCGGCTCGAGCCAGCTCGACCCCGACGATGGGACGCGCATCGACATAGGCCCGGGCGCCCTCGGCAACAACCCGGTCGGAACCGACGGCGGGAACGGCTACGAGCTCAACCCGATCACCGGTCGAGCCTACGAGGCGAACGAAGCGGCCCGGGGCGACTTCACTCGAGTGATCGCCGAGTACTGGGCGGACGGACCCCGATCGGAGACCCCGCCTGGCCACTGGAACACCATCGCCAATCTCGTCTCCGACGATCCAGAGAGCGAGCACACCATCGCCGGCCAAGGCGAACCGGTGGATCGTTTGGAATGGGACGTGAAACTGTATTTTGCTCTCAACGGCGCCACCCATGACGCCGCCGTCGCCGCGTGGGGCCTGAAGTACCACTACGACTATGCCAGACCCATCTCGATGATTCGCTACATGGGAGGACTCGGTCAGAGCAGCGACCCGAACGGACCCTCGTTCCATCCCGACGGCCTGCCCCTGGAACCGAGCCTCGTGGAAGTGGTCACCGCTGAGTCGAGCGCACCCGGAGAGCGCCACGCCTCGTTGGCCGACCACCTCGGAGAGATTGCGATTCGGGCGTGGGCAGGCGATCGGAGCACTCCCGACGGCGGGGTCCGGTGGATTCGAGCAGTCGAGTGGGCGCCGTTTCAGAAGGAGACATTTGTCACACCGGCTTTCGCCGGATACGTGTCGGGCCACAGCGTCTTCAGTCGGGCAGCGGCCGAAGTGCTGGCGGCCTTCACCGGATCCCCCTTCTTCCCGGGCGGCGTCGGGGAATGGACCGTGCCGGTGGGAGCCCTCGAGTTCGAGGAGGGTCCGAGCGAAGCCGTCACACTTCAGTGGGCCACCTACTTCGACGCGGCCGACCAAGCCGGACGTTCGCGGATCTACGGTGGGATCCATGTGCCCGCAGACGATCTGAGGGGCCGCGAAGTCGGAGCCGAATGCGGTCGGGCCGGATGGGATCTGGCCCAGCGCTATTTCTCGGGCGAGGGAGTCCCGCTGACCGAGTCCTGATTCTGGCGACCGTCTCGCGGTGGACCGCCCTCGCCTGGGTAGGGCCGCCACCGATGAGGTGCCGGGTCAGGCCAGCAGTGTCCGCACCTGGCGCACCCCAACGATGAGCGGAGCCAGGTCGTCGAGCGGCGCTTCGTCGAAGACCCTCATGAATCTGACCAGACGTGCGACCGTGTGGGCGCGCTCGACGAGGAAATGATCGACAGCGTCTTGGGGAGCTCGGTCGCCCGCCTCGTCCAATACGGCTGCGGCGAGACGCCGGCGGATGGCGATGAGGTCGTCCTCCAGGGTTTGAAGTGCCCACTGCTGCCAGGGGTCGACTGGGACAAAATCGCTCACGATCACTTCGAAGCGATCAAGAGAGACCGCTTGGCCCATCGCCAGCATGACCTCCAGGGCATCGGCCGGGCTTCGGCCGTACAGCCGAGCCAACTCGATGGCGCCAGGGGCGTTCACCAAGACCGGCACATAGGCGTGCCACCGCGCCGCTCCTTCCGGCACTCCTCGTCCGACGAGGTCCGCGATGTAGGCGCCGCGTCGCGCCCTCCACTCGTCCGAGCCGCCCACCTCCATCACCTGCTCGACGGCGCGGAAGCCTTCGGATGAACCTTCTATGACCTCCGCCAGCCCGATGCGAGCCGGCGTGTGCGCCAGATACCAGCGCGTCAGATTGCCGACCAGTTCGTCCGCCCCTCGCATGAGCTCTGCCCAGGTGGCCAGGTCCACATCCTCGAAGATCTCCTCGATCGCCTCCCATCGTTCGGCGGCTCGACTCACATCCCGAGCAATCCGGTATGCCTTCACCACCTCGGACTTCTCCGCGCCGGTGCGAGCGCACAGCCGAGTCACGAAGGTCGGCCCCTCCGAGTTCACGATCTCGTTGGCCAGGAGGGTGGCCGTCAAACGCTTTCGGAGCGGGTGCTCCGCCAGGAGGGACTTGAAACGAGCGACGACACTGGACGGGAAGTATCGCTCCAGGTCCACCAGCAGGTAGGCATCGTCGGGGAGCACGGAATCCACCAGAGCCTCCCGCAGGCTCCGCTTGGCGTCCGAGAGCAACACGGACAACTCAGGGCGGGTGAGACCGGCCCCTTCGTGAGCTCGTTGCTCCATCTCCTCGGTCGACGGCAAGCCTTCGAGCCTCCGATCGAGAATCCCGTCCTTCTCCAGATCCGTCATGAGCTCTTCGTATTCCTGGAATCGGGCGGAGGTGACCGCCGTCTCCTGGGAGAGGATCTGTGCCTGCAGGAAGTTGTCATAGAGAACGCCTGCCACGATGTCGTCCGAGACCGAGGCGATCAGCTCGTCACGATCCTCCACGGCGAGTTGGCCTTCCTGGATCGCCAGGGCCAGGAGAATCTTGAGGTTGACCTCCCGGTCTGAGCAGTCGACGCCGGCCGAGTTGTCGATGAAATCGGTGTTGATCCGGCCGCCCCGCTCTGCGAACTCGATTCTGCCTGCCTGGGTCACCCCCAGATTCCCGCCTTCGACGACCACGGCACACCTGAGGTCGTTGGCGTCGGCACGGAGGGCGTCGTTGGTGCGGTCGCCGACCGCTTCGTGGGTTTCCGAACTCGCCTTGATGTACGTGCCGATCCCGCCATTCCAGAGCAGTTGTACCGGCGCCTTGAGAATGGCGTGGATCAGATCGTTCGGCGAGAACTCGGCTTGTTCCACGCCGAGGGCTTTGCGCGCCTCAGGAGCCAGTTGGATGCGCTTTTCCGTCCGAGCCCAAACCCCTCCGCCGGGTGAGAGCAGCGTCGTGTCGTAGTCGCCCCACGAAGAGTGCGCCAGATCGAAGAGGCGTTGTCGCTCCGTGAACGAGGTTGCCGTCTCCGGGTTCGGATCGATGAAGATATGGCGGTGGTCGAACGCCGCCACCAGCCTGATCCGCTCTGAGAGAAGCATGCCGTTGCCGAACACGTCCCCGGACATGTCGCCGATTCCGACCACAGTGAACTCGTCGGCGTCTGGGTTGATGCCCAGCTCTCGGAAGTGGCGTTCGAGCGACTTCCATGCTCCCCGAGCGGTGATTCCCAGATCCTTGTGGTCGTATCCAGCGGATCCGCCTGAGGCGAACGCATCACCCAGCCAGAACCCGTAACGAGCGGCAAGACCGTTGGCGAGGTCGCTGAACGTGGCCGTCCCCTTGTCGGCGGCCACCACCAGATAGGGATCCTCGCCGTCGTGAATGCGAACCCCCGCAGGATGAACGACTTGGCCTTGGGAGATGTTGTCCGTGATATCGAGGAGTCCGGAGATGAAGGCCGAGTATTGGCGGGCTACCTCTTCGCGCAGAGCGCCGGGCTCTTCGGGAGGGTGGCGTAGAACGAACCCGCCCTTGGCTCCATCCGGCACGATGACCGCATTCTTGGTCATCTGCGCTTTCATCAGGCCCAGCACCTCCGTGCGGTAGTCCTCGCGACGGGTCGACCAGCGGATACCGCCCCGAGAAACGGGACCGCCCCGCAGGTGGATGCCTTCCACCCCGTGACCCAGCACGAAGATCTCTGCCATCGGGGTCGGGCCGGGCATGTCGGGCACGTCGGCCGACCGGAGTTTGAAGGACAGGACATCGGCCTTCTCGAGGTACGCGTTGGTTCGTTCGGTGGCTTCGATGAGAGCCAGAAAACCGCGCAGGATCCGGTCCTCGTCGAGCGATGGCACCGAGTCGAGATCGGCGAGGATCTGTGTCCTCAGCTCCGAGCCGTCCGAGTCCGATCGAGCTGGATCGAACCGCTCCTCGAAGAGGGCGACGAGCCGGCGAGCCACGTGTGGGTTCTTGACGAGGGTCTCATTCACATAGCTGTCGGTGAAGAGGCTGTGGACGCGCCGCCAATACGTCCGATAGGCACGGAGGATGTGGACCTGCCTGGCCGACAGTCCGGCCACGATCACCAATTCGTTCAACGAGTCCGTGTCGGAGACGCCACCCCAGATCTGTTCGAGGACCTCGGCGATTCGCCCGCCGCATTCCTCGACATCGATCGTGTGGCCGGCCGGGCTGAGCACACCGAAATCGTGGATGAAATGCTTTCCTGCCCCTTTGAGCCGGGTTGGCACCTCTTCGACGACCTGGAGACCCATGTCCTCGAGGGCCGGCATCAGTTCGGTGAGCGGCTTCTTGCCTCCAGCCCGATAGAGCGTGATCCTGGTGAGGGGCTCTCCGTGACTCGAATGTGTCTCGTTCTGGACCCCGACCACGAACGGGCGCCCCCGGTCTTCGAGGCGCGCCAGTTGAACGATGTCGCCCGCCGCGATGTCGATGGCGGTCGCCGTCCTGTAGTACTCGGGAAAGACCGCACACCAATCACTGGCGAGACGAACGGCCTCGGCCTCACCTTCCATGGCGGTGAGGTGGTCCACGATTTGATCCTGCCATGATCGGGTCAGCTGGATGACTTCCCGTTCGAGTTCGTCGAACGGGACCTCCGGGACGAGGCTCTCATCGACCCACACCGTGAAATGGATCTGGGCGGGATCGGTCTCACCGAGGTTGAGGTGGTAGTCGACCGAACTCCCCCGGAAGCGCTCCTTGAACAACCGTTGCAGCTCCTTGCGGAGATTGGCGTTGAAACGATCGCGCGGCAGGGCGACCAGAATGAAGACCGACCTTTGGAGAAGGTCCCGACGAACGAAGAGGCGCACCTTGTTGCGCTCCTGAGACCCGAGCAGGCCCATGATCTCGCGCCGAAGATCTTCGGTGGGGGCGGCGAAGAGATCCTGCTTGGAAAAACCGTCGAAGAACTGGATCACCGCCTTGTGGTCGTGCGAGTCCTCGATGAGATCCTCGGCCTCCACGATGGCGTCGAGCTTGCGCCGCAGGATCGGGATGAGAAAAGCCGGCGCCATCGCCGCCTTGGCCGTGAAGAGCCCGATCAAACGGATTTCACCCGTGGTCTCACCGTCCGGCCCGACGGTGCGGAGGCCGAGATAATCCATCTTCTCCCGGCGGTGCACGGTGGCTTCTCGGTTCGTCTTGGTGATGACGATCAACGGTCCTTCGAGGAACCTTCCTGCCAGCTCCGACGACAGATCCGAAAGCAGAGTGGGCTTGGCGAGATGCGATTGGCCCACCTCGGACAAGATTCCCAGACCAGAACCGGGCACTGCCTGGACCATGGGCCCGTCGGGCGACGGGGTGACCTCGTATTCTCGGGCCCCGAGGAAGACGAAGTTCCCTTCTCGTAGCCAGCGGAGAAAGGCGACCGCTTCCTCGACCTCCTGTTTCGAGTACCGGGGCGAGGCTTGCTGGGCGAGGTTCGTCATCCGGGAAACGACCTCGAGCATCGGCCGGAAGTCGCGGACTGCTCGCCCCGTGTCGACCAGCACCTCGAAGACCGCTTCTTCGACGCGAGAGATCTCGCCTTCGGTGAGTGGCCGGGTCAGCTCATAATGCTGGAAGGACTCCCGGTGGGCAGCCTCGCGGGCGTGGCCGACGGTGACGATGCCGCCATCGGGGGCGCGACTCAGGCCCACCACCGGGTGGAGGACTCGCTTCACGTGCAGATCTTCGGCAACGAGCTCGCTCGAGATCGAGTCGAAGAGAAACGGCATGTCCTCGACGTTGACCTGGAGCACGGCGCCACCCAGCTCATAACCCTGCTCCGCAACCGTGGGATTGAACGCTCGCACCCCGATCGGATCGCGGCGGGCATCGGCGAATTCGTAGAAATCGAGGATGAGTCGGTACGTGGCCTCAGCACCTAGGGCTCCTGTTTCGGATCTCCTCAGAAACGCCTTGGCGAAGGCAGAGATCGCTTCGGCCTTCGGCCCCGAGTAGTCCCTGGCGATGAACTCGAGCACTGCATCCAGTACGTCCACGGCCCTACGGTAACGGCTCGATGCGGAGGAGGCAGCGCACAGGCAAGAATTCGCTGACAGCACCCTTCAGGACGTGTACTCCTCGATGAGAGACCGTTTGAGATCGGCAAGCGGTCGGGACAGCGAGACGTGGTATTCGTGTGGATTGACGAGGCGTCGCACCCCGGGGTCGAGGCGATCGAGGTCCCTCGTGCGGCGTTCCCTGGCGACGAAGATGTCGCCCGGACCCGGCTCGGTGGAGCCGGATACCTGCACCGGCTCCAGCATCTCTTCGGTACGGCTCACCTCGGCGTCCGCCAGCCTGCGATGGACACCTGCCCGCGAGGGGTGAACCAATTCGAGAGGGCGCTCGTCCAGCGCTTCGTGGTCGAGAGCGATGACGTCGGCAGTGGCCAAGCCGCGCTGGTCGTAGACCCGCCATAGCTTCTTGATCCCCGGGTTGGCGATCTTGGCCGGGCTGTCGGAGATCTTCATCGTGGGGGCCCACCGGCCCGATTCGTCTTCGACGGCGGCGATCTTGTAGACACCGTCGAAACTCGAATCACCTTGCGACGTCACCATGCGTGAACCGACCCCGTAGGTGAGCCTCTGCAACAGCGGGCCGGGCTCGACACCGTACCGCGGAGCCTCCTCCGTGATCTGATTCCGTATTTGCCAGATCGTCAATTCGTCCAGCTGGCTCGACAGGACGATGCTCACGTCCGGATACCCGGCTTCGTCCAGCAGCGCCGCCGACCGCACGGCCAGGTGGGCGAGGTCACCGGAATCGAGCCGGATCCCGACCGGCTCGTGCCCCTTGGACCGCAACTCGTCAAACACCAAGATGGCGTTCGGTACCCCGAATTCGATGGTGTCCACGGTGTCGACCAGCAGGAGACAGTCGTCGGGATAGACCTCGGCGTAGGCGCGAAAAGCTTCGAGCTCACCCTGTCCGATCGCCAGAAAGACCTGCACCATCGAGTGGGCGTGGGTGCCCTTGGCCGGCAGACCCAGGACGTGGGAGGCGCCTTCGTTGGAGCTGAAATCGACGCCGCCGATGAGAGCCGCACGCGTCGCCGCGTTCGCCGCCAGGCCAGGCGCCCGGCGAAGGCCGAATTCGAGAACGGTGCCGCCGTGGGCGGCCTCTACCACCCGCGACGCCTTGGTGGCGATCAGCGA